>NZ_JBGMNK010000001.1:0-623715 GCF_051336905.1 Pantoea sp. C8B4
TTGTGGTGCTTTTTAGCAGCCTGGGCTTTCTGTGCAGCTGGCTTGGTTGCTTTTTTGTGGTGCTTTTTAGCAGCCTGGGCTTTCTGTGCAGCTGGCTTGGTTGCTTTTTTGTGGTGCTTTTTAGCAGCCTGAGCTTTCTGAGCCGCTGGTGCTTTCTTCGCTACTTTTTTGTGTTTCTTAGCTGCCTGAGCTTTCTGGGCAACTTTCTTATGATGAACTGCTTTGTGCTTAACAGGTGCTGCGGTAGTGGTAGCGGCAGCAGCCGGAGCAGCTGTAGTGGTCTCAGCAGCGAAAGCAACAGAAGACATACCCATAGCAGCGGCGATCACCAGTGCAACTAATTTTTTCATCGCAAAATCCTCGAACTATTTTTTCATGTGTAGCCCACTGCGGGGCCGGTGAAAGAACTATATGAAAAACAATTCGGTCTTTCCGTGAGGCATTGGTATCGGCGTGTAACGGAATGTACAAAGGCGGGTAAAGGAAGTGAAAAGGGCGGCCCATCAGGCCGCCGCGCAGTTTACTCAGAGAGATAGCGTTGTTCAAGGTGTTGACGGAAATAGTGCGGATTCAGTGTTTCACCCGTGGCATTCACCAACAGTTGCTGCGTCGGGAAGCGGCTGCCGTGCTGCCAGATGTTCTGCTGTAACCAATCAAACACCGGCTGCAACTCCCCGTTACGGATCAGATCATCCACTTGTGGGATAGCGCGTTTCACCGCCTGGAACAACTGGGCGGCGTACATGGCACCCAGCGTGTACGTTGGGAAGTAACCAAAGGCGCCATCGGTCCAGTGAATGTCTTGCATGCAGCCATCGCGGTAGTTGCCACGCGTATCCATCCCCAGAGATTGCTGCATTTTCTCATCCCACAGCGCGGGGATGTCATCAACTTCAATCTCGCCTTCAATCAACGCACGTTCGATTTCGTAACGCAGGATCACATGAGCGGGATAGCTCAGTTCATCGGCATCCACGCGGATAAAGCCCGGTTTCACGCGTTGTGTCTGACGAACAAAGTTATCCAGCGCCAATGCGGGCTGGTCACCCATCAAGGCGACGACCTGCGGATGAATATGCTGCAGGAACGCCTTGCTGCGGCCC
This sequence comes from Pantoea sp. C8B4, assembly GCF_051336905.1. Classification (NCBI taxonomy): domain Bacteria; kingdom Pseudomonadati; phylum Pseudomonadota; class Gammaproteobacteria; order Enterobacterales; family Erwiniaceae; genus Pantoea; species Pantoea sp. C8B4. The sequence continues at coordinate 1,104 of NZ_JBGMNK010000001.1, forward strand.
AACTGCATCTCCATAAACAGGCTTTGTGATTCATGCATGGCGGTCGATCGCGCATGTGCCACTGGTTGTCCACGCCATTGCTGCGGTAAATTCTGCTCGTAACGTGCGTGGCCGGTTTCGTGGATCACGCCCATCATCGCACTCAGGAAATCGTTCTCATTGTAACGTGTGGTAATGCGCACATCTTCTGGCACGCCACCACAGAAGGGGTGAGCGCTGACATCCAGGCGGCCATGGTTGAAATCGAAGCCCAGTGTTTTCATCACACTCAAACCGAGTTGCTTTTGCGCTTCAATGGCAAAGGGACCCACCGGCGCCGCGATGGCGGTTTTCTGTTGCTTCTCGATGGCTTTTTGCAGCAGCGCGGGCAGCCAGCTTTTCAACTCGCCAAAGGTACTGTCGAGTTGCGCACTGGTCATGCCGGGTTCGAACACATCCAGCAGCGCGTCATACCGAGACACACCCAGTGCATCGGCGCGCAGTTGTGCTTCTTCACGGCTGAGTTTCACCACTTCTTTCAGGTTAGCTGAGAAGCCTTGCCAGTCATTGGCGGGGCGCTGTTGGCGCCAGGCATGCTCACAACGCGAACCAGCCAGCGATTTGGCTTCGACTAATGAAGCGGGCAGAATCGTTGCCTGTTGCCAGGCACGCTGCATTTCGCTCAGGTTAGCTTGCTCAACATCGTTCAACGATTCCTGCTGAGCGGCATCGAACAGGCCGCCGAGGCGTTTATCGGTCAACAGTTCATGCATAAACACGCTGAGTTCCGCCATGGCTTCACCGCGCGCCTGGCTGCCGCCGGGTGGCATCGTGGTTTGCATATCGACACCGGCGATAGCCCCAAGGTGGCCAAAGCGCGCCAGGCGCTGGAAAGTTTTGCTAAGTTCCTGATAAGCAGAAGTCACAATTAAAGCTCCTTATGACGGTAAACGGGGCGAAATATCTCGCAAGGGTAGATCAACCGGCCAGCAGAAGCGAACGCAGGCGCCACCAAGCGGACTGCTCTCAATAGTGACATGTCCCTGCAGTGCCTGGGCAATGGAGTGGACAATTGCCAGCCCAAGCCCGCAGCCACCGGTCGCGCGATCCCGACTGGGATCGAGACGAACAAAAGGTTCGAACACGCGCGCGCGTTCTTCGGGGGGGATACCCGGCCCATCATCTTCGACCTGTAAATTACCAATGGCGCCGTCAAACCACAGGCTAACGCGCAGCCGCTGCTGGGCATAACGCAGCGCATTGTTCACCAGATTGTCCAGAACGCGCTCCATCAGACGGGTATCGGCGGATCCCACATTCTCAAGTTGCGGAATATCCAGGGCGATATGTGCCTGCGGATTCATGGTTTGTACATCTTCGATGTGCACTCGCAGCCACTGCGCCAAATCAAACGATTGAAGGTTGAGATCGACACGCGGGCGGTCGAGGCGCGCATAGGTCAACAGCTCTTCTATCAGACTCTCTAACTGGCCGACATCGCGGTTCAACGCAGCGGACTCGGCGTCACTGAGGTTATCGCTCATTTCCAGGCGATAGCGCAGTCGAACCAGCGGTGTCCTTAACTCGTGGGCGATGCCATCAATCAGCTGTTTTTTGCTGGCGACCAGCGTATTGATATTGTCCGCCATCTGGTTAAACGCCACGCCAAGGCTGTGCAGACTCGAGGTACTTTCAAAATGGGTACGCACATCCAACTCACCGCGACCAAAACGTTGCGCGGCTTTTTCCAGCCGCTGCATCTCCTGCCAGTGCGGTCGTAGCCAGATAAACACCGGCAGCGCCAAAGACATACCGATAAACGCCAACAGCGCGATATCCAGAATGCGCATTTGATGCAGATAAAACAGATAAGGGATCGGGCCGACCGACAGCACATAATGGCTGCGCGGTATGTGCTGCAGGAAGGTGTATTGATCGTCAAGTGCGACGATCTCACCGGCGCGCAGGCGGCGCATATCAGGCTCATCCAGCTGATATTTACTCATCGGTTCGATATGCAGCTCAAACGACAAGTCGAGATCGAGATTGCGGATGGTTTTATTCCAGTCACGCGGGGGAATCTCACGCAATTCACTGCGCATTAAAAACAGCGAACTCGCCATCAAATCGTTCATTGACTGGCGGCCCGCACGCTCAGCGGTGAACTTGTAGACCAGCCCCACCAGCAAGGTCATCACCAGAAAGCAGACGAACAGCAGCAGATAGAACTGGATAAAGAGTTTTCTCATGCGGAGCGGGTATCCCAGGCCTGAGGCGCGAACAGGTAACCTTTATTGCGGATGGTTTTGATACGAAACGGCTCGGTGGCACTGTCATACAGTTTTTTGCGCAGGCGAGATATCGCCACATCAATACTGCGATCCATGCCGTCATAGCTCACCCCTCGCAAGGTTTTCAGCAACGCATCACGATTCAGAATCTGGCCTGCATGCGTGGCCAGCTCCCACAGCAGATCAAAATCGGCGGTGGAGAGGGTGATGTTTTCATCAAACAGCGTTACCTGGCGATTGAGGGAGTCAATGGTCAGCGAACCAAAACGCAGCACCCGTTGCGAACTCTGAATGGCTGGCGCGACTTCGGGCTGGGAACCCTGCGCCTGACGCAGATGCAGGCGCAAACGTGCCAGCAAAACAGCGGGCGGTGTGGTTTTCAGAATGTAGTCATTGGCACCCATTTCCAGCGCCAGAATGTGGTTCATGTCGCTGTCCAGCGATGTCAGCAGCACAATCGGCCCAGACCAGTGCGCACGCAAATCGCGACAGACGGTCATACCATCTTTGCCTGGCAACATGATATCCAGCAGCACCAGGTCGGGATCGGCGTTGAGAATAGTGGCTTCAGCGCGGTCACCGCGCGTTTCTACAGTCACTTCAATATCGTGGCGGCCAAGGTAGGCGGCGATCAGTTCGCCGACTTCCGGCTCATCTTCCACATAGACAATTCTGTTCATATTTCACTGCGAGTGATGAGAATGGCATCAGCATAACTTTTCCTGGTCCTGAGCTCTACGCTATCGCACGAAATATCCCTGGCTGACTGGTATGTTTACCGTGAAATGTGCCATTATTAGCCGCGCATTGTAGCGCAAGGTTCGGAACCGTAACGAAAACCAGGAGGAGTGCGAGGGTGTCTGATAAAGAGCTGGCTTCAGCCGGATACAGTGACCGCATCTGCTTCAATTACAGCGATTTTCTTTCTGCTTCCTGCAAAAAACGCTGGAGTTTCGTTGACGCTATTTACGGCGTGATGCCGATTTTTGGCATGGTCACGCGCAAGTCAGCTCACGGCTTAGCCGCAAGTGACGATCATTTGAAAGAATTAGCATTACAAATCATTTCAACGCAGGTCAGTGACGAGATAAATATCGCACGACTGATTACCCTCGCGGAACAACAGCACATCAGCCGTTTTGACATCCAACTGCCTTATCCGTTGTCAGAAGACCAGCTGGACGCGATTCATCAGGAATACCGTAAAGCGTTGAATCTGACACAGCAGGATGACCTGCTGTGCGTCTCAATCCCGGTTCAACCTCACTAATTACTGCGTTAGCTGCCACATCGCTGGCAGTGCTGCCGCAATCAGTAATCCAATCGCGATGCGCTCAAGTTGTGTTAGCACTTTGTTGCCACGGCCGCCGCGTCGCGCGTACAGGAACAGCAGTAATCCCGGCGCGTACAGCACCACAGACAGCAGCAGATGCAGCGGACCTGAAGCATAAAGCAGCCAGAATCCATAAGCACTGGCACCGACTCCGACCGACATCGCCAGCGGATTTTTTTGTCCGCGAACCGCTTTAATTAAATACAGACCCACCAGTAGATATGGCACCAGAATCATCTCTGACGCGATGGTCAGCAGCGTATTGTAATCCGCGCCAGTGACCGCAATCAGGATCAGACAAACCTGCACGCTGCCGTTGGTGAGCCACAACGAAGCGGCTGGCGAATTGTGACGATTCTGTCGCGCAATGCTGCGGGGAAAAGCCCCTTGCTGTGCCGCCAGAAAAGGGACTTCTGCCGCCATAATTGTCCAGCTTAAATACGCGCCACACACGGAAATAATCAGACCCACCGCAATCACCGTATTACCCCAATGCCCCAACAGATGCTGCATCAAGCCGGCCATGGAGGGATTTCGCATTTGCGCCAGCTCTGCACGGGGCACCACGCCCAGTGCAAGCAGGGTCACCAGTAAGTAAACCAGCAGTGCCGCGATAACCGCCAGCATGGTGGCGCGTCCCACATCTTTCTTATGACGTGCCCGCGCGGAGACTACCACGGCGCCTTCCACACCAATGAAGACCCACAAGGTAATCAACATGGTCTGCTTGACTTGCTGCCACAGTGGCTGACCTAGCGCGACGCCGCTGAAGTCAAAGTGGAAGCGGTGGTAGTTAAATGCGAGCAAAGCCAACACCACAAACAGCAGCAGCGGTACCAGTTTCCCCAGGGTAGCGAGCAGGTTGATGCTGGCAGCTGTTTGCACGCCTCGTAACACCAGCCAGTGCACCAGCCATAAAAGTACCGACGCACCGAGCATCGCTTGCCAGGTATTGCCATCGCCAAATACCACTTGGTCAGGCGAATCGGTGAAGAAACTCAGCGCCGAAAAGACAATCACCAGATAAGAAACGTTGGCGATGACCGCACAGAGCCAGTAACCCCATGCGGAACAAAATCCGACTACCTCACCAAATCCGGCGCGTGCATAGGTAAAAATCCCGCCGTCCAGTTCGGGTTTTAAGCGCGTCAGCAGCAGCATGGCCATCGCGAGAAACAGAATGCCGACACCGGTGATCAGCCAGCCAATCAGCAGTGCAGCGGGACCGGCGACGGCAGCCATATTTTGCGGCAGGCTAAATACACCCGCACCGAGCATGGAGCTGAGTACCAGCGCGGTGAGCGCGCTCAGACCTAATTTTTTATCCAAAACACCATTCCTGGACAGCAGAGTATGCTGGGTAGTGACGATTCCGCTGGAGTGTAACGTGGCAATTGGCCGATTTTGAAACGGAATACCCTGAAAACAGGCGAAGGATTTTACGGAGAGCGAAAAGGGAAGGCAATGCAGGATTATGCAGATCTGCGCACAGACTATGCAAACAGATGAGCAGGGCGACGAAAGCCGCCCCGCAAGCGAATTACTTGAACAGATCCGCGGTCACGGTCAGGTTGCCACCGCTTTGGTTCGACCACTGACGCGTGATGTGATAGTACTTCGCACCTTTTTCCACGGCACGTTTGCCCACAGCATCAGAGATCTCTGTTGGCGTACCGAAGTGGTCAGAGAAGGTGATGGTATCAAACGGCTGCATCTGTGCCGCAGTAATCGCATTCACTTCCTGCACGCTACGGCCATCCGCCAGTTTCACCGTATAACGTTCACCGGTGGAGCTTTGCGTTTCAAAGAAACGGCCTACGCTACGACTTGGCGTATCAGAAGAGGCAACGCCAGGGATAGCCACTTTCTTCGCTTCTGCACCGCCCGCGGCTAAAGCGGCTTTACCGGCTTCAGAATCAGCTGGGATGGAATCGGAGACGCTCTGCACTTTGCGCTCTGGTGCATCGGCTTTATAAACATAAGCCGTCACGTACTGGTTGCCGCCGTTGTTGGCATCAACCTGACGCACAATAAAGAAGGAAGCTGCGCCTTTGTCTTTCGCTTTTTTAGCAATCGCTTCATTCACATCAGGCTGGCTGGAGAAAAAGCCATTGACGGAAACCGTGTCGAATGGCTCTAAACGATAGGCTTCCGCTTTCGGCAGTTCTTTAACACCGCTGAACTTACGGTATTGAGTGGACTCATCCGCTTTAGGGGCATTCGCTTTGTACAAATCTGCGGTGACGCGCCAGTTGCCGCCGTTACCGTTAGTATCGTTGATACCCTGCACATAGAAGGAGTCAGCGCCTTTTTCATCGGCTGCTTTGGAGATGGCATCGGTGGCATCGCCAATAGCATTAAAGCGACCGTTGATATTAATACGTTTGAATGGCTTCAACGCGGCCGCTTGTTCTGGCGTCAACTCTTTGGCGGCAAATGCATTTGCTGCCAACAGTGATAACAAGGTGGTCGCCAGAATGGTGTTCTTCAGCTTCATAAAAATGATCCTTCGCCTTACGCAAAATGAGTACGAAAACGTGCTGGACTCTTGATGTATAACAGATTAGCCGCTGATTATTGCATGTAATAATCAACCTGTCTCAGCCAATTTATGCGCATAAGATTGACAATCTCCGCAAATTATTCATCGACATGTCATTTACCTATGCTATGGCTTTTTTTTGACCGCTTTACCACTTATTCTGGTAACACATAGCATCATAATAGTTAAAGTATTGTTAAATAAAGGTTTTTAAAAACACTAAATTCGACATGACACGATTTTGCGCAGCAGAATATTTTTTATTATGTCGCAAAACTAGTGGCAAAACGTGGCATTCAATCTTTGCATCTGAATATTAGTGTGAATGTCATAAGTGTGCGTTATCGCTGTGGATCACTTTTCACATTTTCAGTAGGTTATAAAGACTTTGTTACATTGCGCATTTTGCTCATAAAAAGCTGAAACGCTGTTTCAGCCTTATGGGCTTGTGCCACTTACAGAACCTCATCCTTTAATTGTTGAAAGGAAACAGTATGTTAATTGGGATACCCAAAGAGCGGTTAGCCAATGAGTCGCGCGTTGCTGCAACGCCAAAGACTGTTGAGCAACTGATCAAGCTGGGATTCAGCGTCACGGTCGAGCAGGGCGCTGGTATTCGCGCAAGTTTTGACGATGAGAGCTTTATCGCCGCTGGTGCCACTGTCAGCAACACCGAAAGTGTCTGGCAGTCTGACATTGTGTTGAAAGTGAATGCGCCAGACGATCAGGAGATCGAACTGACTCGCGCGGGCAGCACCTTAGTGAGCTTTATCTGGCCAGCACAAAATCCGGCGCTGCTAGAAAAACTGGCCGCGCGTAACGTCACCGTCATGGCGATGGATTCTGTACCACGTATTTCCCGTGCCCAGGCACTGGATGCACTGAGTTCCATGGCGAACATCGCCGGTTACCGTGCCATTGTTGAAGCTGCGCATGAATTTGGCCGCTTCTTTACCGGGCAAATCACCGCAGCAGGTAAAGTACCACCGGCGAAAGTGATGATTATCGGCGCGGGCGTGGCGGGTCTGGCGGCAATCGGTGCAGCGGGCAGCCTTGGGGCTATCGTTCGTGCGTTCGATACCCGTCCAGAAGTGAAGGAACAGGTGCAGAGTATGGGCGCCGAGTTCCTTGAGCTGGATTTCGAAGAGGAAGCCGGCAGTGGCGATGGCTATGCCAAAGTGATGTCAGAAGCCTTTATTAAGGCGGAGATGGAACTGTTTGCCGCGCAGGCGAAAGAAGTCGATATCATCGTAACCACCGCGTTGATCCCAGGCAAACCGGCACCGAAGCTGATTACCGCTGAAATGGTTGCCAGCATGAAGCCGGGTAGCGTGATTGTCGATCTGGCGGCAGCCACCGGCGGTAACTGTGATTTGACGGTAGCCGATCAGGTGACGTTGACCCGCAACGGCGTGAAGATCATCGGTTATACCGATCTGCCTAGCCGTCTGCCAACGCAATCTTCTCAGCTGTATGGCACTAACCTGGTTAACCTGCTGAAACTGCTGTGCAAAGAGAAGAACGGCGAAATCACCGTCGACTTCGATGACGTCGTCGTGCGCGGCGTCACGGTGATTCGTGAAGGCGAAGTCACCTGGCCAGCACCGCCGATTCAGGTATCAGCGGCGCCGAAAGCCGCGCAGGCAGCCATTGAGCCAAAAGCAAAAGTGGAAGCCAAACCGGTTTCACCGTGGCGCAAATATCTGTTGCTGGCATTGGCTGTGGTGCTGTTCGCCTGTCTGGCCAACGTGGCACCGCCTGAGTTCCTGTCCCACTTTACGGTCTTCGCGCTCTCTTGCGTCGTCGGTTACTACGTGGTGTGGAACGTCAGCCATGCATTGCATACGCCATTAATGTCCGTCACTAACGCCATTTCCGGCATTATTGTGGTGGGTGCGGTGCTGCAAATGGGCCACGGCGGTTGGGTGACTTTCCTTGCCTTCGTCGCTGTACTGATTGCCAGCATCAATATCTTCGGTGGATTCACCGTCACCCAGCGCATGCTGAAAATGTTTCGTAAGAATTAAGGGGTAACAACATGTCTGGCGGATTAGTGACTGCAGCATACATTGTTGCCGCAATTCTGTTTATTTTCAGCCTGGCCGGCCTCTCAAAACACGAGACGTCAAAGCAGGGTAACATCTTTGGAGTCAGTGGCATGGCGATTGCGCTGCTGGCGACCATCTTTGGTCCCAACAGCGGCAACGTGGCGTGGATTCTGTTGGCGATGGTGATCGGTGGCGCAATCGGTGTGCGTCTGGCGAAGAAAGTCGAGATGACTGAAATGCCAGAGCTGGTGGCGATTCTGCACAGCTTCGTGGGTCTGGCTGCCGTTCTGGTGGGCTTCAACAGCTACCTCGATCATGCACCCGGTCTGGCGCCGGTGATGGAAAATATCCATCTGACGGAAGTGTTCCTTGGCATCTTTATCGGTGCGGTGACCTTCACCGGTTCTATCGTGGCGTTTGGCAAACTGCGCGGCAAGATCTCTTCTAAAGCGTTGATGCTGCCACATCGTCATAAGATGAATCTGGCTGCGCTGGTGGTTTCTTTCCTGCTGATGCTGTGGTTTGTGCAGACGAATAGTACCGGTTCACAAGTGGTTGCCTTACTGCTGATGACCGTCATTGCTCTGGTCTTCGGCTGGCACCTGGTCGCCTCCATTGGCGGTGCGGATATGCCGGTTGTGGTGTCGATGCTGAACTCTTACTCCGGTTGGGCTGCGGCGGCGGCGGGCTTTATGCTTAGCAATGACCTGCTGATTGTCACCGGTGCGTTAGTGGGTTCTTCGGGTGCGATTCTGTCCTACATTATGTGTAAGGCGATGAACCGCTCGTTCATTAGCGTTATTGCAGGTGGTTTTGGCACCGATGTGAGTGTCGGTGGCGAAAGCGAAGAAGAGGGTGAACACCGTGAAATCACGGCAGAAGACACTGCAGAACTGCTGAAAGGTTCAACGTCAGTGATCATCACGCCTGGCTACGGCATGGCGGTGGCGCAGGCGCAGTACCCGGTGGCGGAAATCACCGAGAAACTGCGTGCGCGTGGCATCAAAGTGCGTTTCGGGATCCATCCGGTTGCCGGTCGTTTGCCTGGCCACATGAACGTGTTGCTGGCTGAAGCCAAAGTGCCGTATGACGTGGTGCTGGAAATGGACGAGATTAACGATGATTTCAGCGATACCGATACCGTGCTGGTGATCGGTGCCAATGACACCGTTAACCCGGCGGCGCAGGAAGATCCGCGCAGCCCAATCGCGGGTATGCCCGTACTGGAAGTGTGGAAAGCGCAGAACGTTATCGTGTTTAAACGTTCAATGAATACCGGTTACGCCGGGGTACAGAACCCGCTGTTCTTCAAAGACAACACGCAAATGTTGTTTGGTGATGCGAAGGCGAGTGTAGAAGGTATCCTGCGCGCGCTGTAATCTGTATTGCGATTAAAAAAGGCGACCATCTGGTCGCCTTTGTTGTTTTAATCGTCTTCGTCTTCTTCATCGTCATAATCAATCGGCGATTTGAAATCGTCCGGTTTGATTGCCAGCAAATCACAACGCAGATGATCGATAACCTGCTCTGCGGTATTCCCGAGGAACGCGGCTGAAAGGCCAGTGCGGCCGATGGTGCCGAGTACCACAATCCCCGCCTCCAGATGAGAGGCGATATCCGGTATCACTTCCTCCGGCAAGCCTTTTGCCACATGCGTAAACTCTTCGCCGATGGAGAATTTCTGGCGTAACGCTTTCATCGCCACCAGATGTTGTCCGCGAATCGCATCGTTATACACGCTGGGGTCAAAGTCGGGGAGTTCAATAGCGATATTGATTGGCGTGATGGGATAAGCACCGACAAGGTGCACTTCAGTATGATTGACCATATCAGCCAGCAGCACCGTTTCACGAATCAGCTTTTGATTTAACTCATCGTGATGGGGCTCTTCACTGGCCAGATTGACCGCCACAACGGCTCTGCCTCCTTCTGGCCATGGCTGATCTTTCACCATCCACGCCGGGCAGGGGCATTTACGCAGCAGATGCCAGTCAGTTGGGGTAAAAATCACCGCTTCGAGGCGATCGTGCTGGTGGGCCATTTTCAACACCAGGTCGTGCTGGTGCGCCATCACTTCCTGAATGATCGCTTCATAAGGGCGATTATGCCACACCACTTTAATTTCAATATCAACACCCGCCTCAAGATAGGCGTGGGCCTGTTGACGAATCCATTCAGTACGCTGACTGATGACGCCTTTACGCATGTTGGAACGTTCATCAGGCGACAACAAGGTGGTCATTTCATAGGAGAAGTCGTAGATAGGCAGAAAAGCTTTGATTTTTCCGCCGATACGTTGATTCAGATACACCGCACGACGTAACGCGGGTTGATCGTCCTGCTGGGCGTCAATCGCCACCAGAATATTTTGGTACCGGGACATAGGGCAATCTCCTCAAACCAAAGCAAGTTGGATTAAAGATAGCCTAAGTTGGCGCGGGGCAGAAGGGGAAAAGTTGTTGCCGGATCAATAAACTAACATTTATCGACCCGGCATAGAATCACGCAGCTTGTTCAGTCTGACCTGCCAGTTCTGCCAGCAACGCATGGTTCTCGATGGTGATATATTTGCCTTTCACTGCCAGCATGCCACTTTTCTGGAAGCGGCCCAGCAGACGGCTGATGGTTTCTACGGTTAGTCCCAGGTAGTTACCAATGTCCCCACGCGTCATGGTCAGGCGGAACTCGCGTTGAGAAAAACCACGTTGACCAAAGCGGCGGGACAGATTCCAGACAAAGGCCGCCAGACGCTCTTCCGCGTTTTTCTTCGAGAGCAGCAGGATCATGTCCTGATCGCCTTTAATCTCACCGCTCATCAGACGCATCATCTGCTGACGCAGTGCCGGCATTTTACCGGAGAGATCGTCAAGGGTTTCGAAAGGAATTTCACACACCATTGCCGTTTCCAGCGCCTGAGCAAAACTGGGGTGATGCGCGCCGACAATCGCATCAAAGCCCACTAAATCCCCAGCCAGATGGAAACCGGTGATTTGCTCATCACCCTGTTCAGTGATGGTATAGCTTTTGATAGTGCCGGAGCGGATAGCGTAAAGCGATTTCAGTTCATCACCGGCTTTGAACAACGTCTGACCTTTCTGAATCGGCTTTTTGCGCTCAATGATATTGTCCAGCTGATCCAGCTCATGCTCGTTCAGTGTGAAAGGGATACACAACTGGCTGATACTGCAATCCTGACAGTGAATGGCACAACCGCCAGACTGAATACGTCGAATGCTGCGTTTTTCCGGGATCATATAGGTACGCTCGATGATTATTGACTGCCGTCAATTTTAACATTTTTACGCGTTAAGGGAACTCATCCGAGCAGTAATTCCCCTTAAACCCCCACTAACGTAGGGTATACCTGAGTTTGCGCAAGGTTTGCCTGACATTATTTTTTGACCTGGAACGTTTTGTTGCCATATTTACATCTGGTCACAACTTGTCTTAGCGCAAAAAGTGACAGATGTGATGCCAAAAATCCTTTGCTACTATTTTGTTTTTGAGCGGCAACTTGCGCTCAGCAAACCACCAGGCGTGAGAAAACACCATGAACCTAGACGATGAAAACCTTTTCCGGGATGCCATGGGCGATGTGACGCCACTGAAAGATTGTGCCAATACCCAATGGTTGCGTTCCCCTTCAACCAAAGCGCCGCGCCCGACGCAAGCCAATGACGAACAGGAAAATTTCCTCACGCGGGGCTTTCTTGACATCATCCCGCTGACGACTCCGCTGGAATACAAAACAGAAGGGATTCAACAAGGTGTGCTGGATAAGTTGCGGCTGGGGAAATATTCCCTGGACGCCAGCCTGAACCTGCTGCGTCAGCCGGTAGAAACCTGTCGAAAGTCATTGTTCAGTTTCATGCTGCAGGCACGCAAGCAGGGGCTACGCAATTTGCTGATTATCCACGGCAAAGGCCGTGATGATGAAGCGCATGCCAATATCGTACGCAGTTATCTGGCTCGCTGGCTGACGCAGTTTGACGAGGTGCAAAGCTTTTGCGTGGCGCAGCCCCAGCACGGAGGTGCCGGGGCGTTGTATGTCAGTTTAAGAAAAACGGATCAGGCGCGGCTGGATAATCGAGAGCGCCACGCCAAACGCAGTCGCTAATCAGGTGTGAAATTTGCGAATGGTCGCCAGCAACACTTCAGCACTCAGGCTGAGATGACTGCCGCTGCGGGTGATAATCCCCACCGGCTCTCCCGGCCCTGGAGAGTTAATCGGCAGGGCAATCACGGCATTGTGGCTTAGATCTTCCTTGATAGCGCCTGAGGGGACAAACCACACATAGTCATAACGCAGGGCCAGCTGACGCGCCAGCGAAGTGGATGAGGTTTCAACACAATTAGCGGGAAGCGCACAACCTTGCTCGTCCAGCATATGTTGAGCGATACGGCGCGGGGCAGTGCCCTCCGGCGATATCACCACCGGCCACTGCATCGCGCGGGATAACGTGACATTGTCACTGAGGAGCGGGTGTTCCGGGCGTACAACCAGTTTAAGCGATTCAAGGAATAGCAATTCATAACTCAGACCCGCCATCATTTCACTGTCGGCCATGCGCCCAATGCCAATATCAAACTCACCCGCGCGCAACCCAGCCAGCAGAACATTATTATGTAATGTCGCCACTTGTACCGTGGTGTTCGGCTGTTGCTCATGAAAGCGATCGAGAATCTGTGGCAGCATGCCCATTGCCGCGGTGGTGAGCGCGCCGAGACGAATCACGACCGGTCGGCCTGGTTGTGGGGCATTAAAGCTTTGGCCCGCATGGTTAAGTGCATCCAGCACTTTTACCGCATGGACAAGAAATTGCTCGCCGAGCGTCGTTAATTGGGCACCGAGACGGCCACGTTCAAACAGACGCGCACCAGCCAGTTCTTCCAGTTCATTCAGGGTTTTTGAGAGCGCAGGCTGGCTGAGATTGAGTGTCTCTGCCGCGCGCCCCAGCGTGCCTTGCTGCGCAACCGCAACAAAGGTGTGTAAATGGCGCAAGCGAATGCGCTGATTGAAAAGGGAATTTTTGTCCATAGCCTCAAACATAATGACTTTTACCTGATGGCGGCAATGGGAAAACTGGAATTATGTTAACTTCACTGCAAAATTATATTAACAAAACCCCTGAAATTGCTAACCTGATGTTTTAAATCGAATTAGTAAAAATCAGCGTCAGTGCAAAATTATCACCTATTGCAATATCAAGCGCTTAATCTCGCATAATTTGAATAATTCTCACTTACACCTAAAAATCCTGCCCGTTATTGTTAACGATGAGCTATCATTAGCGCCGTTTTTTTTACCAAAACTGATGATTAAACGATGAATGTGCAGGAGTTGATCCGTGACCACCGTTGAAGCCGTAGATGTTCGCCAGCTGATTAATCAGAGTGCGCTTAGCCGTTGGCAAAAACGCCTGATTGCGCTGTGCTTCATCGTTGTTGCGCTGGATGGCATGGACATCGCGCTGATGGGCTTTATCGCTCCGACATTGAAAGCCAGTTGGGGCGTCACTAATCATCAGCTTGGCATGGTGATCAGCGCCGCGCTGATTGGCCTGGCCTTAGGTGCCATGGTGGCGGGGCCATTGGCCGATCGCTACGGGCGGCGTGTGATGATACTGCTCAGCGTGGGTTTTTTTGGCTTGTGGACGCTGGCAACCGCCATGGCGCAAAACATCGATCAAATGATGTTGTTCCGTTTTCTCACCGGCCTTGGCCTCGGTGCAGCCATGCCAAACGTTGGCACGCTGGTAGCAGAGTATGCTCCAGAGCGTCGACGTTCCTTCATTATTACCGTGGTGTTCTGCGGTTTCACCTTTGGTGCCGCATCGGGCGGATTTGCGGCTTCCTGGCTGTTGCCTCGCTATGACTGGCACTCCGTGATGTTGATGGGTGGCGTCTTGCCGCTGATTGTGTTGCCTTTCCTGCTGCGCGGCTTACCGGAATCCGTGCGCTTCCTGATTAGCCGTCGTGCACCTGCTGCACGTATTCATGCCATTTTGGATCGCATGCTGCCTGGCGTCGTTGAGCCGAACAGCCATTACCAGTCCACTGAACAGGTTGTCGTGCGGCGTGGCGCAGTGGCGACGGTGGTATCGCGGCGTTATCTCTTCGGCAGCCTGATGTTATGGGGCGGCTACTTTATGGGGCTGTTCCTCGTCTATCTGATTGGCAGCTGGATGCCCTCGCTGATCAACACGCTGGGAATGTCGGTGACGGAAGCCGCCATCGTTACGGCGATGTACCAGGCGGGCGGCACGGTAGGTTCGCTGTTTGCTGGCTGGCTGATGGATCGCATCAATGCCAATATCGCGCTGGCGGTGATCTACTTCTGTGGCGGTATTGCGATTGTCGCGCTCGGCTTCTCTCCGGCGGAAGTGGGATTAATGAGTGCCATCGCCTTCTTTAGCGGCTTCTGCTTTAACGGCGCCAACACCGGCATGAATGCGCTGTCGGCCAGCTATTACCCTACGCACGCGCGTGCGACCGGTTCCAGCTGGATGCACGGTGTGGGCCGCGTCGGCGCGATTATGAGTGCTTTTGTCGGCGCAGAACTCCTTTCGCTCGGGTGGTCGTTCAGCCAAATCTTCCTGTTGCTGGCGATTCCAGCGGTGCTCACCACGATCATGCTGGCCCTGAAATGTCGCTTTGGTGACCCGTCAGACCGGGCTGAGTGACAAGGCGGTCACAGTTCCACGAAATTCCTCCACGGCGATAAAGGGTTGATCTACATTAGCAACAACCCTTAACGCCGAGGTGATGACCATGGAAAACTTTCTCACCAGCGATGCGATTCGCACGCTGTTCTCGCAAGCGATGTCCAGTATGTATCAGCAGGAAGTGCCGCAATATGGCACCCTGACGCAACTGGTCACGGCCGTGAATGAACGTACGCTGGAAGCACAACCCGCTTTAAAAAACCGTCTCGCCGCCGCCGATGAACTGGACCGACTCAGTGTGGAACGTCACGGTGCGATTCGCGTGGGAACGGCAGAAGAACTCAGCACACTGCGCCAGATGTTTGCGGTGATGGGAATGGAACCGGTGGGATATTACGATCTCTCGCAAGCGGGGGTGCCGGTTCACTCCACCGCGTTCCGTCCGGTCACTGACAGCGCATTGCGCCGCAATCCATTCCGCGTGTTTACCTCTCTGTTACGGCTGGAACTGATTGATGACGCCGCGCTAAGGGAAAAAGCCGCAACTATTTTGGCCGCGCGCGATATTTTCACGCCGGGTTGTCGCGCATTGATCGCTCAACATCAACAGCAGGGCGGTTTGAATGCTGCGGACGCGGCGCGTTTTGTCAAAGAGGCGCTGGAAACCTTCCGCTGGCATGCCCAAACCACCGTGGACAGCGTGACCTACCGCGCACTGAGTCAGCAACATCGATTGATCGCCGATGTGGTGTGCTTCCAGGGGTGCCACATCAACCATCTGACGCCGCGCACGCTGGATATCGATCGCGTGCAAACCTTGATGCCCTCGCGCGGCATCGATCCCAAAACCCTTATTGAGGGGCCACCACGGCGCGAGGTGCCGATCCTGTTACGTCAAACCAGCTTTAAAGCGCTGGAAGAGGCAGTGCATTTTAATGACGGCACTCCCGGCACCCATACTGCGCGCTTTGGCGAGATTGAGCAGCGCGGCGCGGCACTGACCCCCAAAGGACGTACACTGTACGACCGTCTGTTGGCGGAAGCAGGCACCGGCAGCGATAACCAGCATCATCAACAGCATCTGAGCGCAGTGTTTCGTGATTTCCCTGATGATGAAGAAGCCTTGCGTGAACAGGAACTGGCGTGGTTCCGCTACCGTTTGACCGCTAAGGGCACCCAGCATCCTCCGCAAATGGGGGAAACCCTGGCCCAACTCCTCGCTGAGGGGCGGGTGCAGGCAGAACCGATTGTGTATGAAGATTTCCTGCCAGTGAGTGCAGCGGGGATATTCCAGTCTAATTTAGGCGACGAAACGCACGCACGCAGCGCGGGCAATGCCAGCAGGGCGGATTTTGAAGCCGCGTTAGGCGCAGCGGTGCAGGATGAGATGGCGTTGTATCAGCAGATGCAGCAGCGCAGCCTGGCACGTTGCGGTATCCGTTAGCGGCATAAGAAAACCGGTCTGTGAAGTGGCATCACCACTTCAGCAGACCGGCTTCATTTCTTTTGATTTTTATTGCAAGCGCGAATCACGCACCAGCGTGTACTTCCCGGCACCCAAAAACATGATGGCGAGTGCGCCAAGCAGATAAAGAGCCTCTGTTTCCAGAGACCAGGCGCCAACATCTGTGCGATGCCAGACTGCGCCCATTTTTACCAGCAAGGTCGCAACAACCATGTTCACCGCGATAATGAAGGCCGCAGGGCGCGTCATTAAACCGATGATCACCATAACAGGTGCCACTATTTCCCCGATGTAAGCACCGTAAGCGATGAAACCTGGCATGCCTTTAACGGCCAGCAGATGGGCGATCCAGTCGACGCCATGCATCACTTTGAATTCGCCATGAAACAGCAGCAGGCCGCCAAACGTCAGACGTAACAGCAGTTTACCGAAGTCCGGGTGATCGCTCATCCGATTGAACATCTGGTTGATACCACCAAACATCGCGCTTCTCCGTCTCGCCAGGTTAACTTGTAACCTTAAAGCAATTCGCCATGCCAGGGTTAGCCAAAAAATTTGATGGAGATGTTCAATGGATCGAAAGCATATTCGGCTTAATCTGCAAATGCTTTCAGAACATGGACATTCGCTCAAGGCCTGCAAATAATGGAACCAAGCTTGATCTGGGAACCCGAGATGAAAAACGAACGACGTCTGAGGATCATGACCGCAGAGGGTGAGCTCAGAGGCCTGATTGACGATGATCTTTTTGTCTTCAAGGGAATACCTTACGCCGCACCGCCTGTGGGCGCACTGCGCTGGCGTCCGCCACAGCCGGTTGCGCCTTGGCAAGAAGTACGTGAAGCCACGCAATGGGGGGATGCCAGCTGGCAAAACCGGGATTATTGCGTGGCAGTGGGTGGCGGCGATCCGGGCCGGTTCAATGAGGATTGTCTGTACCTGAATATCTGGACGCCAGACGTTGAGCCCTCCCGTCCCTTGCCGGTGATGGTGTGGCTGCACGGCGGGGGCTTTACCATCGGCGCAGGTAGTCTTGATCCCTATCGTGGCAAAGCCTTAGCCGCGCAGGGCGTCGTCGTGGTCACGCTCAATTATCGACTTGGCCACTTTGGCTTTTTCGCCCATCCGGCGCTGGATGCTGAATACCCGCAAGAAGCGGTGGTGAATAACTTTGCCTTGCTGGATCAAATCGCTGCGCTGCAATGGGTTCAACGCAATATTCCTGCCTTTGGCGGCGATCGCCACAATATCACGCTGTTTGGTGAATCATCGGGTGCGCGCAGCGTGTTGTCTTTGTGCTGTTCTCCGCTGGCTGAAGGGCTGTTCCACAAAGGCATTGTCCAGAGTGCATACAGCTTGCCGGATGTGCCGCGCAGGAGGGCGCAACAAATCGGTAAACAGGTTGCAGCGCATTTTGGCCTGCCGGATCACGCCTCTGCTGAACAGCTTCGTCAGTTACCTGCCGATCAATTCTGGCCGCTGCAACGTCCACTGGGATTAGGTCCGGTGGCAATCAGCGGTGATGCGGTGCTCCCCAAACCGATGCTCGAAACCTTTATGGCCGGTAAACAGCATCGGGTGCCGTTGATGGTGGGAAGTAACAGTGATGAAGCCAGCGTACTGGATTATTTTGGTGTGGATCCTGCAACGGTGTTACAGCAAATTCGTCGCAAAAATCGCCTGAGCTATGGCCTGATGAAATGGCTATACGATATTCACGACGATACCTTACTGGGCCGGTCAGTGGCGCGAGACATGGCGTTTACCGTGATCCCGTTACTGGTGGCGCAGTCTCAACACAGTATTGGCATGCCTGCCTGGCGATACTGGTTCGACTATGTGTCAGAGAATGCCCGCGATCTCTATCCACATGGCACCTGGCATGGCAACGAAATCCCCTATGTATTCAACACGCTGACCTCGCTTAAACCGCTGCCTGAGCGGGATTACACTGCCGCAGATAAGCGCTTTGCCGACATGGTCAGTACCTATTGGGTGACCTTCGCCCGGGATGCCAGTGAGTTTAGCTATCAGTTGCAGGGCCAAATCGACTGGCCGGTGTGGCGTCCCCGTGAAGACCTGACACTCGCCCTCGGTGATCAGGGTAAACCGCAAGCGGTGTTGAAGTCGCGTTTTATGCGTGGGCGTCTGCGTTTGTTCCGTCTCATGATGCGCAGCCACGTTAAGCTTTGATGAGCAGGCTAATAGTGAAATTGCGCAAATGAATCCTTAAGGCAAATGACGCGTTAACTGATTGATTAATGATAACAATGGCAGCCATTCCTCTTAAGCAGACAGCAATTAATTAGCTTATTAAACCGTTACATTTTCCCAATCCACTGCCGATAAACGCAATATGCCCGATTTTATCGGGCCTCCTACGCGTTTCACACCAAGGGATTATGTATGGGAATCTTAAAAAACTTCACTATTCGCGCCGTCATGCTGACTATTCTCGGGCTGTTTTGCCTGCTGTGGTGCGGTGTCGGATTATTTAGCGTGCACTCGCTCAATGCCCTCGGCGAAGGGAATGAGATAGACCGTGAGCTGGTTAATCAGATGACGGTACTGAGTAAAGGCAACGATCAATATTTTCGTGTGGTGACGCGTCTATCCCGCGTGATGGAAGGGCGTGCATCGGGCGCGGCAGTGAGCGCGGAAGCATTCGCACCGGTGCAACAGGCGCTGGAGAGTATGAAAGCGCAGCTGGTGCAATTCAAAGCGATGGCACCCGGCCCGATGGACAGTGAAACGGTTAACAGCGTTATCGCCAGCTGGCAGAAATTGCTGGATGAGGGGATTGCGCCGCAGGTGTCGCTGGCACAGCAGAGCACTGTTGAAGCTTACCGCACACAGGCTAATAACGTGACGCCCGCCCTAAGCCGCGCCTTTGGCACCAGCGCGGAGGCGTTCAATAAAGCTGCAGGCATTAAGCTGGATGAAACCCGTGTCACCGTCGATAAACTCACCAATATTACCAAGGTGATTATTCTGGTTGCCGTGGTGTTCGGCCTTGTCATTTTGTTGTTCACCGACCGTTATCTGGTGGCGATGCTGGTGAAACCGCTGGAGCGCGTGCGCAACCATTTCGCGGTGATTGCGCAGGGCGATCTCAGCCAGCCAGTAGAGGATTTTGGTCGCAACTGCGTCGGCAAACTGGTGCCGCTGCTGCGTGCGATGCAGGACAGTCTGCGTGAAGCAGTGAGTGCCATTCGCAGTGGAACAGAGAATATCTATCGCGGGGCGGCAGAAATTTCATCCGGTAATAACGATCTCTCCTCACGCACTGAAGAGCAAGCGGCCGCGCTGGAGCAAACGGCAGCCAGCATGGAGCAGCTCACGGCAACGGTGAAATTCAACGCCGACAACGCCCGTCAGGCCAGCTCGCTGGCAGAAACGGCCACCGGCACCGCACAGCAGGGCGGCCGTCTGGTGGGGGAAGTGGTCACCACCATGCAGGGCATTTCCGGCAGTTCGAAGAAAATCGCTGAGATCACCAACGTGATCAACAGCATTGCTTTCCAGACCAATATCCTGGCCCTTAACGCCGCTGTTGAAGCTGCGCGTGCGGGCGAACAAGGCCGTGGTTTCGCGGTAGTGGCCAGTGAAGTACGTAATCTGGCACAGCGCAGTGCGGGTGCGGCGAAAGAGATCGCCACGCTGATTGAAGATTCCGTCCAGCGTGTTGATAAAGGCTCTGCGTTGGTCAGCAGCGCGGGCAGCACCATGAACGATATTCTGAAGTCGGTACAGGATGTAAATGAGATCATGAAGCATATCGCGGCTGCCTCCGAAGAGCAGAGCAAGGGCATTTCGCAGGTCGGCACCGCCGTCACGGAAATGGACAGCGTGACCCAGCAAAACGCCTCGCTGGTGGAGCAGGTTTCTGCGGCGGCCAGCGCGCTGGAGCGTCAAACGGAAGAGTTGCAGGCTTCTGTCGCGAAATTCCGTCTGTCGGACAGTGCGCCGTTAGGCAAAGCTCAGGCCGCGCCAGCCAGCACCGTTCTGCGCCGGCCGCTGCTAACCAGTACGCCAGTCGCTCAATCGAAGTCGGCCAGCGCCGATGAGTGGGTTTCATTCTGAGGCTGACACAGCCACGCCACCAGATCCGGCAGGAACGGTGGCGCATCCTGTTCTGCACACTGTAAAAGGCTGTACGCTGCCCCGGTGGCCACGCTGTTGGCAAACGGGGCAATCAAGCGACCATTCGCCAAATCATTTTGCACCAGTGTCACATCCGCCACCGTGGCACCAAAGCCCTGAATCGCCGCGCTGATGGCAAGATCCATGGTGGCAAAGTGCTGATTGCGTGCCATCGGCACCTTCGCCGCCTGGTCCGCCAGCCACATTTGCCAGTCGCGAGCATCATTGGTGGGATGCAAAAAAGTAAACTTCGCCAAATCGCTGATGCTCACGGGCGGCGTGACGTTACTGCCCAAAACCGGCGTCAATCGCTCATCAAATAAACGAATGGAACCAGCAGGGGGCGTGCCAAACACAATTGCCGCATCAAAATTTTCCAACTGTGAAGCGTGATCCAGCGTGGTGGTGAGCGCTACGTGGATTTCTGGCCGCTGTTGCTCCAGTGCCACCAAACGCGGCACCAGCCAGCGCATGGCACAGGTCGGTGCTTTCAAACGAATCGAGGCATTGCTGCGGCTGGCTTTCTCTGTCGCGTTCACCAGCATGGCGTAACCTTGCTGCAGTTCGGGCAACAATGCCGCCCCTTGTTCGGTGAGATGCAGACCGCGCGCATGACGGGCAAACAACGGAAATCCCAGCCAGCTTTCCAGCGTAGCGATTTTACGGCTCACCGCCCCCTGCGTAATGCACAACTCACTGGCCGCGCGCGTCAGATTGAGATGACGTGCAGTGACCAGAAATGCATGGATGGCATTTAGCGGTAGTGCAGAGCGGGACATAATGACCTCAAGCTATGATTTTTAATCATGGCTATTATGACAACAATTCGCTTGTCGACTCAAGCGTCACGCCGTTGAATAGAAATCTACTTTCCTTACGTGGTTATGCAACCTTGTGGAGCAACGATGACCTTGAATAGCAGTGTTAACATCTCTTCCAAACAGCCCGATGTCGGCACGACGATTTTCAGCGTCATCGGCCAGCTATCGGCACAACATAAAGCCATCAACCTGTCGCAGGGCGCGCCGAATTTTCCATGCGATCCCCATCTGGTTGAGCTGGTCAGTAAAGCCATGCGCGAAGGTCATAACCAATATGCCTCTCTGACCGGTTTACCCGCGTTGCGTGAAGCGCTGGCCGAAAAAGTCGAGACGCTTTATGGCCAGCGCTACGATGCGGGTAGCGAGGTGTTAATCACCGGCAGCGCCAGTCAGGGGATTTACATGGCGATTTCTGCGCTGGTGCACCCTGGCGACGAGGTGATCTTCTTCGAGCCGGCGTTCGACAGCTATGCGCCAGTGGTACGTTTGCAGGGAGCAACGCCGATTGGCCTGAAATTGCAGGTGCCGGATTTTGCGATTAACTGGGATGAGCTGCGTGCCACCATCACGCCGCGCACCCGCATGATCATTATCAACACCCCGCACAATCCGAGTGCACAGGTGCTGACGCCAGCCGACCTGGAACAGCTGGCAGCCTTGACCCGCAACACGGATATCGTGGTGCTGTCCGACGAAGTCTATGAACACATTCTGTTTGATGGTCGTGCCCACTGCGGCATGGCTACCCATCCGGAACTGGCGCAGCGCAGCGTGATCGTTTCCTCCTTTGGCAAAACGTTCCACGTCACCGGCTGGCGTGTGGGTTACGCGCTGGCACCGGCCGCGCTGATGGAAGAGATTGTAAAGGTGCATCAGTTCATGATGTACGCCGCCGATACACCGATGCAGGTGGGTTTTGCGCACTATCTGCAGAATCCGCAAAACTACCTGCAGCTGTCACCGTTCTATCAGGAAAAACGCGATCGTCTGCTGTCATTGATGCAAGATTCGCCGTTTAAACTGCTGCCGAGCGCGGGATCCTTCTTTATGTTGGCCAGTTACGGACATTTCAGTGACGAAAGCGACAGTGAAATGGTAAAACGTCTCATCGTCGATCACGGTGTGGCCACCATTCCGTTGTCGGCGTTTTATATGGACGGCACTGACAATAAATTAATTCGCCTGTCATTCGCGAAAGACGACGCAACACTGCAGGCAGGCGCGGAAGCGCTGTGCCGTATTAAAGGGTAATTAGGGGAAGAATAATGAAAAAATTAAACGCACTTTTTGTGGCGCTGGGCATGCTGACCTCAGCACACGCGCTGGCACAGGAAACCTTACGCTACGGTCTGGAGTCACAATATCCGCCGTTTGAAAGCCGCAACGCACAGGGCGAGCTGGAAGGTTTTGATATCGAACTGGGCAAAGCGATTTGCCAGGTCGGTAACTTTGACTGTAAGTGGGTGGAAAGCAGCTTTGATGCGCTGATCCCGGCACTGCAGGCGAAAAAGTTTGATGCGATCAACTCGGCGATGAATATCACCGAAGCGCGTGCTAAAAGCATCGATTTCACCAAACCTATCTACCGCATTCCTACCATGCTGATCGTCAAAGCGGGTGAGAAGTTGCTGCCAACCGCCGAGTCGCTGAAAGGCAAAAACATCGGCGTGTTGCAGGGTTCTATCCAGGAAACTTACGCTAAGAAGCACTGGGAGCCGCAGGGTGTGACCGTGACCTCTTATCAGGACCAGAACCAGGTTTATAACGACATGGTCGCGGGCCGCCTTGATGGCACGCTGGTGATGTCTGCTGCAGGCCAGTCTGGTTTCCTTGATAAGCCTCAAGGTAAAGGTTTCGCCTTTGTCGGCAAGCCGGTTGAAGATGACACCATCCTCGGTTCAGGTATCGGTTTTGGTCTGCGTAAAGGTGATGCCAAGCTGAAAGGTGAACTGGATGCGGCTATCACGAAAGTGCAGGCTGACGGCACCATCACCAAGCTGGCGGCGAAATTCTTCCCTGGCATTGATGTGACCGCAGCGAAATAACATCAAGCGCCATACTGGCGCGCTGCTCCGTTAAAACCGGATTGAATTAAGGCTGCCGTTGTTCACCTATGGCAGCCTTTTTCGTTTACGTCGGAGTCGGTGACATCGTCTCTCAGCGGTTGCCGGGCCGCTGACAGCGTTAAGATCTGCCGGTAAGGATCGGGCTTATTTCGCCGCCAGATAACACAGCGCTTCGGCTACCTGATACGATTTCACAAACGACGGCACCGGTAAAAACTCGAAGCGTGAATGGAAATTGTGTGCGCCGGTAAAGAAGTTCGGTGTCAGCAATCCTTTTGCCGATAAAGCCGCACCGTCTGTGCCGCCGCGCATCGGGATGACTTTCGGCTCCACGCCCACTTGTTCGAGCGCCGCAAATATCAAGTCAATTGCACGACGATCTTCCCCAATGGCATTACTAATGTTGCTGTAGGTGTCGTTAATGGTGAGTGAAACATGCCCGGTGGGGTATAGCGCGGCGATCTCATCTGCGACTTCCACCAACTGCTGTTTTTTCTGATCGAAACCCTGTAAATCAAAGTCGCGAATCGATGCCTTCAGCACCGCACGGCTGGCATTGGCATTGATATCGTTAAACCAGATATAGCCTTCACGTCCTTCGGTATGCTCTGGCGTGGCCAGGCGATCGAAACGTGAGATGAAGTCGTGAGCCATCAGTAGTGGGTTAACCAGCACGCCTTTGCCGGACATCGGATGCGCCGGCACGCCGGTAAACACCAGTTCCGCCGCCGCCGCATTAAAGTTCTCATACACCACTTCGCCCAGCTCACAGCAATCGATAGTCCAGGCAAAATCGACGTTAAAGCGAGTGTCCAAATCCAGCGCTTTGGCACCGCGCAGCCCAATTTCCTCATCCGGTACAAATGCCACCACGATGTCGCCATGATCGCCTTTCAGATTCTCCATCAACGTCATTACCACCGTCACCGCCGCTTTATTGTCGGCGCCGAGCACGCTGGTGCCATCGCTAAAGATGATCTCCTGACCGTGATAGGGCGCAATCTCCGGGTGTTCCGCTACGCGCAGCCAAATATCCTGCTGCGCGTTCAGACACAAATCATCGCCGTTAAACGTCAGGGTTTGCGGGTGGATATCCGCTGACAAACCCACATCCACCGTGTCGATATGGGTAATAAAGCCGATGCGTGGCGCATCTGGTCGATTGCCCGGTTTCACCGCCGTCACCGTCGCATGCTGATCGATGACGATATCCTGCAGCCCAAGCTCATGCAGTTCCTGTGCCAGCAACTCCGCCATCGCATGTTGTGAAGGGGTGCTGGGCAGCGTGGTGGATTTGGCATCGCTCTGGCTGGAAACCGCCAGATAACGGTAAAAACGTTGGGTCAGTTGGCGAGCGAGTTGGTCTGTCATCACATTTCCTTATTAGCTTTGCGCGATGTGCATTACACACCTCGGATAAATCGTGTTATTTATCAATAAATACCGATGCGGGCTCATGGAAGTCAACAAAAACGAGGATCACAATGAAAAAGATGATGGCAAAGTTCACACTCAGTGCGTTGTGTTTAGCGGTGGCAGGCGGGGTATCGGCAAAAACGCTGGTTTACTGTTCTGAAGGTTCGCCAGAGAATTTCAATCCGCAACTTTACACTTCAGGTACCAGCGTTGATGCCAGCGCAGTGCCTATTTTCAACCGTTTGGTGGACTTCAAGCCCGGCACTACGGAACTGGTGCCAAGTCTGGCTGAAAGCTGGGATATCAGCCCGGACGGCACGGTTTACACGTTTCACTTACGCAAAGGGGTTAAATTCCAGAGCAACAAACTGTTTAAACCCTCGCGCGACCTGAATGCCGATGACGTGATCTTCTCGTTTATGCGTCAGATGGATGCCAAAAATCCCTACCACAACGTCTCCGGTGGCAACTACAGCAATTTCGATAGCCTGGAACTGGCGAAGCTGATCAAGAATATAGAGAAGGTGGATGACAATACGGTGCGCATCACGCTGGCGCATGCGGAAGCGCCGTTCCTCGCGGATTTGGCCTGGTACTTCGCCTCCATTCACTCTGCGGAATATGCCGATCAGATGCTAAAAGCGGGCACACCAGAGAAAGTCGACATGGAGCCGATCGGCACCGGTCCCTTTGAGCTGGTGCAATATCAAAAAGACTCACGCATCCTCTACAAAGCCTTCCCGGATTACTGGCAGGGCAAAGCGAAACTGGATCGCATTGTCTTCTCCATCACCCCGGACGCCTCGGTGCGCTATGCCAAGCTGGAGAAAAACGAGTGCCAGGTGATGCCGTTCCCGAATCCTGCCGATCTGGAAAAAATGCGCAGCAACCCGGATCTGACGCTGGAGCAGAAGTCGGGGCTCAACACCGGTTTCCTGTCGTTCAATACCACCAAAGCGCCGTTGGATAACGTGAAAGTCCGCCAGGCACTGGCGATGGCCATCAACAAGCAGGCGATTATTGACGCGATATTCAAAGGCACTGGCACGGTGGCGAAAAATATTCTGCCGCCGGGTGTCTGGAGTGCAGATAAGGATCTGAAGGATTACGATTATGATCCGCAGAAAGCCAAAGCACTGCTACAGGAAGCAGGCATCAAACCCGGCACTGAAATCGCGCTGTGGGCGATGCCGGTACAGCGCCCTTATAATCCAAACGCGCGACGAATGGCAGAGATGATTCAGGCCGATTGGGCGCAGGTGGGCATTAAAGCCAATATCGTCAGTTATGAGTGGGGTGAATACCTGAAGCGCGTGAAGGGCGGCGAGCATCAGGCGGCGCTGATGGGCTGGACCACGGCGACGGGCGATCCGGATAACTTCTTTGGCCCGCTCTACAGCTGCACCTCGGCCAATGGCGGTTCCAACTCCTCCAAATGGTGCTATCAGCCGTTCGAGAAGATCATCACTGAAGCGCGCGCGGAGCAAAATCACGACAAGCGCGTCATGCTGTATCGTGAAGCGCAGCAGATCATGCACGATCAAATGCCTGCCGTGATGATCGCCCATTCAACGATTTTCGAGCCGGTGCGCAAAACGGTGAGCGGATATACCGTCGATCCGTTTGGTAAACACATTTTCTATCCGGTCGATATCAAGAATTGATGACGGGCAAGTGCCGCTCAAAGGCGGCATATTATGTTGAGCGCGCGTGACGTGTCAGGGCTTCCAGCGTTGACGCAATGGTTCCTCCAGCGCGTTCATTTGCTGCAGTAAAAACGTCATAAATACATTCAGGGCGGCACTGCGAGTTCGCCCTGATTGCGCCTGTAACTGCAAGTTGCGCTGACTCAATTGATCGATCCCCACCGAGCGTAATATCAAGCCGTGCGTTTCCGCTTCCTGCAGCACGGTAAAGGCGCTGCAAATGGTCAGGGCCAGCGGAGTGCGCAGCAGAAAGTGGAACAACGTTGAGAAGGTATCGCAGGTAATCACCGGTTCAATCAAATTGCCGCTCATGTGGCTCGCCAGCTCAAACAATTGGCGCACGGTGGTGTTTTGCTGTGGCAAAGCCAGCGGATAGTGGCTGACATCGTTCAGGGTCACGTGTGCGGCGCTGGCCAGCGGATGACTCTGATGCATCACCAGCAGCACCGGGGCGGACCAGGAACCGATCACCTCCACGCCGCGTTCAGCGTGCAGGCTGAATTGCAGTGCCAGATCGCACTCGCCGCTGCGCAGCAGTTCAGCGACACCTTGCGTACTTGCCACTTTGATATCAAACAGCACGCCGGGATTATCCTCACGGAAGGCGGCAATCATGCGCGGCAGCAGCGTAAAGGCTAATCCATCGGTACAGGCCACGCGAATCAGGGTGCGTCGCACGGCCTTCAGCCCCTTAATTTCTGCCAGCGCGTACTCCATCTCAAGCATCGTTTTGCGTACGTGATGGGCGTAAATTTCGCCGGCTTCGTTCAGCACCATCCCGCGCGCATGCCGGTCAAACAGGGGCACGCCCACCTGGTTTTCCAGTCGCTGAATTTGTCTGCTGATGGCAGACACCGCCACAAACAGCTGTTCACTGGCCGCGCTGAGCGAACCGGTATTGGCAACGGCCAGGAAATAGCGGATTTCATTGCTTATCATGCGGATGCCTCATGCTGGTGCATGCCTCGAAATCGGGCAGCAGAGCTTTGCCAAAAAAGCAAATCATACTCGATAAATTGATAATTGTGGCAAAGCAAGGTTTCCGCAAAGATGACAAAACCAAAATACCAATATAAGACATGCAAACATGACAGCACAACAAGCGGTACAACAAGCCACCGCCTGGTTCGACAGCGGGGAATTTCAGGAAACATTGGCTCGACGTGTGGCGCAACGCACCGAAAGCCAGCGCCAGGATCGCGACAACGAATTACAGCGTTACCTGCAGGATGAGATTGGCCCACAGCTCATCGCGCTGGGCTTCACCTTACATTTTATCGACAACCCTGAAGCCGCCCATCGCCCATTCCTGGTGGCGGTACGCATCGAAGATCCGGCACTGCCGACCTTGTTGAGTTACGGACATGGCGATGTGGTGTTCGGTGACGACGAAAACTGGCGTGAAGAGTTATCGCCGTGGCAGTTGGTGGAAGAGGGTGACCGCTGGTACGCCCGTGGCAGCGCGGATAATAAAGGCCAGCACTGCGTGAACCTCGCGGCACTCGAACAGGTGTTCAAGGCACGCGGTGGACGGTTCGGTTTCAACTGCAAAATGCTGTTTGAGATGGGTGAGGAGATCAGCTCGCCGGGTCTGGCTCAGCTGTGTCAGCATCATGCTGAACTGCTGAAAGCCGATCTGTTTATCGCTTCTGACGGCCCGCGTCTCAATGCGGTGCGCCCAACCCTGTTCCTTGGCTCCCGGGGTGCGGTGAACTTCCGTCTCACCGTTACCGCGCGTGACAACGCCTATCACTCCGGTAACTGGGGCGGATTATTGACCAATCCAGGCACTCAGTTAGCCAACGCCATTGCTTGCCTCGTGAACGAAAAGGGCGTGCTGCAGGTTGAGGCGCTGAAACCTGACTCTCTCACTCAACAAGTGCGCGACATCCTCAGCGACATCGAAGTGGGCGGGATGCCAGGGGATCCCGAGATTGATACCACCTGGGGCGAGCCGACGCTCTCTCCGACAGAAAGACTCTACGGCTGGAATACGCTGGAAGTCCTCGCATTCCTGACGGGCAATCCGGCACGTCCGATGAATGCGATTCCCGGTGAAGCCACGGCGGTGTGCCAACTGCGCTTTGTGGTCGGCACCGATTGGGAAAACCTGGCTCAGCATGTGAGCGATCATCTGGCGCAGCACGGTTTTGACTACGTGAAAGTGGAGTTTATGCGCGGGTCACCGGCCACGCGACTCGATCCTACCGATCCGCTGGTGGATTGGGTGCTGGCGAGCATGGCAGAGACCAGCGGCAAAAAACCGGCGTTGCTGCCAAATCTCGGCGGCTCACTGCCAAACGAAGTGTTCTCTGACATTCTCGGGCTGCCGACATTGTGGGTGCCGCACTCTTACCCGGCCTGCGGTCAGCATGGCGTCAACGAACATATGCTGAAGTCGATTGCGCGTGAAGGTCTGCAAATTATGACACGCCTGCTGTGGGATCTCGGCGAGCAAGGTAGCGAGCTGGTGGCTAAACACCGTCAGCACGCAGGAGGTGCTGCATGAGCACGCTTAACACAGCTGCCCCATTGAGCAGCACCAAACCGAATCTGCATAAAACGCTGTTTGCCACCTGTATCGGCAATGCGCTGGAGTGGTTTGATATTGCGGTGTATGGCTTCTTTGCCAGCTACATTGCCCATGCGTTCTTCCCCACCAGCGATCCCTCCGTCTCCTTGCTGCTGACCTTTGGCAGCTTCGGCGTCTCATTCCTGATCCGTCCGCTGGGGGCGATTGTGCTCGGCAACTATGCCGATCGCCACGGGCGTAAAAAGGCGCTGCTGCTGTCGATCAACCTGATGATGCTGGGCGGTGCGGTCATCACCTTTATGCCTGGTTACGCCAGCATTGGCCTGATAGCGCCGCTGCTGATTTTACTGGCGCGTCTGGTGCAGGGCTTCTCGGCGGGGGGTGAATTCGGTAGCTCGACAGCATTTCTGGTCGAGCATTTCCCGGAGCGCAGGGCGTTTATCGCCAGCTGGCAGTTTGCCACCCAGGGCGCAAGTACCTTGCTGGCCTCGGCGTTTGGTTTGGGACTGACGCAGATCCTCACGGAAAGTCAGATTCAGGATTGGGGATGGCGTATCCCGTTTGCCTTCGGGCTGCTGATTGGCCCATTGGGCATCTATATCCGCCGTCATGTGCATGAGCCTGCCAGTTTTGAAGCGCAAGCGCCTGAGGCCGCTCCGCTCAAGCGTCTGTTTGGTCGTCAAAAAGAGCTGATGCTGCTGGCGATTGGCCTGATGGTGATCTCCACCGCCGTGAACTACATGCTCAACTACGTGCCAACTTACGCCACCAAAAACCTGCATCTGCCGGGTTCTGCCGCGTTCACCGCGACGTTGCTGGCAGGGGGGATCCTGACGGTGGTGACGCCGCTGATGGGGCTGTTGGCGGAGCGCGTGGGCCGCGTGCCGTTGATGTGGGGTTCGCTGATCATGCTAATCGCCACCATTTATCCGGCGTTTAAGCTGGTGGTGAATCACACCACGCCGACCACCTTGATCATTCTGGTGTGCTGGATGGCGTTGCTGAAATCGATCTATTTCTCGACGGTCCCGTCAGTGATGGCCGACCTGTTCCCCATTGGTACTCGCGCCAGCGGGATGGCGATCAGCTATAACGTCGCGGTGACGGTGTTTGGTGGTTTTGCACCGCTGATTTGTACGCTGTTGATCAGTGCCACTGGCACCAGCCTCGCGCCAGGCTATTACCTGATGGCGATGTCGGTACTGAGTGGATTAGCCTTACTGCGCAGTCAGAAGCGCATCGCGTAAAGACGATTGAGTTGCGCCGTACCTGAAAGCGAACAGCTTAAATAGCGAAGAAGAGGTGTGGCTGCGCGTGCCATTGCGCAGCCTTCAAAAGGCGCCATTTCTGGTGCAGTTCACCTCATGGCAATGCCTGGCTGGCAGCTTATCCAGCCAGGTACTTCACTCAGGAAAACTGCAAATAGGCCACGTGGGTTTGCAGATACTCTTCCAGTCCATGACGTCCATCTGCACCACCGATACCCGATTTGCGCCAACCCGCATGGAACCCTTGCATCGCCTCGAAGTTCTCGCGGTTGATGTAGGTCTCACCAAACTTCAACTGACGCAACGCAATCATCGCCGTGTTCAGATTTTGCGTGTAGATCGAAGAGGTCAGGCCATATTCACAATCGTTAGCCAGCGCGATGGCTTCATCCAGAGTTTTAAAGGTCATCACCGGTAATACCGGCCCAAAGATCTCTTCGCGCATGATTTCCATCTCCTGACGCACACCGGTAATGATCGTCGGTTCGAAGTAGAACCCTTTATCGCCCACGCGCTTGCCACCCAGAACCACTTTTCCGCCCTCAGACACCGCTTTGGCCACTTTCTGCTCCACGCGTTCCAGTGCGGCGGCGGTGATCAGCGGGCCCATGTCGATATCGGTTTGCTCGGCTGGGTTGCCAAACTTCACCTGTTTCATTGCTGCAGTCAGTGCGCTGATGAAGCGATCATAAATGCCTTCCTGGACGTACACGCGTTCCGCACAGTTGCACACTTGCCCGGTGTTTATTACCCGAGAGCTGACAATGGCCTTCACAGCGAGATCCAGGTCCGCATCATCCATCACAATGGCTGGCGCTTTACCGCCAAGTTCCAGCGACACCTTGGTGACGTTTTTCGCGGCGGCTTGCATCGTAGCAATGCCCGCGCCCACGCTGCCGGTCAGGCTCACTAAACCGACCTTCGGGTTGGCGGCCATCTCCTGACCGACTTCGGGGCCATAGCCAAATACGAAATTGATCACGCCTTTCGGCAGGCCGATCTCATGAATGATCTGCGCAAAAATCGCTGCATTGTTAGGGGTGAGTTCACTGGGTTTGATGGCGATAGTGTTGCCGGTAATCAGCGCCGGAGCGGCTTTACGCGCAATCAGGAAGAACGGGAAATTCCAGGGCAGGATGCCGGTGGTGACACCGATGGCTTTCTTGAACACGAAGATATTTTCATTTGGGCGATCGCTATTGACGATTTCACCTTCATAACGGCGCGCCCATTCGGCCATGTAATCCAGATAATCTGCGGTGAACAGCACTTCAGTCTGCGCCAGCCCCTGCGTTTTACCGCCTTCCGCCACGATAGTGGCCGTCAATTCGGGTTCACGCTGGCGAATGCTTGCAGCAATTTTACGCAACCAGTTACCGCGCTCAATGGCGGGCAATGCTTCCCATGCGGGTTGTGCTGTTTCTGCCGCTGCAATTGCCTGCGCTGCATCTTGCTGTGTGCCTTGCGGCACCCGTGACAGCAGCGTTTCAGTTGCTGGATTGATGACCTCAATCCACTTATCGTTCTGATCGTTTACAAACGCGCCATTAATGTAGTGTTGATGGTGTGTTGTCATCTGTAGGGTCTCCGCGATCGGTTTTGTTAGCATGGTGTGAATCGAGAGTGAAACAGATCAAGGTGTAGCACCTTTTTGTCAGTGCCAGAGCGGATGGCGGGATGGCAGAGAAGGGAAGAACGATACGACAGACGCAGCATTCCTGATGAAATGCCGCGTATTCAGCGTGTTAGTAAGAAAAAATTTTATGCAGAAAGATCAGGAACCCGGCACCGCTGCGCCGCTGGCGATAAACCACGCGAGGAAACTGACGCCAGCAATGATGATGGCAATAGGGAAGAGCAATCCGATTTTCATAGATATCCTGATCTTTAAGCGAGTTGAACAATGGCGCGATGGGTTTTCATCATACTGAACAGCTGGAATTGGCTGGCGTCATCCACCTCGCGCAGATGTTCGCCTTTCTGATAACGAATGCGGTGAATATGACCGAGTTGACGCCACACCACGATGGCCGAAGCCAGCAGGGCGCAATTCTCTTCGCTCTGAATGCAGTCGAGTGTGGCGTAACGCTCTTCATCCAATCCATTAATGAACACGTTTAACGCCTGAGGCGGCACAATGGCGCGGATATCATCCAGCATCACGCGGCTCACCGGCTGCGACAACAGCAGCGTCAACCTTTTGCTATTCATCTCATTCCTTCGTTGCGATGATTTTTCCAACGTTATACGGAATTCGCCACGTCGGGGAAAGCTCATCGGGCGGCTTTGTGTGACTGCCATGTTAAACAGCAGGCTGGCAGTCAGTCAAAAACTGTGTCGATCAACACAACAAAAATAAAAAATATCCTCAATAATAAGTGACTTATAAAAACCAGCCCGATTGATGCCTGCAAATGCAATTTTGTGATCCTCATGTTGAAGACCCGCCGAATTTTGCCAGCACCGCGCGCTTTCCGGCAGCCATCCAAAGGCTGATGAAAAGCTGCGCACCGTAGACTGCTGCTAATCGGGAAACTGTCAGTTTCCTGTGGGCCTCAACCTTTCGAAGGAATAACAATGAACAGTGCCATTCTTGCCGGTATTTTATGGCATCTGGTGGGTGCCGCCAGTGCCGCATGTTTTTATGCTCCGTTTAAGCAGGTAAAAAAGTGGTCATGGGAAACAATGTGGTCAGTCGGCGGCGCGATGTCATGGCTGATTCTGCCCTGGGCGGTCAGCGCGGTGCTGCTGCCTAACTTCTGGGCGTATTACGGTAGTTTTAGCTTCTCGCAGCTGCTGCCGGTGTTTCTGTTTGGTGCCATGTGGGGCGTCGGGAATATTAACTATGGCCTGACCATGCGTTATCTCGGCATGTCGATGGGCATTGGTATCGCCATCGGTATCACGCTCGTGGTGGGCACCCTGATGACGCCGCTGTTGCAGGGACGCTTTGTTGAGCTGTTCAGCTCGCCGGGCGGACGAATGACGTTGTTAGGCGTACTGGTGGCGTTGGTGGGTGTGGCAATCGTTTCGCGTGCCGGTTTGTTGAAAGAGCGTGCACTCGGCATCAATGCAGAAGAGTTTAATCTGAAGAAAGGGCTGGTGCTGGCGGTGCTGTGCGGCATCTTCTCAGCCGGGATGTCTTTCGCGATGGATGCGGCGAAACCGATGCATGAAGCGGCAGCCAATCTGGGTATCAATCCATTGTACGTAGCCTTACCCAGTTATGTGGTGATCATGGGCGGCGGTGCGCTGGTTAATCTGGCCTATTGCTTTATCCGTCTGGCGATCAAACCGGAACTGTCGGTACGCCGCGATTTTTCAGTGGCAAAACCGATGCTAATGGCCAACGTGGCATTCGCCGTGCTCGGTGGCACCATGTGGTATCTGCAGTTCTTCTTCTACGCCTGGGGCCACGCGAAAATCCCTGCGCAATATGACTTTGTCAGCTGGATGCTGCACATGAGCCTGTATGTGCTGTGCGGCGGATTAGTCGGCCTGGTGCTGAAAGAGTGGAAAGCGGTAGGGCAGCGCCCGGTTCGCGTGTTGTCGTTGGGTTGTGTGGTGATCATCATCGCGGCCAACATCGTTGGATTAGGCATGGCCAACGGTTAATTAACTCGCCTTCCTCTAAAAAGCCTGACGCACGGCAAGGTGCATCAGGCTTTTATTTTATCGGTCAGTGATGTGCGTTGCGGGAGAAAGCGCTGGCGCCAGGCACTCGGTGTCAAACCCGTATCCCGCGTAAACACCACCGAGAAGTAATTGCTGTCATCAAAGCCGCAGCGTGCGGCCACTTCACTGATTAACCCATCCTGCGTACGCAGCAAATATTTTGCCTGGCATAATTGCAGTTGTCGCAAGTAGTGGCCAATTGTCATGCCGGTTTGCTGGCGGAACAGCTGCTTCAGCGCACGCTCATTTAATTCATTTTGTTGGCAAAAATCGGCTAAGTCGAACGGACGATGCAGTGCACCCTGTAAGGCAGACATTAGCAAATCAAGCTGTTCACCTTCCGGCAGCGCCCATGGACGGTCGGCGGCATAACCATGGCGACGCAAGATCAACGCCAGCTGCAGGAACAGGGCTTCAGAGAGCTGAATCGACAACGAATCGCTTTTGCGGCTTTCCCGTTCCAGCTGGCTGATTACCCCTCGTGCCAGCGCCATGCCGCGCGTGGTTAAGCGCCAGCAACCTGGTGCATCATCGTCTTGCGGGGGCAGCAGCTGGCTCCAGTCCAGACTCAGGCGAAAGCGATCGCGGCAATAGAGGATGTTATCCAGCGCCAGATCGTTGACGCTGTCATAGCTGTGGCAATCATTGTCACGGATATAGAACACATCGCCGCAGGTGATCAACCACGGGCGGTCATTGAGCACGTGCAA
This sequence comes from Pantoea sp. C8B4, assembly GCF_051336905.1. Classification (NCBI taxonomy): domain Bacteria; kingdom Pseudomonadati; phylum Pseudomonadota; class Gammaproteobacteria; order Enterobacterales; family Erwiniaceae; genus Pantoea; species Pantoea sp. C8B4. The sequence goes on from NZ_JBGMNK010000001.1 coordinate 35,765, forward strand.
GCCGTTACCGCGCCAGACGATCACAATTTCACTGAATTCATGACGATGCGGTGGGAAGGAGGGCTGAGGCATGCGTTCGGCCACCGCAATCGGCAGATTGGTGGCCGGGAAATAGTCTTCGCGCGTCAAAATCAGCGACATGGTAACCACTCCAATTACAACATCTGCTGGCGCTCCGCTCGGGGCGCGCAGCCAAATTCCCGCCGAAACAGCGTGGAGAAGTGGTTGCTGTCACCGAATCCACACTGATAGGCGATGTCCGTTATGCGCATATCGCTATGACGCAATAAATGCCGGGCCTGCAATAAACGCAGCCGATTCAGGTAGCGCTGAGGCGTATTGCCGGTTTGCTGCTTCATCTGGCGATGCAGGGTGCGCAGCGAAAGCGAGAAGCGATCGGCCAGCGCATCCCACTCAATATCTTCACTGTAGTGCTCATTGAGCCAGTCAAGCAACCGATGCAGGCGTGCTTCCTGATCCTGCGCATGATCGTTGTGACCGGCTTCGCGCAACAGCACCAGCAGTTGCAAAAACAGCTGTTCCTGATGCGCCTGACGCTCCAGCGACCAGACCTCCTGCTGTTTCATCTGCGTCACAATCTGCAGCGCCTGCGCCATCACCTTGTGATTGATACGCCAGTGCGACAGATAGCTGCCGTTTTCATCTCCGGGCAGCAATGACTGTAAACCGGAGAGAAAACGAAACGCTGCCGGGCTGCGGTACAGCACATTGGTCAGGCACAGATTCTCTGTTTGTTCATACAGATGGCGATCGTGATCGCGTACAAAGCACACGCAACCGGCGCACAGGGTCTGCGGCTGGCCGTTAAACACGTGAATACCGGAACCTTGCTCAACCAGTACGATTTCATGGAAATCATGATGATGCTCAGGAAAGGCCTGCTGCGGTACGCGCGGCTCAATGGCAATCGCGTAGTTTCCTTCCGGAAAGAAATCAGCACTGTGCAGAACGGTCATGATGCGCCTCTCGATTAACAATTTTGTAACCGAGTCTACGCAGGCGCTGTGCACCTTACCTTGAAATTTAAACCGCACAACGCAGGAAAATGGCGAATTATTCAAGATCGGCCAGGTGATTGATGGAATTGCGGTAAAGCTCACAACTCTGTTGTTCCACGGTTCTGTGAGCTTTCTCACGATCATCTTTGCCAGCCTGCCAGCGACTATCACGCGCTGGCAGTAAGGGGAAGGTGGCGAGGCGCCTGTATTTATACGCTATAGCCATCTCATCACAGGAAGAAACGCCATGAGTATGCGTAACATTGTTGCCATTGATTTAGGCGCATCCAGCGGGCGCGTGATGCTCGCACAATGGACCTCTGCTAACCAGCGCATCACCCTGCGTGAAGTGTGCCGTTTTGCCAATCAGCGTATTCGTCGCGCCGGTTATGACTGCTGGGATCTCGACAGCCTGGAGCAGGCGATTCGCGCAGGATTGGCGCAATTAGATGATGAGGGCATCGTGCCGGATAGCATCGGCATTGATACCTGGGGCGTGGATCTGGTGCTACTGGATGCCAACGGAGAACGCATTGGCGAAACGGTCAGTTATCGTGACTCGCGCACCGATGGATTGATGGCGCAAGCGATCAATGAGCTGGGCAAAGCCGCCATTTACCAGCGCACAGGTATCCAATTTCTGCCCTTCAATACCCTGTATCAGATGCGTGCGCTGCACCAGCAACAGCCGGACTGGCAGGCACAGGTCAAACATGCACTGATGATCCCGGATTATCTGCATTATCGTCTGACCGGCAACATGAACTGGGAGTACACCAACGCCACCACTACGCAGATGCTGAACATTGAAACTGGCGAGTGGGATAGCGAGTTGCTGTCGTGGGCAGGGATCGAAGCCGACTGGTTTGGCAAACCGACTGCACCGGGCAATACCGTAGGCAACTGGATCAATACCAGCGGTAAAAAAATTCCGGTCGTGGCCGTTGCCACGCACGATACCGCCAGCGCAGTGCTGGCCACGCCGCTCATGCAGGACGACGCCGCTTATCTCAGCTCTGGCACCTGGTCCTTAATGGGCATAGAAAGTCTGCAACCCTGCGTAAGCCGCACTGCGCTCGATGCCAACATCACCAATGAAGGAGGCGCGGAGGGCTATCGGGTGTTGAAGAACATCATGGGCCTGTGGTTGTTACAGCGCGTTTGCAGTGAATTGCACATTTCAGATCTCTGCACATTGATTGACGCAGCGGAAAATGAACCTGCCTGTCGTGCCCTGATCAATCCCAATCATCCGCGTTTTATCAATCCCGCCAGCATGGTGCAGGAGATTCAGGACGCCTGCGCCGAGCAGCACATGCCGATTCCACAAAGCCCTGCAGCGCTGGCGCGCACCATTTTCGACAGCCTGGCGCTGCTGTATCGCCAGGTGATAGGCGAACTGGGCAACCTGCGCGGAGCACCGATTCGCCAGTTACATGTGGTTGGCGGTGGCAGTCAGAACCCATTACTGAACCAGTTATGCGCCGATGCCTGCGAAATGCCGGTGCTGGCCGGTCCGATTGAAGCCTCAACGCTCGGTAATGTCGGCTGTCAGCTAATGGCGTTGGGTGAACTGCGCGACGTGGCCGAACTGCGCCGCTGCATCGACAAGAATTTCCCGTTAGAAACGTTTGTACCTCAGAACGCCAGCATCTTCGCTGCCCACCAGGCACGCTTTGCGGCACTGAGCCAACCTGCTAAGGAACTTGCATATGACAAAGCTGATTGAACAAGCCTTTGAACTGTCGAAACAACGCTACGCGGCGTTGGGTATTGATGTGGACCAGATCATGACGAAACTGGATGGCATCCCGGTGTCCATGCACTGCTGGCAGGGGGATGATGTTCGTGGCTTTGAAAACCCGAATGGCGAACTGACGGGCGGCATTCAGGCTACCGGTAACTATCCGGGGCGCGCTCGCAATGCAGATGAACTGCGCGCTGACATTGAGAAAGCGATGTCACTGATCCCCGGCGCCAAACGCCTTAATCTGCACGCCATTTATCTGGAAAGCGACACCCCAGTTGAGCGTGATGCCATTGAGCCGAAGCACTTCAGCGGCTGGGTAGAGTGGGCGAAATCCAACAAGTTAGGACTGGATTTTAACCCCAGCTGCTTCTCGCACCCGCTGAGCGCCGACGGCTTTACGCTGTCCCATGCGGATAAAAGGATTCGCCAGTTCTGGATCGACCACTGCAAAGCCAGCCGCCGTATTTCAGCGCACTTTGGTGAACAGCTCGGGACGCCATCGGTGATGAACATCTGGGTGCCGGATGGCATGAAAGATCTCACCATCGATCGTCTGGCACCGCGCGAGCGTCTGGCCAGCGCGCTGGATGAGGTGATCAGTGAGAAGCTCGATCCCCGTCATCATATCGATGCGGTGGAGAGCAAACTGTTCGGTATCGGCGCGGAGAGTTACACCGTGGGCTCCAACGAATTTTGCCTCGGCTACGCCGCCAGCCGTCAAACGGCGCTGACGTTAGACGCCGGACATTTCCATCCAACCGAAGTGATTTCCGACAAGATATCCACTGCCATGCTGTATGTGCCGCGTTTGCTGCTGCACGTCAGCCGCCCGGTACGTTGGGATAGCGATCATGTGGTACTGCTCGATGATGAAACCCAGGCCATCGCCACGGAGATCGCCCGCCATAAACTGTTCGACAAAGTGCATATCGGCCTGGATTTCTTTGACGCCTCAATCAACCGCATCGCCGCCTGGGTGATTGGCACCCGCAACGCCAAAAAAGCGCTGCTGCGCGCACTGCTGGAACCCAGCGATCAGCTGCGGAAATGTGAGCAGGAAGGGGATTACACCGCGCGTCTGGCGCTGCTGGAAGAGCAGAAATCGTTACCCTGGCAGGCGGTCTGGGAAGCCTGGTGTCTGCGCCATGATGTGCCCGCCGATGCCAGCTGGCTGAGCGAAGTGCGTCACTATGAACAACAAACATTGCGTCTACGTTAAGGGATCAACCATGCAAAATATTCTCTCTTCTTCATTCGTTCAGGACATGGTGAAGGCGACCAGTGATATGTGGCTGAAAGGCTGGGATGAGCGCAATGGCGGCAATGTCAGCCTGCGTTTGCTGCCGGAGGAAGCGCAGGCCTGGTCAGCTGATTTTTATGCCGAACCGCGCTGTATTGAGTTAACCCAACCGGCACCGGCCCTGGCCAACGATTGGTTCCTGGTCACCGGTTCTGGCAAGTTCTTCCGTAACGTTCAGCTTGATCCCGCCGACTGTCTGGCGCTGTTACAGGTGGACGACAAAGGGCTGTCGTACAAAATCCACTGGGGGCTCAGCAACGGCGGGTTACCGACCTCGGAACTGGCGGCGCATTTCCAGTCGCACAGCGTGCGTAAGCAGGTATCCAACGGGGCTGACCGCGTGATTATGCACTGCCATGCCACCAATTTTATGGCGTTGAGTTACGTGGTGAATCTGGATTCCGCCCGTTTCACGCGTTTGCTATGGGAAGGCAGCACCGAATGTCTGGTGGTGTTCCCGGATGGCGTCGGTATCCTGCCGTGGATGGTGCCGGGAACCGATCAGATTGGTCAAGCCACCGCTGATGCCATGGAATCACACAGCCTGGTGATGTGGCCATTCCACGGCATTTTCGGTGCCGGTCCGAATCTGGATGAAACTTTTGGCTTGATCGACACGGCCGAGAAGTCTTCTGAAGTGGTGGTCAAAGCCTTGTCGATGGGCGGGATTCGCCAGAGCATCACCACCGAACAGCTGGTGGCACTCGGTGAACGCTTCAGTGTGAAACCGTGGCAGGCTGCATTGGATGCGGAGCGCAGCGATGTTGCGTAAAGCCTTTGTGATGCAGGTGCATGCGCACTGTCATGATGAATATTTGCGTCGCCATTCACCGATTTGGCCTGAGCTGGAGCAGACGTTGAAAGCCCACGGCGCGCACAATTATGCGATCTGGCTCGATGCGGAACGTAATTTGTTGTTTGCCAGCGTGGAGATTGAATCAGAAGCGCGTTGGGAGGCGGTCGCAAACACGGAAGTGTGCCAGCGTTGGTGGGCATCCATGAAAGATCTGATGCCATCGAATGTGAACAATAGCCCGATCAGCCAGGCGTTGAAACCGATGTTTTTTATGCCGTAAGGCTTTCAAACATGGCACTTTGGTGCAAGTCAGGGGCGGCCTGGAGGTCGCACCTGACTTCAGGATGAGAAAACATCACGGGTCAGCATGCTATGACGCGTTTAACGCGCAGTAGCCTGCCAGAGCGGGCCAGATGGCCATCTGCGTATCGACTATTCCATCGAGATCGTCACGACTTGCGCCTTCACGGGCGCGCACCGACATGCCTTGCAACACGCAGGCCAGATAGCTGGCCAACGTACCGCTGTTGGCACACTGCGGCAATTCACCGCGCTGCTGCCGGCCATCCAGAAATTGCTGCAAAGCCCGTTCCTGCGCATGATGTTGCTTAGCCAGCATCTGTGCAATCTCGTCTGAGCCTGAAGAGAGCGCACTGGACGTGCAGATAAAGAAACAGCCAGCGGGCTTATCGCATTCGGTAAAACAGGCTGCAGTGGCACGAAAATAGGCTTCAATCGCGGCTTTGACATCGAGTGTTTCATCGTTAAGCACCTGTTGACGCTGCGCGCTGAAAGTGTCGATATAGCGCTGCATTGCTGCGCGGAACAAGCCTTCCTTATTCTCAAACTCCGCGTAAAGCGTCGGCGCTTTCGCCCCCGTCGCGTTCACCAAATCTGACAGCGAGGTGCCTTCATAACCGTGTGCCCAAAACAACATTAATGCTTTATCCAGCGCATCGTTGCGATCAAATACTTTGGGGCGACCACGCGTTTTGCGATTAAGCGTGTCGGTCATTTGCGTCATAGGGACACCTCACTGCATGAAGAACATGTGATTAAATTACCGATCGCTAACTAAATATGCAAGCGCAGCCGACATTCTCCCTCATTCACTTTGCCCGTTTGTGCTTTACCTGTGGCACAACACTCATATCGATAAGTGAAAAAGGGCGCTAAAGCCCATAATCACGCCACTTGAAAATAAAATAACGACCGTTAATAAAATGATTGACGAGATACCCGCTTCGGCGCTAGCATTTAATTAACGGTTGTTAACTTAATTCAGCCGACCCCTTTCATCTGCATAAGAGAGACGATCATGAAAAGCATCAAAATGGTATTAGCCGCAGTCGCACTGTCATCCATCGCGTTTGGTAGCATGGCTGCCGAATTAGTGAATCAGGCACCTTTAAACCAGCAGCAAATAGGTGTGGTCAGTGCATCAGGTAGCACTAACCTGACTTCACTGGAGCATCAGCTATCTGAGAAGGCGAGTGCTGCCGGAGCAAAGTCGTTCCGCATCACTTCGACCTCTGGCAACAACAAGCTAAATGGCACAGCGGTAATTTATAACTAATCACCAAAGCGCAAAGAATGGCGCAGGGGCGCACCGATGTGTGCCCCTGGTCGTGAAGCGAATTATCCGTTAGAGCGGAGCTGCGGATACCGACGGAAGATGGTGATACACCAGAACAACGCAACAAGTCCGATTAACCCACCTACGTTACCCACATCCGACATTTTCATATGCAGGCTGACCTGGTTACCCAACAGGGCACCCGCACCAATCCCGATGTTATAAATGCCTGAGAACAATGACATCGCCACATCGGTAGCATCCGGTGCCAGTGACAGCACACGAACCTGCATCGCCAGGCCTATCATCATCATTGCCATGCCCCAGAAAATGCACAGCAGCGAAATGGCTGCCGGGCGCACGGCGGCAAACAGCAAAAGCCCCATACTCAACGTGATGATGCCAATGGCGGCAAGTAACATCGCTGAGGGGAATTTGTTGCCCAGCGTACTGAACAGCACGCTGCCGATAATCCCGGCGGAACCGAACAGCAAGAGCAGTAAGGTCGTGAAGTTCTCATCCGCATTCGCGACCACCTGCATAAAGGGTTCGATGTAGCTGTAAGCGGTGTAGTGCGCAGTAACCACCAGCGTTACCAGAATATACATTGCCACCAGCGCCGGACGGCGGAACAGCATCGGTACGCTACTCAGTGAGCCAGTGTGCTCGCTCGGCAGCCGTGGCAGTATCCGCACCAGCAAAATCAACAGCACCAACGCTGACAAGCCGATCATGCCGAAAGTGGTGCGCCAGCCGAGATATTGCCCAACGATACGGCCAATGGGCACGCCCAACACCATCGCCAATGCGGTACCGGTTGCCAGCATACTCAACGCCTGGGTTTTCTTGCCAGCCGGTGCAACTCGAATCGCGAGTGACGCGGTAATCGACCAGAACACCGCGTGCGCCAGTGCGATGCCGATGCGCGAAATCACCAGCGAGGTGAAATCCCATGCTACGGACGAAAGCACATGGCTGGCGATAAACAGAATGAACAACACCGACAGCAGCAGGCGGCGTTCAATATTACGCGTCACTAGCATTAACGGCAGGGATAACAGCGCAACGACCCATGCATAAATGGTCAGCATAATACCGACATCAGCAGTCTTCATGGCGTAGCTCGCCGCGATATCGGACAACAGGCCAACAGGGACAAATTCAGTGGTATTAAAAACAAAGGCGGCAATCGCCAGCAGCACAACGCGTAGCCAGGCTGTTTTACGTGAGACGATAGTTGGTTGCATGGGGTTCAAATCGATCTGACAGCGAGTGAGGGGGCGAAACGAGCCCGGTTAAGTGACCTGCATCACAAATTGGGGCTATTGTGGAGCATTAATGAGCGGATGAAAACCATATAGACCGTTTTTATTCCTGAATATTTTTTATCGCTGAAGGCCAGGTTAATAGCCTGAGGTTATTATCAATTCTTGCTTTTTGCCTAAAGGGTGAAAGCAGGCAAGAACCATCAAGGCGTAGCGCTTTACGATCCCGTGATGAGGAAGTCGGCTGTTTCTGTATGAGAACGATGTGACAGCCGTACTTAACATCACGCCTTAAGCGCTACGCGATTGTCAGACCAGCATTATCAGAGTTGCACCATGTGTTTTAGCGCCACGCTATGCTGAGTGGTCAGGCTTTTTTTTACCGCCACCGGACAACAATGCTCGCATCCCATCGCACTGGAATAAAATTTACGGGCTTGTTGAATGGCGGCAGTGGCCGTGTAGAAAGTCCCGAGAAAGCGCCGTGCACCATCAGAAGGGAGGAACGGGCAGCCTGTTGCATGTACCACATGGTTGTCGTTATAGCCTGCATGCTTATCGACGTAATAATAGAGTTGCATCTAACGTCCTCATTGCTGTGAAAAAAGAAAATCTAACTATTGTTGGAATAAAAAGGATTATAGCGACGAATTGTCGTTTTGTTTTAAGTGGGACTATTTGAAAGCGCGATTCTGACGGCTTAAGCGAGAAGCGGGGCGCAGCGGCCCCGTCATTTAGATGAAAGGTATTACAGTTTTCGGCACTGCAAACGCCAGCCGACGAACAAGGCCAGCAACAGCAACACAGTGATGAACAGCGTCACGCCCGTCCAGCCATAGCTGTGCCAGAACACACCGCCTAGCGTGCCCGCCACGCTGGAACCCACGTAATAGCTGAACAAATAGAGTGACGAGGCCTGGCCCTTAGCGCGGCGCGCGCGCGGACCAATCCAGCCGCTGGCGACAGAGTGCGCGGCAAAAAAGCCCGCCGTAAACAGCATCATACCAGGCAGTATCAGCCAGAGAGAATGAAAGGCGGTGAGCAACAGTCCGGCCAGCATAATAGCCGTGGCGCTAATCATCACCGGACCACGACCAAAGCGACTGGTCATCGCGCCCGCTTTGGGAGAACTCCACGAACCGGTCAGATAAACCACCGACAGCAGGCCCACCACCGCCTGGCTCAACGACCAGGGTGCGCTCAACAAACGGTAGCCGATGTAATTAAACAGCGTCACAAACGCGCCCATCAGCAGGAAACCTTCTGCGAACAGGAAGGGTAACCCTTTGTCGCGCCAGTGCAGCCGGAAGTTAATCAACAAGCTGCGCGGACGTAACGAGGCGGGACGGAAATGACGTGACGCCGGCAAAATCTTCCAGAACATCAGTGCGCCCGCCAGCGAAAAGCAACCGATCACCCCAATCGCCACACGCCATGAGAAGAAATCGGTTAGCACGCCGGTCAGCAAGCGACCGCTCATGCCGCCAATGGAGTTACCGCTGATATACAGACCCATCGAGAAGGCAATGACGCGGGGATGTATCTCTTCACTCAAATAGGTCATACCGACCGCCGCAACGCCACTGAGAGACAAACCAATCAGCGCGCGCATCATCAGAATGCCTTGCCAGCTGGTCATGGTGGCCGAAATCAGGGTGCAAATGGCAGCGAGCATCAAGGCCGTGACCATCACCGATTTACGCCCGATGGCATCGGATAGTGGGCCGGTCACCAGCAAGCCCAGCGCCATCAATCCCGTGGAGAGTGACAGTGAAATACTGCTCTCAGCGGGAGAGACGCCAAACTGCTGCGACAGCACGGGCAGAATCGGCTGAACACAATACAGCAGTGCGAAGGTGGCCAATCCTGCGGAGAATAATGCAAGAGTGACGCGCATAAACTGCGGTGAACCACGCTCAATCCATTCTGAGGGGGCGACGGTTGGAGCAGGCTGAACGGACAACTCGTCTTCATGAATTGTCACTGCCTGGGAAGAGCGACTCACGGAATATCCTTAGATGAGAAACGGTCTGATTACTGTAGGAAAATGGGAATAGGTTGTACAATATATTAATAATCTCAAATGAGACGTTTAAAGTATGAATGTTGAGTTGCGCCATCTGCGTTATTTCATCGCCGTTGCGGAAGAGCTGCACTTTGGCCGCGCGGCACAGCGGCTAAATATCTCCCAACCGCCGCTCAGCCAACAGATTCAGCAGCTGGAGCAGGAGATTGGCGCACAGCTGTTTACCCGAACCAATCGCAGCGTGCAGATCACACCTGCCGGTCAGTTGTTTTTACAGGATGCGCGCGTCATTCTGCTGCAGGTTGAACAAGCCGCCAGTCGGGCTGCGCGTGTGCACAGTGGACAGGAAGGCGAGCTGCGCATTGGTTTCACCTCTTCCGCACCCTTCACCGGACTGGTTTCCGATGCGCTTTATCAATTTCGTCAGCGTTGGCCGGAAGTGCACATTTCGATGCAGGAAAATAACACGCGTCAGCAGTTAGCACCGCTGCACGAAGGTCGGTTGGATTTAGGTGTGATGCGCAACACACCGTTGCCAAGCGATTTACAGCATCGGGTACTGCTACGCGAGCCATTGTGCGCGCTGGTGCACTGGGCACATCCGCTGGCGGATGCCGAATCGATCTCCATTCAGGCACTGGCCAACGAGCCCTTCGTGTTTTTTGATCCGCAGGGGGGGACCGCGCTGTACGGGGAAACACTGGCGCTGCTGCACCGTTATCAAATCAAACCCTTTATTACTCAGGAGGTGGGCGAGGCGATGACGATTCTCGGTCTGGTCGCAACCGGATTGGGTGTTTCTATATTGCCGGCCTCATTTCGGCGTGCGCGACTGGCTGATGTGGTGTGGATTCCCCTGCAGGAGCACGATGCCATTTCTGAAGTCTGGCTGGTCTGGTCAGCCACGCGGCAACCCACTGCGCAAATGCACAATATGATGCAGTTGATGATGCAGAATGCCGAAATTTAAATCGTCTGATGATCAATGGCCCGATCTTTATGTGCGATAAATCACATTTCTAATCAAATATTTGACGCTGCCTGCCAATCTGCATCACCATAGCTGCTGTTTATTTAGAAGCGCGAAAATATCCGGGAGCAGGGCGTGAATCTGGACAGTCAGCCTGGCCACATTGACCAAATAAAACAGACCAACGCAGGCGTGGTTTACCGACTGATTGACCATTACGGCCCGATTTCGCGTATTGAGCTTTCTAAACGTGCCCAGCTGGCGCCCGCCAGCATCACTAAAATCGTGCGGGAAATGCTCGATGCGCATCTGGTGCAGGAAACTGAATTCCAGGAGCCGGGCAGCCGAGGACGCCCGGCCATTGGTTTGATTCTGGATACGCTCGCCTGGCACTATCTTGCCATACGAATTCAACCGGGACAGATCACGCTGACGCTGCGCGATCTTAGCAGCCGTGCGTTGCAGGAAGATCGTTTACCCCTGCCTGCCAGCGCTGACCAGCCGCTGCTGCAAACACTGCAGAATAGGGTCAATGAGTTCTTCGTCCGCCATCAAAACAAACTTGAGCGTCTTACCGCGATTGCCATCACCTTACCCGGTTTAATTAACGCGGCATCGGGTGTGGTGCATCGCATGCCGGGCTATGATGTGCAGGAAATGCCGTTAGGTGAAACACTTTCCTCGCTCACGGGTTTACCCGTATTTGTGCAACATGACATCTCCGCCTGGACGCTGGCCGAAGCGCTGTTCGGTGCTTCGCGCGGTGCGCAGGATGTGATTCAGATAGTGATTGATGAAACGGTAGGCGCGGGCGTGATCAGCGGAGGCCAGCTTTTGCACAAACGTGGTCGTGCGCTGGTAGAAATTGGACATACGCAGATCGATCCTTACGGCCAGCAGTGTTACTGCGGCAATCATGGCTGTCTGGAAACCGTAGCCAGCACCGGCAGTTTATTGCAATTGGCTGCACAGCGTTTGTCTTCGCAACCCGACAGTTTGCTGCATCGTGAACCCCTGACCATCGCCAGTTTATGTGCCGCTGCACAGCAAGGCGATCGGCTGGCGCGTGACGTTATTGCCGGGGTGGGCCACCACATTGGTCGCATGCTGGCTATGATGGTGAATATCTTCAACCCACAACAAATCCTGATTGGTTCTCCGCTTAATCAAGCCGCTGATGTGCTGTTTCCTGCCGTCAGCAGCACTATTCGTCAGCAGGCGCTACCCGCGTACAGTCATGAGATCCAACTTGCCCCTACCAGCTTTAGCGATCCGGGTACTTTTGGTGCCGCCGCGCTGATCAAAGACTCACTTTATAGCGGTCATTTGCTGGTAAAACTGTTGCAGGGCTAATCACTGCTCGCCTTAAGTTTGCGCTAACGCAATCTGCCATCCGAGACATTTCCTTAAACTGCCTTCTTCGCAGGTTACACATCGCTTCAACGAAGGAGGAGTAAGGTGAAAACAATCTTTGTCACCGGTACCGACACTGCGGTGGGTAAAACCGTCGTGTCACGCGCACTGCTGCAGTGTTTTGCCAAAGCGGGCCTCTGTGCCGCGGGCTACAAACCTGTTGCCAAGAGTGCACAGCACACGCCTGACGGGTTGCGTAATAAGGATGCTTTGCTGTTGCAGCAGGCGTCGGGTCTTGACCTGCCGTACCAGGCGGTGAATCCCATTACGCTGGAAGAAGATGAAATCAGTACCAGCGCATCGGTGCGAATGGATTATCCGTTGCTGAGCCGCAGCCTTGAGCAGTTAAAAAGTCAGGCTGCGCGGGTAGTGGTGGAAGGAACCGGTGGATGGCGCAGTTTGATGAATGATCTGCAACCGTTGTCCAGTTGGGTTCAGCAGGAACAACTGCCGGTCGTCCTGGTGGTGGGCATTAAGGAAGGTTGCATTAGCCATGCTTTACTGACCGCCGATGCCATTGCACGCGATGGTCTGCCTTTAGCGGGTTGGGTCGCCAATCGTATTAATCCGGGGTTAGCGCATTACGCTGAAATTATTGATGTTCTGCGTGAAAAGCTGGGTGCACCACTGCTGGGGGAGTTGCCTTATTTGCCCCGTGCTGAGCAGCGTGAGCTGAGCGGTTATCTGGATATTTCTCTGCTGGACGAGACACTAATGCACGATGACAGTGCGCAGCTTGCGGCAGGATGAAACGAAGTGATGCAAATGATCGGTGGCTGAATCTAAGGTTTCGGATTCAGCATCCGAGAACATCCTACTTAAATCCTATTATTTTCATTCTGTTATAAAATTTCTCCTCATTATGAGTGCCAATGGCGTGAATCATGCATCAGCCCTGCTGATGAATATTCTGCCGGAGCACACTTATGTCACACTCCCCAAAAGGTTTATTGTATGGGCTTGATGCCCGTATTGGTCCTGTTCCCGCCTTTTTCGCTGCGTTGCAGCACGTCCTTGCCAGCGTGGTGGGGATCATTACGCCGCCACTGATTATTGGTTCAATCCTCGGATTGCAGACTTACATTCCGTATCTGATCAGCATGTCTTTGCTGGTTTCCGGTTTAGGGACGTTTCTGCAGGCGCGTCGCTTTATGGGGATTGGGGCGGGCATGATTTGCCTGCAAGGCACCAGCTTTGCCTTTCTGGGTGTCATTTTGTCTGGTGGTTTGATGGTGAAAGCGCAGGGCGGTTCACCGGAAGCTGTGATGGCGATGATCATGGGCTGCAACTTCGTGGCAGCGTTTATTCCGATGTTGATCAGCCGTTGTGTGGCGCCGCTGAGGAAAGTGCTGACGCCAGTGGTGACCGGCACGGTGATTACCTTGATCGGTATCAGCCTGATTAAAGTTAGCATCACCGATTGGGCAGGCGGGCATAACGCCGCTGACTTTGGCGCTCCGGGGAATCTGGCGCTGGGCGGGCTGACGCTGCTGGTGATCATTGTGCTTAACCGCTCCCAAAATCGCTGGATGCGCCTTGTCGCGGTAGTGGCAGGCATTGTGGTTGGCTGTCTGGCGGCGGCACTGACCGGCCATCTGCCCATCAAACCGATGATGTCCAGTCACTGGCTGGTTTTGCCTTCATTTTTCCGCTTTGGCTTTGATTTTAGCTGGAGCATTTTCGTGCCGATTGCGCTGGTGTCGGTGATTTGCGTGATTGAGGCGGTAGGGGATCTGACAGCGAATTGCCTGATCTCGCAACAACCGATTGAGGGCGAAGGTTTTCAGCGTCGTTTGCAGGGAGGCATTCTGGCAGATGGTATGAGCTGCCTGTTCGCCGCGATGTTTTCGGCATTCCCCAACACCACTTTTGCGCAAAATAATGGCGTGATTCAGATGACCGGCGTGGCCAGCCGTTATGTTGGTATGGTGATTGGCCTGATGTTGTTACTGTTGGGCGTGTTTCCGGTGATCGGCAATGTGCTGCAGCAAATCCCTGCGCCGGTCCTTGGTGGCGCGACCCTGGTGATGTTTGGCAGTGTGGTGGCGGCAGGTATTCGGGTGATGACGCAGTCACCGTTGGGCCGCCGTGAGATGTTAATCGTCGCGGTGTCATTTGGCATTGGCTTAGGTGTGGAAGCGGTACCCGAGGTGTTGAAACAGTTGCCATCATTGGTGAGTAATTTGTTTGGTCATGCGGTGACCACGGGTGGCATTCTGGCGATGCTGTTGAATATTGTGCTGCCATCGGAACGGGGGGATGAACGGATGGTTAATGCGGTGGAGGAAAATCACTGATTTTGCGTTAGGGGAATTGGGGATCTAAACCACTGGCTGTGAGTCGGTGCGTATGTCGGAAGAGGCGGGGATCTAAACCAAGGGCTGTGAGTCGGTGCGTATGTCGTAAGAGGTGGGATTTAAACCACTGGCTGTGAGTCGGTGCGTACGTCGGATGAGGTGGGGATTTAAACCACTGACTGTGAGTCAGTGCGTACGTCGGAAGAGGCGGCAGATCGTAAAGACGCCGTAAACCATCCCTGGGGCTCGGCCCGCGCCATCCCTGGCGCAGGACGCTTTACTCCTCTGCCGCCTCTTCCAACGTTTCAGCTGTCGTGCGGTTTGTTTGCGTTCGGGCTTTCGTGCGATTTGCTCTAAAATTCAGCTGTTGTGCGGTTTATCTGCATTCGGGCTGTCGTGCACTGTTCCTTAAGATTCAGCCATTGTGCGTTTGCTATGGATTCAACCTACGGCGCGTACGTCCTGAGCTGAGGTAATCCGCGATATAGTCCTGCGAAATCTCACCGCTGTAGCGACCTTCCTCATCCACGATCGGCATCCAGACGGTGTTGTGCTCATACAGCTTGGATAGCACCACGCGCAGGTTCTCTTCCGCTTTGCCCGTCACCTTAAAGGTATGCAGCATCTCCTCGCAGCGACCGGCGGCATTGCGCGCTTCGCGACGTTTTACAAAGCCCAGCGGCTTGCCATCATTATCCACCACGGTGACCGATCGCATATCGTTGTCATCCATAGTGGCGAAAGCCTCCTGCAACGGAGTGCTGCGCTTAACGGTGATGGTCGGCTGTTGATCGGTGACGTCGCCTGCCTGCACCAGCAGCAGGCGTTTCAGCGTACGATCCTGGCCAACAAAGGAACCGACGAAATCATTGGCCGGTTTCGCCAGCAATTCGTCGGGACTGGCGCATTGCACGATCTTGCCCTGACCAAACACCGCGATGCGGTCGCCCAGTTTGAGTGCTTCATCGATATCATGGCTCACCAGCATCACGGTTTTCTTCAGCTGGCGCTGCATCTCAAGAAACTCATTCTGAATCACTTCACGGTTGATTGGGTCGACAGCGCCGAAAGGTTCATCCATCAGCAACACCGGTGGATCAGCCGCCAGCGCGCGGATCACGCCGATACGCTGCTGCTGACCGCCTGACATCTCTCGTGGATAGCGATGTAGGAATTTGCTGGGGTCGAGCGCCACCATGCTCATCAATTCAGTCGCCCGTTCGCGACAGCGCTTTTTATCCCAGCCCAGCATACGCGGCACCACGGTAATGTTCTCTTCGATGGTCATATTAGGAAACAGACCAATCTGCTGAATCACATAGCCAATATTACGACGCAGCGTGACGGTATCCTGTCCACTGGTGTCTTCGCCGTTGATCAATATCTTACCGCTGCTGGCAGGAATCAGACGGTTGATCATCTTCAGCGTGGTGGTTTTGCCGCAACCGGAAGGGCCGAGCAGCACACACATCTCTCCGGCAGGCACTTCCAGGCTGACGTTATCCACGGCGTTAAACGCGGTGCCGTTCTTTTGCGTAAAGGTTTTCGTCAGGTTTTCCAGTTTTATCATTATCGAATCCCCTTAGGAGTCAGCGCCGACTGCAAACGGTGCAGTAGCCAATCAAGCACAATCGCTAATAAACAAATCATCAGTGCACCCGCAATCAGCATGCGCACGTCACTGCCGCTGATACCATCCAGCAGCTGTAAGCCCAATCCACCTGCGCCTATCACTGCGGCAATCGCCATGACGCCGACGTTCATCACCACGGCAGTACGAATACCGCCGAAGATCACTGGCAGCGCCATGGGAATCTCCACCCAGCGCAGGCGCTGCCAGAATGTCATGCCAATACCGCGGCCGGCTTCACGCAAGCCCGGTGACAAATTCTCCAGTGCGGTATGGGTGTTACGCACAATCGGCAGCAGGGAATAGAGAAACACCGCGCAGATAGCGGGCAAAGCACCAATACCCTGACCGATCATGGAAAACAGCGGAATCATCAGACCAAACAGCGCAATGGTCGGAATGGTCAGTACAATGGTGGCGATACCGAGCACTGGCGTTGCCAGCCATTTGAAACGCACAATCAAAATACCCAACGGCACGCCAACGATGATGGCGAATCCCACCGCCACCAGCACCAGCCAGGTATGCTGCCAGGTTAACGCCATCAGGGTGTGCCAGTTACTCATGATGTAATGCAAAGTCTCCATGACGCCTCCTTACAGCATGTTTTTCGATTGAAGGAAATCACGCGCCACCTGCTGCGGTGACTGGTGATCGATATCAACACGTTTGTTCATCTCAGTGATCGCTTCGTCGGTGATCAGTGGTGAGAGTTGATTGAGGGCCGCATCCAATCCCGGATGGCTTTCCAGCACATCCTGGCGCACGACAGGCGTGACGTTGTAACTCGGGAAGAAGTGCTTATCATCGTCCAGTACCTTGAGATCAAAGCCTTTGACTCGTCCGTCAGTGGTGTAAATCAAGCCCGCATCGACAAAGCCATCGCGTACCGCGTTGTACACCAATCCCGGGTCCATCTGGCGGATCTGCGGGCGATCCAGCGGCATGTTATAGGCTTTCTGTAATGGCTTGAGACCATCGGAGCGGCCAGAAAACTCTAAATCGAGACCGAGTTTCCAGTTGTGGTCTGGATCAGTTTTGCGCACCTGCTCCAGCTTGGCCACGAGCTGTGACATGGTGCTGATGCCTTCTTTGTTTGCACGGTCACGCTGCATGGCAAATGCATAGGTATTATTCATTGGCGCGGGGTCAAGCCAGATCAGCCCCAGTTTGGCATCGAGCTGTTTGACGGTTTTATAGGCTTCTTCTGAGGACATCGGTTTGTTGATGTGATTGAAGATGATCAGCGAAGTACCGGTGTACTCCCAGGTCATGTCAATTTGCTTGTTGATCATCGCATTGCGGCCGATAGTCGTGGCGATATTGGTCTTGGGGACCACCTGAAAACCTTTCTTTTGCAGCCAGAGCACGGTCATGGCAGACAGGATGTGCTGTTCGGTAAAGCTCTTCGTTGCCATCACAATCGGTGTGGCCGCAGCGGCGGATTGGCTGATGGCCAGTGTGGCGGCCAGTGCCAGCGCGGAGTACTTCATCCAGCGCGTTAAGTTGTACGTGATACCCATCACTTATCTCCTTGTGTTAAGCCGCAGAGTGCGGGCTGAGGAAACGTCCGAGGGCTGCCAACAGCAAATCGAGGATCAGTGCAAACAGGGCGGTGGCCACGGCACCAATGATCAACGTTGGGAAGTCATTGAGGTAAATGCCGGGGAAAATCAGTTCACCATAGCTGCTGGCACCAATCAGGAAGGCCAGCGGCGCTGTTCCCACGTTAATGGCAGTCGCGATGCGTACGCCCGCCAGAATCACCGGCAGGGCATTGGGAATTTCCACCTGAAGTAGACGCTGGAATTTGGTCATGCCGATACCGTTGGCGGCTTCAATCAGCGACGGCGGCACCGCGCTCAAACCGGCAAAGGTATTACGCACAATGGGCAGCAATGAGGCGAGAAATAGGGCGATTAACGCAGGCCGATCACCAATCCCGACGATAACCATGGCTAATGCCAATACCGCCAGCGGCGGCAACGTATTTCCGACGTTAAAGATCTGCATCACATATTCAGCCCAGCGGCGGGCGAACGGGCGGCTCAGTAAAACCCCGCTCGGAATACCAATCAGCAGAGCAAAAAACATTGACCAAAACACTAAAAACAGATGCTGTTGGCCGAGATAGATTAAGTCTTCTTGCCGGTCGCGCAGCGTATTCAGCCCGATTCCCCAAACCAGCAGGGCAATCACCGCGACGATGGCCAGCAGTGCCAGCCCGGCTCTACTGATGAGCGATGCATTATGCATGCGAGAGTCTCCCTGATTCGACAAATTGCTCGATCTTGTTATGTCATTTCACGGTTGAGGGTGTAGTGAAGAAAGAATCACATACGAAAGACCTGAACCGCATCAAATTACAGATAAAATGACTGTTAGATGCTGCTTTTCCAGTGAATAACTGGAAACTGCTGTTAAAAGCTATAGCAATACTTAGCGCAATGCGCCAGTTTTTACGGCAAAATCAGACAGATAGAAAAGGGGTTAAAACCTTCTTAACCCGCATGAAACAAGGCATCATCTGACAATAAAAAAATTCATCGAATTGAGTGACATTGTCACATTGCAGGCGCACACAGAGGAAACTCGTCTGATGGAAAATCAGCTAGCCTTGAGAGAAAAAAGGAGACGTATGACTGAAACTGCAGAATTGAACACGGAACATCGCCACTGGATCCTTATCGCCTGCATGCTAGCCATGTTTATGGCTGCGATTGAAGTCACGATTGTGGCGACCGCGATGCCGACCATCATTGCTGAACTCGGTGGTTTTTCGCAGTTTGGCTGGGTCTTCTCGATCTATTTGCTGACGCAGGCGGTGAGCGTACCACTTTATGGACGGCTCGCTGATATGTGGGGCCGTAAACGGCTCTTCTTCATTGGCGTCTCGCTGTTCCTGATGGGTTCGATATTGTGCGGGTTTGCGCACACCATGACGTGGTTAATTCTATTCCGCGCGTTTCAGGGGCTGGGGGCAGGCGCGATTATGCCGCTCACCAGCACCATTGTGGCTGACATCTATTCTCCGCGTGAACGTGCCAATGTGCAGGGCTGGCTCTCCAGTGTTTGGGGTGTCGCGGCTATTATTGGGCCACTGAGCGGAGCCTGGCTGGTACAGCACTTTAACTGGTCGGTGATTTTCTGGGTTAACGTGCCGATTGGCCTGTTTTCCATGCTGCTGTTAGCGCGCTTTTTACCGGCGCGTGAGCATCATAAAGGGGCAACGCTGAATTTTACCGGCAGCTGCTGGCTGATGATCTGCGTCACCGCGTTACTGGTTGCGCTATTGCAGGCGGATGCCCTTGGCTATTGGCTGCTGGCTTTCTTATTATTAGCGCTTCTGGCGGGCTGGCAGTTAAAGCAGCACGAGCAACGTGCTGAGGCGCCGCTGTTTCCTCTCGCCATCTGGCGCAGCCGTCTCATTCTGGCAGGCAATGCCGGCAATCTAATTATTGGCGCCACCATGATGGGCATCAGCGCTTTTCTGCCAACGTGGATTCAGGGTATTACTGGCGGTACACCGCTGCAGGCGGGGAGTGCGCTGGCGATGATGTCGATTGGCTGGCCGTTAGCCAGCACGCTGAGTGGTCGATTGATGTTAGTCACGTCCTATCGCTTTACCGCGCAGCTGGGAGCCTTGTTATTGATTGCGGGCAGCGCGCTGCTACTGCTGTTGCGTGCCGACAGTTCGATTATGCAAGCCGGGCTGACTGCCTTTGTCATTGGCACGGGTATGGGCATGACCAGCACCACCTTCCTGGTGTCGGTGCAAAACCATGCCCATTACGACATTCGTGGCATTTGCACTGCGTCAATTATGTTTAGTCGAATGCTGGGTTCGGCGATTGGTACTGCGTTAATGGGAGCGGTGCTGAACTTCAATCTTGCACAGCGTCTGCCGCAGGCCCACGATCCGATGCAGCAAATCATGTCACATGAAAGCCGTCAGTCACTGTCCGAAGCGACATTGCATCAGTGGACAAATCAGATCGCCGCTTCGCTGCACTGGGTATTTGTGGTGGCGTTGGCCATTGCGATGTTGACGTTGTGGATTGCGTGGTTAATGCCGCGCCAGCGGCCTGAAGCGGAATGAAAAAGGGCGGCCATCGGCCGCCCATTCACGATTACTGCGCTGGGGCATCCTGTGAACTGCCTGCGCTGGCCGGGACATCACTTTCGCTATCGCGGCCGTTTTTCTTATACACGATTTTCTGGCTGTCATTTTCGCAGTGACCCACCACCTGACCGCCCGCTTGATCGGCCTGATCGTTAGGCACAATATCCAGCGTGAAGTCTGATTCGGCCACGCCATTACTGACGATTTTCTTGCTGATATCTGCTTTGACACTTTCACAGGAAGCCTGTGCCAGCACCGGCAACACCAGCATTGCCATCAACATCACTGCATTACGCTTTTTCATCACACTCTCCTTGGTTCTGAATTCCCTTGAAAACTATAGCAGCAACAGCGAATTAAGGTGCGACCGTACGGCCGGTACGACGATCAAGGCAGCGCAAGGTATTTGGTTCCCAATACGCATTGACGTTATAGCTCTTCTCGCAGCTATCACGGGTGTCAAAAGCCTTATCGGTTTTATCGAACTCTTTCTCCACGCGCGTATTCACTTTATTGCGCAGATTTTTGGTGTCGTTCCACTGCTCTTTACTTTGACGCGCGGCTTCGTTGCTGGAAGCACTGTTGCCATTCTCAATGATCAGGCGGTCAGTTTGGGCCGATGCCAGCGGTGCAGTCAGCAGCGCACCGCAGGTTAACGTCACAGTCAGCAGGAGAGAAAACAGGTTTTTCATTGTGATTTCCTTTAGTTAACACCAGCACAGCCAGAAACCCGGCTGTTACAACCATGAGGGCTAGTATATCATCGCTGCAACTTTGCTCACCAGCGGTGAGCCTTTTGTTTAGGCGAGAGAGAGATTTTCTATGCTGTTGAAAACCACTTTGCTGTTTTTTTTGACTGCAATTGCCGAAATTGTCGGCTGTTTCTTGCCATGGCTGTGGCTGAAGAAGGGAATGAGCGCGTGGCTATTACTTCCTGCAGCGGTGAGTCTGGCGCTGTTTGTCTGGCTACTGACCCTTCATCCGGCGGCAAGTGGCCGGGTATACGCGGCCTACGGTGGTGTTTATGTTGTGACGGCGCTGATTTGGCTGCGCGTGGTGGATGGCGTCAAACTGAGTACGTGGGATTGGGTTGGCGCGTTGGTGGCGTTTAGCGGTATGTTAATTATTGTTGCCGGTTGGGGCCGGGCATAAGCGAAGGGCGCAACCTGTGCGCCCATGACAATAATCAGCCTTTATACACTTTCAGACCTGCAAGCGTCTGGGAGACCGGCATGATTTCCAGCGTATTGATATTGACGTGTTTAGGCAGTGTCGTGACCCAATATACCGCTTCAGTGACATCTTCCGCTGTCAGCGCGGTGGTGCCTTCGTAAACGGCATCTGCACGCCCATCATCGCCTTTGAAGCGCACATTAGAAAACTCGGTGCCGCCCACTAAGCCCGGCTCGATATCGGTGACGCGCAGCGCGGTGCCGTGCAAATCGGTACGCAGATTAAGGCTGAACTGGCGCACGAACGCTTTGGTCGCGCCATAAACGTTGCCGCCCTGATAAGGCCAGCTGCCAGCGATGGAGCCGATGTTAACGATGTGACCGACATTGCGCTCCACCATGGCGGGCAGCACGGCACGCGTCATGTACACCAAACCTTTGTTGTTGGTGTCGATCATGTTTTCCCAATCTTCAATATTGGCTTTATGCGCGGGCTCGATCCCTAATGCCAGACCGGCGTTATTCACCAGTACGTCGATATCACGCCACTCTGCGGGCAGCGCAGCGATAGCTTCATCAATAGCGGCGCGATTACGCACATCCAACTGAACGGTGTAAAGGTTGGCACCCAACTCATCTTTCAGCTCTTTCAGACGCTCTGCGCGACGTCCGCTGGCAATCACTTTATGACCATTAGCGATGAAGCGACGGGTGATGCTTTCACCAAAACCGGCGGTGGCGCCAGTGACAAAAATAATCATCTCACTGTTCCTTAAACAATTGTACGTCAATGTTAACCAATTGATTTTAAGACTAAAAAACCAACTCTAAACTACGAAAGGGGCATATAGGGGGTAAACTAAATTGCCAGCACAGTATTGAGCATGTCAACCTGGCTACCGCTAAACTTTATGATCATTGAGCCATAAACATCATAAACCATCTGTGCATTCTCATGGCCCATTTGCGTTGCTATGAACGTTGGATTGGCTCCCGCGGATAACATCCAGCAAGCGTAAGTATGCCTTGTCTGGTAAGGATTTCTCCTTTTTATTCCCGCCCGCTTAGTTGCTGCATTCCAGCGGGCGCTAATGCCGGCGGTGGAAAACCATGGTTTATCTTGCGGATCCAAACGCCTTGGCACAAACACAAATCTGAGATGCTGCTCTTCAGTTTTACCGTAGTCTCTTGGGTGAAACGTGATGGTGACATCTGGTCGGGATGGATCACGTTTAGCACAATGGAAAAGCCATTCTGAAAGTTGAAGCGATTGCAGTAACATGAACCTACCAAGAGTTTCTGGTTAATTCGATTGCAGTAAGTCAAATTAAAAAAACTTCAATAAGATTTATCTCATTAGCCATTACTAAGTGTTTAGAAACTGTTAATATTCTTATCTTCGTTGCTTTGGGGATAATGGAATGTCATATATTGATTCAAACTTGGTAGGTAATGAAACGGTTCTATACCGTGGGAAAGTAACGCTTTGGGCATGGTTGCCTTGGCTGATTTGGGGATTAATCTTGGGATTTGCCACCATTGTTGGTTTTCTATTAATACCTCTAGGTTATTTAATGATCAGGTCAAATGAGGCTGGCGTTACAAACAAGCGACTCATCGCGAAGTCTGGCCTTATTCGCCGGGATACTGTCGAAATACCAATTAAAAAAGTTTCCAGCCTGCAAGTCAAACAAGGCATTATTGGTCGCTTACTGGGTTACGGCACTCTTATCATTAGTGATGTAGGTGCAGCGCATGCACCTATCAGATACATTAGAGAGCCTTTAAAGTTTAGACAAAGGTTCTTCGAGGTTCAGGAGGAGTTAGAAAATTCCTGAACATTAAGCTAACCCGCTTAGGCGGGTTTTTTATTGCCTGGATAAAACATGACAGCCTTTTCATAAGCGCTGGCTGGTGGCGAACAGCAGTCAATGAAAGTACTGACTGACTCCAACTTATCTAGTTAGACGCAGTAACTTTTAAAAGTTAATATATTTGGTGCGCCAGATATGGCATAACTTGCCATATCTGGGTAATGCTAAAAATAGCAAGAAAAATCATTCCTGCTTATTTGTCTTTAATGAGTTAACAAATAGCTCACTATATTTCTTATTGATTATTTTTGAAAGTTGCAAGGATGGCCTCTCTACATATATCCATGAAACTAAGGCAAGGCAGGCCGTAACCATTAGAGGAAGAATGATCCCAGGAATTGGGTTTAATGGCGAGTGAAGGGTAAAAACTTGCTGAATAGGGAAGCCCCATAGATAAATGCCATACGATATATCATGCTTAGGTCTGAGCTTTACGAACCATCTCGCGGTTGCGAGGTGAAACGAAAGCAAGCAAAAACTAATACATATCAGCCAGGAAAACACATTTTCTTTGTCTTTAAAGAATGGAGAGGCCACAAGAAGAAAAACAGGCATCAGTAAATTCTTGCTAAATTGATTTTTATTTATTGCCAGCAGTGCACCCAGTGAAAAACATGGCGCGAGTAAATAAATGGCGTTGTTATCGCTGGAGGCAAAAAGAACCCCCTTGAAAGGGGTTAACGGCTCGATGATAATTGCCAGGCATATTAAAGAGGATAAAACCCTACTTCTCAAGGCCTGAAGCACAAAGGCCATCGCAAGAAATGAATAACAGTATGACTCGTATTTTATCGTCCAAATTGAACCATTAAATCCATAACCATTAACGAAATTCACTCCGGGAAGGAAATACTTTGTATCCAGAATCATGTTTTTGTAAACATATTCGTAAATTACTGGGCTTTTGAAATAATCCACTAAGTCGACTTTGGTTATTGCTGGCCCTATAATGAAAGCAGAAATAAACACGACAAATAATAGGCCAGGAAAGATCCTGAGAGAGCGAGAGCAAATGAAATGGAATATCGATCTGTTCGTCAGGATGCTATTTGTAACGAGCAGGCCACTTACAAAAAAGAATATTTTAACAGCCAGCCCACCAGTGGTGACGTAAGTGAATAAATATTTTGTTGGGTCAGATAATCCCCAGGAAGGATTTAGGGCAAAGGAGTGATAAACAATTACAGCTATTGCAGCCAAAATTCTCAGCAGGTCTAAATTATTATTACCACGTTTTAATAACTCATCAATACTGTTGTTCATTATAAAAACCTTACGATATGATGATGAACTTTAACAAAAAATTTTGACTATGTCGCTTGATAAATGGGTGCATTGCGGAATCAAACAGCTAAGCCCCACTTAAATTTCCTTTTGCGCCAGTTAAGCTGATTGACAGAATTGCTAAGGTTTAGCGCTGGTGAGCGGGTCGCGCTCCAGATGGAAGGCAACCCCATGCGACGAATAGGGTATTCGAAGCACCTGAGGACGGAAGACCGTCTGATTGAGGGGAGTTACTGCAATAAGTTATTAAGGTGAAACGGTGAAGGTGGAAGTCATCATAAACCCTCCATGCATGCACATTTATCACTGTTGCGATAAATGTGGGATTAGCCTGTGCAGAAAATAGTTAGCATACGTAAGAATGCGGTTTTATGCGGGGAAGAGAAGATACAACGCAATGCGGATCGGGGGCTGCCTGCTGTTATCTTGGGTTAGGTCTTTCAGCAAGCCTGGCATCGAAGTTTATCACCCCGACACCAGGTGCCTGTTTAGCTCAGTGAATCAGAAGGAACGCCAGTTATCCTCCGGGGAGGTGCCCGCTGTTACCAGCGCTGCGCGCGATTTTAGCGGGGAGAGAACCGGCTTTTTGACGAAATTTTCAGATCTCGGTGTCATGGCATCAGTGCTATCCATCAATTTAAACGTGCTGACCAGTTCTGCCATCACTGCAGCCTGCTCTGACATCGACAGGGCGGCACTGGCTGACTCTTCAACCAACGCTGCATTCTGCTGCGTGGTGGTGTCAATTTGTCCCATTGCGATGTTGATTTGACCGATACCCTCACTCTGTTCGCGGCTGGCATGGGCGATTTCTTCAATCAACTGCGTCATGTTGTGGATATCAGACACAATGCTGGACATACCCTGATCGGCTTTGACGACCAGTTCTCTGCCTGAAGTCACGCGTGAAACCGTGTCATCAATCAGTGTCTTGATCTCGCGCGCGGCACCTGCGCTTCGCTGAGCCAGACTGCGGACTTCGCTGGCGACCACCGCGAAGCCTCGGCCTGATTCTCCGGCGCGCGCAGCCTCAACAGCGGCATTCAGTGCCAGAATGTTGGTCTGGAATGCAATGCCATCAATCACCTTGATGATTTCGGACATCTTC
This sequence comes from Pantoea sp. C8B4, assembly GCF_051336905.1. Taxonomy (NCBI): domain Bacteria; kingdom Pseudomonadati; phylum Pseudomonadota; class Gammaproteobacteria; order Enterobacterales; family Erwiniaceae; genus Pantoea; species Pantoea sp. C8B4. The sequence continues at coordinate 61,368 of NZ_JBGMNK010000001.1, forward strand.
TGCGAATCGTTCGAAATCTCCTGTATCCGTGAGGATACAGCGTTCATCACGGTGCCGTTATCTCTGACCGCCGTAGCTACGCCGCTGACAAACTGGCGAGCCTGTTCGGTATTATTGGCGGTATTGCTCAGCGTTGAAGTCAGCTCTTCTAACGTAGCTGCCGTTTCTTCCAGGCTCGATGCCTGCTCCTCGGTGCGAGAGGCCAGGTCATTATTACCGCCACTGATTTCACTGGAGGCAAGCGCGATGTTGTTTGCACCTTCACGCACACGAAGCAGCACGCCCGAGAGTTTTTCAACAAAACGGTTGAACGCCGCTGATATCTGCGCCAGCTCATCTCCGCCACGCACATCCAGGCGACGCGTCAGGTCACCTTCCCCTGAAGCCACGTCTTCCAGGGCATCACGTAAAATGGCGAGGCGACGCAACTGCTGGTTGAATACCAGCCCGGCAATCAGCGCGGTAATAATCAGACTCACCAGAGTAATGAGGATGCTTTCACGCTGTAATGTCGTCAGTGATGCCGTCACTTCATTACGATCAACGGCGATCACCAGTGACCATGGCGTCCCTTTAACGGGGGACGCGTAAACAAACTGCTGTTCGCCACCGATGGTCAATTCGGCATGACCGCCATTGCTGGCCAGATTATGGATAGTGTTGATATCGAGTGAAGGTGATAACTCGGTCACTGGCTTGAGAATCAGATCTGCTTGCGGCGCGGCAATCAGTTTACCGCTGCTGTCGACCAGGAAGGCAAAACTCTTCTCAAGTGGATGGATGGCACTCACCGTATTGGAGACGGTATCGAGGTGCAAATCACTGCCTATTACACCCAATGTTTTACCGTTATCCACAATCGGCTGAGCAAAGGTAATGGTCAGCTTGCCCGTTGAGGCATCGACATACGGATCCAGTAACACCGGATGGCCGGCTTTGACGGTTTCCAGATACCACGGACGTTGGCTGCCATCATAGGTTGCTGGCATAGGGTGCACGAACACATGGGAATGCGGCTCAGGATAGACGATGTAGGCATCATCAAACTCGCCTGCTTCGATCGCAGCACGGAGAAAAGGAACAGCATCGTCGTGACGGCCAAACGCCGTTTTGATCGATCCGGTGATACGTTGTTTTTCTGCTGCCCAGCCAGCCAGTTCGGCGGCATGAATCCGCGAAAGCTGCCCAATCCGCTCATCAATGCTCTCAAGTGTCTTGCCACGCACCGTGGTGTAAGTAAAAGTGGCAAGTGCGATAAGGGATACTGCCGTAATAACCACGCTGATAGCGATTAAACGCGAGCGTAATGTTTTTAACATGATTGACCTTCCACCCAACTGGATCACATTTGAGGTTTATTTTTCCAGAATGCGTCCTGCGTCACTGAAAATTCCGAATACGTATCTGTTATCGGTAACCCAGCATAAAACTGTAGTGAGGCGTATTGGGTGCGGAAGGAAGAGCGATCAGGGTGTTTGAGATGAGTGATTTTGCCCGTCTCACATGTAAAGGGGACGGGCAGGTTAATGGTGAGGGCATTCGCGCCGCGTAACTGCTTAACTTAGCGGGATGAGTGCTACCTGATGTGCGTCGGAATAACGATCAGAAGTCACCGGTGTGGCGTCCTCATCAACCTGGAATTGTGTCACCGACTGCTGCAAATTCACCACTTGCTGTTGCAGAGAACTCGCTGCGGTAGCGACTTCAGCCACCAGCGAAGCATTCTGCTGCGTCACGCCATCCATCTGCTGGATAGCGATATTGATCTGTGATATGCCGCGAGTCTGCTCGCCGGAAGCCAACATCACTTCATCCATGATATCGACCACTTTCTTCACATCGAGCATCACTTCATTCATGGTGACGCCAGCATCCTTAACCAAGCCTGAACCTTGCTCAATGTTGCTGAGCGAGTCATTGATCATCAGGCCAATTTCCTTCGCAGCGGTGGCGCTGCGCTGAGCAAGCACCCGAACTTCCGAAGCGACGACCGCAAAACCGCGTCCCGCTTCACCGGCGCGAGCGGCTTCAACGGCTGCATTTAAGGCCAGCAGATTGGTCTGGAAGGCGATGCCGTCAATCACACCAACGATGTCGCCAATTTTAGCTGAACTTTTCTCAATAGAACTCATGGTGGTGACCACTTCAGAGACGACCGTTGCACCCCGCGAGGCAGAGTCAGAGGCCTTCTGCGACAGTGCGTTAGCTTTGCGCGTATTGTCCTCATTGTTTTTTACTGTCGCCATAATCTGTTCCATGCTGGAAGCCGTCTCATCCAGCGAGGCAGCCTGTTGCTCAGTACGACTGGAGAGGTCAATATTGCCAATGGCGATCTCCTCAACACCGGAGCCGATGGCATCGGTGCCATGGCGCACCATCAGCACCATGTTCACCAGGCCATCGCGCATACGTTGTACCGCGGCAAACAATTGCGCTATTTCGTTTTTACCAGAGATGTCGATACGCGCACGCAGGTCTCCTTCGGCGATGCGGTCAAACACATTAATCACATGATTGAGCGGCTTAACGACGAGATGGGTCATCACCGACCAGGCTAAGCCAGCCAGCACCAGCGCGCAGGCAATACAAAAGTAGAGCGTAAACGCCATGCGCTGAACGCGATCGCTGGAGTCGCTATAGGCGACATCGATACTTTTAATTTTGAATGCGACCAGCGCTTTAGAGGCTTTATCAAAGGCGCCGTACAACGCAGTTGATTTCCCTGCACGCTGGCGATACTCATCCAGTTTGCCTGCTTCGAGCGCGGCAAAAGCCGGATCAATAAACTCTTTCATCAGTGCAGCACGCGTGGTGGCCATCTCAGCGGCAATCGGCTTCTCCGCTGATGATTGCGGATATTTAAGATATTCCTGCCACTTAGCGCTGGCGTTATCTATTTTACCTCTGGCGCGTTCCAGTGCGACTTTGGCTTTTTCGGTTTCACCACTGCCCACCAGTGATTCATATAAACGCAAGTCCAGGCGCCCGCGCAGTAATAATTCTGAACTTTCATTAAGTGCCACCAGGCCCGGCAGGACTTCTGTATCGACGGTGGCAAAGGATTTATTGCCAGACTGTACGGCAAATAACCCTAAAATACCGACGAACAGCAATAATGCCGTTAATGAAAAAACCATGATGCTGAGGGCGGTACGGATCTTTATTCTACGAAACATGGACTATTCCCTGAGAACGTTTAATTGAAAAAGATGAAGGCGTAGTGAAAATGAATTTTTAATGAAAACGGGAAGCCATGAACATGACTTCCAGTCGGCGATCTGACTTAACTCAAATGCTAGGGGCTGGCAGTCTCAGCCAGGAAGGTTTGAAGTTTTTTATGATAAAACTTTGCTTGCATCATGGTGCCATGGCCGCTGGTCTCAGCACTGGCTGGAATAAGCAATAATTCTGCTTTCTTAATCTGATGCAGTTCATTCTGCATAATGCCAGTTTCAACCGGATTACGTTCATCATCTGCTGAATTAATGATCAGCATCGGTGCTGTAATACGGCTTAATCCGGGCATGGCATTATAATTCGCCGATGAACCCCAGATATAAATGAAATCGTTGGCATCCGCGGTGACAGGTGCAGCAAGGCGTGCCTCCACCAGTTTATCCGCCAGTGCGCGCGTTGGGGCTTTGTGTTGATAAGCCAGAGTGCCGCCGGTGGTGGCAATACTGAACATGATATTCGCGGTTTTTAAAGTAGGGGGTTGCTGCTGATAGTTGCCTTCGGCCCAGGCAGGATCGCCTTTGATCGACTCAATCAGCATACGGCGTAGCATCCAGTTGCGGCCCGATAACTCATTCGGCTGCGATGCCATCGGGACCAGTGCATCCATCATGCCGGGATATTTTTCTCCCCAAAGCCAGGTCTGCATACCCCCCATGGAATAACCCATCACCAGGCGTAAATGGGAAATGCCCAGGCCTTCTTTAATCAGCCGATATTGCGCGGTCACCATATCGTCATAATCGTAATGCGGGAATGCCATTCTCAAGCCATCAGAAGGTTTAGATGATTTCCCTGATCCAATTCCTTCCGGAATGATAATAAAATACTTGCTGGCATCCAGCGCCTGTCCCGGGCCAAATAACTCTCCGGCAAATCCCGGTGCCAGCAGTGCGCTGAGGGGTTGATTGGTTCCGTGCAGTAATAATACCGCTGGTTTATTCTTATCACCTAAAGTAATGTAGTGAATGCGCACGTCTTTTAATTTTTCACCGCTATTAAAGCTAAATTCTTTAGCGGTCCAGTCAGCTTCTGTTGGCGTGGGTAATGAACTGGCTGCGTGCGTTAAGGGTGACAAAGTTAACAGAATGGCACTGGCCACTCCTGATATCGTGCGATTAAACATAAACGTCGCTCTTATGTGGTGGTATACCCTGGAGGGCTGATATTAGTTTTAATAGAGATAAATCCCAATTAATATCAACGTGATTTAAGGAAAAGCAGACAATAATCTTCTTTTTTGAGTTTTAACAAGACGATTTTTATCGGGTTTTTCTTAGGCTAATACATCCGTGTGCCAGTGCGATGTTTAGCATTATTGGATTCATTCCGTCCTTTCATATTTATCATTGTCAACAATTTATGGGTTTTTCATAAATTGATCTTTTCCAATTAGCCATATCTCGCTTCCAGCCCATCGTTACCCATCCCTGATGAAAAGATCTGCACGGAAACCGTGCGACGCTGCACCTAAATGACGCATAAAAATGGCTGTTATTAACCTGTATTCGTCGAGTATTCACCTTCAACCTGGCTTTGAATCACTCCGCAATCGGTTGCTAATGTTAGCAAACGGTTGCGCATTCGATTGCGATTCAGAAACGGTTTCGGCGCTACAAAAAATGAATAAAACATTGAAAAATAACAACATTAATTAATTTTCGCGTTGGCATAGCGTTTGCACTACACCTTTAAGGCAACTCATTGCAATTTTACTTATCAAGGAACCGTTATGCCTTACGCCTCTGAAACGCTACTGCGCGCCAGCTTTTTTGATTTCACCGCACTGGCTTCTCAGCCCGATGATATCGCTGCGCATGCGCGCTACCTCGAAGACGGCTTGCTAACATTACGCGAGGGTAAGGTGGTGTCGCTTGAAAGTTGGGAGATCGCAGAAGGGCGCGTTGATGCCGCCACGGTCATCGATCTGCGCGGCAAGCTGATCGTGCCGGGCTTTGTTGATACCCATATTCACTATCCGCAAACCGAGATGATTGGCGCATTCGGCGAACAGCTGCTGGAGTGGCTGAACCAATATACTTTCCCGGTCGAGAGTCAGTATCACTGTCCGGATCACGCAGCACAGATGTCGGCCTTCTTCCTGCAACAATTGCTGTCTAACGGCACCACCACGGCGTTGGTGTTTGGCACGGTGCACAAACAATCGGTCGATGCGCTGTTTCATGCCGCGCAACAGCTGGATATGCGTCTGATTGCCGGAAAGGTGATGATGGACCGCAACGCACCCACTTATCTGACAGAAACGCCGGAAGAGAGCTATCAGGATTCACGTGAACTGATTGAACGCTGGCATCAGCGTGGTCGTCTGAGCTATGCCTTGACGCCACGTTTCGCGCCGACCTCCTCGCCAGAACTGCTGGAAAAAGTCCGTCAGCTGCGCGAAGCGTTCCCGGATACCTGGTTGCATACGCATCTGAGTGAAAATCAGCAGGAGATCGCCTGGGTCAAATCGCTGTTCCCGGCGCGGGATGGTTACCTCGACGTTTATCATCATCATCAGCTCACCGGCAAACGCAGCGTTTTTGCTCACTGTCTGCATTTGGAAGAGAACGAGTGGCAATGCCTGCACGACACGGATTCCTCTATCGCCTTTTGTCCGACGTCGAACCTGTTCCTCGGCAGTGGCCTGTTTAACATTAAACGCTGCTGGCAGCAGGGCGTGCGCATGGGCATCGGAACGGATGTGGGCGCCGGCACCACCTTCAATATGCTGCAAACGCTAGGGGAAGCCTACAAAGTTGGGCAGTTACAGCAGTACAAGCTCAGCGCCTGCGAAGCCTTTTACCACGCAACGCTGGGTGGCGCGCATGCGCTGGATATCGACGACAAAATTGGCAATTTCAATCCCGGTAAAGAAGCGGATTTCGTGGTGATCGACCCCGCAGTTTCACCGCTGCAAAAACTGCGCAGCGCCAACAGCAAAGATATCTGGGAACGTTTGTTTGTGATGATGACGCTGGGAGACGATCGCAACATTGCGCAAACCTGGGTCAGCGGTAAACCGGTGTGGCAGCGCGATCGTGAGGAGGTCACTGCATGATCCAGTTCCTGCTGAATAATCGGCTGGTCACCGAAACATCCGTGTGTATCAGCACCAGCAGAGCGGTTGTTGAGTGACGTTGAAACTGCCAGGATAGAAGCATCCCGCCGCACCGGTTGCGGCGTTGCTGATTATCAGGAGCGATAATGACTTCACGAGCCAATCCGTTTTTCACCGTCAGTGCATTGCCCTATCAAACTCCGCCTTTTGACCTGATTGAGGAAGCCGATTTTCTCCCGGCTCTCGAAGCGGGTATCGCAGAAAAACGTCAGGAAATTGCCGCCATCGCCAATAATCCTGAACCGGCCACTTTTGCCAACACCTATGAAGCCCTGGAGCGCAGCGGGCAGTTGCTAAACCGCGTTAATCTGGTGTTTGGGGCCATGACGTCGGCGAATACCAGTGATTTGTTGCAGGAAGTGGATGAACTGATCACCCCTAAACTCACCGCGCTGAGTGATGAGATCCATTTGAACAGCCAGCTGTTTGCCCGTCTCGACAGCGTGTACCAGCATCGCGGTTCTGCCTGCCCGGATGCAGAGTCGATGCGTCTGGTGGAAGTCACCTGGCAGCACTTCCAGCTGGCCGGTGCCAGTCTGAGCGATGCGGATAAAGCTCAGCTGCGTGCCTGTAATCAGGAACTCGCCACGCTGAGTACCCGTTTTGGCAACAAGCTACTGGCGGCGACCAAAGCGGGCGCGTATACGGTGAGCAGTGTGGCGGCGCTGGCAGGATTGAGTGAAGAAGAGTTAGCCCATGCTAAAGCCGCAGCGGAAGCGCGTGGATTACACGGCGAATGGCTGCTGCCGTTACAAAACACCACGCAACAGCCCGCCTTGCAGTCGCTGGAAGTGCGTGCCACGCGCGAAGCCTTATTCACTCAGGCACTGACGCGCAGCGAACAGGGCGATGAAAACGATACGCGTGCGATTGTGTTACGCATGGCGCAGCTGCGCGCAGAACAGGCGAAACTGCTGGGTTTCAATACTTACGCGGAGTGGAGTATGCAGGATCAGATGGCGAAAACGCCGGATGCTGCTTTTGCGTTTATGCGTAATATCGTCCCGGCGGCGCGAGCCCGCGCCGAGCGAGAAGCCGCGGACATCCAGCAGATCATTGAGCAGCAGCACCACAATTTCCCGCTGCGTGCCTGGGACTGGAATTTCTATGCTGAACAAGTGAGAAAAGCCAAATACGCCCTGGATGAGAGCCAAATCCGCCCGTACTTTGAACTGAATAACGTACTGGAAAAGGGCGTGTTCTGGTCCGCCAGCCAGCTGTTTGGTATTCGCTTCGCGCAGCGTCACGATCTACCGGTGTATCATCCGGACGTCAACGTTTATGAAATCTTCGATGCTGACGATACGCCACTGGCGTTGTTCTATACCGACTTCTACAAGCGTGATAACAAAAGCGGCGGCGCCTGGATGAGCAACTTCGTTGATCAGACGACGCTGCTTGGCACCAAACCGGTGATTTACAACGTCTGCAATTACACCAAACCGCAGGCTGGGCAACCTGCGTTGCTCAGCTGGGATGAGGTGATCACACTGTTCCACGAATTCGGCCATGCGCTGCACGGGCTGTTTGCGACTCAACGTTATCCAAGCCTGTCCGGCACCGCTACGCCACGCGATTTCGTCGAGTTCCCTTCACAGATTAACGAGCACTGGGCCAGCGATGAAAAAGTGTTCGCCAACTATGCCCGTCATTATCAGAGTGGCGATGCGATGCCCGAAGAACTACGCGAGAAGATGGTGCGCGCATCTAAGTTCAACAAGGGCTACGACATGACCGAACTGCTGGCGGCGGCGTTGCTGGATCTGCAATGGCATTCGCTGACCACGCAGGACAATCCGCAGGATGTCAGTCACTTTGAACTACAGGCGCTGGCGGCAGAGCAGATCGCGTTAGCGACCGTGCCACCGCGTTATCGCTCCACTTATTTCCGCCATATCTGGGGCGGAGGGTATGCGGCCGGTTATTACGCGTATATCTGGACGCAGATGTTAGCCGATGATGGTTATCAGGCCTTTGTTGAACGTGGCGGGTTGAGTCGCGAGAATGGCCAGCAGTTCCGCGATCATATTCTTTCACGGGGTAACAGCAGCGATCTGCAACATCTGTGGCTGGCATGGCGTGGAAAAGCACCGGAGATTGGTCCGATGCTGAAGAATCGCGGTTTAGAAGAGGCGTGATAAGCAGGGCGCACGGCGTGAAGTGAACCCCGAAAGTTGGACACCGTTACAACAAGTATGGGGTCATTCCTGGCGGTGCGCCCTGGCATTAACCCAACGGGCCACCTTCAATGGTGTCACACATCCCGGCCAGCACCCGCTCGCCGGTTTCGTTTTTCAAATCGGCATACCACGCAGCGGTCACTTCCGCATCTTTCGCATGCGTTACATCGCAGCGTTTGCGTGCTTTCAGCACCAAATCTTTGGTGCGTTCCACGCGGCGCGCCTCGTAGCGCTGCAATCCATCTTCGATACCCAGCGAATGCGAGGCCAGCGTCTGCGCCAGCACCACCGCATCTTCCATCGCGGCACAGCCACCCTGGCCGATATCTGGCGTGGTGCTGTGGGCGGCATCGCCGAGCAAGGCCACACGACCTTTGACGAAACGGCTAAAGGGTTCAATGTCGTGAATTTCAACCCGATTGGTGGTGTCGGGATTGATAGTGTCGATCAGACGCTGCACCGGATCGGCCCAGCCGCTGAAGTAATTCTTCAGATCCTGCCGCAGAGTGGAACGATCTTCGGCTAAGCCCTTGGGCAAAGGCACGTCGAAGAAGAAGTAAAAGCGATTGCCGCTCACAGGCATCAAGGAGACGCGCTTACCCTCGCCAACAAAGGTTGTCCACTGATCGGCTGGGGCGATGCTTTCATCGACGGTGACCAAGCCGTTCCAGTTAACGTAGCCGGCGTAGCGTCGTTCGACATGTTCTCCCAACACATAGTGGCGGATCACGGAATGCGTACCGTCAGCAGCGACAAGGAAATCGCCTTCAGCCAGGCTGCCATCATCAAACCATGCAGTCACGCCCGTGGCGCTTTGCTCGACCTGTGTCACGCGTTTGCCAAACTGGATACGCGAGCGGCCATAGGTATCAATCAGCATCGCCTGCAACTCGGCGCGTGCCACTGGATAAGGGTATTCTCCCACCTGCTGCACCAGGGGTGACAGGCTAAAGCGGGTCAGGGTGCTGCCAGTGTGCGCATCGTTATAGGCCATAAACGCCATATTGCCGCCCAGAGCCCGCAGTTGCTGTCTCATGCCGAGCGCATTCAGGCATTTTACGCCGTTGGGCCAGATAGAGATGGCCGCGCCGACCGGCTTCATCTCTTTAACCGCTTCAAATACGGCGGTCTCGAATCCCGCTTTCTCCAGCGCAATCGCCGCGCTCATGCCACCAATACCCGCTCCAATCACAATCGCTTTCATCACTGTCTCCTTTGTCTACCTGATGTCTCCTGCAACTTTCGTACCATTAAGTTTTCTTCGCGTGCTTATTATGTATTCCATTGATTTAAATGAATTATATTTGATCCCGCAAAGTGTGTACTGCACCGTTATTGCGCAACAATTTGCACGACAATAGGGCGCCAAAAGCCGAAGGTGAATCGAATGTTGCAATATGGCGTTTGGCAGAGGAGACGCCATACTATGTAGAACCTTTTCGCGAGGAGCGTCATATGAAGTGGATAATGGTGTTGGTCATGCTGTTCAGTGCCGGTGCGATAGCGCAAACCCAATGGCAACCGGATAAGAAAGTGCCGGTGGCGCAGTTGACGCCGGTTGCCGCCAAATGCGACCTCTCGTCATGTCAGCAGAATTGCTACATCCAGCAGTCGCAATGCAAAAATGACAACGGCGGTGGCTGTGGATCGCTCGCACAAATTTGCGTACAAAACTGTTCGAACGAGTGCCGATAAATGAAATAAATCTGTCATAACAGGGTGCTAGCGTGTTTCCCCGGCAAGGTAATATTCTGATAACAGGGGAAAATAATGAAAACCCGCTATACACTGATTGCAACGGTTTTATTGCTCGCTCAACAAGCTCATGCGGCAACGCTGCCGCAGGCAGCTGCACTGGCCGCGCAAACGTCAACCGGTTCAACCCCAGGCTATACGCAGCTGGAACAGCAGTCGCTACAGGCTCAGCGCGCCTGGCTGCAAGGTGACAGTGCGACACTGAAACGTGAGCAACTGGAAAAAGCCAAACAGACCAGCACGCAGGCAGACAAAGCGTGGCTCAAAAGCAGCGGTTACGATTTTAACGTCAAGCAAAATCAGCAGGCTGGCATCGCGCTGTTATCAGGTTTCAGCACATTGCCGGACAGCGTATTGACGGCTAACCGCGCCACCGTGACCGATATCAACCTGAATGCCACGCAGAACGTGCGCCATCAGGCGTTACAGGATGCGGAGGCGATCAGCTCGCTCTATTTCCTGTCTGATGCGATGGGGCCGCGTCTCGGCAAAGCTTTCATCGCGGCTTATGACAAAGGTGAAATCAATAAAGCTGCTGCGCTGATTAAAGCCAGTGAGGTCAGCACCAGCGCCGCTAAAAAACATTTCAACTACCCGCGCCCGTTCCTGCATGAAGGCAACACCATACATCTGGTACCGGATGATGTGGTGGTGAAAGACAATGTGCGATATACCGCGGACGGCGGATCGTTCCCCAGCGGGCACACCAATACCGGTTATACCGATGCGCTGCTGATGGCCGAAATGGTGCCAGAACGCTTTGAGGCGCTGGTGACACGCGGCGCGCGTTATGGTTATTCGCGTCTGGTGCTGGGCGTGCACTATCCGCTGGACGTGATGGGTTCACGCATGGTGGCAGAGCGCAACGTGGCGACCTACCTTAACGATGCACGCTATCAGGTGTTGTTCAAAGAGGCGCGCGATCAATTGCGTACCGCGTTAGAGAAAGAGTGCGGCACCTCACTGGCTGAATGCGCACGTTCGACCGGCAAGGACGATGCTTACCGCGCGCCGGATATGAAGCAGTTCTATCGTTTCACGATGAGCTACAATCTGCCAAAAGCCAATGTGAAAAATACGCCGGTTCAGATACCGCAGGGCGCAGAGATCCTGCTGAAAACGGCGCTGCCGCATCTGTCTGACGCGCAGATTCGTCGCCTGATGGTGAAAACAGCCTTGCCAAACGGCTATCCGTTGTCGGGTAATGCTGAGCAATCCTTCTGGCAGCGCGTCGATCTCACCGCCGCGTACGCCATGGCGAAGTGATCCTGACGCGGGCACTGACGTCGTCAATATGTCGGTGCCCGCAACTTACGGATTTGCGTTCTTGTTACGGTGATCAAACGCGAAGAGCGTAGAAAGGGTTAACGCGATGACTGCAGCAACAGCGGAATAGTCAGAACAAACCGCCATTATCTTCTCAGACTACCGTATTCGGTATGAAGATTCGCAGTGCATAGCCGCAGCCCGGGAGCTAATCGACGATAAATAGCTTCGCACCGTGTGTCGTGGAGGAACGATGTGCTTCGGCATTATCGGCAACCTGATAACTCACGCCCGGCGTCAAAGTAAAAGTGCGGCCATCTTCCAGTTCGGTGACCATTTCGCCTTCCAGACACAGCAGTATATGACCTTTGCTGCACCAGTGATCGGCGATATAACCCGGTGAATACTCCACCATGCGCACACGAATATCGCCAAAACGCTGAGTGCGCCACAGCGCAAACCCGCTGTCGCCCGGATGTTTTTCGGTTTCGAGGGTGCTCCAGTCGGTAATGCCAAACGGTAGTTGATTGATCTGCACGACGCTATCCTTATTGAATTCGACGAGAACACAACATTACCGCCTGGCATAAAAATAACCAGTTAATTCAACCAACTTCATGCCACATTTCGCTCATCGCCAGCTCCAGACTTTTGAACACCCGATAACGTGCATTATGAAACGCAAAGCGTTCCGGGCGTGGCTGTAACTCGCCGGGATTAAGGAGTACTGCGTGCTGTGCCGCCGTTGACAGATCGGGCCAGACACCCACGCCGACGCCCGCACAAAGCGCAGCACCCAGCGCGCCAGTCTCTTTGCACTCCGCCACGCGAATCGGAATCCCTAACACATCAGCAAACATTTGCGGCCAGATACAGCTGCGCGCCGCGCCACCCGAGAGGATTGCGTGGGTAAACGGGATCCCTGCCGCGCGCAAGCGATCGATGTGCGCGCGATGGGCAAATATCACGCCTTCAAACAGCGCAAACAGCATATCCGCGCGCGTATGCCAGCCGCTCAATCCGTAAAACCCCGCTTTTGCGGGTTCAGATTTACGACCGGAATAGAGGTAAGGATGATAGAGCGGCAACTGCGGGTTGGGCTCAACATGAGCCACGGTATCACTGCTGTGCGCCGCGCCGCTGCCGGCGCGGCCATCATCGAACTCACGCAGGAACCAGTCGAGATTGGCGGCCGAGGTGGCGCTGGCTTCAATCGCCATAAAGCGATCATTTTCAATAATTGAATTCATAAACACGGGCCGCTGGTAATCCGGTTTATCGACCACCACCTGATTGATGCTCCAGGTTCCTGCGACGATAGAAGCCTCTCCGGTTTTCACCACGCCAGAACCAATGGCGCTGGCCACCACATCGAAAATGCCGGCCACCACCGGAATGCCTGACGGTAATCCGGTGAGTTGCGCGGCGCGCGCGGTCACGTGTCCGACCACCGCACAAGACTCGCGCAGAGGCGGCAGCAGGTTAAGCGCCTCTTCAATGCCATACAAAGCCATCAACTCGCGGCTGTAATTGCGCTGCCGATAATCGATTAATCCAGCCCCGGCGGCATCGGAAACCTCAGCGCTGATAGCCCCGCAGAGGAAATGGGCGATGACATCTTTAGCACACAACAAATGGCCGATCTGCGCCCAGCGATCGGGCTGATGTTGTTTGATCCAGCTTATCAGCACAGGCGTGGCAGCGGGCCAGGGCTTCTGCAGCGAAAGTTGATAGATGGCTTTATCGGCACCGCTGGCTTCCAGATCCTGCACGGTTTCCATGGCGCGATGGTCGATAGATTGAATGCCGAACAAGGGCTGTTGCTGCTTATCAAGTGCATACAGACCATTACCGTGACCCGCCGCGCCCACGGCAATCACCTCATTCGCCGCGCTGCCCGCCTGTTGCAGGCAGCGCGTGACAGCCACGCTGACCCCGTGCCAGATATCTTCTACCGGACGCTCCGCATAACCTTCCTGCGGCTGGTGGGTTTCTCCCGCACATTCGGCAACCGACAGCACGCGGCCACTGAGATCAAACAGTACCGCTTTGATCATGGTGTTTCCGGCATCTATGCCGAGAAGTTGACTCATATCCGACTCCGATTCACAGACGAAGACGGCGCACCGCTTAAGCGCCGGTGCAGGTAAAACTCAACCCTGCTGATAAATGTCCAGGGCTTCCGCGCCGCTGGCGCCCTGGTGGATGATCGCCATCAGCGCTTTCACTACGCGAGACGGATTATCGTGTTGATACACGTTCCGGCCGTACACCATACCGCTGGCACCTTGTGCCATTAACGCAGCGCTTTTCGCCAGTACCGGTGCCAGTTCACCTTTACCGCCTCCTCGCACCAGCGTAGGGCAGCGCGCCGCTTCCACGACGCGGTGAAAATCTTCTACATTTTCCGTTGGATCGGCTTTGATGATGTCAGCGCCAAGCTCTCGCGCCAACCGCACCAGCGGCACGATTTTCTCGACATCACCGAGTGAACCATAAGCCGCACCTTGTCCGGCGGGGGCCATCACCAGAGGCTCAATCATCAACGGCATGGCGTAACGATCACACGCCTGACGCAGACGGCCGATATTCTCCACGCACATGCGGAAAATGCCGGGTTCATCAGGAATCAGATAGAGATTCACCACCACTGCAGCCGCATCCATCTGCAATGCAGCGAGGATGGGCTCATCAGGGTTGTGCAACACCGCCCACATCTCACGATGGCGTGCCACGTTGTAGGCGTTACCGACATCCGTACGCATCACCAATGCTGGCTTACGGCCTGCGACCTGTTGCAACAGATCCGCCTGGCCGTAATTCACCTGAATCGCATCCGGCTGTGCGGCAATCAGGTTTTTTATGACCCCCTCAATATTTTCCAGCCCAATCAGAAAATCAGGCTCGTTAGCAATGCCGTGGTCGATGGCCACATCAAGGCATTTGCCGTGTTGAAACAGACGATTCATGCGGACTTTATTGCTGACTAACATGGCGTGTTTCCTCCTGGAAAAGAGTGGGGTTAAGACCGGTCAGACCGTGCTGACGCGCCAGACTGGCGCAGCTGCTTTGTAAATGGTGTTGTCGTTGAGTGGCGTTCCAGCCGCGCAAGTCGGCCATCAGTTCAGCAATTTCTGCTACCAGTGCGGGGGTTAATTCGCCGCAAATCGCCAGCGAGGTGCGGCGCACCAGCAGGTCCTCAAGCTGCTGAACCTGCTCATGCTCAATGAGGTAACGGAGTTCCAGCGCGCTATAACCTGCATGATGCTGCAGCGGTTGTTCACCCTGTTGCTGGATCAGGTGCAGGATCGGCAGAGCACGGCTGCCATAACGGCGGACTAACTGCGACACGCGGGACAGTGGCAGGGAATACTGCTGTGCGAGCTGGGTAAGCCACGCGGTTTGCCCGGAAGGTGCTGGGAAATCGCGGCCGCCGCCAATCGGCAGATCGCCGCTCGATACCCGGCGTTTTTCTCCAATCAGACGCAATACCCGGTCCGCTGCCTCTTCACCAAACTGACGGAAGGTGGTCCATTTACCACCAACCAGACAAAGCAGGCTGTAGGTATGTGCGGCAGCGGGGGGCAGCAGCACCAGCGAGTGATTGCGGGAGATTTGCCCGTTTACTTTGGCGTCGCTGGCCGGAAGTGGGCGCACACCGCAAAAGGTGTAAAGAATGGACGATTCCGGCACCACGACGTCAGGGAAAACAAAGCGCAGCGACTCAAGAATGTAGGCTTTTTCCTCTTCCTCACACACCACGCTATCCGGGTCGTCAACGCGAATATCCGTTGAACCCAGTAGCACCTTGCCAAACCAGGGAAACATGATGCAGACACGGCCTTCCTGGTTTTCGAAATAGACCATTTCCCCATCGAGCATCTGTAACAGTTCGGGGTGATCGATGATCAGATGCGAACCCTTAGTCCCGCCAATCAGTTTGGTGAAATGCCCAGAGGGCGCCAGGCGATGATTAAGCTGATCTATCCACGCGCCGCCGGCATTCACCAGTACATGCGGCTGCAGAGTAAAGTGCTCACCGCTGAGTGCATCCTGTAAGGTAACGGATTCGCCATCGGCACTCACCAGTTGCAGATAATTCAGCGCCAGCGCGTCTGGACAGGCGCGCTCAGCATCCTCTATCAATTCATAACCCAGTCGTTCCGGTGCACTGATCCAGGCATCGTAGTAGCTGGCGCTGTATTTCACCCAGGGTGCGAACCCAGGCCAGCGGTCGCGCGTAGCCGCCTCAGCGCGTACCTGATGTTTGGGCATGGAGCCGTACTGTTTGGTGTAAACATCGTAAAGACTGAGGCCGGTTTTGATCAGCAGTGCACCACGCCGCGTGGGTTTATCGCTCAGACGCAGAAAGCGCCGCGTGGCATTGATGAGTCCACCCCCCAGATTATCGATCGGGACGGTGGTGCGCAGCGGAAAAACATAGTGCGCGGCATTTTTCAGCAGCCGGTCGCGCTCAATCACCGACTCTTTGACCAGCGCAAACTCGCCGGTTTCCAGATAGCGCAGTCCGCCGTGGATCATGCGCGATAAGGCACCGCTGGCCGCCTGACACCAGTCGCCTTTTTCCACCAGAATCGCTGGAATACCTTGTAATGCCAGCTCGCGAAAGGTACTGATGCCGTTAATGCCGCCACCAATAATGAGCACCGGTGTCGACGTGCGTTGTCGTAAAGCACTGAGTCGCTGCTCGCGTGTTGCATTATTCTCCATGGATTGCTCCCCGGCTCGCGGCCATTTCGAGTACACCTGCTGTGGTAGATGTGACTGATCACGCTTGAATAAGAAAGAGTGTCACCTTTCCCATACCCGTAGCGGTAAAGCGTATTGTGAGATTTAAATCGTTGACGTAAAAAGGAGTTATCGTTAATGGGATTTTCAAAAGTTGTGATTGCTCTCACAAAGACGGTGTAAGTGTGAGGACGCAGTCGTGCCTGAATTAGAGCTGAAATTAGTTTCGTGTCAAAATAATGACTTAACTAAAATTAAGGGATTATCATGAATTTCTCGAAGATCGTCGGTGCGATTGGCTTGCTGACCAGCAGTAGCGTTTTCGCACAAACCCCTTCACCTGACGCCATTATTAAACCGTTGATGGAGCAGTATCAGATTCCGGGCATGGCGGTGGCTATTTTGCACGACGGCAAAACCGAGTTTTACAATTACGGCGTGGCATCTAAAGAGACACGGCAGCCGATTACCGCGCAGACCTTGTTTGAAATCGGGTCACTCAGCAAAACCTTTACCGCCACCCTGGCGAGCTATGCTGCTCAGCAGAAAAAGCTGCAATTTAGTGATAAAGCCAGCACATGGTTGCCGGAACTGAAGGGCAGTGCGTTTGATCAGGTGTCACTGCTTAACCTCGCGACCCACACATCGGGTACGCCGCTGTTTGTTCCGGACGATGTCACCAATCAGCAGCAGTTGATGAACTGGTACAAAAACTGGCAGCCGTCGGCTCAGCCGGGCACCCAGCGTGTCTACTCCAATCTCGGGATTGGTATGCTCGGCATGATCGCCGCCAAAAGTTTGCATCAGCCATTTATCCGCGCGATGGAACAACAACTGTTACCTGCAATGGGCATGCATCACACTTTTATTCAGGTGCCCGCATCGGCGATGGGCCAATATGCGCAAGGTTATAACAAGCAGGACAAGCCAGTGCGTGTGACGCCAGGCCCATTGGATGCGGAATCCTATGGACTGAAATCGACATCAGCGGATTTGATTCGCTGGCTGGCGATCCAACTCGATGAACAGAAGGTGGCGACGGAGTGGCAGCAGGCGATTGACGCCACGCATCAGGGCTACTACAAAACCGCCGCGTTTACCCAGGCGATGATGTGGGAATACTATCCGCTGCCCGTTTCATCCCAGCAGTTGGTGGACGGCAACAGCGGCCAGCGCATCATGAAAGGGATGTCGGCCACGTTGATCACGCCACCGCAGGCTGCGCCACAACAGGCGTGGTATAACAAAACCGGTTCGACTAATGGCTTCTCGACCTACGCGGTGTTTATTCCGTCACAGAAAATTGCGGTGATTATGCTGGCGAATAAATGGTTCCCAAATGACGATCGCGTTATGGCAGCGGACCACATCATTCAGGCGTTGAGTCATTAACAAATGAATGGGCGCGCCCCGGCGCGCCACGTTAAAGGGCACGCTACTTTCGTGCATCCAGAGCGAGTTTGACGGCCATTCCCGCCAACACCGTCCCCATCAACCAGCGCTGTAAACGCTGCCAGCTGGGGCGTGCCAGTAAAAATGTCGACACCTGGCCAGCAGTAGTAATGAAAATCGCATTGACCGTCAGGCTAATCACAATTTGGGTGACGCCCAATACCAGCGACTGCGTCAGCACGCTACCGTGATGCGGGCTAATAAACTGCGGTAACAGTGACAGAAACATCATGGCGATTTTTGGGTTGGCGAGGTTAGTGAGGAAACCCATGGTGAACAATTTACGCGGATTGTCGGCAGGGAGATCGCGCACGGCGAATGGCGAGCGGCCGCCGGGCTTGAGTGCCTGCCACGCCAGATACAGTAAATAGAGTGCGCCACCGAAACGCAACGCGTCATAGGCCCAGGGTACCGCCAATAGCCAGGCGGTGATGCCAAGCGTCGCGCACAGCATGTAAAACACAAAACCTAACGCCACGCCGCCGAGGGAAATATAACCCGCCCGTTTGCCCTGACACAGCGAACGTGAAACCAGGTAGATCATATTGGGGCCCGGTGTTAGCACCAATCCCAATGCCACCAATGAAAACGCTAACCAACTTGACAGTTCTGGCATGCAACACTCCTTGCGTTATTTTCGCAATTATGGCGTGAACCTGGCATATCAGGCAACGCACGTTTTCAGACTGACAACAGGAATAAGCTGCGTTAGTTTGGCTTTGCTTATTTTATTTAAAAGGGAGATGAAAATGACCGTTCCTGTAGTGGCACTGCTAACGGCAAAACCGGGTTGCGAAGATAAAGCTGAGCAATTATTTCGTGGTGTTATTGAAGAGACGCTGCGTGAAGAAGGGTGTATGACCTATCAGCTCAACATCGATAGCAAAAATCCGCGCCGCTTTGTCTGGACCGAAGAGTGGGCGAGCCAGGAATTACTTGATAAGCACCTGAATGCCCCACACATCGTTAAACTGTTCGCGGATCTTGAACCGCTGCTAGAACACGCCGAAGTGGTGGCATTACGCAAAGTCGCGGGTGGCAATGCGTGAAGAGAATAAGCAGACTTCGGTCTGCTTTTTATTTGTAGATTTTGATATGAGATTCCGCGTCAGAATATAAAGGAGACCAGAATGAGAACACAAAAGCGTTGCATGGGTTACGTCGCTATTGTGGTCGATGATTATGACCGCGCGATTGAATACTATACGCAAAAACTGGGGTTCCATTTAATCGAAGATACCCCGCAACCGGGCAAGCGCTGGGTGGTGGTCAATCCTAATCCGCAGAGCGATTGTAACTTGCTGCTGGCGCAGGCATCGAATGAGCGCCAGCAAGGGTTTATTGGTAACCAATGCGGCGGCCGCGTGTTCCTGTTTTTACAAACGGACGACTTCTGGCGTGATTACCAGCAAATGAAAGCCAATGGTGTCATTTTCTGTGAAGAACCCCGCGAAGAGGAGTATGGCACGGTTGTGGTTTTCGAGGATTTGTACGGCAACCGTTGGGATCTTTACCAGAACAAATGATCGACCGGTCTTACTCGCCTCAAAACCCAGGTTTCATACAGCGGTTAAGCGGCCGATAATGGAAGCCAGAAATGACCTGGTTTCCCACTTTAAACAGGTAGATGCGGGCGGTGAAATTCTCGTCCGCCAGCGGATCAATATATTTCCCGACGGCGGGATCTTGCGTATCGGGACCCGCAATGCGAAAAGATTTGCGGGTGGATACCGTAACGGAATCGGAGTGGTAGTCATAATCCAGGTTCACAGTGCGATCGACACTCATTCTGCTTTCCAACCCCTGCGGTGACATAAACGCCAGATAAGCATTAAGATGGCCTTCACGACTGCCGCTTAATATATCCCAATAGCCATGGCTTACCACCGTCCGGTCTGGTTCATCATAGATAATAAACGTCTCGGTCCGGCAATCGCCAGAAAATGGCCGTACAAAATAGGGCAGCGAAAACCAACCCAGCAGCAATGCCAACAGGCAACATGCCGCAGAAAAAGCCATTCTCATGGATGGTTTCTCCCGATAACCGCAAATGTCTGGCAAAAGGTTGTCGCCAGTTCAATTTCGCCATTGCACACAAAGAAATTAATCGCGTTGCCACGATCGGCATTAATGTAGATTTTGCTTTGCGGCGTAATGGAAACCTGCATTTTGTTAAGCCAGTAATTCACGCGCGTTGCCGACTCATGTTTGTCATTTTCCACGTATTGAGAAAACAGAATGGTGTGCCCATTTAGCTGGAGTGATTCGCCATATCGCAATGGGTGGATAAGTTGTTGGCTACGAATCAGAGCGCCCGCGATAAAGAACAGGCAGCAGAGCAGCAGCGTAAGTGCCCTTAATTTTATGTTAGCCGGTTTATTCTTAACGGCTGATTTCGATGTATCAGAAACAGAGAACGCTGATGTCTCTTGCTTTTGATTCACACTATCCTGGCATTCCGGGAACGAATAATTTTGTGAGTCTGATACCAGGGTAATGCAACCGGGTTTTAAGCGATATCCCATGTATCCCAGTGTTTCAAGAATTTCGCCTTCCACATCAAGTGAAGCGAGTGATTTCCGGATGCGAAAAAGGGTTTGTCGCACAGTATTATCGGAGACCACAGCCCCATGGTTTTTCCAGCAGGCGTCATGTAAGGCTTCTTTGGAAACGATATTACCTTCATGCTCACACATGTACGTCAGGCATAGTTTACTTTGCCTGCTAAGAATAATCTCTTTATCTTCCAGCCTGATCAGACCGGTATCGGTAAAAAAAATAATGGTCACTTCTGCCTGGTCCCCATGGTGCATCTTCAACGCACACTTTTCATTCGGCTGATTATAACACGGTCTGACAAAACGGCATGCTGATGATGCCATTCAAGTAAGTAACAGCCTTGTCACAGATATATCTATATGATTAATATAGAAATAATATTCATATCGGTGACTTTTAAGTGACATTTACACCAGCGTGTTGAAAGCCTTCAATCTAGCGAATAATATGCGCATCGGATTAATCGCATGGCATCGGATAATATCGATCAGATGAATCTGTAATAATTGCATATTGGCGTGATTACAATTGAGGAATATCAACAATGCATAGCGTCATTAAAATAACAACCAGCAAACTCAAAAATAAAAATATCGCTATTATGACACCCAGCGCGATCACTTATTATGGTATTCGCGCCATGTTGACAACATTGAATGCTGTGACGGTGACTCACCATCCCATCCAAACCCATGATGAACAGATCAACATCATTGATAAAGACCTGGATCTGATTATTATCGACACTGAGGTTGGCAATGCAGATGTTATTTCTATGCTGATAAAATCTTACTTGCCCACGGCATCTGTCATCATTTTGACCCGCGCATCGGATATCAGACTATTACAAAAATATAAAAAATCAGGTGTGCAAGCGATATTAAACAGGAAAAGCAATCAACGCGAGGTTGAAGAGGCGGTGACGGCAGTACTTGAACATCGAGTTTGGGGATTTGAAGTCAAACCCACTGCTCCGCAGAAGGGTTCATCTCTTCGGCAGGTATTCTCATCGAGAATGTATGAAGAAGCGATGCTTTCACTCAGTACCACGGAAAGAACGATCATCCGCTCCATCTATCGCGGCCGTACCGTAACGGATATTGCTGTTGCCAAAGACAAAAGTATTAAAACCATTAGCAGCCAAAAACAGTCTGCAATGCGCAAACTCAATGTAAAAAATCTGGCTGAACTCCATCAGCGTTATCACGCCTGGCTGGAATAGCACCTGCCCGGCCATTTCGTTCCCACACATTACCGTCTTCTTCCTCTTTATTTCCCGTCATTTCTCTTCATTTCCCGGCACCGGAGAGCCACTCCGGTGCACTTTCGGTTGGACGTTTTTCTCAGTTTTTTGTGATGTATTTCATAAAATCGTGCGCTGAGGTTAGGTGAAATATCGCCAGGTTGTTATGAATGAAGCTTATCTAAGTTTCATTCGAAACAATAGGGGCGACAAAATGAATACATCTTTTACCTCTTTACAACAACCTGAAGATGCAAAGCACCATATCCGCTTGATGAAACAAGTGCTCAGAGCGCAAATCGGCGATGTTGAGGGCCTGTTTGAGCAGGTCAGAAGCAAAATCCTCAGCGAAATTGCTGCAGCACGCGAGGAAGAAGCGCGAAACGGCACGGCATGGCCACAGGTACGTTGGGATGACATAGCCGCTGGGCGCATTTCCGATGAAGTGAAGGATCACATTCGTCGTCGCGGGTGTGTGGTGGTCAGGCAAACCTTTACGCGCGAGCAGGCGCTGGGCTGGGATGCGTCAATGCTGGAATACCTTGATAAAAATGATTTCGATGAAGTCTATAAAGGGCCGGGTGACAACTTCTTTGGCAGCCTCGATGCATCACGTCCTGAAATTTACCCGATCTACTGGAGCGAAGCACAGATGTCTGCGCGCCAGAGCGACGCCATGGCACAAACCCAATCCTTCCTGAATCGCCTGTGGACCTTCGAATCCAACGGAACGCGCTGGTTTGACCCTGATGTCAGCATTATCTACCCCGATCGTATTCGCCGTCGTTTACCTGGCACGACATCAAAAGGGCTGGGCGCGCATACTGATTCCGGTGCGCTGGAACGCTGGTTACTGCCGGCTTACCAACAGGTGTTCAGCAAAATCTTCAATAACCAATTCGATCAATACGATCCCTGGGATGCGGCACATCGCACCGAAGTGAACGAATATCAGGCCGGTACGACCACCAAATGTTCAGTTTTCCGCACTTTCCAGGGATGGACAGCGCTGTCTGATATGCAATTGCATCAGGGATTACTCCATGTGGTGCCCGTACCGGAAGCGATGGCTTATCTGTTGCTGCGTCCACTGCTAAAAGATGTGCCGGAGGATGAGCTTTGCGGTGTTGCACCGGGCAAAGTGCTGCCCATCTCACAGCAGTGGCATCCGGAACTGATTGAGGGATTGTGCTCGATTCCGGCCATGGAGGCGGGTGATTCTGTGTGGTGGCATTGTGATGTCATTCACTCGGTTGCTCCGGTTGAGGATCAACAGGGGTGGGGCAATGTGATGTACATCCCTGCTGCGCCCCTGTGCGAGAAGAATGCTGCCTATGCCACTCAGGTTGCTCAGGCATTGGCCACCGGTGCTTCACCGGGTGATTTCCCGAAAGAGGACTATGAAACCCACTGGCGTGACCGGTTTACCCTGGACGCGTTAAATAGCAACGGTCGTCGCAGTCTCGGCTTAGAGTAAGTTTCTGGTAAGCTGAGTAAAATTTAAAATGAAGCAGGCATTATGAACGCACGTCATCAGCACATTATCCAACTGGTCAGCGAACGCGGCAGCGTCAGCGTTAATGAACTGGCGCAAACCACCGGCGTTTCTGAAGTGACGGTGCGTCAGGATCTGAATGTTCTGGAGAAAGGCGGCTTTCTGCGCCGCGTGCACGGTTCTGCCGTGGCGCCAGAAAGCGATGATGTTGGTGCACGTATGCAGACCCGCTTTGCCGTCAAAAAACGCCTCGCGGAGTACGCCGCTTCGCTGGTTAACGCGGGTGAAACGGTGTTTATCGAGGGCGGCAGTACTAACGCTTTGCTGGCGCGCGAACTGAGTGAACGCGGTGATATCACGATTATTACCGTAAGCCATTACATCGCTGGTTTGTTGAGAGAAAAGGGCGGTGATGTGATCATTCTCGGCGGGCTGTTCCAAAAAAGCAGTGAGTCCGTGGTTGGGCCGCTGACGCGTTTGTGCATTCAACATCTCAATTTTCATAAAGCGTTTATCGGTATCGACGGCTGGGATGCCGTTACCGGATTTACCGGCCGCGATATGCTGCGCTGCGATGTGGTCAACGCGATCATGGAAAAGCAGACGCACACTGTCGCGCTCACCGACTCTTCTAAATTTGGCCAGATCCATCCCTTCGCCCTGGCGCCGACATTGCCCTTTAAGCAGGTGATCACCGATAACCAACTGTCCCCGGCGTTTCAGGAGATATTGCACCAGCAGCCAATGGAATTAACGCTGATTTAGCGAAATGAGTTTAGCAGGCGTGGCAGGAAGCACGGACGATCAGTTCCCCCTGCGCGATGAGGTGGAGTGGGCTGGCCTCAGGATTATCCAGACGGTGCATCATCGCGACGACCGCGTTATGTCCAATGGCATTGAAGGGCTGTTTCCAGGTGGTTAACGGAATGCCCAGCAGCGCGGAATATTCATTGTCATCAAAACCGACGACGTTGATTTTTGCCCCCTGCTGACTGCAAAGGGATAACAACTTCATCGCGGTAAAGTCATTGGCACAGACGACATCACGCGCGCCACTGGCCAGTAACTGGTGAATAAAGTCGGCATGATTCAGTTCGCCTTCATGCTGCCAGGACTGCTGGGGAGTGATGTCCGCTTCCTGCAACGCCAGTTGATAACCGAGCATGCGCATATAAACCGTGTTTGCGGAGAAACGTTCGCAGAGGAAATCGATGCGGCGTGGGCGTTCGGCCAGTAAATGCCGCGTCATCACTGCACCCGCTGCGACGTTATCGATGCCAATTAAATCCCACCGGCTGCGCGCAGGCCAGCGCACCACATCACTGTCCAGCAGCACCACACTCATGCCGTCGCGTTCCAGTTTACTCAGAATCAATTGATTAATTTCAGTGGCGAAGGGATGAAATTCAATGGGAATAAAGAACACG
This sequence comes from Pantoea sp. C8B4, assembly GCF_051336905.1. Taxonomy (NCBI): domain Bacteria; kingdom Pseudomonadati; phylum Pseudomonadota; class Gammaproteobacteria; order Enterobacterales; family Erwiniaceae; genus Pantoea; species Pantoea sp. C8B4. The sequence goes on from NZ_JBGMNK010000001.1 coordinate 85,849, forward strand.
CCTTTTACACCACTACGTTGGTAGCGCTCAATCACACCATCAATCTTGCTGATGATGGCCTGACGTGAAGCACCTGCGCCCAACGTCATGACACCGTTCCACACCAAATCAAAGTTGAAGGGCTGAGACAGAGCGGCAATGGATTTAAAGATCTGCTCAAACAGAAATCCACTTTCGTTGGCTTCCATACGTGGCGAAAGAATGCCCAACGCCATCGCGGGCGGCAGGTGTGTCATCTGGCTGGGTTCAGAATAGGTAATGTAATGGCCTGAACCCTGGGTACTGCTAATCAGCCCCTGTTCACGTAAGCGTGACAGTGCGCGAGATAGCGTGGGGCGTGAAACATCCAGCTCGGCACACAGCATCATTTCAGTCGGCAAACGTTCACCGCTGGCATAATCGCCACGATGAATACGTTGCGTTAATTCAAGATACACGCGATCCAGCTTGCCTGATTTCGCCATAGTGCGGTTTGCCCGTTGATCAACAGTTTCAGCGATGGAACACATTAAGGGAGTTAATAAGTAAAATCAACTAACTGAAAAACGTGCAAATTTGTAAATTATGAAAAAATGATAGTGGATTCGATTTTTTTAAATTGAACGACATTGAGTGAAAAATAGCGCACAAACTGAACGGAAACTTGTGATCAACTCCGCTAAATCGCTATTTGCGCTCGATATGTAATCCATTTGTGTTTGTTTTGTGATCAATTCCAAAAGATAAAGTAAAAATGTTGCGTAAGGTTGTCATCAGTTGTCAGGTATTTAATTTTACAAATTTGTAAACATAAAACCCTACATCTGTGCCTGTTAGGGCCAACTGAGGAATGACACATGTCTCAATACGCAGCATTGGTAGAGAAGGTCATTAATGAAAACCGCGACACACTGCTGGCCGTTGATCCGCACCAAATTGACCAGCTCATCACAGAAATCCGCCAGGCGAAAACCATCCAGCTTTATGCCATGGGTCGCATGCAACTATCAGTGCGTGGCTTCGCCATGCGCCTTAAGCACATGGGATTTGACAGTTACGTCGTGTATGACACCACCTCGCCCTATCTTGGCAAAGGTGATTTGCTCATCGTGCACTGTGCCGTCACCAATGTAGAACTGAACATCATCAAACTGGCGAAAGAAGCCGGTGCCCGCATCGTGTTGCTTACCGCACACCCTGAAAATGAACATGGTCAATATGCGGATTTGGCGGTGCGTGTACCCGGCCAGATATTCGGCGGCGAACAGGAAATCCCGTCCATTCAGCCCATGTCTACCTTGCTGGAACAGTCGCTGTTCCTCTTCACCGATATCGTCACCATGATGCTGATTGAGCAGTGCGGAATCCAGATGGATGCGATGAAAGCCAGCCACACCAACCTCGAAGGGTTGCCTCATAAATTTGCCTGAGTGGAGCGCATACGATGAAAGACGGTGACATCATTCAGATTGCTCATCTGGTGGAAGATCTTGATGCGGCAATGCAGCACTACTGGGAAGCCTTCAACATGGGCCCGTGGGATGTCTATACCTACGGTCCACACAACGTGAACCAATCGATCTACCGTGGTCAACCGGCAGAGCATATCTACAAAATTGCCGTGTGCTGGATTAATGGCGTGCAGATGGAATTGATGCAGCCGGTCTCAGGCTACAGCATCTATGACGAATACATCGAAAAGCACGGGTACGGCTTGCATCACCTCAAACTTTATTTTGCGGATTGTGAAAAGGCGCTCGAAACCTACAAAGCACGCGGATATGACGTGGTGCAGAGCGGCAATATTGGTGATGACGTTTTCTACTACCTCGATACTGAGGAGCGTTTTCAGGGTGCCGTGATCGAAATCGGTAACGCTGGCTCCATTCCTGAACCTGAACGGCGCTATCCCGCCTGATATAGGACACACATGATGATGAAAACGCGTAATGCTCTCACGCTGGCACTGCTGCTGGGCGTGACCTCAATCTGCACATCGCTGCCTGCTCAGGCGGCAGATGAATACACCATGGTCGGTATTCCCAAGTTGCGTTCTGCATGGTTCAACGATTATGAAACTGGCCTGAAAAAAGCGGCCAAAGATTTCAAAATCGATGCCTATCAGCAGGCACCTGCCTCCGCTGATGAAGCGCAGCAGGTACGCATTATCGAAGACAGCATCACCCAGGGCGCCAATGCATTGTTGGTGGTGCCAAATAATGCCAGTTCGGTGGAGCCAGTCTTCAACCGTGCGCGAAGCCAGAAGATTGTGGTCATCACCCACGAATCAGTGAACCAACCTGGCGCTGACTATGACGTTGAGATGATCGAAAACGAAAAATTTGGTCGCTACATGATGGATGAGTTTGCCAAACATGCGGGTGGCAAAGGGGAGTTCGCTATTTATGTGGGCTCATTGACCGTACCTGCGCACAACACCTGGGCAGATGCCGCGATCAAAGAGATGAAAGAGAAATATCCCGATATGAAGCTGGTCTCCGATCGCTTCCCGGTCAGCGAAGATCGTAACGCCTCACGTCAGAAAACATTGGAGTTACTTTCAACCTATCCCGATTTGAAAGGGGTACTGGCATTCGGCAGTCAGGGTGGGCCGGGTGCTGCACAGGCGCTGCGTGAAAAAGGCCTGGTGGGGAAACTGACCGTGATTGGAACGACGTCGCCGAAAGAGAGCGCCACCTTCCTCAAGGACGGGTCCTTGACCGAATCGATTCTCTGGAGCCCGGGTGAGGCCTCCTACGCCATGGCCTACATCGCCAAAATGGTGCTGGATGGCAAGCGGGATCAGATCAAACAAGGTCTGGAAATCCCCACGCTTGGCGTACCGACCATCAATGGCCAAAACATCATCTTTGATAAGCCACTGACGGTCACCAAAGACAATTACAGCAAGTACGATTTTTAAATGATGAGGGCGGCATCTTTGTCGCCCCCTAAGCCTGAAAGGTTTATTCGTGAGGCGTCATCGATGATGCCCGTCTCTTTCACCGCAGAGTGTGCGGAGGTCGTATGCAGTTTTTATCTGTGGCGAATGTCACGAAAAAATTTGGCGGCGTGACCGCACTCAACGATGTCAGTTTTGATATCAATGAAGGAGAAGTGCACGGCCTGGTGGGTGAAAACGGCTGCGGCAAATCCACCTTAATGAAAATCATTGCCGGCGTTGAATCACGCGATCGCGGTAGCCTGACCATCAAAAATCAACCCATCCAGCGTTTCACGGCAATGGATGCGGTGAAGCAGGGCATTGGCATCATCTACCAGGACCTGTCACTGTTTCCCAATCTCAGCGTGTTAGAAAACATCTATATCAGCCAGATGCTGAATGACCGCAAAGCGCTGGTGCGCAGCAGCACATACAAAGATAACGTCGTCAAAATCATCGCTCAATTGGGCATTCATCTCGATTTAGACGCAACGGTAGACGAACTGCCCATTGCTAAACAACAGTTGGTGGCGATTGCACGTGCGCTGGTCAATCAATCAAAACTGATCATCCTTGATGAACCCACGACCGCGCTAACGCGCAGCGAAATCAACAATCTCTTTGCTATTTTGCGCCAGTTAAAACAGCAAGGTATCGCCTTCATTTTTATCAGCCACAAACTGAATGAATTACTGGAAATCTGCGACCGCGTCACCGTGATGCGCGATGGCAAAGTCATTGACTGCCAGCCCACGGAAAAACTCACCAGCGGTGATATTGAAAATCTGATGCTGGGCTATGCCCTGAGCTTTGAAACGCGGGCAACCAGCGCAACGGATGAGGTGCTGCTCAGTGTTCGCCATCTCTGCAAACGCAACAGCTTTCAGGATGTCAGTTTTGAATTACGCAAAGGTGAAGTCTTAGGCATCGCCGGATTACTGGGTGCCGGACGTACCGAACTGGCCATGGCACTGTTTGGCGTGGAGCCCGCACAAAGTGGCGAAATCTATTTGCATGGTCAACCTGTCACCATCAACAGCATTCATGCCGCGGTTAAACACGGTATCGCCTATGTTCCCGAAGATCGTCTGGCCCAGGGGCTCATCATGGAGCAGAGCATCGCCGCGAATGCGGCTATTTGTACCCTGGATCATTACCTGACCCCGATGCGACTGCTTAACAGTCAAAAAATGCGCGATACGGTTGAGGAGTTGCTCAAAGGCATGCAGGTGAAATATGGCAGTCAGGACCAACCGATTCGCATGCTTTCCGGTGGCAATCAGCAAAAGGTGGTGCTGGCAAAATGGCTGGCCATGCGACCTCAGGTGTTCATTTTGGACAGCCCCACAGTGGGCATTGATGTGGGTGCCAAAAACTACATCTACCAAACCGTGAAAGCGAAAGCGCAGGAAGGCATGGGCATCATTTTTATTTCGGATGAGCTACCCGAGCTGCTGGCCAATTGTGACCGCATCATCATGATGCAGCGCGGTCGTCTGGGCAAAAGCTGGCGCAGTGACGAAATTGATAATGAAACGCTGCAACATGAGATGGAGCGGCAATAACGCCCACCGAAGGAGAGTGTCGTGGATATGATGAAACTGTTCAAAGCGCGTGAGACCCTGCTGCTGGTGCTGATCGTCGTGTTGTCGATTGTGATCACCAGTATCAATCCCAACTTCATTAGCTTTGATAATCTGACCGACCTGCTGAAGTCCTGGACCGTGCTGGGCATCTTTGCGTTAGGTGTCTTACTGGTGCTGATTTCCGGTGGGTTTGACGTTTCGTTTACCGCCATTGCCCAGGTAGCGCAATATGTGGTGGTGTTCTGGTTCCTGCAACTTGGGCTCGACAATATCTGGCTGGCAATAATATGTGCACTGATTCTCGGCGCCTTAATGGGATTGCTGAACGGCATCATCATCTATTACTTCAAAATCACGGCCATTATCGTCACGATTGCCACCAACAGTCTGTTTTACGGCACACTTTACGTCGTGACGCAGGGTGATTTGATTTACGACTTGCCGCCTTCACTGCTCAGTCTGGCAGAGATAAAAATCTTCCCGTTACAGGCGGCAAACGGCGCCTGGTATGGCTTAAGTCTGGTGACCTGTTTGTGGTTTGCCCTGGCGATATTCCTGCATCTGTTCCTCAAACACACCGTACTGGGGCGCAGCATATACGCGGTAGGCGGCAATGCGCTGTCTGCCGAACGCGTGGGTTTTAACCTGCGTCGCACCACCTTATTCATTTATACCTTTGTCGGTGCTATTTCCGGATTTGCCAGCATAATCCAGGTATCGATTGTGCAGACGGTGATCCCTAATTCCATTGTGGGTTCTGAGTTGCAGGTGATTGCGGCCGTGGTGCTGGGGGGGGCATCGGTCACTGGCGGGCGCGGCAGCGTGGCAGGAACGCTGTTAGGCGTATTGCTGTTCGCCATCCTCAGCAACAGCCTGACGCTGCTGAAAGTCTCACCTTACTACTACAACGTCTTCACCGGTTTGGTGATTCTGTTTAGCGTGTCACTGAATGCGCTGCAAATTCTTCGACAGAAAAGGGCGCAGGTGCGCGTGGTGGTGGAACAATGAGGAGCAAAGCCATGAAAACTTACGCGCCCGCACGCCTGCGTCTCAGTGCTGTCATTGCGGAGAATCTGTCGCTGTATGTGGTGCTGATTGCCGTATTTATCCTGATGTTCGCACTCAACGGTGAGAAGTTTGTTCGCACGCAGAACCTGATATCGATGGCCTATCAATTACCGATAGTCGGTTTACTGGCGATTGGCATGATGATTTCAATGCTGTCCGGCGGGATCAATCTCTCCATCATCTCAACGGCGAACCTCAATGGCATTATTATCGCGCTCGTGCTGCAAGCCCTCTCCTCACAGGGCATGAAATTGGCGGGGATCGAACTGGTGATACTCGCTGTGCTGCTCGGCTTTATTGCCTGTCTGCTGGTGGGCGTGATCAACGGCTTGCTGATAGCGATCCTCAAGATCCCCGATATTTTGGTCACGCTCGGCACCATGACGTTAATTGCCGGGTTGAATGTGGTGCTGACGCGCGGTTATACGCTGTCGGGTTTCCCGGATTCATTGTTGAGTCTGGGTAATGGCGTCAGTTTCGGTATCCCTAACGCACTGATTTTGTTCGTCGTGGCAGCCATTATTGCGTCAGTGGTGCTTAATAAAACCCGATTTGGTTTTAGCCTGTATATGATGGGTTCAAACGCGACGGCGGCACAATACGCCAACGTCAACCTGGTAAAAATCACCGTGATGCAATATGTGTTCTCTTCAACGTTCGCAGCGCTGACCTCGCTGGTGATGATGGGGCAACTGAACTCGGTCAAAGCCAGCTATGCGGATTCTTATTTGCTGGTGGCGGTACTGGCCGCGTTTCTCGGTAAAGTGAGTCCGTTTGGCGGTTTCGGCCGTGTTTCGGGTGTTGTCCTGGCGGTGATTATCCTGCAGATGATATCCAGCGGATTAAACCTGCTGCGTCTCGATCCCTTTATGATCACCGCGACCTGGGGGGCGATAATTATCGCAATTGTGGTGTTCCGGGGCTTGTTCTCTCAGATTAAACTGCGTATGAGTAAATAATTAAAACATCAACATCGCGAATTCAGGATTCAATGTTCCCTAACATCACCTCTAAAAGACTGCAGTATCGCCAGTTAGCTGCCGATGACTGGCGATTCTTTCTCTCGCTGCAACAGGATGAGCGCGTGATGCGCTATGTGGCCGATCCGCAGCCTGAAGACGAGATTCGACGTGACAGGTTCGAGATAAGATTGCCGCGCTGGCAAAAAGGCAGTGCACATTGGCTCTGTCTGGTCATCATAGAAAAGGGGCACTCTGCGCCGTTAGGCCTCACCGGATTGATTGATCGCGGTGCAGGTATAGCGGAAGTCGGTTTTTTACTGGCAGCAGAGGCTCAAGGCAAAGGATTGGGTTCGGAATCACTTCACGATATCGCGCGTTATGCGCTGAATGAACTGGGCTTTCGCAAGCTGATTGCCACTGTGACCGCTGGAAATGAAGCCTCGCGCAGGACACTATTAAAAGTGGGATTCCAGCAGGAGGGCACCTTGCGGAAAAGCTATCATCTCGCCGGTGAATGGCGGGACGATTGGGTCTTTGGATTATTCGCGGACGAATGGAAGCCACTCTAACCTGCGATTAACGCCTGTGCCGTTAACTCATCGGTAATTAATCCCGTCACCAAACCGCTGGCCAATACCGCGCGGATCGCGTCGACTTTGCTTAATCCCCCCACCAACGCCACAATCTCGGCGCGGTGGGCAAGCTCTAAATCCACCGACAGCGTGCGCGCCGTCAGGCTGTTGTGAATCATCTGCCCGCTGGCGTCAAAGAAATGACCGAGCAGCTCACCGACAGCGCCAGAAGCCGAGATATCGTTGATCTCGGCTTCATCAATCATGCCGGCTTCAACCAATTGCGCGGCCGGTTCCACGGTCCCGATCCCCACCAGTTTCACCTCGCTCTGTGCAGCCATGGCAAACACTTCGCTGACGCCGCGCTGTTTAAGCAGCACGTCGCGGTCTTCCTGAGTATTGGCAAAGAACGGCACCGGCATCATATACGCCTGCGCACCGGTCTTTTCGGCAATGCGATGCATGACATCGTGGGGATTGAGCGCATAGTTGCGCGTCAAACAGCCCAGCAGCGAAACGAAGCGCATATGCGGGGCGTCAATGCGCGGGAGTTGGTGAATAGCTGCGGAAAGGGTGCGACCGTGTCCCAGCCCCAGGGTGATCGCAGGCTGTGACGTGAGTAGATTGCGCAGGTAATCCGCGCCCGCCATACCCAGCGTTCGTACCGGCAATCCCTCTTCACCAAGGTCAGGCGCAACGTGGCAAAAACGCAGTCCGTGCTTTTCGCGCAGCTGATCTTCCAGCGCCACGCACGCCATGATATCGCCATCAATCGACACCTTCACCGCACCCTCCGCGACCATTTTGGCAATCATGCGATGGGTTTTGACAGACGGTAATCCCAGACGTTTGGCGACTTCAGCCTGGGTCAGGCCGCCCACGTAGTGCAGCCAGGCGGCACGCAGGGCTAAAGAGTCATCGCGTTCAGCGGGAGTAGGAGCCGGTTTCATGTTTCATTTCCTGATCAATAGGCTTAGGAAGCCAGATGCAAATCCTGCACGCCCGTATCAATGTGCGATGCCCAAAACGCGACGCTTTCCGCGATATCCGCCACCACCTGGCGGTCAGTGGGTTCACGCTCTTTAAAACTCAGTTCGAGGCAGATTTCGTTATCGTGCGCGCCGCCGCGCGCCAGCGCGTCCAGCAGCGGCTGGGGCTGAATACGGCCGCCCGCATTGTACTGCAATGTGAAGGGTCTGTGGCCGCCTTTGTCCATCATGCTTTGTTTTATATGAATAATCGGCGAGTAGCGCGGCACCGCTTCTGCCCACGCGTAAGGGTCGTAATCACGCGGGTCGGTTGAAGTCACATCGCCGTGATCGATATCCGCCATCATCCACATCGGCAGGGCAAAGGACTCACTGCTCAAACGCTGCTGCAGTGCGAGGCAAGCCGGAATGGTCTCACCAAACTCGCGTCCGATGCTCATCGGTTCCCAAAACAGGTACTTCAATCCGGCGGATTGGGCATGTTCCGCTACCTCGGCCCAGCAGTCTATCGCGATCTCGATCAAGGCATCCCGCCGCGTCCTGTCGTTGAAATCCTGCTGGGTGAAAATGGCGAACTGCGATCCGACCGCCTCGCCGCCCAGTTCCGCAGTGATATCCGCGAAGGTTTTGAACCAGTCAACGTAGTAGCGCCGCACTTCAACGTCCGGATGACCAAAATGATTGAGGCGGCCATAGGGGCCAGTCATACCCGAGGTCACGCGCACCCCGGTTTCTCGCAGCGCTTTCTGCATCTGGCGCGACATGCGGTTGATGGTGGCGGCTGGCCAGCCGGGATTAATAAATTCATGAGTTAACTGCAGATCGCGGATACGGATCTGTTGTGCCACGGTGTGAATCAGATCCTGCGGATCGGCAAAACGATTCACCAGTGGGTTGGTATTGAGCGAAAGCGTTAACGGCATGATTACGCCTCCTTACGCAGCGGCACGGCCGCAGCATAGGTCGCGTCAAACCATTGGCTAAAGGCCTGCTGCTGCACTGCCGTCAGATGCAACTGATGCTTGGTGCGACGCCACAGCACATCCTCCGCCTGCTGCGCCCACTCATTTTCCACCAGGTAGCGCACTTCGGCTTCATATAACTGTGCGCCGAAATGGCGGCCCAGATCGTTGAGCTCACGAGCGTGACCCAGCACTTTCTCAATGCGCGTGCCATACAAACGCGCATAGTGTTTGCGTAGCGGCGCCGGTAACCATGGCCAGCGCGTTTTCACTTGCTCAAGGAAACTTTCGAAATCGCCATTTGCCATATCACCGCCCGGCAAAGTGGCCTCGCGTGTCCAGTCTTCTCCCATATTGGGGAAGAAGGGCGCGAGCTTCTGGATAGCGTGTTCTGCCAGCTTACGGAAAGTGGTAATTTTGCCACCAAACACATGCAGCAGCGGGGCGTTTTGCTGATCGTCGAGATCGAACACGTAGTCACGCGTGACGGCAGAAGGGTTACCTTTGCCATCGTCAAACAGCGGACGCACGCCCGAGAATCGGGTAATCACATCGCTGGCGCGCAGTTTCACTTTGAAGTAGCGATTGACCACATCGATAAGGTACTGCTGCTCGCTGTCATCGGCGGTCACCGCTTCCGCTTTGCCTTGCCACGGAATATCGGTGGTGCCGATCAGGGCTTTATCGCCTTCATAAGGGTTGATGAAAATGACGCGTTTGTCGGTGTTTTGCACCAGATACGCCTGCTGGCCTTCCCAGAATTTCGGCACGATGATGTGTGAACCTTTAACCAGACGCACGCTGCGATTGCTTTTGGTCTGCGTGACCTGATTGACGATATCCAGTACCCACGGCCCGGCTGCATTCACCAGCACTTTGGCGAATACCGTGCGCTGCGCGCCGCTGGCCGCATCCTGAAGGGTCACTTCCCACTTGCCGCTGATGCGTTTGGCGGAGACACAGCGGGTGCGCGGCAAAATCGTTGCGCCGCGCTCCGCGGCATCCACCGCATTGAGTGCGACCAGGCGGGCATCATCGACCCAGCAATCGGAGTACTCGAAGCCTTTGCTGTAACTATCGAGGATCGGCGCGCCTTCAGGATCGCGCATCAGATCGAGCGATCGCGTGCCGGGCAGCTTTTTGCGCCCACCTAAGTTGTCATAAAGGAACAGCCCCAGACGCACCAGCCACGCCGGACGATCGGACGGGCTGTGCGGTAACACAAAGCGCATCGGCCAGATAATGTGCGGCGCGGCATTCAGCAACACTTCACGCTCGATCAGCGCCTCACGAACCAGGCGGAACTCATAATATTCAAGATAGCGCAGCCCGCCGTGTACCAGTTTGCCCGAGCGCGAGGAGGTACCCTGTGCAAGGTCGTCTTTTTCACACATCATCACGGACAAGCCGCGCCCGGCCGCATCACGTGCGATGCCCGCGCCATTAATGCCACCGCCAATGACAAACAGATCCAGCGTATTTTCACTCATGGTGTACTCCTTAAAACTTATTCAGTGCATGCCAGGCGGCAGGGAGATCGCTGCGGATCTGCTGATAATGGGGAAACAGTTGGTTATAACGCTGCGACAGTTCAGCGGAAGGCGGTTCAGGCGCATCCAGCAACGGGCGCACCCAGGTTTCCACGCACTGCGCCATCGAGGGATAGGCGCCAATCGCCACCGCTGCCATCATCGCGGCGCCCGCTGCACCGGCTTCATCACGCTGGCTGATACGCACCGGCGCGCCAATGCAGGAAGAGAGGATCTGGCGTAGCGGCTGGGAACGCACCGCACCGCCCGTGAGACGAATCTCACCCGGCAGGGTGCTGCCCATCGCCTGATAACAATCACGCGCGGCCATACCGATGCCTTCAATCACACCACGCACCAGGTCGGCAAAATTATGCTGATAGTTAAGTCCGGTGAAGCTGGCGCGCGCGTCGGCGTTGACGAACGGCCCGCGTTCACCGGCAATCGAGATGTAGGGATGGAACAGCAGGGTGCCGGGTTCAGCTTTGTTGAGCCACTGGTCGATATGTGCCACCAGCCGCGCATGATCGATTTCACAGCCGAATCCGCTCAGCAATTCACTGGCCACATTCAACAACCAGTCGAGATTAAGGGTAGACGCCATATTGGTTTGCACCTGCGTCACATAGCCCGGCCAGGGCAGCGGAATCACATAGCCAGTTTGCGCAGGATTCAGCCACACCTCATCAATGGTCACGCTGCGCAGATGCACGCCGGTAGAGCCGACAATTGAGCAGGCGGTATGGGCTTCGCCGGTGTGCACGCCTGCGCCCAGCGCGGTCATCGCCATATCCACATAACCCAGCGATATCGGTGTGCCCGCGCGCAGGCCGGTGAGGGCTGCGGCCTCAGCGGTCAATGGATGGGTGATTTGCGTGCCATCAATGATTTCGGGCAGCAGATGGCGGCGATGTTCCAGTCCCAGCGCCGCGATGACGGTGTCGTCATAACGCTGGGTGCGAAAGTTACCAAAGGTGAAGCTGGCCTCAGAAGGATCGGTGGCACGTACGCCCGTCAGATTGAGGTAAAGCCAGTCTTTGCAATGCAGCGCCACTTCGCTGTTCGCCAGCAGATCCGGAAAGTGCTGGTCCATATGCGCCATCTGCGAACCCTGCTGGCAGGTATTCAGCCCGGTGCCCGTGGCCTTAAAACGCTCGGCTGCAAGGGCGTGCTGGTTTAGGGCATCGACGGTGTGTGCCGCACGCGCATCCAGCCAAATCCAGGCATCCTCCACCGGCTGGTTGTTGGCGCCGACCAGCCAGGTGCCATCGCCTTGTGCGGTGACAGCCACGGCCACCACGCGGGAAGAGAGGTTTTCCACACGCTCGCCCAGTTTCCTTATCGCGTCCACGGCATCTTGCCAGGTCTGCGTCATGGATTGCTGCGCGGCACCGCCTTCACTGCGGTAATAGCGGTTACGCACGGAGGCGCACGCCAGCTGTGTGCCTTCCAGATCAAACGCCACCGCTTTCACCACGGAGGTGCCGGAATCCAGACCCAGAATGATATCGCTGTTACCCACGTACACCTCCGAAGGGAAGAAAAGTTGACCCATCACGTCGTGTTAATTCCCTGTGATGAATTTGCTAAATAATGTCTTACACCACTTCCCATGGAGATAACATATCTCGTGTATTATTTTTCGATAAAACGAATAAATTTCACCTCAGTTAGCGAGTTTGATCACGAAAATGGCGGTGGTAGACGACAGGATGAAATGAGATATCACAAGAATAAGGCTTGTATGGCGGGCCTTTATTAGCTGGCTAGGCGCTAGGGTGTGAATTTAGCGATCCAGATCGCGCTCCTGAAAAATTCGTGAACCCTCTGTTGACAATTTAGTCACATCAGCACAATCCTCATCACAAGAGTTATCACATTTATAACATTTAATGCGGCGATTATCGCAGCAGATAACAGTGAGAGGTCACGTTATGTCCGATGTCTCAATGCTGGCACAGCAGCTCTCCCGAAAGCGCATTCGCCGCTACAGCATCATCGGTGTTGTGGTGGTTGCGGTGATTGCCGCCATGGCCATTGACACAAAAGTGGTGAAAATCGGTTCCGGGCAAGATGTGCAAGAGCAAGGTTTCTCGCCGGATAGCTACGGGGAGAAAACCTTCCCCGGTATTCAGCAGGATGTTGAAGCGCGTGCGGTGGATGCAAAAACCCTCGCCGATGCATTGAAAGCCAATCAACAAGCCGCGGTACAGCAATACGGTGTGGGTTCGCCGCTTCCGGTCATCCCCGTCAAGCTGGAGGGGGTGGTTCAGTCAGGGCAGATGGGCATCTTCCCGCTGAAAGTGGCCGGCTTACCGGAAGGAAATGTGATTCGCCTGCAAACGGGCCCGGCTATCACCGGCACCGACTTGCGTGATGCCAGCGGAAAAATCCAGTTCGGTGATTTTACCAACCAGATTGAGTATCAAAACGCCGGTTCGGCGATCAATCGCGCCATGAAAGCCAAAGTACTGGATAAGTTGGATCGCGATGCGCTGCCCGGAAAAACCGTTCAGGTGGTGGGGGTGTTCCGGTTGCTCACGCCGAATAACTGGATGGTGACGCCAGTCAGTCTGGAGGTGAAATGAAACCGTTCAACGTTAACCCGGCGCTACTGAAAGGCGAAGTGATCCTTGAAGCGCGCAACATCAGCAAGATCTATGGATCGACCCATGCACTCAAGGGCGTGAATTTTGAGATCCGTCGCGGTGAAGTCACTACGTTGTTTGGTGAAAACGGCGCAGGCAAATCCACGCTAATGAAAATTTTGTCAGGCGTGATTACGCCAACATCCGGGGAAATTCTCTACAACGGCGAAGAGAAAGTGTTTCGCTCCGCCACTGAAGCACGCGATTGCGGCATCTCGATTATCCATCAGGAGCTGAATCTCGCTCCCAACATGAACGTGCGCGACAACATCTTTATGGGGCGCGAAATCATGAAGCCGGGTGGGGTGGACTACGCGGAAGAAGCCCGCATAACCGCCCATCTGATGGCGGCGCTGGAGGAGGAAATTGATCCGCTGACGCCGGTGGAAAACCTGCGTCTGGGCCAACAACAGATTGTCGAAATCGCCCGCGCGTTGTCGGTGAATTCACAGATTCTGATCATGGATGAACCGACATCGGCGCTCAGTGCTGCGGAAGTGGCGGTGCTGTTCCAGGTGATCCGCGATCTCACCAGTCAGGGCGTGGCCATTGTTTACATCTCACATCATCTCGAAGAGGCACTGGAGATCACCGATCGCGCCGTGGTACTGCGTGATGGCGTGATGACCGCGTACGCGAAACGCGATGAGATCGATCTCGAATGGATCGTGCGCAATATGGTGGGCGACCACTTTGACCTGGGTTCGCCCCCGCAAGGGTATGACTTTGGCGACCAGGCGTTGACTGTGCAAGACCTGACGGTGAAAAGCAAAACCGGGATTCGGCTGGTGGATAACCTCTCGCTGGCAGTGAAAGCCGGTGAAATTGTCTGCATCTATGGCCTGATGGGCGCGGGGCGCACCGAACTGCTGGAGTGTATCGCCGGGCGTATTCATCAAAGCCAGGGACACATTTTGCTGCAAGACACCGATGTCAGCGGCTTAACCATTCAACAGCGCATTCAAATCGGCCTTGCGTTGGTACCGGAAGATCGGCAACGCGACGGTCTGGTGCAAACCATGTCAGTGGGCGAAAACCTGTCGCTCGCCAGTATCAGCGAATTTGTGCGCGGTCTGGTGCTGTCACCACGGCGTGAAAAGCAGCTGGTGACAGACAGTATTCGCAACGTGACGGTGAAAACCGCTGGCGGTGAGGCGGCCATCGGTTCGCTTTCCGGTGGCAATCAACAAAAAGTGGTGATCGGCAAAATGCTGGCCACCCGTCCAAAAGTGATCCTGCTGGATGAACCCAGCCGCGGCATTGATATCGGTGCCAAAGCGGAAGTGTTTCGTCTGCTGGCGGAAAACGCCAAAAAGGGGCTGGCGGTGGTGTACACCACCTCGGAAGTGGGGGAATGCCTGAGTATTGCGCATCGCATTGTAGTGATGAGCAAAGGGCGCATTAACGCCATCTTCGATTCCAGCGTGAGTAAAGAACGCATTATGGCCGCTTCAGGCGAGTCTCTGGTGGCATGACATGAAAAACGGAGCAAACGGTATGACAGACAGAACACACACGCTGGATTCGCCGCCCGTCGCGAGTAAAAAGAAGGCCGATAAAAGTCTCAATCTGGCGCGATTGCTGCTGGAAGGGCGTGCGTTTATTGCGCTGCTGGTGATTATTGTCACTTTTTCCCTGCTCTCGCCTAACTACTTTACCGGCGCCAACTTCCTGACCATGGCATCTCACGTGGCGATCTTTGGCTTACCGGCGATTGGCATGCTGCTGGTGATCCTCAATGGCGGGATTGATTTGTCCGTGGGCTCGACGCTGGGTCTGGCCGGGGTGATGGCCGGCTTTATGATGCAGGGCATCAACCTTGAAGCGCTGGGCGTGGTGCTGTATCTGCCGGTGTGGGCGGTGGCGATATTAACGCTGGTGATCGGGGCGCTGGTGGGATTGGTGAATGGCGTGCTGATTGCCTGGTTCCGCGTTCCAGCGTTTGTTGCCACGCTCGGCACCATGTATGTGGCACGCGGTATCGCATTGCTGATCACCAATGGTCTGACCTACAACAAACTCTCTGGAAGTGATGCGCTGGGCAACACCGGCTTTGACTGGCTTGGCTTCAATCGCATCTTCAATATCCCCGTCGGTGTGTTGGTGCTGGGTGTAGTAGCACTGGCCTGTGGTTTCCTGCTGAGTCGTTCGGCGTTTGGCCGCTGGCTCTATGCCTCTGGTGGTAATGAGCGCGCCGCCGATCTTTCCGGCGTGCCGGTGAAACGCATCAAGATCAGCGTTTACGTGTTGTCGGGTATCTGTGCCGCGATGGCGGGACTGGTGCTCTCTTCACAGCTCACCTCAGCCGGCCCAACGGCGGGTACCACCTATGAACTGACCGCGATTGCTGCGGTGGTGATTGGCGGAGCGGCCCTGACCGGTGGTCGCGGTAATGTGCGCGGCACGCTGCTGGGCGCTTTTGTAATCGGTTTTCTCTCTGATGGCTTAGTGATTATCGGCGTTTCTGCCTACTGGCAGACGGTGTTCACTGGCGCCGTGATTGTGCTGGCGGTATTGCTCAACACCCTGCAATACGGCAAACGCAGTCGCTAACTCACGCGCGCTGTCTGGCAGCGCGCGGTTATCCGTAAAACCTGTACCCTAAATAATAACGGAGCACCTATGTTCACAAAACGTCTGTTTATTGCTGCCGCAGCGATGGCTATCACCACCTTCGCTGCACCGACCTGGGCGGATAACGGGTTGATGACCATCATCGTCAACGATCCTTCCAACCCTTACTGGCTGACAGAAGGCCAGGTCGCGCAAAAAGCGGCTGAAAAACTTGGCTACAGCGCAAAAGTCAGCGCGCACAAAGGTGATACCAACACCGAAAGCCAGCTGATTGATACGGCGATCACCAACAAATCCAAGGCCATCATTCTTGATCCGGCTAACGCCGACGGTTCTGTCGGTTCAGTGAAAAAAGCCATCGCGGCGAACATCCCGGTGTTTATCATTAACGCCGAGCTGAACCAGAGCGGATTGGCCAAAGCGCAGTTGGTTTCTAACAATGCGCAGGGCGCGGCGGTGGGCGCGATGGAGTGGGTGAAACAGGTAGGCGATACCGCCAACTATGTTGAATTAGTGGGCCCGCCATCCGATAACAACGCGGCAACACGTGCCAATGGTTTTGATACTGTGCTGTCACAGTACCCGACGCTGAAGAAAGTGGGTCAGGAAGTCGCCAACTGGGACCGTACCCAGGGCTTCAACAAGATGCAGTCACTGCTGCAGGCTAACCCGAATATCAAAGGCGTGATTAGCGGCAACGATGAAATGGCGCTGGGGGCGATTGCCGCGTTGAAAGAAGCCGGTAAGCTGAACCAGATTAAAGTGGGTGGTTTTGATGGCTCGCCGGATGCCGTTGATGCCGTAAAAGCCGGTACTCTGGCGTATACCGTAATGCAGCCCGTGGCGCAGTTCGCGCAGAAAGCGGTAGAGCAGGCTGACAGCTTCCTGAAAACCGGTAAAACCGGCGCAGCATCGGAAAAACAGCTGTTTGACTGCATTTTGATCACCAAAGAGAACGCGGGTAATTTCGTATCACCGTTTGTATTGAAGCAGTAATGCATGACGTGCGGCTTTCGGGCCGCACACTGCTCAGCGGACGCACTCCGGTGCGTCGCTGTAACCCTTCTCGTGAGTCCAAACACCACATCATTTGCAAAAGGCGCGTTTCCGCGTTGTAATCACCTGGAACCCGCATTTCTGCATCACTTTCTGGACGAAATATGGCGCACAACCCGCAGGACTCTTCTCTCAACGTCTTCATGGCCGAACCCTTACCCAGCGACAGTCGTCAGGCGCGGCAGTTGGCGCGACGCCAGTTAATCGCGGAAGCCGTGATGGCAGAAGGCGCAATTCGCATTGAAGATATCACTGACCGTTTCGGCATCAGTCTGATGACCGCGCACCGTGATATTGATGAGATGGTCGAACGTGGATTGCTGCATAAGTCGCGTGGGGTGGTCTCCGCCACGCCAACCAGCCTGGTCGAGTCCAGCGATATCTACCGTGCGACGCGTCAACTGGAAGAGAAGCAAGCCATCGCTGAAGTGGCTGCCACTTATCTGGAGCCAGGACAGGCGATTTTCCTTGATGATTCCACCACGGTATTGCAGATGGCTCGCCTGTTACACGCGCGCGCCCCGTTAACGGTGATCACCAACTCACTGACGCTGATGAATGAGTTACGCAACGGGCGCGATATCACGCTGATGGGATTAGGCGGTCAGTTTTATCACTGGTGCAATGCGTTTATGGGCCGCATGACGCGAGAAGAGATTGCCAGTCTGCGCGCCGATGTGTTCTTCGTCAGTATGTCTGCGATCATTGATGACACGGTCTTTCATCAGTCAGCTGAAACCGTCGAAACCAAACGAGCGATGTTTGATGCTGCACAGAAACGTATTTTGATGATGGATAACACCAAATTTGAACGCCGGGCGCTGCATCGTTTTGCCCATCTCAGCGAGTTCGATGTGGTGATTGTCAACCAGGGTACGCCGGTGCCCGTGCTGCGACGGATGCAGGATCTGGGCGTGAACGTCGTGGTTGCGCCCATGAAGATCCACACGACCCCACGCGAAGAAGTCTGATTACCCCTGCGAATTTATTCCCTCAGATAACCGGAGGTGCTCACGGTCGGCCGCGACAGTGAGGCTTCTGCCTGTGCAAATGCGTTTGACAAGACAACCTACCTACTAGTAGATTGAATGCTCAGCACCTGCCACCGTCAACCAGGACGGCGCAGTTGATTACCACGCGCTATTGATTCGGCTCGGGTAAGTGCCTTGTCTTAATTTATGCCATGTTGAGCGAACCTATGAACAAGCCTTCTCTTTCGACCGGCCAGACACTCACCCGTCTGGCCGCTATTGCAGTGGTACCATTGATAGTCATCGCGTTATTTCTCTGGGCTGGCGGCTGGTTAACACCGAATAAGTTGACCTCCGATAAGCTCATTACCGTGCTACAAAAATCAGGCGGGGAGCATCCCGGCTACCGACGCAATCATGCCAAAGGCGTCTGTATAAACGGCAGCTTTGCCGCTAACGGCAATGCCAGCGTGCTGTCGCGTGCCGGGCTGTTTGCACCGGGCGAAACCCCGGTGATCGGGCGCTTTGCTATTGCCGGTGGCAACCCGAACGCCCCGGATTATGCCGTGCCGGTGCGCAGCATGGCGTTAGCGTTTTACCAAAAAGATGGTCAACAGTGGCGCACTGGAATGAATGCCATGCCGATGTTTCCGGTGAAGAGTGTGGAAGGGTTTTACGATCTGCAAATCGCCACGCTCCCCGATGCTAAAACAGGTAAGCCCGATCCCGCGAAAATTCAGGCCTTCGTTCAAAAACATCCCGAAATCAAACCATTCTTCGGCTGGGCGCAACAGTATGTGCCTTCATCGAGTTGGGCGAGCGATCGCTTTAACAGCCTCAATGCCTTTAACTTTGTTGATTCGGCCGGTAAGAGCCACGTGGTTCGCTGGAGCATGGTACCGCACAGCGAGTATCAGCCAATCAATGCTGCGGATAAGAATGACAGCAACTTCCTGCAGAGCGATCTGCAACAACGTCTTGCTAAAGGGGCGCTGCAATGGGACCTGATTATCACCGTCGCTGATGCGCAGGACAGCAGTAGCGATGCTTCGATTGCCTGGCCAGCGGACCGGCAAACCATCAATGCGGGAACCCTGACCATCAACCAAACCACGCCACAGCAGCAGGGCGCCTGTAACGACATCAATTACGATCCGCTGATTCTGCCAGAGGGTATCACCGCTTCAGACGATCCGATCCTCAATGCACGTTCATCGGCTTATGCCAAATCCTACAACGCCCGTACCCGTGAACAGGCAGGAGCACACTGATGAAACACACAGAGACTTTCCATCCGGCGTTGCGCGCGATTCACTGGCTGATGGCTGCCGCTATTATGACCATGCTGTTTATCGGTGTGGCCATGGTCGCCACCGTATCGTCACTGCACAGCTTGCTCGTGGCGATCCACAAGCCGTTGGGCTTAATGATATTGCTGTTGGTGGTGGTGCGATTGTGGCTGCGTTTTACCACCGCTAAACCGGCCTTGCCGGAGACGTTATCAAACGGGCAAAAAGCGCTGGCACACCTTTCGCATTGGGCATTGTACGCAATGATGCTGGCGCAGCCTCTTATCGGCTGGGCGATGCTGTCGGCTGCAGGCTATCCGATCAGTCTGGGAGGCAGTCTGGTGCTGCCCCCCATCACGCCGATCAGTAATGATCTCTATGCCTGGTTGCGTCCGCTGCATAGCTGGGTGGCCTTAGCCTTGTTCATAACGGTCATGCTGCATCTTGCTGCCGCGTTGTTCCATGCGCTGATTCTGCGTGATGGTGTATTCAGGAGTATGACCGGCCGCCGTAAGCGTTCTGAAGCGCCTTGACATCCCGGCTGCAGGTCAGTAGGTTCAGTGCCAATTTACTGATTTGCAGCCATTTCATCTTTGCTGCCGGAGCCCTACATGACCGTTGAACGTTCGCCTAAAGCCACTGAAATCATTAACCACACCCGAGAGTTGCTCACTGCGGGTGGTTATAAAAGTTTCAGCTATGCCGATTTGGCAGAACGCGTGCAAATCCGTAAAGCCAGTATTCATCATCATTTTCCTGGCAAAGCCGATCTGGTGCTGGCCGTGGTCAATGATTATCGTGAGGAGGCGCGAGCCGGCATGGCCGCGACCAGTGAGCATTTCAGCGATGATCCGCTGGCTGAGCTGAACGGTTATGTGAATTTTTGGGCTACCTGCATTAAGGAAAACAACTCCCCGTTCTGTATTTGCGTGATGCTGGCAGTGGAACTGCCGACCTTACCGGAAGAAGTGGCGGCTGAAGTGACCGGACATTTCGCCGATCTGTCCGCGTGGCTGGCCGGTGTGTTGCAGAAGGGGGAAAAGCGTGGGGTGTTTATTCTGCGTGAAGGAGCGGAAATGGAAGCCAAATCGCTGATGGCCACGGTGCATGGTGCCATGATAGCCGCGCGCGCGTTTAATAACCCCGAACTGTTTTTACCCATGATTAAACCGGTGTTGAACAATCTGGTTATTACCGCCTAATTGCCTCGCGGAGATTTAGCCTCGCGACTCTTTCATCAGCAACAAAATCACTTTATCCACCAGATAAGGCGCCTGTTTATTTAATTCAGGGTCATCGCGTAACTGCGCGGCAATATTTAACGCAAAGTCGCGAAGGGTTTGTTTATCCGATTCCGTTGATTCAGCAGCCGAAGAACGGCAAACGGGATGTTGGTTGGGAAAATGAATCACACTCACGTTGCCCCCTGAAATATGTCGCTAAAGTCAGCTGAATAAACATTAATCTACTAGTTGGTAGGCTGGCAGTCAAGGGATGGATTCTCAGTAAAGCACCGCAGGTTTAAACGCCTCTCAATGCCCTGAAAGCGCTGCATCGGCTGGTTTCTCACCGCTTCGCCAGTACCGCCCGAAAATAGGAATTTTTACCTTTCGCCGTTTCACAAATCCTCTTAAATTAGCGCCGACGAGCAGTGCAAGTCGCCAACGATTTGGTGTCTTAACAACAATCAAATTAAAAACAATTGCATTCCATTTTTAATGGTAATGAGGATTTCGATGCTTTTAAAACGCAGCTGCAGTTTTGCCATTGTCGCTTTAGTCTGTTTATCGGTTACCGCTTGTGGCATGTCGCATCGTGGTCGTAATACGGCGATTGGTGCGGGTGTCGGTGCAGTGGGTGGTGCGGTATTAACCGGCGGCAGTACCTTTGGTACGCTGGGTGGTGCGGCCATCGGTGGTTTGATTGGTCATGAAGTGAGCCGTTGATCCACTCTGCTGATCTATTTCGTCGCGCACTGAATGCGCGACGAAATAAAATATTTTATAACGTCGTCTTTATTCTTCTATTAGATTTTCTTTAACTGGCCAAACACCTGTTTGCCGTTATGGAATGTCGCCATCACCGGTGCAATATGCGCCACGGCTTCTGCAGAACAACTCGCCGCGACCAACATCATCGTTGCGCTGTCCTGTGCCTTCGGCCACTGCTGTTCTCCCTGGCTATTCAGCGGCAGCACCTCATTGGTGGCAATACCCAAAGCACGACTCAATGAGAATTCATCCGGGCCACGATACAACTGCGCATAGACATTGGCTTTTTCCAGCATGCTGCCGCTGCCAAAGGGTTGCCAGTGGTCGGCAATGGTATCCGTGCCGGACCATACCGGCACGCCCGCTGCACGCAGTTGCGGCAATGGCATGATCACGCGACCAATCGGCACGGTTGTCGCGATGCTAAACTGCTGCGCTTTGAGTTCCTCGATCATCGCATCCAGTTCACTGCCCGATAACGTGCCCAGCGCAAACGCATGGCTGAGGGTGACTTTTCCTTTTAACTGCGGATTCTCGCGCACCGTTTTCAGCATATAGCGTATCGCGGCTACGCCGTGCGGCTCGGTTTCATGCAGGTGGATATCCACCGGCGCAGCAAAATCCAGTGCGATGCTGAACATCGTATCCAGTGACTTCTCCATCGCACCATCGACGTTGGTCGGATCCAGGCCACCGACATAATTGGCCCCCATTTTCATCGCTTCACGCATCATGCCTTCGACCTTTGAACGCAACAGCCCATGCTGCGGGAAGGCGACAATCTTCGCGGTAAAGTCCTGACGGTGATTTTCAATCGCCTGTTGTAAGTGCGCCAACCCATCCAGCTTACTGATCGGGTCGATATTACAATGGCTGCGCGCTTCGGTGCTGCCTTTGGACTGCAGTAAGCCAATCAGCTTTTCGGCACGTATTTCGGAGGTCGGCACAATCTCAGGAAGAATCTGCTCCTCCTGATGAATCATATCGATAACGCTTTTGCGCGGTAGCGGGGCGCGCCATCCATCGCCATAAAAGGTTTTATCGAGGTGAATGTGCATATCGCGTGTTGCGGGCAGCAGGACGTGTCCCGCCGCATCCCAGGCGGGGAGGGTGCTGCTGAATCCCGCGGCGTGGATGCCCGTGATTTGCGCGCCGTTGATTTCGATATCGTACAAACCGGTGCGCGTGGCGGTGATGACGCCCTTATGGCGCACATAGCCTTCTTCCAGGCGTACATTGCGCAACAGATAGTGGCTAACATCGATGTGCGTCAGGTTTTCAGGCGCACAGGCTGCCGCTACAGCTGTGCGGCCACTTAATCCGGCGCCGAGCAGCGTGCCTGCCGCCGTCAGTTTGATGCCAGCGGAAAGAAAGTCACGGCGGTTGCCGGAAGTCATGAGGCTCATACGTTATTTTCTCCTTGTAGGGGAGATTTACCCTAGAGGAGCGATAAGCGCTGTGCTGTGATTTTTTCCACTGATAACTATGGAGAAAAGTAATGACGCACCGTACAACATCGTTATCCGATGCGGACTGGCCGGAAGCATTATTTGTCTTAAATGAATCTTGCCTGGCTCATTCTCAATGTGACAAGTGTGCGCACGGTGTATCTTGAATGTTACGAGTCGGTATATTTAATAGAGCGAATTTTATAAATTCAATGACCCAGAAATTAAGTGTTCTGAAAGTGACAATTGTTTTTGGCTTGTTAAATTAAATCATGCCGACTGTTATTAAAATACAATAACTCAATACTTGTTAAAATTCCGTATTATTGATGTTGAGCGAATGTCTATGGTAATTGTCACTCTGCTAAATAGTAAGATAATCGCATCATTACGGCACATTCCCCGAGTTTTTCTCACTTCAGCGCTGCAAAATTAACGCACAAATCCACGCTAAAACCTTGAATTAAGTTGATAAAAATCAAAGTTTATTTCTGGGTTAACTGTGTCGTTACATTTAATTCACATGAAAATCATTCATTTATAGCGCGATTTTTTGCTTTTTGTTACAAGTTACCCCTTTAATTAGGATGCCTTTGTGTAAACGAAAATATAGAATAATTTACAGAAAAATTCTTATTACGAGCGGTGTCGATACCTACGCCTGCAAGTGTTATCGACAGACATTTCGTTAACAATCATGATTTATTTTCCCCGTTCTTTCTCCGGAACGAACGCCGAAGTGAATAACCTATTCTCCAGTCGTCATCTGTCTGGAAAATATACTGTGGTTGTTGCTCGTAGTTAAGAGAAAGACGACAGTGCGGCACCGATTTCAACTTGTTATGCACCAATCTCACTTCATAACTCGTGAAATGGCGCTGGATTGCCGTTAACTAATTCGGTCACTCAAAAAAAGAAGATAGTCATGCTAAGTAACGATCTTACATCGCTGATCACGCGTATTGACTTCGCGCTAATTTCATCCATTCACATCATTTTCCCCCCGCTAACCATCGGACTGGCTGCACTGTTGTTCATTTCTGAACTGATGTGGGTCAGGAAGCAAGATGAGCAGTGGTATCGCCTGTGTCGCTTCTTTGAAAAGCTGTTTATCGTTAACTTCGGTGCTGGCGTGGCAACCGGTGTCACCATGGAAATGGCCTTTGGTATTCTTTATGGCCGCTTCTCGCAGGCTGCTGGCCCGTTCTTTGGTCAAGTGCTCGGCTATGAGACCATCACCGCCTTTATGTACGAAGCCGGCTTTATCGGCCTGATGATCTTTGGATGGGGCAAGATCAGTAAAGGGATGCACCTGTTTGCGACCTTTAACGTGGCGCTCTCTTCTACGCTTTCTGCGATGTGGATCCTGGTGGCTAACTCCTGGATGCAGACACCCACCGGTGTTGAACTGCATAACGGCATCTTCATTGTGACCGACTGGTTGGCCGCACTGTTTAACCCGAATGCGCGTAGTGCCTTCCCACACATGCTGCTGGCAAGTTTTGAGTTGTCGCTCTGCTTCGTGGTGGCAACCTGTGCCTGGTATGTGCTGAAACAGCGTCATGTGGACCTGTTCCTGAAACCCCTGAAGTATTCACTGATGGCGCTGGCCGTGGTCGCCGCCGTTCAGATTTATATGGGTGACGTGCTGGGTGAAGCAACGCTGGAACATAAACCGGCGGCGCTGGCAGCAATGGAAGGGCACTACGATACTTATGATTCAGCGGGTAACGTCAACAGTGCCTGGCATATTCTGGGTTGGCCAAACAAAGAAGGCACTGGCCTCGCATGGTCTATCGATATCCCGCACGGTTTAAGCCTGATTGAAACCAAAACCTGGAACGGTACGGTAACGGGCCTGAACAGCTTCCCGAAAGATCAGCAACCACCTGTGGTGTTGCCGTTCTACGCTTTCCGCGCCATGTCAGGTGCCGCTGGTGCCATGTTGCTGGTGAGCCTCTGGGGCGTCTGGCTGATTGCACGTCGTCGCATGACCGCTGAGCGGGCTCCGCGCAATAAGCTGTTCCTGGCGCTGGCCGTCATTATGGTGGCCCTGCCTTACATCGCAGTAATTGCGGGCTGGTGGACGCGCGAAATTGGCCGTCAGCCGTGGATCGTTTATGGCCTGATGCGCACCGAAGACGGTATGAGTCCAATGACCCTGGGTCTGGCGATCTTCTGGCTGGTGGGCTTTGCCATCTTTGAAACTGCGGTGGTCGCGGGCACCATTTGGTTCCTGGCGAAAGTGGTGCGTATTGGTCCTGATTTGACCAGCAAAATTCCGGGCGAGGGGCATGAGCATTTGGGTCACCTTGAAATGCCTGCCAGTGGTCATGCTGACCATCCTGAATATATCCGTCCGGTTTGATGGGAGAATAAATCCATGGACATGCTTAATTCGACTCAGCACTTCCTGATCATCGCCTGGTGGTTAGCCTTTGGTATCAGTGTTCTTTTATATATCGCGCTGGATGGCGCCGATCTGGGGGCAGGGATCTTCTCGCTCTTCGTCCGCGACCATGATGAACGTGGCGCGATCATGTCGGCAATGGCCGGCACCTGGGATGCCAATGAAACCTGGCTGATCGTCGCTGGCGGGATTATGTTCGGCACCTTCCCGTTTGTGTACGGTTCGGCGTTTAGTTATCTGATGGTGCCGATGGCGCTGGTACTGTGGGGCATTATGTCTCGTGCGGTTGCCCTGGAATTCCGTCATCTGGCCTCGCCATTCTGGCAGAAGTTTTCTGACGGCATCTTCGGTGTCGCCAGCCTCGCGGTCACCTTCTTTGGTGGGATGAGCGTTGGCGCGTTGCTGCAAGGTTTCCAGATGGATTCACCAGCTCAAGGGGTTCCAACCTATGTGGGCGGTGCATTTAACTTTATTTCAGCGTTTTCCATCTGGACCGGTGTGGCCTCCTGCGTGGCAATGACGCTGGCAGGCGTGCTGTTCGTGCGTGCTCGCTTCGAGAAAAATGAACCGATTCGTCAGGATGCAGCTCGCTGGACCGCGGTGATCTTCTGGTTAGCGATTGCTGCCGTGGTGATTACCTGGGTGTGGAGTGCGGTGATCTTCGACTGGGCACGTGCGAAATGGTTTGGTCCGCATTTCTGGATCTGGGGCCTGTTTGGCTTAATCGCACTGGTCTGTATTGATCAGGTGCGTCGTGACACTCTGAAGGACAAAGATTTTGCAGCGGTGATGTGGTTCAATGGCGCGGCATTCATTCTGGGCTTCGGTATGTTACTGACCATGTTCCCATGGATCGTGCCAGGCACCTGGACCATCTGGGCGGGCGCCAGCCCACAGGTTTCGCTGATTACCTTCACCATGACCATGGGCGGTTTTGTGCCGGTGATGCTGATGTATAACTGGTATCAGATCTGGGTATTCCGCGGCCGTATCTCCAAGCTGGTTGGTCACGGGGGACACTAAGACATCATGTCTGCGAGTTCCCCTCCAAGTGGAATGGCAGCCCGCCTGGCGGAACGTTGGCTTTCGAGCCTGCGTCGCCAGGCGGGCGGTTTATTTTCACTGTCCATCAGTATGGCGGCGCTCAATGCCATATTGATGATTGCACAGTGCTGGCTGTTAGCCTGGCTGATCAGCAACGCTGTGCTCGGCGGTAAAAACTTTACTGCACTCCTGCCTTATCTCTTGTGGCTCCCGGTGGTGATGTTGTTGCGGGCAGGGATCGATATCCTGCGGCAGGGCTTTGCATTTGAAGCTTCTGCACGTATCCGTCAGGGACTGCGCGGCATGTTGTTAGATCGCATCGCTGCATTAGGTCCAGCCTGGAGCCAGCATCAACGTACGGGCAGTATCGCCAGCTCTCTTGGCGAAGGCGTCGAAGCTATCGAAGCCTATTTTTCCGGTTTTCTTCCGCAAAAAATCATCATCGGCATTGTGCCGCTAGCCATTCTGGTGGCGCTTTTTCCTTTTGACTGGGTCTCCGGCTTAATCATGCTGATCACCGCGCCGCTGGTGCCGTTGTTCATGATCGTCGTAGGAAAGGGCGCAGAGAAAATGAGCCTGAAGCAGTGGCACAAACTCAGCCTGATGAGTGCCCACTTCTTTGATGTGATTGCTGGCCTGACAACGCTTCGTCAGACCAATGCGGCGCGTCGGCAAGCGAACATTATCGCGGCGATCTCGGACAGCTATCGTCAGACCACCATGAAGGTGTTGCGACTGGCATTCCTTTCATCATTAGTGCTGGAATTTTTTGCCACCATCAGCACCGCGATGGTGGCGGTGTATGTCGGATTCCGTCTGTTCTATGGCGAGATGGGCTTCCTGCCTGGGCTGTTTGCCTTGTTGCTGGCGCCAGAATTTTTCCGTCCCCTGCGTGATTTGGGCACGCACTATCATGCCCGAATGGATGCCATTGGTGCGACGGAAGGTCTACTGGCGATCCTGAATGCTGAAGAGCCTGCATCGTCGCAAGGCCACGCCGAACTCCCGGCAAAACCGCGTGAAATCACCGTGGAAGGCGTGAGCTATCAGTATGAAGAGGGCGGCGGAGTCGCGGATGTCTCGTTGACTTTGCGGAGCGGGGAAACACTGGCGATTGTCGGCACCAGCGGCGCCGGTAAAACGACGTTATCGCGCCTGTTATTGGGCTTTATTACCCCAAACTCTGGACGCATCGTCATTGATGGCAGCGATCTTTCATCATTAGATCTTCCCGCATGGCAGCAACAGATTGGCTGGCTCCCGCAGCGACCGACCCTCTTTGCCGGTTCGATTGCGGAAAATATCCTGTTGTCGCGTTCAGGTATCAGCCAGGCAGAGGTTGAAGCAGCAGCACAGCTGGCTCAGGCTGACACGTTTATCCAGTTACTGCCGGGGCAGTATGAATACCGGCTGGGCGACGGTGGAAAAGGGCTGTCCGGTGGGCAGATCCAGCGTATTGCGATGGCGCGCGCCGTATTGAGTACGCCAGCGGTGGTGATTCTTGATGAACCCACGGTGGCACTGGATCGTCAGACAGCACAGCAAATGATTGCCGCGTTGAGTGACACATTACCGGATAGCGCACGCTTGATCATCACCCACGATACGGAGATCGCTGCCGCGGCTGACCGGGTTATCGTGCTGGCGAAAGGGCGTGTGGTTGAGTCGGGAACGCCGCAGGCACTGCGCGATCAGGCTGGGGTATTCGCTGAACTCGAGCGTCTGCAAACAGGAGACCTCGCATGAAGGATCTTTGCCATCTCTTGCGCCTGGCGCGCCCATGGCGTTTCCGCATGGCGGTGGGGATATTGCTCTCTGTGATTGTGATTCTCTCCAACGTTGCACTGCTTGCCTTGTCAGGCTGGTTTATCACCTCCATGGCGCTGGCTGGCGTAGGCTCTCTGGCACTGGAGTTCTTCACTCCGGCTGCGGCGATTCGTGGCCTTGCGGTATTGCGTACTTTCGCGCGTTATCTGGAAAGATTAGTGACGCACGATGCAACGTTGCGCTTGTTGTCGGTTTTGCGTGTCTGGTTCTATCAACAATTAGCGCATCTTGCGCCT
Organism: Pantoea sp. C8B4; assembly: GCF_051336905.1. Taxonomy (NCBI): domain Bacteria; kingdom Pseudomonadati; phylum Pseudomonadota; class Gammaproteobacteria; order Enterobacterales; family Erwiniaceae; genus Pantoea; species Pantoea sp. C8B4. The sequence continues at coordinate 113,934 of NZ_JBGMNK010000001.1, forward strand.
GCGCGACTGCAGGATTTCCGCGATGGGGATGTGCTGGCACGTTTTCGCGCTGATATTGATAGCCTCGACAATTTCTATCTGCGTATTCTGACGCCGGCCATTGCAGGGCTGATTTCGTCGCTCATCATTTTGGCAGGAATTTGCTGGTTCTCACCTTCAGTGGCATTAATTGATGCCGTGGTGCTGTTGCTTGCGGGCGTGATCGTGCCCTGGATTGTAGCATCGCTGACGCAAGCCAGTGGCAACCAGATTACTACCGTGCGCTCATCCGTTCAGGCTGCATCCACCGATTTGGTGCGGGGATTACCAGAGTTACAGCTGGTTGGGGCTGTTAGCCATCAAACCGATCATCTGCGCCAGCTTTCTCAGCAATTGATTAGCGCACAGCGTCGGCAAGCCTGGATTAGCGCCAGCGGCGGGGCGCTCTGCGCCTTAATGGGGCAGCTCGGGTTATTTTTTGCCTTTATTCTGTTGTTTAACACTGACCATACAACCGGCATTTCTGCCAGTGAAATCGTGATGTTGCTGTTCACCATACTGGCAAGTACTGAAGCGGTGGCTGGGTTGCCCGCTGCCTTTGCCGCCCTTGGCACTACGCGCGCAGCGGCACGCCGATTGTTCTCGATGACCGAACTGACACCGGCGATCGTCTTGCCTGAAACCAGCTCAGTACCGGAAAGCAGTGAGCTGTCATTTAATTCAGTCACGATGCGTTATTCACCTGATGCTCCCAACGTACTGGATAAACTGAGCTTTACCGTGCCCGTCGGCCATTGCCTGGCGATTTTGGGACCCAGCGGAGCGGGTAAAACCACCGTATTGAATCTGGTGCAGGGATTCTGGGAAACGACAGCGGGAGATGTCACTATTGGCGGTCGTCCGGTCAGGACGCTTTCTGAAGATACACTGCGCCAGATGATCTCGGTGGTTGGCCAGAAAACCTATCTCTTCAACGCATCGATTCGAGACAACCTGCGCCTGGTTGCACCGGATGCGGATGACGAGGCTTTGTGGGATGCACTGGCGCGCGCCGCTTTATACGACGAAGTCCGCGCATTTCCGCTGGGGCTCGACACCCTGGTGGGAGAGTTAGGAGGGCGTCTGTCTGGTGGTCAGGCCCGCAGGATTGGGATTGCCCGCGCGTATCTTTCCCATGCGCCGATCATGTTGCTGGACGAGCCCACCGAAGGGCTGGACGCAGTAAATACCGAATTAGTGCTTAACTGCTTGAAAGAACTCATTAAGGGTAAAACCACGCTGCTGGTGACCCATCAGATCCAGCCACTTTCCCTCGCGGACAGTCGGTTACTGCTCGATAAACAATAACAAGAGCAGGGATCTGTTTTTTGGTTTATTTACATCTGCTTAGGGTCAACCTGAGCAGATGCTTAATCAATACAAAAATAAACTTGTGAGACAACTGACCAGGGATCACCATGGATAAAATGACAAACTCCAAAACCCGACGAAAACATATTCGTTTCCCACATCTGCTGATTGATCAAATCGAAGAGAGTATGAAGAGCGAAAACATTCAAAACTTCTCAGCCTGGGTTGTCGAAGCCTGTCGTCTGAAAGCGCGGGAAGCTGGCAACAGAAAGAAGTAATTTATCATTTCCCGTCGGTGGCAGGTCATCATCGCTGACGTGTAGCGGACGGGAAATCCAATCTGGTTTAAATCCTTCAATTTCATCTCACATAAGTTTTCCGCGCTTGGAACAGCAGCGCCAGTAGAACGCACAGCTCAACAAAACACACGCATATTAGAGGCGGTCATCTTATCTTAGCCAGATGATAAAAGGGCGCATAATGTATATTATGTTAAATAAGGTATCTGAAGGCGCACCAGAAACTGTACACCATGCTCACCCGCTCTCCACTGTCTTGTCCTGCCAGACTGTCTTGACTGCCAATCGACATCCTGCTGATAGTTTATGGCAATACAGGAAATGGTTATTTCCCCGCACTGGCCTAACCGGCTTCAATTGCGTATAAGCCATCAAACCTCCCATGCTGTTCGATGGCTCACAGAGTAAATGACTCATCATGGGCTTTACCTCTCAACTCGTTTTGTAGAGACACGAGTAGCGACGATAACCGACCGCTGGCATAAGTGATGAATTCTGGGCGCCCCAATGTACGGTCAAAAACCTGCTGTGGCAGGAATCTTTTCATCTCATTGTAAAAGCGACCATCACCTATAATTGCACCAATGCTTTGAATACGTTGTGCCAGCAATTCATCATAATGCGGAATTTTATAGTCATTAATTTTTTTCTTAACTAAATCAATTTCATAAACAGCATTCTGTTGCAGTAGCCAAGGCAAATCCCACAGATCGCGGTAACGAATATACCTTGTGGTTGCGGCAAGAGAGATAAGTTTGTCACTCATAATTTCGTTGAGAGATTCACACATAACCAGCGTATCGCTGTAACCATCAGGCAAAACGCTGTAATTGCGTGTCAGTGACATGGGTTTTCTGGTGTATGCGGGTACATTGGCGATTTCGATCTTGATACGCTGTTTTGGCATATCCCTTCTTTCTGGTGCTGTTGTTACCGATACTTGCCACTTATCAATTCTAATCTCTTCATAACCTGGCTCGTTCCTCAGCTCGGCTGGTTCTTTTACCGTAACTTCTAAGCCGTATCGGGAGCCGAGGTAGTCCTCAATACAACTCCTGAGATTTTTAAGGTCTACGCTGGAAAAACCCATACCACCCGCAAAATCAAGGTCTTCGCTAAAGCGATTGCCGCCATAGCACAGTCTCAGCGATGTTCCGCCCTGAAATGTAAGGTCCTGTAGTAATCCTTCTTTATCCAGGCAAAATAGAATGTCGTAATGCAGTAGCTCTTTCTCAACGACATTTCGCATGCCATCAAGTTCAGCTGACTCCATGGCTTGACCAACTAAGTCGGCAAAATTAACCTTCTGATTCATCCTGAAGCTCCGTTGTATCGACCAGATGCAGGTTACGCCCTACCCGCCGCAAATCTCTGAGTGCTGTCTTCATCGTGGCCTGACGTAAAGGCGAGTCACCGATGTATGTGTCTTGCAAAATCTGCTCGGGAGAACGCTTGGTATGGGTAAACTCAATAACGCCATAGGGCGTTTTATGCTCTTCAGAACGTCCAGTGGTCATCACTGTAATTCTGCTCATTGGTATTTGAGAGATAGCACCATAAGCAGATAACGCTGATTCCAGACTAAGATAGTTGTATTCACCTCTACGCAGCGCTAATACCACCCTTTCAAGCGTGTAGGCATCTTTACTTCTGGCTAAGGCGTAAACGTAAACCCCCCGGATAGCACGTGTGAGGATGCCGTCTTTTACCAGTCGATTTAAACCTGCTTTAAGGGTTTTCGCGCTATCTTCATAAAAAATTTTGGCTAAATCCCTAAGTGTAAAGACATAACGTCCTTTCTTATCAAACATGTTTAACTGCGTAATGGCGGTCATTCTGTTCATCATTAAGTCTACATAAAAACCAATAAAATATAGTTTATATGTAAACATAATCATTTCCAAAACGTCAAGTAAACATGAAAGCACCATTAATGCAGCCTTCGCGTAGACTTAGTTTTTGATCGCTGATACTGTCCAGCCTAAGCGAGATATCAATCCCCCTTCAAAAATCGTATAACACACCATCAAATTAAGGCGTCGCTACGCCAATCTTTAGCAATAATCCCTCACATGAAATCTCAGAATTCACGTAGCGACGTCAGAGAATGCAGCGTTCAGCCAGCGTCTTAAACCGACAATCATGCAAATCCCGATAGGATTCGTAACAGCTATCTCAGGCGTTTTTCCTGCCATCAACTACAGTTAACTGATTCAAACCCCAGCAAAAAAGACATCATGCCCTTTTCTCTCACCACACATCTGTTCGCGCGGCTACGTCTGTTAATCTCGATTGCTGCCGGAGTCGTCTGCTATTACTTACTGCCTGCAAAACTGGGCGAGTTGCAACGCGTATTGATTGGATGGAATGTGTTGGCGTGGCTTTATCTGTGGTTTATCTGGTTTCGCATGCTGCGTACCGATGCTGGCGAGATCAAGCGTATCGCCCAGATGCAAGATCAGAGCGCCGCGTTGGTCTTGGGCATGGTCATTGTGGCCTGCATGATCAGCATCGTTGCGATCATGAGCGAACTCCCGGCACTAAAAAATCTCAATGGCACGCCGCGCGTATTACATCTGTTATTAACCGCGATGACGTTGATTGTCTCATGGGCATTACTGCCGAGTTCATTTGCCATGCATTACGCACACCAACACTATTTGCGTCGCACTCAGGATGTCACACCCATGATTTTCCCGGAAAAACCGGACGAACCGGCTTACTGGGATTTCCTCTATTTCTCATTCACCATCGCAGTTGCATCGCAGACCGCTGATGTGGCAACCGGTACCACCGAAATGCGCAAGCTGGCGCTGCTGCAATCGGTGATCTCGTTTATTTTCAATCTGGCCATTCTGGGATTGTCGGTGAATGTCGGCGCCGGATTGCTGAGTTAATCCTTAACGACGCCCTTTATTAATTGAGGCAGACCAGTTGAAGTCACTGACTTCGCTGGCAGATTGCGCTTCAGGTTTCTTGCGGCGCGTAGGTGTTTTTTTGGCTTTGTCCGCTTTGGCTTTTTCTTTGGCTAGCTTGATGGTCATCACTTGCTGACGCGCGTCTGCGGTATATTCTTTCTCTTTCTTCGCATCAGGCTCTTTACCGCTGCGCTGACGATGTTTTTCCATTAACCCTTTGAAGATCTCATCCACTTCAATTCGTTCGGCTTCATTAAACTGATCGATTGAAATCATTTTCTTATCGCTCATCGCGTTATTTCCTCAGTAAATGGCTAAGCTCAAGTCTACACCATTGCTGCCGGCGCGGCTTTCTTGTAATCTTGCCCGCCAATCATCCGCCTGCCAATTAGGACGTAATATGACCGCTCACTCTTCTAAAGATCCCATGCACGGCGTGACGCTCGAGATGATTGTTAATGCGTTAGTGGCACATTATGGCTGGGCCGAACTCAGTAAACTCGTCAATATCAACTGCTTTAAAAACGATCCCAGCGTAAAATCCAGTCTCAAATTCCTGCGCCGCACACCCTGGGCGCGTGCTGAAGTGGAAGCGCTCTACCTCGATTCTCTTGAGAAACCCGCCAAACAAGATTCGGTGGAAAGTGGCTTTAATCCCTGGACCCAGGGCCACAAATAACCACAGCGGCTGACGCTCTGCTCGCCCTTTCCTTTTGGACAACCTTGCCAGCGTCATCACATTTTCCAATGACAGGCTGCCTTGTAACTTCGTTTCTCGCGTGACAATATCGATACATGTATATACATGTATCGCCCATTGCAAACACAACTGATAAACAAAAATAACATAACGCACTGCGTTCATTGTTTCAGCGAGGAAACTATGTCAGCCGAATCACCTGCAGCCGATTATTCAGGCAGAGAAAACCAGCGCCTGTCTGAAACCCGCTCCATCGATTACATTCCGCTCCGCGAACGCCATGGTCACCCTTTTAGTCAGTTCACACTCTGGTTTGGCGGTAACCTGCAAATCACCGCCATTGTCACCGGTGCGCTCGCCGTGGTGCTGGGCGGCGATGTGGTCTGGTCGCTTGTGGGTCTGTTGGTAGGCCAGATTATTGGTGCCGCCATTATGTCGTTGCATGCTATTCAAGGCCCGCGCCTTGGCTTACCACAGATGATCACCAGCCGCATGCAGTTTGGCGTGTATGGTGCGGTGATCCCGCTGGTACTGGTATGTATTATGTATGTCGGATTTTCGGCCAGCGGCACCGTGTTGGCCGGTCAGGCACTGGCAAAGTTGATTAATGTTAGCAACGCGACCGGGATGGTCCTGTTCAGCGCCATCATTGTCGTGATTGCGGTGCTTGGATATCGGGTGATTCACAAGCTGGGTAAAGTGGCGAGCGTCATCGGGGTGCTGGCTTTTGCTTACCTGTTTATCACCCTGCTTTCCACGCATGATTTGTCCGCCGTATGGCAAAATCAGCACTTCACGATTGCCAATTTCCTGCTGGCCGTTTCGCTATCTTCTTCCTGGCAGATCGCATTTTGTCCCTATGTCTCTGATTACTCACGCTACCTGCCGGCTAACGTATCGGCGAACAAGCTGTTCAGCTCGGTGTTTTTCGGCACCGTATTAGGCACACAGGCCTCAATGACGTTGGGCGTGATTGTGGCGGCTATTGCAGGAAAAGCGTTTTCCGGCAATGAAGTGGGATATATCGTTGGTCTGGGCAGTAGCGCGACCATGGCAATGGTGATCTACTTCGCTATCTGTTTTGGCAAGATTACCTTCACTACCCTGAATGCTTACGGCAGCTTTATGTCACTCACCACTATTGTGTCAGGGTTCCGGCAGCAAACGTCTCTCAGTCGTGGTGGTCGTATTTTGTTTGTGGTGCTGATGGTGACGATAGCCTGCATCATCGCACTGCTCAGCGAACCGGCCTTCCTCAAGTCGTTTACCCATTTCCTGTTGTTCCTGCTGGCCTTCTTTGTTCCGTGGAGCGCAATCAGCCTTACCGATTTTTATCTGATCACCAAAGGACGCGTCGATATTCCGGCACTTTCACAACCTGATGGCCGTTACGGTCGCTGGAACTGGGTTGGGATTGTGGTGTATTGCCTGGGCGTATGGGTGCAGCTGCCGTTTATTGATAATCCGCTGCACCATGGCTCATTAACCTGGATATTTGCGGGTAATGATGTGTCGTGGATTATTGGTTGGTTTATCACCGCATTGCTGTGGTTAGCTGCACGCCGGTGGGATCGCCGTGGCACGCTGGAAAGAGCGATCCACCCTGCCGAGTGACGTTGTCACGGCCGCCTCAACTGGCGGCCGTATCACTTACTTATCGTTAGTAAATCGCCCCACAATGGTGGCAGCCCCCAAGGTATGGCCTTTCAATTTGGCGATCAACTCATCATGTGTCAGTCCGCCAGGTAATTGATTTACCGGCAAATCTGTTGCCACCATCACGAAGTTATAATGATGTATGCCACTTCCCACCGGCGGGCAAGGACCGTAGTAACTTGTGGTGCCCGGCGAATTCTTACCTCCGGTGTAACCTTCGCCTTTACTCAACTCGCCCTGCGCAAACTGCGTGCGATCCGCCGCGATGTTATAGGCCACCATATGTGTCACGCCTAACCCTTTTCCCCCTACGGGATCGGTCAGCATCAGTGCAAAACTGCGGGTGCCGGCGGGTGCATTCGACCAGCTCAAAGCCGGCGACACATTGTCGCCGGTGCATGACGGGTTACTTTTGTTGTTGCCTGCAAAGGTTTTATTCAGCATGGCACTGTCGTTAAAATCCGAAGATTGCAGCGTAAATACCGGGGCAGCCAACACGCTTCCCGGAAGCAGCGCCAATAATAGTGCGCGTTTGAACATCACCATTTCTCACTCCTGTTGATGAAAAAATCAGCCAAAACATCAAGTATATAACCTGATCACATTCATGCCGCAGACTACACTGCTGAAAGTCCTCTTTGAAACGCAGGAGCATTGGATGCCAGCCTCTTCACTCGCGTTGTTTGCCGCTGCCACGCAGCAATGGTTTCGCGACACCTTTAGCGCGGCGACGCCCGCACAACAGGAAGCCTGGCGAGCCATTTCGAGCGGTAAAAACTGTCTGGTGATTGCACCTACTGGTTCTGGTAAAACGCTGGCGGCATTTCTCTATGCGATTGATGCCCTGTTTCGTGAACGCAGCGCCGGAGATCTCCCCGAACGAAGCCACAGAACACGCATTCTTTACCTCTCTCCGGTGAAAGCGCTGGCGGCGGATGTTCAGCGCAATCTGCAACGGCCTTTAGCGGGAGTGGCTGACGAGCGGCGCAAACGCGGTGAAGCCGAGATCACCCTGGAGGTGGGCATGCGATCTGGCGATACACTCAGCAGCGAGCGGGCAAAATTACAGCGTCGCCCACCGGATATTTTGATCACCACGCCCGAATCTTTGTTTCTGATGCTGACATCAAAAGCCCGCGACACGCTGCGTGGCATCTCTACGGTGATTGTTGATGAAGTACATGCCATCGCAGGCAGCAAACGTGGCGCGCATCTGGCGCTCAGCCTTGAACGGCTGGATGCGCTGCTAACGCACCCTGCGCAGCGTATCGGCCTCTCCGCCACGGTAAAACCACCTGAAGTTGTCGCACAGTTTCTTGGCGGAAGTCGCGAAACACTGATCGTTAATCCTCCCGCTCAGCGCTCATTAGCGTTAACCATTAGGGTGCCTGTTGAAGATATGACGGATATTCAGCAGCGGCCCGATAGCCGTTCAGTGCAGGATGCCACACTGTCCGCGGGATCCATCTGGCCACATATTGAAGCCGGGATTCTGGATGAGGTGTTACGCCATCGCGCCACTTTGGTGTTTACCAATTCTCGCGGGTTGGCTGAAAAACTTACCGCGCGACTGAATGAGCTCTACACGCGTCGTCTCGGAGAAAAGCCCACTGCGCCAGAAGCATCCTTTGCCTACGGTTCCTTTACTGGCGGCACAGAGAAACGCTCCGTCACAACGAATGACTTATTGGCTCGCTCCCACCACGGTTCTGTTTCTAAAGAACAACGGCTGGAAATTGAAAACGCGCTCAAAGCGGGCGAGCTGCGTTGCGTGGTCGCCACATCAAGCCTGGAGCTGGGTATTGATATGGGCGATATCGATCTGGTGATTCAGGTGGGCGCACCCCCTTCGGTTGCCAGTGCCCTCCAGCGCGTGGGCCGCGCAGGCCATCAGGTTGGTGGCACACCCAAAGGTATCATCTGGCCGCGAACCCGACGTGATTTGGTGGATGCGGCCGTCATCGTCGACTCGATGATGGCGGGTGAACTTGATGCGATAACCCTGCCACACAATCCGCTGGATCTGCTGGCTCAGCATACGGTCGCCGCCGCCTCAATGGACACGCTGGAAATCGACAGCTGGTTTGAGCTGGTGCGGCGCGCAGAACCATTCAAAACGTTACCGCGTAACGCATTTGACGCCGTATTGGATATGCTAGCCGGGCGTTATCCTTCCGATGAGTTCGCCAACCTGCGCCCCCGCATCATTTGGGACCGACAGAACAATACCCTCACCGGGCGGCCTGGTGCGCAGCATCTGGCCGTCACCAGCGGTGGCACCATTCCTGATCGCGGCATGTTTAGCGTTATGCTGCCTGAAGGTGAAGAACAGACGGGGGCACGGCGCGTCGGGGAACTGGATGAAGAGATGGTTTATGAGTCGCGGATTAACGACATCATTACCCTGGGCGCGACATCATGGCGCATTCAGCAAATCACCCACGATCAGGTGGTGGTGGTGCCTGCACCGGGCCGTTCAGCACGTTTGCCCTTCTGGCATGGCGACAGCCTCGGCCGTTCAGCGACTCTGGGGGAAGCGATTGGCGGTTATTTGCGACACGCCAGTCATGAGGTGTCACTGCCCGGCGACAGTCTTGACGCCAATGCCCGACACAATATTAAAAGCCTGATCGCAGAACAAATTCAGGCAACCGGCGAGTTGCCCACCGACCGCAGCTTGTTGATTGAGCGTTGTCGGGATGAAACCGGCGACTGGCGCGTGATCCTGCATTCTCCTTATGGGCAGCGCGTACACGCTCCCTGGGCACTGGCGGTGGCAGAACGCATTGGCCGCATCATGGGGATCGATCCGGCTGTGGTCGCCAGCGACGATGGTATCGTGGCACGCTTCCCCGATAGCGACGGTCGAGTGCCAGGTGCCGAGCTCTTTTTATTCGAACCGGATGAACTGCAACGCATCGTCATGGCATCAGTCGGGCATTCGGCACTGTTCGCCGCTCGTTTTCGTGAATGTGCTGCCCGTGCCCTGCTATTGCCACGCCGCAATCCCGGCAAACGTTCTCCTCTCTGGCAACAACGTTTACGCGCGAGCCAGTTGCTGGAAGTGGCGCGTCAGTTTACAGACTTCCCGATCCTGATTGAGACGGCACGCGAATGTTTGCAGGACGTATACGACCTGCCTGCGCTGCATCACCTGATGGCGCGATTACATCAGGGTGATGTGCGGTTGACAGAAGTCACCACCGAAACGCCCTCGCCGTTTGCCGCACCGCTGCTGTTTGGCTACGTCGCCGAGTTCATGTATGCCAGTGATGCACCGCAGGCAGAACGACGCGCTTCAATGCTGGCGATCGACAGCAATCTGCTGAGTGATCTCCTGGGTCAGGCGGAGATGCGTGAGTTGCTGGAACCCGCCGTGATTGCACGCGTTGAACAGGAGTTACAGCGTTGCGTGGCGGAGTATCAGGCGCGCAGTATTGAGGCTCTGGTGGATATGCTGCGCGAACTGGGTCCGTTATCAACCGAAGAACTTGTTGCACGCTTCAATGGCGATGAGCCCCTTGAGCCCGGCTTACACGCGCTGCAACAGGCGCAGCGGATTGTCAGTGTGACAATCGCGGGTATCGCACGCTGGGCAGTGGCTGAAGATGCGGTGCGTCTGCACGATGCGCTGGGTTGCGTGTTACCTGTAGGCCTCCCGGCTGCACTGCTCGAACCGGTCGTCCGTCCATTGCAGGATCTATTGGGGCGCTACGCCCGCACCCACGCCGTATTTTCCAGTTTGCAGGTGGCTCAACGCTTTGGCCTCGGCCGCGCCGTTGTGGATGAAGCTTTGGATCAGCTTCGCCAGCAAAATAAGTTACTTAAAGGCGATTTTCTCGCCTCTGGGGCTGATGAGTCCGCGCAGTGGGCAGCAGAAAGCGTGTTTCGCCGCTTGCGTGTGCGATCGTTACAGTCCGCACGCGACGCCACTCAACCCGTTGCACCGGCGGCATACGTGGCGTTTCTGCTTGAGCGCCAGGGGCTGTTGAGTGATGCGAACGCGCGTCAGACACAAGGCGCTTTCTCCGGTCTGAATGGCGTAATGAGCGTCGTTGAACAACTGGCAGGCGTGGTGCTGCCGGTATCACTGTGGGAATCGCAAATCTTCCCTGCACGCATTCGGGATTATCAGCCAGCCATGCTGGATGAATTGCTCTCATCGGGAGAGGTTATTTGGGTCGGTCATCCCTCATCAAACCTACAGGACGGCTTGGTTTCCCTGCATTTAAGTGAATTCGCCAGCGAAACCTTACCTGCCATGGATCATTCAGTGACATTGTCACCTATTGAAAGCAGATTAGTGGCGCTGATGCAGGACGGCGCGGGTTGGTTCGTCAGACAACTGATGCCACGCATCACTGAAACCATGGATAGCAATGAACTGATTGAGCCGACAGACGTGTATCAGGCTCTTTGGCAACTTATCTGGCGCGGAGTCCTGACCATTGATACCTGGTCGGCACTGCGTAATCTCAGCCAGATTGCCAGCACGCCCAAACCGCGCCCTGTTCGTGCTCGTCACGGACGGCACAGTCGATCCAGTTTTGGCGCCAGCCGCCCGGTCGAATCACGACTCTCGCTTCACGCTATGGCCGGTCGCTGGTCGTTGATTCCTCGCCAGCCGATTGCCGACACCGAACGCGCGCTGTCAATGGCAGAAAATATGCTCGACCGATTTGGTGTCATCACCCGAGGTGCCGCAATCGCCGAACAGATTCCCGGTGGTTTTCCGGCGCTGCAACCGGTGCTGCGCGCTATGGAAGATGCGGGCCGACTGTTGCGCGGGCGTTTTATTGCAGGCATGGGCGCCGCGCAGTTTGCTGATAACTCTGCTATCGATCGACTGCGTCAACTCGATGCCGACAAGTCAGCGCGGCATGCCCCCGTTGTGCTATCAGCCATTGACCCTGTCAATCCCTTCGGGTTAACACTGCCATGGCCGATCAGTATCACGGGAACCAAACCCACGCGCCGCGCGGGTGCTTTCGCGGTGATCGTCAGGGGTCGCGTCATGCTTTACCTGCCACCAGGTGGCAAAGAGTTGATGACCTTTAATGCGCAGGACAGCGACGAAGATCTTCATGCCGCACTGGTTGCGCTGGGCCAGGCGTTAAGCCGCGAAAAGCATCTTAATTTCACGCTGGAACGGATTAACGATCGACCCGTCGGACAATCCAACCTGCTCGCGGCGTTAAAAGAGGCGGGTTTCTCCCGTGTCCCCAAAGGTTACAGTTGGTATGGTTAATAAGCGCGCTGACGATAATCCTGCAGTTGCATTCTTTCCAGCTGGAGCGGCGTGGCAACGGGCCACGCTTGCTGCGGAAACAGGTAAAGACGAATGCTAAAAAGATGAAACAGCGGTGTGAGCAACCCGTCATCCTGCTTTGCCAGCCGTTCCAGCAGCAGCAACAGCCAGTCGAGTTCATCCAGCAAATCCTGGTGTGGTCGGGTTTGCAACGATTTCAGACGCCGTTTCAGGAACAAGGCGAGCTCGTGGAACATCTGCCCACTATCCAGCTGATGTTTTGCCAGCAGATCTTTGTGTCGGGCGTAGTAATCAAAGCTGTTCACGCCCAGCCACACCTCCGTTAATAACATCCCGGCGGTCGACATATCCGGCTGTGGATCGAGTCGTAAACGGGGTAACACCACGTTGACCTTATCCAGCATCAAACTGATAAAACGTTGCCTGCCAAGCAGTGACGACCCCGTACGTTCAAGCTCTTTAATAAAACGCAACAGCTCACGTAAGCCCTGACGAACCGCGCGCCGCGCCGTCCATGAAGGACGTTTGTTACGCATCAGCACAGTGGCTATCACGGCAAAAAGTACGCCCGTCAGTGATGCAATGGCGTTGTTAATGAGCAGTACCAAATCGGGTTTCAGATGATGGCCCAAACCGATAAAGCCAGGAATCTGGATAGCCACGCTGATGCCAATCATATTGGTTGAGGGACGTGCAATCATCAGGCCGAGTATCAGCAAGCCCGGCACCAGACAAATAATCAACGCCTCAAATGAGGTCGCCTGCGGCAACAGCAACGCCACATAAATCACGCTGATAACAATGGCGACAATCACACCACGCACGAACAATTTCATTGAAGTCAGAGGCGTATCCATACTGGCAAAAAGCGAACTCAGGATGGCGGCCATTACCGGTGCTGAGGCACCATCGTGCCACCCCGTGCCCATCCACAGCAAACAGGAGCCAAAAATCGCGCAAAAGGCGGTTAAAGCAGAAAGCCTGATCAGCCCTTTGTCATAGAAACGATGAGTGCGTTTACCGCGTGCGGGTGTGGTGTCACCCGAGAGATCGCTGACCAATCCGCCGACGCTTTGATACGCGCCTGCAATGCGCACGAAGTCGGCCATGCGCTCCAGCAAACCGGTAAACAGCAGGCAGTGTTCAATCGGCAGCTCCCCGCTACGCCAGGCCTGGTTGATATCACTCTGACAACGGCTTAATTCCAGCTGGATACCGCTGGTTTCGCCAACGGCTTCACCATCGTTAAGCCAGTGCAAAAACAGACGAAACGCCACCGCGACGTTGTCCGGGAACGTAATCTGCAATGCCGATAAACGCTGCAGACGCAGCTCAATGGCGGTGAGCGTAGGGATTAAATAAGAGAGATGTTGATACTGCACGCTGACCAGACGAATCAAACGGCGCGCGGCATCACCCTCGTAAACACAGTGCGTAATCAGAATTTCCACTTGCTGCGGATTGGTCGCCATACGCGTCAGAATGTCATCGCGCTCGGGAGACTTATCGCCCGGAATACCTGACAGCAAATCGTGACACAGCTTGCGCGCATTCAAATACCACTGGCTGACACTCTGTTCCAGCAAACTACGCATCGAGACCGGAAACAATAACGCATGCACCAGGCTGCTACACACTGTGCCTACCGCGATCTCTTCAATACGGGATAACACGGTATTGGTGATCGACAGCGGCGTCATCACCTCTGGAAATCCCATGATGGCAGCGCTGTAACCTGCCAGCATGAACACATAGCTTTTCGGCGTGCGATCGTGCAGGGAGAGATACAGGCACACACTGACCCACAGCGAGATAACAAAGCTAAAAAGTAAGGGGTGTTCAACAGTGACGGGAAAAACAAAGAAGATAAACACGCCGCCTAACAAGGTGCCGAGCATACGAAACAGTGATTTCGAAATGGTGGACGCAGAGTATAGCTGAGAGGCAATGAAAACCGTGGTAATGGCCCAGGCGGGTTTATCCAGGTTGAGTTCCAGTGAGAAGTACAATGCCAAAAAGGCAGCCAGACAGGTTTTTACAGCAAAAAAAACGGCGTTTTTTGAAAACCACTGCATGACAGTATTGAGACCAGACGGCACTAAGTGCGGCGTATCCTGCCAGAATATTCAATCTACTCACGGCGATAAATATGTCAGGTTGTTACAGCATCAAAATTGGTGATATTGGCAGGTAATCAATATCAGGGTAATTATTAAGGGCTACTAATGGACTAAGTGCGAATTCAGCCCCTATTTACAGAATCTCTCTGATTTATAAGCCTATTGCTTCACAGCCTGTCATCAGTCAGATAAATGTGTTATGGATCACACTTTTCTAAATAACCTCAATGATTACAACGGCTCCATAAAAACATTTCGCGCAATCTAGCGCACAGTGTTGCGCCAGATCATCGCAGGGTGAAACTCAGTTACTCACCACTGTTACCCAGTTCGCATCTTTGCCGGCAGGCGCTTCACTTACACGCTTCAACGATCCACTTTTGGCATCAATGGCGTAGCTTCCTGTTACCGCGCTTTTTTCACCGCTGGCAATCAACCATTTTCCGTCTGCGGTAATAGCAATGCTGCGCGGCTGCTTCTCAACCGGCCAGCTGCCAATCAGCGTCAGTTTGCCACTGTGTGGATCAACGCGGTAGCCACTCACCGTACTGCTGGTCCGTTCGGTCACATACAGGAAGTGACCGTTTGGCGTCAGATGAATATCGGCTGACCAGATCCGTGGCGTGGTATCGCTATAGCCCGCTGGACGCTCACGCCCATGTTGCAATTTAAATTCCTCGGCTACTGCATTGGGTGTTTCACTGACTTTGACCAGTTCGCCGCTCGGTTCACGGCGGAACTGAGTGATGATGCCGCCCATCTCGCCGACGTTATACAGATAGCGCTGATCCGGCGATAATACCGAATGACGCGGGCCGTTTTCATCGGCGGTTTTCACATAACCGTTACCCAGCGCGCTGAGTTCCCCCTCCTCATTCAATTTCAGCTGTAACACGCGGTCAGTACCGAGATTACCGACGTAGGCAGTTTTACCGGCATCATCAACAATGACCGAATGTGCCGCATGACCCGTCTTGTAACTGCCAACCGGCGGCGCTATCACCTTGCCATCTTTGGCCAGCCGATAGACATGCACCACATCGCCATCGTAGGAGGCGCCCAACAGGAATCGCCCTTGCTTGTCGGTGCTGATGTACGGATAACTGGCGGTAGCAGGGACTTCAGCTCTCTGATGAAGATCGCCGGTGGCGCGATCGATCTGCCAGCTCACCAGTTGCAGTGGCTTGCTGCGAATGGCCGCATATAAATGCTGGTGATCGGCACTCAGTGCCAGTGGCATCACTTTTCCGCCGGCCTGGGTACGACCTAGCAGTTGCAATGCGCCGGATTGTTCATCCAGTGCGTAACGCGCGATAGTGCCATCATCGGCTTCTGAGACGTATACAAAGGTTTTTGCCAGCAATGGTGCGCTGAGCGCCATCGCCGTGAGTAATGTGGCTATCTGAAAGGTTTTCTTCATTTAATTTCCTCAGCGAACCAGAGCCGGACGTTTTGCGTCAAAACGCCAGTTATCAATCAAAAACTGCATGCCAAGTGCATCGTTGCGGTTCTTATCAGGCAGTGCGTTGTAGAGTGCGTGCGCCTGTTCGACGCGCTCCATATTCAGTTCGATGCCCAATCCTGGGCCTGGCGGCAGCTCCAGGTAGCCATCACGGATTTGCGGTGGCTGGTGGCTGAGTTGCTGGCCATCTTGCCATATCCAGTGTGTATCGAAGGCGGTCTGACGATCGCCAGGCGCTGCGGCACCAAGATGGGCCACCATCGCCAGGGAAACATCAAAGTGATTATTGGAATGGCAACCGGTGGTGAGGCCCCATTCGTTACACAGTTGTGCGACGACGTTAGCGTTGCGCATCGTCCAGAAATGGGGATCGGCAAGCGGGATGTCGATGGCGTTGAGCTGCAGAGCATGCTGCAACTGCCGCCAGTCATTGGCGATCATATTGGTCGCCACCGGCACGCCAGTGGCGCGACGGAACTCGGCTAGCGTTTCACGCCCGGAATACCCCTGCTCTGCGCCACAAGGATCTTCCAGATACGGCACTTTGCCTGCCAACTGCTTACCAAAGCGAATCGCTTCATCCAGCGACCAACTGGCATTCGGGTCCACGGTGACGCGAGATTGTGGATACCGCGCCAGCAAGGCCTCCACGGTTTCGACTTCTTGCTCGCCATGCAGGACGCCGCCTTTTAGCTTGAAGTCACGAAAGCCATATTGTTCTTCTGCGGCTTCTGCGAGCCGCACCACTGCTGCACTGTCCATTGCCGGTTGATGACGTAACCGGAACCAGCCATCTGCTTCGTCATCACCCGAACGGTAGCGCATATTCGTGCGTTGACGGTCAGCGATATAAAACAGATAGCCC
Organism: Pantoea sp. C8B4; assembly: GCF_051336905.1. Taxonomy (NCBI): domain Bacteria; kingdom Pseudomonadati; phylum Pseudomonadota; class Gammaproteobacteria; order Enterobacterales; family Erwiniaceae; genus Pantoea; species Pantoea sp. C8B4. The sequence goes on from NZ_JBGMNK010000001.1 coordinate 130,552, forward strand.
AACACCGGAATGCGCTCCCGCTGTTTACCACTGGCGAGCAGTTCTGCCACGGGCAGGTCGAGGAATTTACCCTGCAGATCGAGCAACGCTGCCTCAATGGCCGCTGCCGCGTTGTAAAACTTCTCTGGGTTCATCTGCGGAATATGAATGTCGTTGGTGTGCGAAGTCTGCTGCTGCCGCGTGTCGCTGGCAAAGAGTTGACTGAGCGTGGCGTTAGCGCGCATCAGCGAGCTGCCAATGATCAGAGGGCGAAACAGTTCCAGCAGTTGCAACGTTGAAGCGTGGCACGGTGTTTCCCCCACGCCGCTGTTGCCCGCTGAATCAGTCAATAGCACCAGAATACGGGTGAAGTAGCAGTTATGCGCCCCGCCGATGTTCAGCAGCATGCTGTCGTATCCGGCAACCGGAACGATGCGCATTGATTTAATGACTGGTGTGTCGGACATGGTTTCTCTCCGTGTGACCGAATGCAGGGGGAACAGGTTTACGACGCAGCAGCAGCCAGACACCGGTGATAACCGACACGCTGGTCAGCGCATACAGTCCACCGGTGGTGCTGCCGGTATGAAGTTCAAGATAGCCAAACACGGTGGGGGCAAAGAAGCCGCCGAGGTTACCGATTGAGTTGATCAGGGCAATGCCGGGCGCGGCGATTGAAGCAGGCAATTCGCTTTGCGGCATCGGCCAGAAAAAGGCCGCGCTGACTTTCGAGCCAATACAGGCAACGATCATCGCGACAAACCCAAACCAGGGTGTCCCGGTGGTCGCCATAAAGGTGCCGCACGCGGCAATCAGCATGGCAATGCCCAGCCCTTTGTCCAGCTTATTGCGATAGCGATCGGTGGTTTTACCCAGCAGGAACAAGGCCACAATGGCACATAACCAGGGAACGGCGGTCAGCAAACCAATCTCAAAACTGTTGTAACCCTGAATGCGCTGGATAATTTGCGGTAGCCAGAACACCAGGGTGTAACCGGTCATGGTCATGGTGAAAAAAATCAGGCAATAGAACAGCAAGCTGCGATCGCGCAATAAACCCCAGCGGCCATACTCTTTAACATGTACGTCACGTGCTGCGTCTTCTAACGCTAACTGTGCTTGCAGCGCACGTTGCTCTGCTGGGTTAAGCCATTTGGCATCCTGAGGTTTTGAGACCAGTACCAGCGCGGCCAGCAAACCAATCACCATGGAGCCGCCTCCTTCCAGGAACATCACCCATTTCCAACCGGCAAGCCCATTCACTTCATGCAGCAGCAGAATCGCGCCGGTCAGCGGACCGGAAAACAAGAAGGCGCTAGCGGTGGCACTCAACACCATCGCGGTGGCACGACCTCGCCATGCGTTAGGCACCCACTGGCGGAAATAGAACAGCACGCCAGGAAAGAACCCGGCTTCTGCCACGCCTAATAAAAATCGCAGAACGTAGAAGTGCAGCGGTGTACTCACAAAACCGGTTAACACCACCACGATGCCCCAGGTGATCATGATGCGCGTCAGCCACACGCGAGCCCCGAGCTTTTTTAACATCATATTGCTGGGGACTTCGAACAGCGCGTAGCCAATAAAGAACAGGCCGGCGCCCAGACCAAATGCAGCAGCACTGATACCCGCATCAGTTTGTAATTCAGCTTTGACGAATCCGATGTTGGCTCGGTCGATCTGGTTAACAATCAGCATCAGCGCCAGCATTGGAATGATACGGCGGAAAAACTTAGCGATTGCGGAAGCGATATGCGCGTCGTGATCTGCTGCTAAATCATAAGATTGTTGAACCGTCATGCGTCACCTATTGGGTTAATAGCATCGCTATAGGTATACGCAGTCGATTAAAGAGCGGTTATGTGAGAATGCCCGAGACCGTTTGTGCAAATGTTGAAGGGGGTTTTATGTTCAATGCGTTAGCGGTTTTCCCAGCGTAAAGTTTTGTGTGGGTTTGTGCGCTGGCTCACTGGGAAGGTAGCGGCTTTGCCAGTTGGTTAAAATCAGTCATCGTTAAACAGCGCCTCCAGTTCATCCAGTTGCGGTATGCCCGCTGACTGCACGGAAAGTTTTAATTCCAGCGCATTGAGATACAACGTCAATACTTTGAGCGACCCTGAATAAAGGCCGTTCTCAATCTGTGAGATCACTGTGCGGTGAACACCTGAATGTAAGGCTGCAGTGGCTTGCGTCCACCTTTTCGCTTTACGTTTTCCTGGCACTTTATGCCGATATCTTGCATGCCGGGCAGCATACACCTCCAGATGTTGCTATATAGCAACATTCATATGAAAAAGACCTGATTGTTATCATATAGCAACATTTTAAAATTGCGACAAACTCTTATGAAGGGCAAAAACTTTGGTAAAACCGTGGTCAAAGTGGCTGAAGAAGAGTGATGGGGGTCCGGTTATTCTGAACATTCAATAACCGGCTTAATAGCGGCGCTATCTCTGTTTAACCTGCGGCAGCAAGAGTTCCGTCAAAATTTTATGACGCTGCGTTTTGGTCAGCCAAAACATGCGTGGAACCCATGCCGGACGCGGCTGAGTTACATAGAGATGCTGCATTTCATATAACCAGTTTGCGTTGTTCATTGTTCCCTCCTTTGTTAAGAAAAGTATGGAGGGATAAACACGGAACAAATAGTGAGAAGATTATAAAATTTGTTCCGGGTTTAATCAGTGATGGCGAAGCAATGGCGATTAGCGCCCTTTCTTCTTCCTGCCAGGCTGTGTGAAACGCTGACGACCTGCGGGTTTAGCTGCGGATTTCTCTGGAATCTTTGCACCGTTCGATGCGACTTTTTTCCCCGCTGTTGCCGGTTTCTTTTTCGCCTGGCTTTGCTGCGTTTTTTGGTCTTCGGATGAAGAATCCTCGATCAAGTTAAACAACTCAATCAATTCGTCATCGGTAAAATCACGCCATTCGCCCAGCGGGATGCCTTTCAGGCTGACATTCATAATGCGGGTACGTTCAAGCTTGGTGACTTCAAAGCCAAAATGCTTGGTCATACGACGAATCTGGCGGTTTAACCCTTGAACCAGGATGATACGAAACACAAAGGTCGACTCTTTCTTCACTTTGCATTTTTTGGTCACGGTACCCAGCATCGGCACACCCGCCGCCATTCCGGCGATAAACTCGTCGGTGATCGGCTTATCCACGGTCACCACATACTCTTTCTCGTGGTTGTTACCGGCGCGCAGGATCTTATTGACCAGGTCACCGTGGTTGGTGAGGAAAATCAGACCCTGTGAGTCTTTATCCAGACGGCCGATCGGGAACACGCGTTTACTATGGTTAACAAAATCACCGATGTTATCACGCTCACCCTCTTCCATCGTGGTAATAATGCCCACGGGCTTGTTGAGCGCAATCAGCACTAAATCTTCTTCGTTACGCGGCTCGATCAACTGCCCATTCACTTTCACTTCATCCCCGGCAAAGACCTGTGCGCCAACGGTCGCGCGCTTGCCGTTAATAAAAACGTTGCCTTGCTCTATGTAACGATCGGCATCACGTCGTGAGCAGATTCCGCTCTCGCTAATGTATTTGTTCAGGCGCGTGGATGAGTTGGGCAGCATGGTTCCTCCGAAAAAAAACGGACTATACAACAACCTTAGACGTTGTGTAAGACACGGTTAAACATCATTGTTCTAGCTTGTAACCTCATCACCGTTTGGTAACAGCACACTAACATTGTGGTTGTTCCTCAGGAATCGATCAGCGACAATCGCCATCCATCGCGTTTTCTTATGACAGAGTATGACCTTCATGACACACCTGCGTCGCGCCAGCTGGATAACATCGCTGCGGACTTTCCTTGCCCGTCTTTGGCCGCATCCGTTACCGGTCGCCAAAAAACAGAGAGTGATGGCCAGCATCGGTGCGGGCCTCGGCCTGATGATCACCAGCCTGACCAGCCATTGGCTGCTTGGTGAGGTCAACTTATGGTTTGTGGCACCGATGGGGGCGTCTGCAGTGCTGCTTTTCGGCTTACCGAATAGTCCGTTGGCGCAACCCTGGTCGATTGTTGGCGGGAATCTGGTCGCAGGCGTGATAGGCGTGACAACCGCGATGTATGTGCCCTATCCCGCAGTCGCTTGCGGCATTGCGGCTTGTCTCGCCATTGCCGTGATGTTTCAGCTGCGCTGCTTGCATCCTCCCAGCGGGGCGGTGGCGCTGACAGCGATTCTGGGCGGCAGTGGCGTTCAGCAACTGGGATATCAGTTTATTCTCTCTCCCGTGCTGCTGAATTCCGTGTGTCTTGCTGTATTGGCAATCATTTTTAATAATCTTGCGGGTCGCCGCTACCCGCACCCGCTGGCTGCAAACGAACCTAAAACGAATTCAGTGGCGCTTGAAGTGCCAATCACTCGCGATGATCTGCATCAGGCACTGGAGAACGGCCAGCTTCTCGACATTGACGAGGATGATTTGCAGCAGTTGTTACAGCGCGCTGAAGAAATTGCACGTCGTCGGCAACAGTTATCGCCACAGCCCCTGAAGCGCGCCAGTTAGATAGCAGGCGATATGAGCCTCGCCTGCTGACCGCATTAACACAGACCTCGGCTTATCTCCCCGCCGAAGCCGTGAATCCTTACACCATTATCATCCACTTCGACCACCGCAAAGGGCACTTCGCTTGGACCATCGAGCATGCCCTTCATGGTATAAAACCCTCTTTGACCGATGTATGCAGCGTTGCCGCGGTGGTCATGTCCTGAGAAGCAAAACTGTATGTTGTAACTAGATAGAAGATCCACCAGCACACTGGCGTTCATCAGTATATGCGTGGTGTGAGGCGCCAGCGGGTAATGACCAAACACCCCCACTTTCTCACCCCGTTGCTGAGCTTCAATCAATTGCCGTTCAATCCAGTTCAGCTGCTGCTGCCCTACGGCACCGTTCCATGGCTGAGCCTGCGGCTGTCGCTGCGCCTTTAATTCCGCCAGCAGGTTCTCCGCCTGGTAGTAGTCGTCACCATTCTGCGCATTGCAGTACAAACTGACATCGTTACCGTCATAAACGATAAACCGCCACCCCGCTAAACGAAACGCGTAATAACTTTTGGGGAGTGCCGCACGATTATTCAGATGCTGAGCAAGGGTTTGCGCATCATGGTTCCCCAACACCACCGCATGCGGATGCACCAGCTGGTCATACAGCGGCAGAATGGCGGCATAGCTGGCCCAATCGCGGTCAACCAAATCCCCCAGCGTGACAACAAAATCCAGCGGCTGCTGATTCAGGGCTTCAATTGCCTGCGGTAACTTATCAAGAGCATGACGGTAGTAGAGGTTATTTTCGATATCAGCTTCGACATCGGCGTACTGCGGGTCAGCAATCACACCGAAACGCAGCACGTTATCTCTCATCGCAGGACGTAAATCAGGCAAAGCATAAAGTTCGGCCACATCGCCGAGGAGTTCTCGCTGCAAGGATGTCAATGGATGCGGATGAGTCACGGAAAACACTCCTTAGCGAATACCAGCACGCATGAACGACTGAATAAACTGGCGCTGGAAAATCAGGAACAGCACCAGTAACGGCAAGGTGGTCATCAAGGTAGCGGCACCAATGAGCGCCCACTGTACGCCCTGCTCTGGCGCCGAGAACAATTGCAATCCGACGGTGAGCGGTCTTACGTTGACGGAATCGGTAATCACCAGCGGCCACAGGAAATCATTCCAGTGGAAGCTAATCGACACCAGGGCAAACGCGATGTAGATCGGCCGGGCTAGCGGGATGTATATCTTACGTAAGATATAAAAACGGCTGGCGCCCTCGACAATAGCGGCCTCTTCCAGCACCAGCGGGATGCTTTTAAACGTCTGACGCAGCAGAAAAATGGCAAAAGCAGAGGCGAAATACGGCAATGCTATCCCCGTTAAGGTATCGCGCAGCCCAAACGCACCGATGGTTTTGTAATTGTTCAAAATCAAAACATCCGGGCTAATCATCAATTGCAGCAGGATCAGCGCGAAGATAACCCCTGAGAATTTCATTTTGAAACGCACCAGCGCATAGGCCGCCATGGTCGCCAAAATCAACTGCACCACCACAATCATCAGCACCAGCAACGTGGTATTGAGGAAGTAGCGGGCAAAAGGCGCGGCATGCCAGGCCTTGATAAAATTATCGAAGGTCAGCGGCGAGAAAAGCGAAAAACTGGCCTGATCGGATGCTGGATGGATCGCCACCCACAGTGCCACCAGAATCGGCAGCAGCCACAGCAGCGCCGCCAGCCAGATGGTGAGATTCAGACACCAGCCACCCAACAAGTTCGTCTTATTCATTGATAATGGGCTCGCTTGTCCAGCAACGTAAATTTGATCAGCGCAATCGCCGCGAGGATCACCAACAACACCACGGTCATGGCCGCAGCAGCAGGCATATCCCAGAAACTGAATGCGGTGCGATAGATATAGAACAACAGCAGACTACTACTGTTGTTGGGGCCTCCGTTGGTCATGGCAATCACCTGATCGACAATGCGGAAGGCGTTCATCGAAGCATTGATCAACACAAATAGCGTCGTTGGCATCAACAGTGGCCATTGCACACGACGGAAAAAGTAGCCGCGTGAAGCTCCTTCAATCGCTGCCGCTTCATTGAGGCGGGGATCGATCTGCTGCAAGGCAGCCAGATAGAAGATCATAAAGAAGCCCGCTTCACGCCAGACAGAAACCGCCATCAGGCAATAGAGGGAGGTGCCCGGCTCACCGAGCCAGTTCACAGCAGGCAGCGAGAACAGCGCCAGCAACTTATTCAACAGCCCCAGCTGCGGAGTGTAGAAAAACAGCCACAGATTGGCGATGGCAATCATGGGGAGCAATGATGGGATAAAAAACGCCGCGCGGACCAGCGAATTCGCTGCCAATCGTCGGTTCACGGCCAGCGCCATCATCAAAGCCAGCGTGACGGCCAGTGGAATTGTGATCAGTGCATACAACACGTTGTTCCAGAGCGATTGGATGAAAATATCGTCATCCAACAACGCCATGTAATTATCCAGCCCAACAAAGTGGGCCGGATGATTATTACGGGAAGCGCTGAACAGACTCTCCCAGATCGTCGCCACCGCGGGATAATGCGTAAACAGCAGTAAAAAACTGAGTGCTGGCAAAATCAGCAGGTAACCATAAAGCTGCGTCGACCAGAATGCGGGACGACGCTGCGGCGTACTGGCAATTATCGTGCTCATCGCGCTTCCGTTACTGGTAGGACTTTAACAGGCGATCCGCTTGCTTCTGCGCACCCTCAAGCGCTTCTGCCGGGGTTTTTGCCTGGGTCACCGCAGCTTCGACAGCATGGTTCAACGCATCCTGAATCTGTACGCTGTTGTAGGTCGAGAGTTCTGGCTGGGCATACTTCAACTGCTCACGGGCGACCAGCGCCTGAGGGACCTCTTTTACGTAGTCTTTCATCACCGTGGTATCCCATGCCGCTGGAGACGTCGCCACATAGCCGGTCGCGATACTCCAGCGCGCGGCCTGCTCCGGTGACGTCACCCAACGGATAAATTCCATCGCGGCCTTTTGCTGCTCCGGTGAAGCATTTTTGAAGACATAGAGGTTACCGCCGCCCGTTGGGCTGCCACGCTGAGTCTTCTCTGGCAGCATTGCCACACCAAACGGGAATTTGGCGTTATCGCGCACGTTGGTCAGGTTACCGGTGGTGGTCACCATCATGGCGGTTTTACCGCTGATAAAGTCCTGTGGTGTGGTACCCCAGGCGATGGCGCCTTTCGGTGACACTTCTTCTTTCTGCCCAAGGTCGGTCAGCCATTGCAGTGTCTCAACGTTACCTGGCGTGTTGAAATGCACGGCCGTGCCTTTACCGTTATCCAGACGGCCGCCATTGGTGGCAGACAATCCCTGGAAGTTCCAGTAGCCGTTAGGCGTTGACGGAATCTCAATCCCCCATTGGCTGACACCATTGGCATCTTTGATGGTCAGTTTTTTACTGAACTCGACCACTTGCTGCCAGTTAGCCGGCGGCGTGTCGCCATTCAGCCCCGCTTTTTCGAATGCTTGTTTATTCCAGTACATCACCACGGTAGAGCGCTGGAACGGTACGCCCCACACTTTGCCGTCAATGTGACGCAGGAAGGCAGGATAAAAACCGTCGATCCATTTTTTGCCTTCATCACCTGTTGCCAGATCGCTGGCGGCGACAATCGCGCCCGCATCAATCAGGGAATAAGCCTCAATGTCACCAATGACCGCCAGCTGCGGTGCATTGCCGCCACGGAACGCCGTCAGGGCTTTGGTGACCGTTGTCGCATAATCACCGGTGTACACTGGCTGAATGCTCACTTCCGGATGCACTTTTTCGAAATCAGTCACCAGCGCGTCAACGGTGTGGCTGACTTTGCCACCAACCGCGATCGGATAGTACATCTGCAATTTAACCGGATCGGCGGCAAAAGCGGAAACCGAAGTACAGAGCAGTAAAGCAGAGGCCAGGCGTGAGTAACGAATCGCAGACATGATTATCCCTTGGGCGAAAAACAACGGTTAAACAGCGTATTTTTTCTGTGAAACAAACATCTGTTGCTCGGCAGACAAACAGCGCTTGCCGGTCGTGGTGGAGAACAGATATTGACGGGTTGCGGACCACTGCAAGCCGACCTGGCTGTCCTCGACAAAATGCTGCATGCCGGGCACTTTCACGGTGATGGCATCGGCCAGGCCCGCGAGTTGGCACACCAGCAAGGTATCAGCACCCATGTATTCGTAGCTGATCGCCCGGGCTTTAAGCGCCGCGTGTTCAGGTGAAATCAGCTGAATATCTTCCGCTCGTAAACCGAGACTCAATGCCACCTCATCGCAATGCTCAACCACCGGCGCCTGTAAGTGGCTCAGGTAATGACGGTTCTCTTTGTTGTGCAACGGCAGGATATTCATGGGTGGCGCGCCGATAAACTGCGCGGCAAAAACCGTGGCGGGGTTGTTATAAAGATCGTTCGGTGTGCCTTGCTGCTCGATATGGCCGTCATTCAGCAGAATAATACTGTCCGCCATGCTCATCGCTTCGGTCTGATCGTGCGTGACATACAGCATGGTGAGCCCCAGTTTCTTCTGTAAGGCACGAATCTCACGGCGCATGCTTTGGCGCAGTTTGGCATCAAGGTTGGACAGGGGTTCATCCATCAAACACAGGTTGTTATTGGCGATAACCGCCCTTCCCAACGCCACACGTTGCTGTTGGCCCCCCGAGAGCTGAGATGGCAGGCGATCAAGCAACTTATCCAGTTCCATCAGCTTGCTGACGTCATCCAGTCGGCTCGCAAATGTCTGTTTGTCTTCCCCACGTGCTTTTAAGCCAAACAGCAGATTCTCGCGGACATTCAGATGTGGAAAAAGTGCATAGGATTGAAAAACCATCGAGAGTTTGCGCTGCGAGGGTGGCAAATGGGTGATATCGGTGTGTTTGAAGTGGATCTCGCCGCGATCGGCGGTTTCCAGCCCGGCAATGGTGCGCAGTAGTGTGGATTTTCCACAGCCTGATGGCCCAAGCAGCGCAACAAAGCTCCCTTCTGCGGCATCAAAGGTAATGTCATTGAGGGCAATTTTTTCCCCCCAGGCTTTAGTGATGTGATGTAGCGAAAGGTGGCTCATGCATCCGCAGTCCTGAAAACAGAATGGCGGTAAGCTAGCTCAGGGAAATGAAGGATTTATGTTGCTGGGGTGACGGTTGGGTGACTGAAATAAATCTCAGATAACATGACAGTAAAGGAGTGTTAGCTGAGAATGGGCGTAATAGTATGCGCAGTGAGAAAATTGGAGGGTGATAAAAGAGCGACACCGCGTGGTGCCGCCATGAAATAATACCCTACTGCGACATACTCAAAATCGTCCGAATATTTTGTGCTGTCGTCGCCACAATATCGATGGCACCCGTGCGCAATGCACCGAGAATGGCCATGGCTTTAGTATTTTCTGAAGCAATAGCGATCACGCAGGGGATCTTACGTAATTCTTCGATGCTGAGGCCAATCACGCGGTCATTCATCACCGTATCCACGTGTTGCCCCTGGGCATTGAAGAAGTCGTAACCGGCAACATCACCGGTGACGCCCTGATTCACATGCGCGTCGATGATCTCATGCGGCGTAAACCAGCCGAGTTTCACCATATAACTGTTTTCATTCATATCACCGATGCCCACTATCGCCACATCGGCCTTACGTGCCCGGTCCAGCGTCTCTTTGATGGTGCCGTTTTGCATAAAGGCGTCACGGAGTGCGCGGTTCTCAACATAGGCCGGGGCATACAGGGTTTCGCTGATACCGCCAAACTTCTTAGCCAAACGACGGCTGATATGATCGGCGTTAATCGCATCACCGGGACGATGTGTCCCACCGATACCGCTGATAAACAGACAATTACGCGTCGGCACCTGACCGGGATAATCGGCAACAGCGGCGACGTTGCGCCCTTGACCCACAGCGACAATGGCATTGTCTTTTAATGATTGCGCAAGATGGGCTGAAACTAACGCCGCCACCTGACGACGCTGCTCTTCATCGTCCGGCGAATCCAGGGCAATCAGCGCACGTTGTAGTTGGGGGAAACGGCTTTGCAGTTGTTGTTCAAGGCGCGTACTGAACACCGGATGGTAGCGCACATTAATTTCGACGATGCCCTCTTCACGCGCACGTTTGAGCAGTCGGCCAACTTTAATGCGGGATATCCCAAACTTACGCGCAATCTCCTCCTGGGTGATTTCGTCCTGATAATAGGCCACCGCAATTTCTGTCAGCAGCTCGGAGTCCTGAGAAAGCGTGTTTTTTTCCATCCGTTACCTGTCTTGTATCGTGACACCTGATTTAAGGAAGGAGTTATATCATTGATACGACTCGCTTCGCCAGACAGCAGCAAGGCGAGTCGCAGGTTGCATCACGCTTAACGCTTAATGGCGTCGATTTTCAGCATGCGGGCAATGACGATATCCAGCTCTTTCTGATCGAAGATCTGCTTCCAGTCTGGCTTAACAATCTTCTCGCGACCGTATTCCATGGCGATCATACAGGCATCCGAGAACGGGTTGGTGGCGCGGAAGGCCACGGCCAGTGCGATCTGAATATGGCCATACAGCATCGCTTTGGCCGCTTCTTCCGGCACGCCGCTGTGCTTGACGGTCTCATCCAGTGCTTCTTTCATAAAAGCACCCACCATGCAGGCTACGGTTTCCACCAGCGTTGGCTCCAGATAGGCCAGCTGCGTCACCGTGACCCAATGCACTTCCTCTACCGGACCGTACATCACGCTGATGACTTTGCTCAGTTCGGCTTTCTGCGCATCGGAGCCAGTTTCATACGAAGCCGCGACGTGCTGTACAGCCGCGATGCCACCGAAGGCATCCGCGTGCTCTTCTTTGGTGTAGCGCTCCAGGAACACTGACGGATGGCAAGGGTGCGCCACCGCATATTCGATGCCGTCACGATGCGCGATCAGGTTTGCGTAAGCCGCAGCCGGGTCCAGCGTCAGCAGGATCGCACCGGCCTTCATCTGCGGCACCACGCCCTCAGACACTTTGCCCAGAACGATATCCGGTACGGCCAGAATCACTACGTCACTGACCGGCACAACGGAAGCAGCATCAGACAACTCACGGCCTTGCGCCGTCACTTGTTCCTGCGCCTTCGGTGAGTTCTCAACGTAAAACACCTGGTAATCGCTTTTCTGGAAGTTGGCAGAAATGCGCATACCCATTTTGCCGCCTGCGCCAATTACGGTGATGGTTTTCAATGCATTGCTCATTTGTATAACTCCTGATCTTGTTTACTACGTAAGAATTCAACGGTACGGCGCGTCCATTCGGCTTCGCGCTCGCAGGTCAGCACGGCATCGTCCTGCCACGGCAACCAGTGTTCAACGATTTGATTAATCTCTCTTTCTGCCGGGCGCACACTGGCGATCATCCGCTCATAGTCCAGCAGGCCCTCGCCCATCAGGCAGCCGGCAAAGGTAAAGCCGACCCAGCCATCACGACGCGTAAAGGCAAAATCTTTGATGTGCAGGTTACCGACGCGCGCCGCCGTATTGGCGATCACCTGTTCAGGCAATTCCAGCCCTGCTACGCAGTTAGCGGGATCGAGACACACACATAACCACGGCGAGAGGAACTTATTGATCACCGACATCATCGCGCCGCTGTTGACCTGCTCATACGTCTCCAGACACAGACGTACCTGCTGGCGAGCGAAATCAGGCAGCACCGCAGCAATCAATTCTGCGGCTTCATCCAGTGAAGGACGGTGATCGGCGGTGTAAAACATCGAGCGCACGACATGGGCATCGAGAATGTTTGCCATATGCAGATAGCGACGCAGATGGGCGGTGCCCAAGCCGCGTGTACCCAGCTCAAGCGTGATGCCAAGTTTGTCGGCCAGTTGGCGAAGATCCTGCAACTGCTCATCTGACCAACTTTCAATCGCCGGGTAATCACAAATCTGGAACACCGAGATATCCAGTTCGGCGGTCTGCTGCAGCATCTGCTCCAGCGACAGCGGGTTGGGCACTTTGCTGGACATGCGCCAGAAAAAGGCATAAGTACTGAGTCCGATACGGCTCATTAACGGATCTCCTTCGCCAGCACGCTGGCCTCTTCAATGATTTGCGCCAGTGCATTCGGGTCGTGGGCAAAACGGCCCAGGAACAGCCCATGAACGTCAGTCCCCAGACGCTGAATCAGCCCCGGCCCGGCGCTGCCACCATAAATAATTTTCAAGGTGATACCCTCCGGCGTTTTCAGCTGTTGCAGGCCTGAACAGACCGCGCGGATATAGCTATCCGGTGCAGGTTGTGGCGCACCAATCGCCCACTGCGGCTCATAGGCAAAGAACACCTCGCCCTTTAGACCTTGTTGCACTGCATCAGCCAATGCTTCCGCCAGTTGCTGTTCGCACAGTGCGATAGCCTGATCCGGCCCGGCCTGCTGTTCTTCGCCGATACACAGCACCGGTGTTAATCCGTGTCGCAGCGACATCGCCACTTTGGCAGCAATCTGCGCTTTGTCTTCATGGAAGTGGCGACGACGCTCAGCGTGACCGATTTCGGCCAGTGAGCAACCGAGTTCCTGCAACATGCTGGCGCTGACCTCACCGGTCCAGGCGCCGTTCTCAGCCTGACACACATCCTGGCCGCCAAAGCGCACCGGTGTTTTTGCGAAAATGTCAGCCACAGCGGGAATAGCCGGATAAGCGGGCAGTACAAACAACCCAACATCACCGTTTTTCACCGCCGGCAACTGTGCCAATCCGGCGACTTTGCGGCACCAGTCCAGTGTCTGCTGGTAACCGAAATACATTTTCAGGCTGACGCCGAGCCAGATTTTGGGCTGAGACATCATTACGCTCCTTGCTGAGAGGCTTTGTGTTCTTTTAGCAGATCGCCAACGGTATTGACGATCATCGCCAGTGAAATCGCACCCGCATCTGGCGTACCGACACTTTTCTCGGCTAGCGGACGCGCACGACCCATTTTCGGCACCAGCTGAGCGGTGTCTTGTGCGGCCTTATCGGCCACCTGTGCCGCCGCCAACCAGGCCTCAGTCAGTGAAGCACCCTCTGCGACTGCAGCGTTAAGGCTGTCGCTAAACGGCACCAACACATCGACCATGGTTTTGTCGCCTACCTTCGCTTTGCCAAAGTGCATAATGCCCTCTTTGGCTTCACGTACGCCGGCTGCGACGCGTTGCGCATTCGGTGACTGTTGATCGCCAATGGCCGTCCCCAGCGCCGTGAGTGCGACGCCCCACAGTGCACCCGATGTGCCCCCGGCTTTATCTGCCCAGGCATCCGCAGCACGGCACAACAGGCTGCCTGCACCTGCGCCGCGCGTCGCCACTTCACGCGCTTTCTCTACCGCGCCCAGCACGCCACGCTCCATACCGATACCATGATCACCGTCACCGGCCACGGCATCGATATCGCCTAATTTTTCCGCGTTACGCTGTAACAAATCTGCCACTGATTCCAGGATATGTAACACGCGCTGTGCGCTCTGCTGTGACTCTGCAGAAGCCTGCGGCAGTGCTTCTTCCGTGCTCTCTTCACGCTCTTCGGCACTCAACGGTTCCGCGATCAACACGCTACCTTTGCGATAGGCGGGTGCGTTTGCTGGGGCACACCACAGCGTCTCCAGCTCATCATCCAACCACATCAGCGTCAGCGATGCGCCCGCCATATTAAAGCTGGTGACAAACTCGCCGACATCCGGCTGAACCACCTGCAATCCTGCGGCGGCCAGCAGCTGTGCCACGCGGCGATACACCACGAACAACTCTTCATACTTTACGGAACCCAAACCATTGAGGATCACCGCCACGCGCTGGCCCTCAATCTGCCTGACGTCGGCAGGCACTTCGCTCAGCAGACGTTCAACAAACAGCTCGGCCAGTTCGTCGGCACTGGGCACATCGGTTTCACTGATGCCCGGCTCACCGTGGATGCCGAGCCCCAGCGCCATGCGCCCTTTTTCAACTTCAAACAGTGGATGGGTGGCACCCGGCAAGGTACATCCGCCAAATGCCACACCGAAAGTCCGCGTACGATCGTTAGCATGCTGTGACTTCTTAAGCACGGTGGCTAAATCATCGCCCGCTTCCGCCGCTGCACACGCCGCTTTAAACACACATAAATCACCCGCCACACCACGGCGCTTTGCCCGTTCGTCTTTACTGGCGCTGGAGATATCATCCGTCACCGCCAGAATTTCACAGGAAATGCCCTCGGCGCGCAGGCGTTCGCAAGCCTGGCCGAAGTGCAGTACATCACCCGCATAGTTTCCGAACATCAGCAACACGCCCGCGCCGTTATGCGCCGCTCTGGCCACGTTGTAGATCTGCTGAGCAGACGGCGAAGCAAACAGGTTCCCCATAGCTGCGCCGTGTGCCAGACCTTGTCCAACCAACCCGGCGAAGGCCGGATAATGACCGGAACCGCCGCCCACAATCACCGCAACCGTATTAGGTTGGCTGCGCGTGCTGCGCACCACACCACCGGAGACCTGACGAACTTTATCGGCGTTGGCGGCGACAAAGCCTTCAATGAGTTCAGCAGCAAAGGCTGAAGGTTGGTTAAACAGGTACGTCATTTTAGTGCTCCTGTGCGATAGAGGTCGGCTGAGACTGCGGGCGCTGGCGATTCAATAACAGCATAAGGACGGCTGACAGCAGCATGAAGCCACCGACCACAAACATCGGTAACACATAGCTGTTGGTGGCGTCATGCAGTGCGCCAGTGATGTAGCCCGCGGAGAAGCCCGCCACGTTTCCTAAGGTGTTGATAAGTGCGATAGCCGCTGCGGCTGACGCGCCGGTCAGGAACTGCGTTGGCAGCGTCCAGAAGTTAGGCAAGGCAGCAAAGATGGAGCTGGCCGTAATCGCGATCACCATGATGGTGGTGAACGGTGAATCCATATACAGCGCGAGTGGCACGCTGATACCACCGGCCAGCGCTGGAATCGCGATGTGCCAGGTTTTGCAACCACGACGGGTGGCATCTTTTGACCAGAAGTACATCACCACGGCAGCAATCAGGTATGGCACGCCGGTAATCAAGCCCTTCTGCATCACGTTAAAGGTGGTTCCAAACTGCTGCTGGAAGCCGCCGATAATGGTTGGCAGGAAGAAGGCCAGCGCATACAGGCCATAGATAAAGCCGAAGTAGATCAGGCACAGCGTCCACACACGACCGTTGCCCATCACTGAACGCAGGCTGTGTTTCTTATGGCCCTGCTTCTGCTGATGCTCCGCTTCCAGCTCGTTGGTCAGCCAGGTCTTCTCATCTGCGGTTAACCACTTCGCCTGACGCGGTGAGTCCACCAGCCAGAACAGCGCCACGATACCGATCAGAATCGCCGGGATGGAAACACCCAGGAACATCACGCGCCAGCCATCCAGACCAAACAGACCGTGTTGCTCAATCAAACCTGCCGCCAGGGGCGCACCGAATACCACGGTCAGCGGCTGTGCCAGATAGAACAAGGACAGGATTTTGCTGCGATGACGTCCCGGTACCCACATGCTCAGATAAAGAATCGCGCCCGGGAAGAAGCCCGCTTCAGCAATACCCAGCAACAGGCGCAGCGTATACAGGCCTTCGACACTGCTCACCCAGGTGAACAGCAGCGAGACGATACCCCAGCTGATCATGATACGTGCCAGCCAGCGACGTGCGCCGAACTTATGCAACGCCAGGTTGCTCGGCACTTCCAGCAGGATATAACCGATAAAGAAGATGCCGGACGCCAGACCAAACTGCACACCTGTCAGACCGAGGTCCTGAGTCATGCCATTGGGGCCAGCAAAAGAAATTGCGGTGCGGTCAAGGAAGTTAATAAAGAACATCAGTGCTACGAAAGGCACCAGACGCCAGGAGATTTTGCTGATAGCGGATTTCTCAATCGCCGTCATGTTTTGCTGACTCATAACGCACCTCCATGACGTGCGTGGTTAAAACTGTTGTTTGGTGTTGACCAAACGCCAAGGGGGCGCTGGTTGCAGGTGTACTGAGAGGTACGGTGTAAATGACACATGTTCGAGTCCTCGATGGGTCTTCTTGTACATTGGTATCGTTATGCGAACAAATGAACACTACACGTATAAATGCTCATCCCTCAACTGCAATGATTGAAAATGTGAGCCTGCTCATGAGATTTGATTTTGGCCCTGAATCGGAAAAATACGCAGAAATGCGGCGCAATCCGCGTGGCATCAGCCCCTGCTACGGGGCTCATCACCCAAACAGCACACAAAACATATGAACAACCATTGAACATATGATTGTATTTATGGCAGGCTGTCAGTGAACATCTTCTCGCCTACGTAACAAACGTTCAGGCGTCAGAACAAAACCCTGCTGGAGAATGACGATGAAAACAATCGCAATCGGCGCCGATGATGCGGCTATCGAATTGAAAAACATCATTAAAAAACTGCTTGAAGAGAAAGATTACCAGGTGACGGATTACACCAATGACGCGCAAAACGACCGTCCAATGTATCCGGATGTGGCTTTTGCACTGGCGACGGCTATTCAGAAGAATGAATTTGAACGCGGAATTCTGCTATGCGGTACCGGTATCGGCGTAGCCATCGTGGCAAATAAAGTGGAAGGCGTACGTGCGGCACAGTGTCATGACACTTTCTCCGCTGAACGCGCGCGTAAAAGCAACAATGCCCAGATTATGACCATGGGCGCACGCGTTATCGGGCCTGAACTGGCGAAAAATATCGTCAATGCCTGGCTGGCCTCCGAGTTTGAAGGTGGCGGCTCCACCGCCAAAGTCGAGAAGATCGGTTACTACGAACAAGTTTCACATACTAAATAATCACCGACTTCTTACCTCTGGAGAACCTTATGTCAACACGCCGGGAAAGAGCCAACGCCATCCGTGCTTTAAGCATGGATGGCGTACAACAAGCCAAGTCAGGTCATCCGGGTGCCCCCATGGGCATGGCGGATATCGCCGAAGTTTTGTGGCTCGATTTTTTACAGCACAATCCAAACAATCCTAAGTGGGCTAACCGTGACCGCTTCGTCCTGTCGAATGGCCACGGTTCGATGCTGATCTACAGCCTGCTGCACCTGAGCGGATACGACCTGCCACTCAGCGAGCTGAAGAATTTCCGCCAGCTGCATTCAAAAACCCCGGGTCATCCGGAATACGGCTATACACCGGGCGTGGAAACCACCACCGGGCCGCTGGGTCAGGGGATTGCAAATGCAGTGGGCTTCGCGATTGCCGAGCGCACGCTGGCCGCGCAGTTTAACCGACCTGGTCACGACATCGTCGATCACCACACCTATGTGTTTATGGGTGACGGCTGCATGATGGAAGGGATTTCGCACGAAGTCTGCTCGATCGCCGGGACTCTGAAGCTGGGGAAACTGGTGGCCTTCTATGACGACAACGGTATTTCCATCGATGGTCATGTGGATGGCTGGTTCACGGATGATACCGCAGCACGCTTCGAAGCCTACGGCTGGCATGTGGTGCGCGACGTAGATGGTCATGACGGCGAAGCCATCAAGAAAGCGGTTGAAGAAGCCAAAGCGGTTACAGACAAACCTTCCCTGCTGATGTGCAAAACCGTGATTGGTTTTGGCTCACCGAATAAAGCCGGTACCCATGATGTCCATGGCGCACCGTTAGGCGATGACGAAATTGCCCAGACCCGCCAACATCTGGGCTGGCATCACGCGCCGTTCGAAGTCCCTTCGGATATTTATGCCCAGTGGGATGCGAAAGAAGCCGGTCAGGCGAAAGAGTCTGCGTGGGAGGCTAAAGTCGCGGCCTATGCCGAGGCTCACCCTGAGCTGGCGGCGGAATTTAACCGTCGTATCAATGATGCATTACCCGATAACTGGGAAACCGAGTCGCAACAATTTATCCAGCAACTACAGGCTAATCCAGCGAAAATCGCCAGCCGCAAAGCGTCTCAGAATGCGATTGAAGCCTTCGGCAAGATCCTGCCGGAGTATCTGGGGGGATCGGCGGATCTCGCGCCCAGCAACCTGACCATGTGGTCGGGTTCTAAACCCATCAATGAAGATCCTGCCGGTAACTACATTCATTACGGCGTACGCGAATTCGGTATGACCGCCATCGCCAACGGCATCGCGCTGCACGGTGGTTTCCTGCCCTACACCGCAACTTTCCTGATGTTCGTGGAGTATGCACGTAACGCGGCACGTATGGCGGCGTTGATGAAAGTGCGTCAGATCATGGTCTACACCCATGACTCCATCGGCCTGGGCGAAGATGGACCAACGCACCAGCCAGTAGAACAGATGGCCAGCCTGCGCGTGACGCCCAATATGAGTCTGTGGCGTCCGTGTGACCAGGTTGAGTCTGCCGTGGCCTGGAAATACGCTATCGAGCGTGTCAACGGCCCTACCGCGCTGATCTTCTCGCGTCAGAATCTGGCACAGCAGGATCGCAGCGCGGAGCAACTGGCCAACGTAGTGCGCGGTGGTTATGTACTGAAAGACAGTGAAGGTACGCCAGAGCTGATCCTAATCGCCACCGGTTCAGAAGTGGAACTGGCCGTTGCCGCCTACGAGCAGCTGACCCAGGAAGGCCGCAAAGTACGTGTGGTGTCGATGCCCTCTACCGATGCTTTCGACAAGCAGGATGCAGCCTACCGTGAATCAGTATTGCCAAAAGCGGTGGCAGCGCGTGTGGCCATCGAAGCGGGTATCGCAGATTACTGGTTCAAGTACACTGGCCTGAATGGCGCTATCGTGGGCATGACCACCTTCGGTGAATCTGCTCCAGCAGATCTTCTGTTCAAAGCGTTCGGTTTCACCGTTGAGAACGTGGTGAACACCGCGAAATCTCTTCTGTAATCAGCGGTCGCCCGCCGTGGCGGCCCTACAGATGCCGATACCGGGTGCGCATTGCGCACCTGTTTTTTTACACGCTTCTCGCCGTTGACATCAATACATCTCCACACGCCGATTAAAACCTCCCTGCACAAAATTGCGCTAAATCAATCCCCCCTCAAGTAACCTGCAAATCCTCTGGTCAGACAGCTAAATCAAGCCTAGCTTAAAGATGCATTTAAAATACAACTTATACGCAAGGTGTGATTATGTTCTGTGTGCAATGTGAGCAAACCATTCGAACTCCCGTCGCCAACGGCTGTTCTTACGCGCAGGGAATGTGCGGCAAGACCGCTGAAACCTCCGACTTACAGGATTTATTGATTGCAACGCTGCAAGGGCTCTCGGCATGGGCCTGCAAAGCGCGCGAATATGACCTGATTGACCACGCGGTCGACAGCTTCGCCCCGCGCGCCTTCTTTTCCACCCTCACCAACGTCAACTTTGATCCGATCCGTATCGTCGGTTACGCGCGTGAAGCGATAGCCAAACGTGAAGCACTAAAAGCGCTGTGCCTCGCGCTCGATGCCCATGCGCAGGTCGAACATCCGATGGCTGACTTACAGCTGGTCAGTGACGACCTCGGCGATCTGCAAAGGCAAGCGGCGGCCTTTATCCCCAACCGCGATAAAGCTGCCATCGGTGACAACATTCTCGGCCTGCGCCTGCTTTGTCTCTATGGGCTAAAGGGTGCAGCGGCGTACATGGAACACGCGCATGTCCTCGGTCAATATGACAACGCCATCTACGCACGTTATCACACCATCATGGCGTGGCTCGGCACCTGGCCAGCGGAGATGAATGCATTGCTTGAATGTGCGATGGATATCGGCCAGATGAATTTCAGCGTGATGCAAATCCTCGATGCGGGTGAAACCCATGCTTATGGCCATCCCACCCCCACTCAGGTCAACGTCAAAGCGGTCGCGGGTAAAAGCATCTTGATTTCCGGCCATGACCTGAAAGATCTCTATCACCTGCTGCAACAAACCGAGGGCACAGGCGTTAACGTCTACACCCATGGCGAGATGTTGCCTGCGCATGGCTATCCTGAACTGCGTAAATTCAAACACCTGGTGGGTAACTACGGCAGCGGCTGGCAGAACCAGCAGGTTGAATTCGCGCGCTTCCCTGGCCCTATTGTGATGACATCCAACTGCATCATCGATCCGCATGTTGGCTCGTATCAGGATCGTATCTGGACGCGCAGCATCGTTGGCTGGCCTGGCGTCAATCATCTGGAAGGTGACGATTTCAGCCCTGTGATTTCACAAGCCTTGCAGCTCAACGGTTTCCCTTACAGTGAGATTGAACATCTCATTACCGTGGGCTTTGGCCGACAAACGCTGCTCGGGGCGGTCGATACGCTGATCGACCTCGTCAGCCGGGAGAAATTGCGCCACGTATTTTTAGTCGGTGGCTGCGACGGTGCACGCGGTGAACGCAATTACTTCACGGATTTTGCCACCCAGGTGCCGGCAGATTGCCTGATCTTAACGCTGGCTTGCGGGAAGTATCGCTTTAACAAACTCGATTTCGGTGACATTGAAGGCTTACCGCGTCTGGTGGATGCCGGACAATGCAACGATGCCTATTCAGCCATCATGTTGGCCGTAACCCTGGCAGAGAAACTGGGCTGCGGCGTCAATGAACTGCCACTCTCGTTAGTGCTGTCCTGGTTTGAACAAAAGGCGATTGTGATTCTGCTGACGTTGCTGTCATTAGGCGTCACTAATATTGTCACCGGCCCCACTGCGCCCGGCTTCCTGACACCGGACCTGCTTGCCGTGTTGAATGAGAAATTTGGCCTGCGCCAGGTCACCACCGTTGAGCAAGATATGCAACAGATGCTGAGCGCATAGGAGACACCATGACCATGCCAACCCCACTGTGCCCATGGCGCATGCAAGTCCATCATATTCACCAGGAAACGCCTGATGTCTGGACGCTGTCGCTGATTTGCCATGATTACTATCCCTACCGCGCAGGCCAATACGCCCTCGTGAGTATCAGTCATCAAAAGGAGACACTGCGCGCCTATACGTTGTCGTCAACGCCGGGCATCAGCGAATACATCACACTGACCGTCAGACGTATTGAAAACGGGGCTGGGTCAAACTGGCTCACACAGCAGGTGAAACGCGGTGACTACCTGTGGCTATCGGATGCCCAGGGCACATTTACCTGTGACCCCCTCGCCAGTAACAAACTGCTATTACTGGCAGCAGGTTGCGGCGTCACGCCGGTGATGTCGATGCGACGCTGGCTGGCTGCTCATCGCCCTGACGTGGATGTGCAGGTAATCTACAGCGTGCGCTCACCGCAGGATGTGATTTTCGCGGATGAGTGGCAGAACTATCCCGTGACGCTGGTGGCGGAGAATCAGGCAAGCGCAGGATTTACCGCTGGGCGTTTAACACAGGCGATGCTGAATGCCGTCCCGGATCTTACCGCACGGACACTTTTCTGTTGTGGTCCTGCACCCTATATGGAATGGGTAGAAAACACAGCGCGAGAAATGGGGGTTTTACACGTCTTTAAAGAGCCCTTCTTCACCCCTGCGGCGCCCGCGGCGAGTGAAGGCGTGAAGGTGAGCAAACTGTCTGAAGCGAAAACCTTCTTTGCAGCCCATGGCGACTCATTGTTGCAGGCGCTGGAAAGCAATCAGGTAGCAGTAAATGCCGCCTGTCGCGAAGGCGTGTGTGGCTGCTGCAAAACCCAGGTGCTTGCCGGTGAATACAGCGTCAGCAGTACGCTGACCCTAACCGAACAAGAGATCGCTGCGGGCTATGTGCTGGCCTGCTCTTGCCAGCCATTAAGTGATTTAGTGGTGGCATAAGAGGTAAAAAACGCGCTTCAATGGAAGGGCGTTTTTCTTACCTTTCCTTGCCGTAACGCGTAAGCTACGCCTCTCTCTCAAGGAACTGGAGGAAACATGTCCACCCTACGTTTGCTGATCTCTGACTCACACGATCCATGGTTTAATCTCGCGGTGGAAGAGTGCATCTTCCGACAGATGCCCACGACCCAGCGCGTGTTGTTTTTATGGCAAAACGCCGAAACGGTGGTCATTGGCCGCGCACAAAATCCGTGGAAAGAGTGCAATACGCGCAGGATGGCAGAAGATGGCATCAAACTGGCGCGGCGCAGCAGCGGCGGCGGTGCGGTGTTCCATGATTTGGGCAACGCTTGTTTCACTTTTATGGCCGGTAAACCTGAATACGATAAAACCGTCTCGACGGCGATTATTTTGCAGGCGCTTGCGAAGCTCGGTATGCGCGCCGAAGCCTCCGGTCGCAATGACATCGTGGTCAATGTGAATGGCGATATACGCAAGATTTCCGGTTCCGCCTATCGTGAAACACCCGATCGCGGTTTTCACCACGGCACTTTCCTGATGAGCGCCGATCTTTCACGTCTTGCTGATTATCTTAACCCGGACATCAAAAAGCTTCAGGCTAAAGGGATCTCGTCGGTGCGTTCACGCGTCGCTAATATTGCGGATTTTATCCCGGAGATCAGTTTTGCTGATATCCGTCGTGAAGTGATTGCCGCCTACTTCACGCATTACCACGAAACCTGCGAGCCCGAATATATTTCACCTGAAGTGCTGCCAGACCTTCCCGGCTTTAAGGAGCAGTTTGCCCGACAGAGCAGCTGGGAGTGGAATTTTGGTCAGGCACCTGATTTCTCGCATCTGCTGCAGGAACGCTTTGTCTGGGGTGGCGTTGAGATTCACTTTGATGTTGAGCGCGGCACGATTAGCCGCAGCCAGATTTTCACCGATAGCCTTAATCCCGCACCCTTAGAAGCGCTGGCGATGAAGCTTCAAGGGGTGGCGTATCGCCCGGAATCCCTGCAGGCTGCCATGCAAGAACTGATTGCGGCGTTCCCGGAGCAACAGAAGGAACTCAACGAATTGGCCAGCTGGCTGGTGAACAGCATCAGATAAGATGGCGTTGCACCAGCGCCTCAATCAGTCCCTGCAGTTCCTTTACGCCATCCAGTTGCCGAATATCGCTACACACCACGGCATTTGAGATGGCGTCTGCCGCGCCCAGCAAGCCCCACAAGCTGGATTGCGGCAGCTTCGCCTCAGCAAACCACAGACGAAACTTCGCCATGAAATCGAGTTGGTATTTGCGCTTCACTTCGGCCAATTCGGGCGTGCTGTTGAGCGCTGACAGCACATCGGGGATCTCGCGCCCCTGAGTGAGTACACAGTTCACATAACAAGCCGCCACCGTGCTGGCACGTTCCGTCAGTTCGCTGCCCGCCTTGGCCATCGCCGCATCAATCACAGCGTTTTGCCGCACATCAAAGTCCTCATACAGCGCAGCGAGCAAACCGTGTCGGGTACCAAAATGCTCATACACCACGGGCTTACTGACACCCGCTTCGACCGCCACCCGTCCTAAGGTCAGCGCATCACTGCCGTGCGAGCGCACCAGGTTCCACGCCGTGCTGATGAGCTGCTCGCGGCGTTCGTCAAAGGTCATACGCTGGCGCGTTGGTGAGTTCATGCAGGTTCCTTCAAAGTGAAAAGTCGCTGTCCCAACTGCCGGGCGAGCGCGTAATGCGCATCAGGATAACCCTCATCGGACGGCAACAACAGTTCGCTGGTGATCACGGGCGCGCCGCAATAGCCGAAGATCCCCTCATCGATCTGATTGCGCATACTGCCGAAATAACCGCGTCGCAAATACGTGCGCGTATTCGCCGCCCCCAGCGCCAGCAGATGCACCTGAAGATGCCCCAACTTCTTTATCACCTTTTCACCGGTATCGTCATATGCCCAGCCCTGGGTAAATACGCGGTCAATCCATCCTTTCAATTGTGCCGGAAACGACCACCAGTAAATCGGATACAGCATTACCAGCGCATCTGCACGGTTCAGACGTTGCTGTTCAGCCAACACATCCGCAGGTGAAACAGTGCCTGATTTGAACTGATCGAAATCCGCCTGGTTGAAGCGCGGGTCGAATTGCTCAGCGGCTAAATCGGCGATTTCAACACTGTGCAAACCACTCGCCGTGATACCTGCAGCAAGGTGTCTGACCACAGCGTGCGTATGTGAATGGCTGTCAGGATGGGCCGTAACGATAAGCGTATGCATGGGAATAATCTCCGACATTGATTGACCTACCATTGGTAACTTACCAAAAGTAGGTTGTCAATGACTTATTTGTCATGCGACTTGAAGGTGCAATGCCCTATGGTTGAGCCAAGGGGTGATGACAAAGTTTGGGGTTGGCTGGAAGACTTGGTTACGCAGGAGATGACGATTCCTGGGTGGGTTTGTCTGATTTGGCGAGTTCGTCTGATTTGGCTTATTTGGCTTATTTGGCTGATTGGGCTGATTGGGCTGATTGGGCTGATTGGGCTGATTGGGCTGATTGGGCTGATTGGGCTGATTGGGCGAGTTTGACGAGTTTGACGAGTTTGACGAGTTTGACGAGTTTGGCGAGTTTGGCGAGTTTGACGAGTTTGACGAGTTTGACGAGTTTGACGAGTTTGACGAGTTTGACGAGTTTGACGAGTTTGACGAGTTTAGTGATGATCCAGACCAGTGTTCCATACCTTCACTGGGTTTTATCAAAGCGGGCACAATCTAAATGGCCGTAGCACCGCTGATGCTGCAAGGGCTATCCGCAGCGCTGAGGCTTTTACGTTGTGCCAGGAGCCAGGCGCAGGGATGCGCCGGGCAGTTCGGGTTGGCCAGGACGGCCTTACCCGAACGATCCGTCGGCACGACGTGGAAGCCGAGGGTACCGCGTTAGCGGCGCGAGGACGGCCCGGCAGCAGCAGCGGTGCTACGGCCCACACCGGCACATACAAAAAAGCTGCCATTTCTTGATCAATGGCAGCCCTAACACCAGGCAAAAATCTTAGGATGCGCCTTAACAAACAATTTGCTACAACAAACCCTACCCAAGAGCCCTCATGGCCCTCGCCATAGCACGCTTTCTCATGAGCGCTTTTCTAGCCAAGCTCACCCAAACGTGACACCGTCACTCACCAGAAAAGCGATCACTATCGCGTCACGCTCGCCACGCACATCAGGTAAAGCGCCCTGCTCACTGATCGAATCCCCTGGCATCAACCGCTCATCGCCAACACGCACAATGCCATCCAGCAACGTCAGCCATGTTGAGTAACCGGCAAGATGTGGCACCTCAACCTGTGCGCCCCGCTCCACTTTTAGATCAAAAATAAAAACGTCCTGACCCAACGGCAACGGTGCATCGCTACTTTCTGGTCCCGCCAGCAAAGTCCAGGCGTTTAGCGGCAACCCATCCGCGCGAGTGAAATCCAGGGTGCGTGGCGCACCGCCGCTTTTAGCCGGACGGATATAGGCCTGCAGCATCTCGGTTTCAATAAAAGGTGCAGACTCTTCATAACGCACTCCACTCCCCGCACTCACCACCATGGCGCGTTTGGCGTTCAGCGCAATTTTGTCGCCATTTTCAGCAAGGTGTTGAGCGGAACCGCGCCAGACGTAGCTAAAAATCTCTTCATCTTGCCGTGTATGCATCGGAATACGCGCATCCATTTTCAACGACATCTGATCAACAATCGCCAACGCGCCAAAAGCCTCACCGGGTCTTTGCCGGCGGATGGTAAAGGGACCGTATTCAAATAACTGGTCGCGCTGGGCTCGCATCACGTTCATGGTTTGCTCCTCAAAATGTGGCTATGCACATCATGATAGCGGCGAGAAAATCCCAGAACAGGTGTTCGATTTGCTCGCTTATGTCAAAATTTTTGAATATTAATAACCCGTAGCAATAATAAGAGGCAGAAACAACACTCAGACCGCCAACTTTCAGCATTCAGGATTAGTCAGCCTGCATATTTTTGCGTAAAATACACTTTTCCGTGATGAGTAAATAACATGAATCGCAGCGAACAGATTCTTGATGCAGCCGAACAGTGCATGCGCCTAAAAGGTTTTCATCAAACCTCCATTCAGAATATTGCCAGCCAGGCAGACGTTAGCATTGGTTTAATCTACAAGTATTACAAAAATAAAGAAGCCATTATTGAAGCGTTGGTGACGAATGTAGTTCAACGCATGATTGCATTATTAAATGCTGATTTTGAGCGAATTGCCCATGCAGGAGGCGTGACGCATTCGGTGCAGGACATTGTGCCACCTGAAGTCGAGCACAGTATTGTCTTGCTAATGGAAATCTCATCTGAAGCCACACGTAATGGGCGTATTCGTCAGATAATGAATGATGCGTGGCAGGTATTAAAAAATAATTTTATTACTCAGGAACAGACGCTTAATCCGTCACTGGATGCCAGCGTTATCAATACCCGATTGCACATCATTTCACTGGTGATTGATGGCATGATCATCCGCCGTTGCATGAAACAGCGTGAGGTACCTGTCGGGTTTATGCCTTTCTTCGATGCCATCACACGTGACATCAATCAACATGATAAGGTTTGATATCAGCCAAACAGATGATGCGAAAGAATGCCATTGATCCTGCCTTTTTCCCGATGATCGAGGGTATTATCGCCAAAGGCGCGGCAGGCAACGCCATCCACCAGCATCAATAAGAATTGAATACGCTCATTGCACTGCTGATCACTCACGCCAGGGCTCTGTTGACATAATGATGTCTCCAACTCCGTAATTAATAATTGTTCTTCCTGCGCCAGAACTGCGCGCACAGCTTGATTACGCGATGCTTCCGAATACATCTCCAGCAATAAACAGCGATCCTGATAAGGCCAATCCTGCCAAAAGCCGGATTCCGTATTGATAATATCAGCGGTACTGCTTTGACGCGGAAGATTATTTTGCAGAAACAGACGCCAATTCACAGCAATACTCTTAATGGTTTCACTGACGATTAATTCTTTGCTCTCAAAATAACGATATATCTGCCCTGCTCCCAAGCCAGATTCACGGCTAATATCCGCCATGCTGGCACCATGAAAACCCGACTGACTAAAGCAGACTTTAGCCGCTGAAATAATCAGCTGCTGTCGTTGCTGAAAGAATTCTTCATTCTCTGATTTGCTCAATCATGACTCCTAAAATGTCCACAGCGTAATTATTGTTTTTCATAGGATACGCGAAGGCGTTTCTCACTGAAATAGTGATAAAAAACCCGGTTACATTTTTCACCGGGCCGATACATTACCGGCCCGGGAAAGCGTTACAGTTTCAGTTCAGATTCTTTCAATGCCGTACCGCCACCCAATACTTTGTAGAAAGTATTCAGGTTTTGGTAGTAGGCCTGCTCAACACTGACCAAACTGGTCCGCGCCGTGTAGAGCGTACGCTGGGCAGTTAACGCATTCAGATAGGTATCAACCCCGTTCTGATAACGCAGGTCGGCCAAATGATAGTAAGTCTGCGATGCAGCAACATTATTACGTTGGCTGGTCAACTGATCGTTGATGGTGCCACGCCGTGCCAGCGCATCCGCGACTTCAGAGAAAGCGGTTTGCACAGACTTCTCATACACCGCAACGTAATACTCTTTCTGCGCTTTGGTGTAGTTCAGGTAGGAAACGTTATAGCCACCTTTGAAAATCGGCAGCGAAATGCTCGGTGCAAACGACCAAATGCCTGCGCCGTTCTTAAACAGTGAAGACAAATCGGCACTGCCAACACCTCCGCTTGCGGTCAGCGTAATGCTCGGGAAGAAGTTGGCTCGCGCAGCGCCGATATTGGCATTGGCCGCTTTTAGGTTGTGCTCGGCCTGCAAAACGTCTGGGCGATTGTTCAGTGCCTCCGATGACACGCCAGCAGGTACGGTTTTCAACGCATTGCCAATCGACTCAATATCCTGGGGTAACAGGCTATCCGGCACACGCTTCCCGACCACCAAATCCAGCGCATTCTTATCCTGCGCCACGCTGGTGGTATAGCTGGCCACATCTGCCTGTGCAGATTGATAAGTCGTTTCTGCTGAAGCCACATCGACCATCGAATCCACGCCGTTTTGCAGACGTTTGCGCGTCACCTCCAGCGACTGGCGCGCACTCTCTGCCGTCTCTTTCGCGATCGCCAGATTACTGCGATCCGCCGCCAGCTGTAACCAGTAATCCACCGTGTTATACAGCACCGTCAGGCGCGTGCTGCGAGCGCCCTCCAGCGTGCCAAGATAGGTTTCATACTGCTGACGCGAAAGACTCTGATTCTTGCCAAACAGGTCCAGCTCGAAGGAGCTCACGCTGCCTTCCGCCG
Source organism: Pantoea sp. C8B4 (assembly GCF_051336905.1). Classification (NCBI taxonomy): domain Bacteria; kingdom Pseudomonadati; phylum Pseudomonadota; class Gammaproteobacteria; order Enterobacterales; family Erwiniaceae; genus Pantoea; species Pantoea sp. C8B4. The sequence goes on from NZ_JBGMNK010000001.1 coordinate 159,150, forward strand.
AATAAGTATTACTGAGCGCGGTTTGATTCCCCTCGCCCGTCAACGCACGCGAACGGGTGCCGCTCACGCCTGCGCTAATCGTCGGGAAGAGATCGGCGCGCTGCTCGCCGTACTGTGCGTGTGCCGATTTCACACTGGCGACCGCTTCACGTAGATCGCGGCTGCTGTCCAGCGCCATCGCCACCACCTGACGCAGCTTGGTATCCAGCACATAATCCTGCCAGCTGATATCACGATAATTCGCTGGCGTGCCCTGCAAGCCACGATAGGCATCGCCGGTTGGTGTGCTGGTGCTGACCGCATCATTGGGACGATCGTAGTGCGGATCGAGTGACACACAGCCCGCGAGAAAGCACGGTAACAACACCATTAATAATTTTGCAGACATATTACTCCTCCGCCTTCACAGCTGATTCGGTTGACTGTGCATCGTCATGCGGAATCGCCGGAAACACGCGACGGACCAGAACAAAGAACAGCGGTACAAAGAAGATGGCCAGTAACGTTGCTGTCAGGGTGCCGCCGATAATACCTGTCCCGATAGCAATACGGCTGTTAGCACCCGCGCCGGTAGAAATCGCCAGCGGCAGCACCCCAGCAGTGAACGCCAGTGACGTCATGATGATCGGACGCAAACGCATCGTGGCGGCATGAATCGCAGCTTTCACCAGATTCTCGCCTTTGCGGTAATTTTCCTCCGCAAACTCCACAATCAGAATCGCGTTCTTCGCGGATAGGCCGATGATGGTGAGCAACGCCACCTGGAAGTACACATCGTTTTCAAGACCGCGCAACGTAATCGCCAGAAGTGATCCAATCACCCCTAACGGCACCACCATCATCACCGAGAACGGCACCGACCAGCTTTCATACAGCGCGGCAAGACACAGGAACACCACAATCAGGGAAATGCCATACAACGACATCGCCTGGTTGCCAGAAAGTTTTTCCTGATAAGAGAGTCCACTCCACGCAAAGGTTGTGCCAGCCGGTAGTTTGGCCGCCAGCTTTTCCATTGCGGTGATGGCATCGCCCGAACTCTTGCCCGATGCTGACGATCCTTCAATTTCATAAGAAGCCAGGCCGTTATAGCGTGACAACACATCTGGACCGTAAGCCCATTTTGAGGAGGCGAACGACGAGAACGGCACCATGGTAGTGTTACTGCTGCTATCCGTTCCGCGCACATACCATTGGTCGATATCTTCAGGCTTACTGCGGAACTGTTGATCGCCCTGCATATACACTTTCTTCACGCGACCACGATCGGTGAAGTCGTTGATGTAACTCCCGCCAATCGCTGCACTCAGCGTGTCGTTAATGTCGCTAATGGTCAGCCCCAGCGATTGCGCTTTGGCATCATCAATACTGACATCCAACTGCGGCAGATCTGGCAGTGAGTTCGCGCGTACCGCACTCAACACCGGGTCCTGGTTGGCTTCGGCAATCAGCTGGTTACGCATTTTCAGCAGTTGGTCGCGATCGGTGGCCCCACGCGCCTGTAATTCAAAGGTAAAGCCGTTCGATTGACCTAACCCCGATACTGAAGGCGGTGAAAGTACGAAGATCTGCGCGTCACGGATGCTGGAGAGCGCAGCCATCGCGCGGCCCGCAATGGCATCGGCGCTGTTCTCCGTGCCTTTACGCTCGCTCCAGTTTTTCAGCGAGATAAAACCAATACCGGCGTTTTGTCCGCTACCAGCAAAACTGAAACCGTTAACCAGCATGCTAACGTTAACGTTGTCTTTTTCTTTGGTGGCAAAGTACTGCTGTACCTGCTGACGGACTTCACTGGTACGGTTTTCCGTGGCACCCGGTGCCAGCTGATACTGCACCATGATATAGCCCTGGTCTTCCGTCGGCAGGAAGCCGGTTGGCAAACGCATATACAGCACTGCACAACCGATCAACAACACGCCGTACAGCAGCAGGTAGCGCACTGAACTGTTCACCACATGGCCCACACCGTTTTGATAGCGCCCCTGCACTTTTTCATAACTGCGGTTAAACCAGCCAAAGAAACCTTTGGTGCCGCTTTCGTGGTTATGAGGTTTCAGTAAGGTTGCACAAAGGGCCGGCGTCAGTGTCAGCGCCACAATCACCGACAGCACCATCGACGACACAATGGTGATCGAAAACTGGCGATAGATCACACCGGTTGAACCACTGAAGAAGGTCATCGGCAGGAACACCGCCGACAACACCAGCGCGATACCAATCAAAGCACCGGTGATCTCCTTCATTGATTTTTCCGTGGCCTGTCGCGGCGGTAACCCCTCCTCGCGCATCACGCGCTCAACGTTCTCCACCACCACAATCGCATCATCGACCAGCAAGCCGATGGCTAGCACCATGCCAAACATGGTTAAGGTGTTTATCGAGTAACCAAACAGCGACAGCACACCGAACGTACCCAGTAAAACCACCGGCACGGCAATCGCCGGGATCAACGTCGTACGAATGTTCTGCAGGAACACGAACATCACGATAACCACCAGGATCACCGCTTCGATCAGCGTTTTCACCACCTCTTCAATCGAGATTTTGACGAAGTCGGTGCTGTCGAGTGGATAAGCAATCTCGTAGCCCGCCGGCATGCTGCTACGGAACTCATTGATGGTGGCTTTCACCTGCTCAGCGGTGGAAAGCGCATTCGCACCAGATGCCAGCTGCACAGCGATACCGGATGCGGGATGGCCATTCGCCAACACGTTGGCACTGTAGTCTTCATCGCCCATTTCGACGCGCGCGACATCACTCAGTCGCACTACCGAACCGTCAGACTGACTCTTAAGCACGATGTTGCGGAACTGCTCTGGTGTTTGCAGACGCGAACGCGAACGAACTGTCGCCACCAGCTGCTGTTCTTTGCTGGCTGGCTGTGCGCCCAATTGCCCAGAAGAAACCTGGGTATTTTGGCTCTCCAGCGCGGTAGTGACATCCGAGGGCATCAGTGAATAGGATGCAAGCTTACTCGGGTCCAGCCAGATGCGCATCGCGTACTCGGCACCAAACACTTGCACGCTACCCACGCCGGAAACACGCGCCAGCGTATCTTCCATATTACTGACCATATAGTCAGCGACATCGGAAGAGCTGCTTTTATTGGTTTTGTCGTACACCGCCAGGATCAGCAGGAAGTCGCTCTGCGCTTTCTCCACGGTGACACCTTGCGTGGTGACCGCGGTAGGCAAACGGCTCTCTGCCTGCTGAACCTTGTTCTGTACCTGAACCTGGGCGATATCGGGATCGGTGCCCTGCTGGAAGGTCACATTGATCTTCACCTGCCCGGTCGATGCCGTGCTGGTGGAGTCAAAATAGAGCAACCCATCCAGCCCGGTGAGCTGCTGCTCAATCACCTGCGTGACGCTGCTCTCCAGCGTTTCCGCCGACGCACCGGTGTACGTTGCCTGAATACTGATCTGCGGTGGCGCGACGTCAGGATATTGCGCCACGGGCAGGCTGTTAATGCTGAGTAGACCGAACATCATAATGCAGATGGCGATAACCCAGGCAAATACCGGCCGACGAATAAAGAACTGAGCCAACATATCAGTTACCCTCGCTGGTCGCGGCTTTATCGTTTGGCGTCACTTCCACGGCTTTAACACTCATGCCCGCCTGCACTTTTCCCGTGCCTTCAACAATCAACTTGTCACCACTATTGAGGCCAGAGGTGATCAGCCACTTATTCCCGATCACGCGATCGGCAACCACTTCACGGCTTTCGACTTTATTCTCTTTATCGACCACCAATGCCGTGGCGTTGCCTTTGGCATCACGGGTGATCCCCTGCTGCGGTGCCAGGATCGCATCGGATTTTACGCCGTTCGTCACATTGGCGCGGACATACATGCCTGGCAGTAGCTCATGTTGCGGGTTAGGGAAGATAGCGCGCAGCGTCACGGTGCCAGTGGCTTCATCTACCGACACCTCCGTCAGTTCCAGTTTGCCCGGATGGTCATAAGCACTGCCATCTTCGAGTTTCACCGTCACAGGCACGGCATCAGTGCTCTGCTGTAAGGAAGCCTGCTGACGCTTCAGTTTGAGCAGTTGGACGCTGGATTGCGTCAGATCGACATAAATGGGGTCGAGAGCACGAATTGTCGCCAGTGCAGTGGTTTGACTGGCGGTCACCAGCGCACCTGGCGTCACCGATGAAATGCCAATACGACCGCTGATCGGCGCTTTGATTTGGGTGTAATTCAGATTGATGCGCGCACTTTCTACAGCGGCACGATATTGGTCCACCGATGCCACGTTTTGCTGATAGGTTGCCAAAGCATCATCAGCATCCTGACGCGACACGCCGTTCTCTTTCACCAAAGCAGCATAACGCTCCGCTTTTAATTTGCTGCTTTTTACCAACGCCTGCGCGTTCTTTAATTGCGCGAGCGCTTGATCGTAACTGGCCTGATAGCTGGCCGGGTCGATCTGATATAACACCTGCCCGGCTTTCACTTCGTCGCCTTCGGTAAACAGGCGTTTCAGGATAATGCCTTCAACCTGCGGACGAACTTCGGATGTCATACTGCCGGTCACACGTCCGGCAAGTTGGCTGTCCAGCGTAACCGATTCGTTTTGCAACGTTTTCACACCCACTTCCGTTGTGGTGGCGTGGGTTTGCTGATTGCTGCTTTGATCGCAAGCGGCGACTAACATCACCAGTCCGGCGATCACACTGCGCTGAAAATTCTTCATGAATAACCCTGTAGTGAACGTTCATTCTCAATCTGAAGTCTATCAAACTCGCATCACCGCAACTGTCAGGAAAATGAAAAGAGTCAGATTATGGATTAGCTTTAGGTGCTACAGGTGCCAGAGGCCACAACGTTCCTTCCACTCGCAAATCGCAAAAAAGTCATTTGGAAACATGAGAATCTTTCAATATAAGAATGAAAAATTGTCAGGTTACAAAACAACAACAGATATGTACAAAAATTTCCATCGCATCAGGATTATTTGATGTGAATTTGCGTTATATCACACCTATATTCTATTTTAATTATTGGTGACTTTAAGAAATGGCACATGAACAAATAACTCCCCGTTAATGTCGCGGAGGATATCTTCCCTTATTAACATCATAACCTGTTGCTTTATTCCTCCCCATCATCCATCTCACCCATGGTGCATATTGGGTCATAATAAAAATTTATTTTTCAATTCAAATTAAAGTCATAAAGAAAATACCACTTCCCTTTACCCGCCTGCAGAGCAATATCCATGGGGGGATCGCTATTTGTCATACTAAAGATGACAATAAAAATAATTGCGTTATGTTTTCGTTAGAAAAGTGTTTAGGAAGTTTCTTATCTTCACACGGGCCAGCAAATAATATAAAAACGTTGAAAGTTTTGTAAATTCGAGTCAATACACAGAGCCTCCATTTAAACGGAATTAAGTGCTCATCGGTTTTTATTGCCGTTTTATTTCAGGGTGCAAAATAAGATTATTTTGCGGTCCGTGCGGTAGCCATGCCGAAATAAAAACAAAGGGTGATTATGGATCGTGTCGTCGTTGCGCATTCCCCGCTAGGTGAATCACTGTTATTCAAAAGCATGACAGGCCATGAGGCATTGTCGTGCCTTTATCAATATGACATTGAATTTCTTAGTAAAGATAACAGCATCGCGTTACCCGACTTGTTAGGTAAACCATTAACGCTGGAGTTAAACCCACGTCCCGGCGTCACACGTTACCTGAGTGGCATTATTACGCGCATGGCATTTGTTGGGCACGAGAAGCATCGGGAAGAATATTATACTTATCGTGCGGAGGTCAGACCTGAATTATGGTATCTGACACAAAATCGCGGCTTCCGTATTTGGCAAAAACAATCCGTAAAGCAAATCATCGAAACGGTCTTGAATGACGCTGGCATTATCTTTGAAAATAAGCTCACCGGTAGCTATCGCGAATGGGAATTCTGCGTGCAGTATCAGGAAAGCACCTTCGATTTCATTCAACGATTGATGGAGCACGAAGGAATCTATTTCTATTTCGAGCACGCCATGGATAAACAGACGCTGATTCTGGCAGATGATCCCTCTGTTCATCACCCTTTTACCGGCTATGACTGCATTGAATATCACCAGGCCGCAGCAGGCGGATATGTCAATGATGAAAGCATCAATATCTGGCAAGCCAGCGCGGCTATTTCCCCCAGCCTTTACCAACACGATGATTACAATTATCTGGAAAGTAATGCTGATCTTTCCGCAAACGGTCAGATCGGTCAATCACACGCAGAAAAAATAGCCACTCAGCGCGAATGGCCGGGACACTATACGCAACAAGGTGATGGGCAAAATTACGTCACGGTGCGTCAGCAGGAATTTGCGGCGCGCCAGCTGGAATCCGATGGCGTGGGCGATGCCTTTGGACTGGCACCCGGCTATACCTTTGCGCTGATCAAGGCCCCACGCGCCAGCGATGAAGGTCAATCCTTTTTGATTACCGCCGTGGATTACCAACTGGTGGAAAACAGTTACGCCAGCAACGACGAAGACTTTACGCGCCACTGCTTTACCTTTCGCGTGGTGCCCGCCACGGTGAACTGGCGACCGGCACGCAGCACGCACTGGCCGCGTACCAGTGGCCCGCAAACGGCTGTGGTGGTCAACGCCCCCGATGCCAGCAAAGGCGATAACAGCACGGTGGCCACCGACGAATACGGTCGCGTGCGGGTGAAATTCCTGTGGTTTAAACCCGATAACGAGGCGGATCTCTACTCCTGCTGGTTACGTGTGGCCAGTGGGTGGGCAGGCAGTCAGCAAGGGTATTATCAAATTCCGCGCGTCGGTGAAGAAGTGGTGGTGGATTTCATTAACGGTGATCCGCACAGGCCAGTCATCACCGGTCGCGTGTTCAATAATCTGCAAACTCTGCCGGTGGGCGAAAGTCTGTTATCCATTGGCAGTGAAGGCGATATCGCCGATAGCGACACGATTACGGCTGAAGCCGCCTCATCCTGGTCATGGTCAAAAAGCGGTTTCTGGACGCGCTCCGTGGGAAACAGCGATGCCAGCAACGGCAATTTTATCTCGTTCGAAGATTTATCAGGCGAAGAGTCGCTGGATATTCATGCGCAAAAAGATCTCAACCTCTCGGCAAACAATGCCATCAAGATTTATGCCGCTAAAGAGGGCGATGGTGCGCTGAAAATTTGGGCTCCCGGTAAAGTGACGATTCACAGCAATGACACGGTGTCCACCAGCGCCCCCACCACCTACCACACCTCGCGCGGCAGTTACTACACGGTCACCGGCGCGAACTTCACCACAACTGGTATCGGCCTGACCATCAACGGCGTCAATGGCACGGTGAACGCGGTGAGCAACGTGGCTGCCACTACCACCGATTTTGCGGTGAAGGGCTTAAGCATGGATTACACCTACATCAAGCGCAGCAAAACCCAGGTCGAATACAAAGCCGATCTGCAACGCTTCGAGCAGGTGCCGTTTTACACCCTTCGCACCAACATGATGTCAATCATGAGTGGCGCGGTGAGTGAAGGCCTCGGTAATACCTTGCAGGAGAAGATCAAAAAGCTCACCGATGAGCGCGATGCGCGCAAAACCATCAAGCAGGAAGCCGACGATAAGAAGAAAACGGATTGGGAGAAGCAGCGCGAAGAGAAGGTGACGCAGAAAAATAACCCGCAGACGCGTGAACAGGCCGAGCGTGAGAATAACCGCGACGGCCAGAACAACAACAACAACAACAACAACAACCAGAATGATAATCCGCCTGCTGATGAAAACGATCCCACCTTCAATCCGTGGGCGGATGCGTAATGCAAATTATCAAACCGTCGCATCTCAGCGTACTCTCCCGCCCCTATCGCTGGCAGCAACAGGATTATCTCGGTGTGGCGGTTATCGCGCTGCTGGATATGGCGCCTCAGCCTGCGCTGCGTGATGAGCAAACGCTGTGGCAGCGCGTCAGTGAAACGCTGCAATCACCCGATGGCGTGCTGGATATGGCGATCCCCAAACAGTGCGCGGAATTTCTCGTCAGTGGTTATGGCTACCCTGCCGCGGGCGAATCCGAATGTGAGGTGGTGATTCAGGTGGCCGGGTTGCGCAAACAGCTCACCGTCGGTTCGGATCAGGTCGCCCCCTTGCACGCGATATCGATGGTTCATCCGATGCGCCAGGCCTTAATGGGCAAGAATTATGACGACTCGTGGCTGCAGCATGATTATCCCGGGTTCCCGCGTGATACCGACTGGCGGGTATTTAATCAGGCCCCTGCGGATCAGTGGTGGTCAGAACGCGATACCCTGCCACGCGGTGCTGAGTGGCGCATTGAGAACATGCACCCCGGCCAGCCGTTACAACAGGGAAAATTACCGCTTTGGCAGGCCTGTGCGTTTGTGACCCGTCGTCGTCAGGATGGCGTGTTGTTTGAAACCGTGACGATGCGCGCCACCACCCTGCACTTTCTGCCGCACTGCAACGAGCTGCTGGTGATTTGGCATGGCCGTTGCCCCATAAACGAAGATGATGCATTTGATGTGAAGTCGCTGATGGTGGCTCTGGAGCGGGATGAAGCACCGCGTGGAGAGGAGCATTATCGCCACGTTCACCAGTTGCGCAGTACCGATGCCGATGCCGCACTGCATGCACTCCGCGAAAGCGATCTCATTGATGGGGCGATTCTCGCCAACACCCGCACCCCATCGTTCAATCGCGATCCCGGCCCTTTGCTGCAAAACCTTAATCGCTATGAACATCAGCAGCGCCAGCAGTTCGATCAACCGGTGCCGGAAAGCAGCCTGCATAAATTCGCGATAGAAGACGATTTAGCCGGCCAGTTGGCGCGGCAGGAAGCCGAAGGTGAGCAGCAGTATCAGCAGATGATGACGCGCTATCAGCAGGAATCACAACGCACTCACGCGGCATCCTTACCGATGCCCGATGGCGCAAGCCAGTATCGCCAGCAGCGCGACGAACTGCATGCCAATCGTCATCTACTCGGCCCGCGTGACAAAGACATTGCGCACAGCGAACAGGCCCTGCTCGACAGCTATCGCCTGACCGCACAGCAACAGCCTTCCGCGCCACGCCTCAGCCTTGCCGCCTCAGACTCTCAGCGTCAACAGCTCATCGCCTGCATGCGCGGCGACAAAGACGCGCGTGGTTGGGATTTGACCGGAGCCGACCTTTCCGGGCTGGACCTGCGCGGCATTGATCTGGAAAACGCGCTACTGGAAAACACCGATTTCAGCCACTGCCAGCTGAACGGCGCCGATTTGCGCGGCGCAGTACTGGTTCGTGCTGAGTTCTATTACACCAGCCTGACGCACTGCCTGCTAGACGGAGCCAACCTGGCGCAAGCGCAGTGCTGGCACAGCGATTTTAGCGACAGCAGCCTGTGTGAAGTCGAACTGGACGCGTGCCAACTGGAACACTGCCGTTTCGAGCGTGCGCTGTTGCGTCAGCTGTTTGTACAGCAGGCGACGATAGCCCACTGCAACCTGCAACATGCCCTGATTGATCGCTGCGATCTGATGAATTTGTCGCTGGAGGCCCTGGATTTTAGCCACGCGCAGGTTGTCCAGAGCAACCTGATTCACTGCAGGTTAAATGCGGTGCGTTTTCAACATGCTAACGCGCACAGCATGGCGCTGGTGACCTGTACTTCATCCGATCTCTGCTTTGACGATGCACAACTGAAACAGTGCGTGTTCACCGCGCAGAGTCAGTTGCCCCAGGCACATTTCCGTCGAGCCCAACTGACTGAATGTAACCTGCGCGACATCGACTTACAGGCGGCTAACTTCGATCAAGCCACGCTGCACAACAGCGACCTCAGCGGTGCCAATTGCCGTGGTGCCAGCCTGCGATTGATGCGCACCCACAATAGCCGTTTTGTCCGCACCGATTTCCGCGCCGCGTGGCTGACCGGCAGCCTTCTGCTCGGTGCCGATTTGCAGAAAAGCCAGCTCGCCGGCTGCGATCTCAGTGATTGCAATCTGTTCCGCGCGGATTTGTCGCAAACCCATGCTGATTCTCACACCCGCTTCGAGGATGCGCTGACCGACAGCATGAAAACGCTGCCGCGTCGTCGCGAACATCAGGTATAGCCATGACGCCAACTCAAATTCAGCACGCCATCAAGCAAGGTCAGATCATCCATGCGATTGCCCCCACTGCGCGTCACTTCGCCGGCATGGATCTTTCCGGGGGAAGTTTTATCGCCGTCGATTTGAGGGGAGCCGATTTTCGCGGCTGTAATTTACATGAAACGCAGTTCAGCGAATGCCAACTTGCCGGGGCGCAGTTTGATCAGGCGCAGCTGCGCGAGACGCTGTTTAGCCAATGTCAGATGGTCGCCACACAGTTCAGCGGCTGCACGCTAACCGACTGTCTGTTCAATCAGTGTCAGTTGATGGAAAGCGACTTCAGCGAAACTATCCACATCAACAGCCAATTCAATAAAGGCGACCTCAGTGACAGCAGTTTCCTGCTGGCATCGCTGTTTCAAAGCGGTTTTATCGAGCTGTCGGCCTACCAGATGCTGCTACGCCATGCCAGTCTGGAACAATGCACGCTGATGAGCCTCGACCTGCGCCGCAGCGATTTGCACAGCAGCCGCTTTGCGCTTTGCACCTTCTATCAATGCGATATGCGCGGCGGCGACTACCGCCAGCAACATTTTGCCCGCAGCCAGTTCACCGCCAGCCAATTGGATGAAGCCAGTTTTCAGGGCGCAGAACTGACGCAGTGCAATTTCAGCCAGGTATCGCTGCGCGCGGCGGATCTGCGCAACGTGCAGGCCTCGCAGGCGCTGTTTACCGGCAGCGTGATGAGCGAAGCACGCTGTCAGCAGAGCAACTTCAATCAGGCCATTTTTATGCAGGCGCAGCTGGACGATGCCGATTTCAGCCACTGCCAATTACAGCGCGTAGTGCTGCAACAGGCGCGGGCCGAGCGCACTAACTTTCAGCACAGCCAGTTGCACTACGCCGATTTCTCCTATGCCACGCTGGATCACGCCGATCTCCGTGACGCGCACTTTGCGCACACCCGCTTGCATCGTGCCAGCCAGCAGCAGAGCCACTTCTCCAGCCGTGACGGCATCGTTGAACAGGATGACGCGCTGTTTGCCGCTGAAAACTGGCAGCCGCACACGCGGTTAACCCCCCACGAGGATCACCATGAACCACGCTGAAAAAACCGTTGCCATGCCGCTGGATCTCCCGTTACAGGCCGAGGGGCAGGTGTTGAGCATCGATGCAACCGGCTCCGTTCAGGTGCTGATTGAAGGCCGCCGCTGGCACGGACAACGCGCCGCCAGTTGCCTGCTTACGCCACAGGTGGATGACCGCGTGCTGATGTGTCGCGCCGGAGAGCAATTGTGGCTATTGGCGGTCCTGGTACGCAGCCAACCGCAGCAGGCCGCTGAGCTGCACTGCGAAGGCGAATTAACCCTCAGCACCAGTCAGAAATTAACGCTGCGCAGCCCACAGTTTCAGTTGGCCGCGCAGCACGGCGACTGTCAGATCGACGAACTGAACTATCGCGGAGAAAAAGTCGCCCTGTGGGTGTCGCTCAGTCGTTTGTTTGGACAACGCTGCGAAAGTGTCTGGGAGAGTCTGAGTCAAATCAGTCACCACCTGCTGCGCCGCACCACCCACACCGAACAAGTGCGGGCGGGCCAGCTGGATATCAAAACCAGCCAGCTCACCCGTTTGCGCGCGCCGACCACTTTGATCAGTAGCGAAGCACTGACGCGTGTCGACGGTAAACAGATTCACATGGGCTAAGAGGGAACAGCATGTTTGCAAATTGTCAGTGTGGTGGCACCGATCAGGCGATTGCCGATGTCTGCAAAACCCCGGCACCGGTCACTTTCGTCAATCTGGCTCTCGGTAACACCGCTGTGCCAACGGCCAGCACGGTGCTGTTCGCCGGTATGCCTGCGCACAACCTCTCCACGATCACGCCAATCACCCAGGGCGATGAAGCGGGCGTGCTGGGCGGTGTGATTTCAGAAACTTTTATGGGGCTGTCGCGCCACCTCACGGGCTGCAACTCTCTTTTAATCAACGGCATGCCCGCCACGCGCATGGGCAGCGTGACGCAACAGAACGTGGCCAACGCGCCCGGCGTACGCATCAGCCCGAGCCAAACCACGGTGGCATTGCTGGCGACATAGTCTTGCACATGGCGAAACAACCCGGGAAATCGCGCAATCAACGGTGCTGCTTACGGCGAAAAGCGCCACCGCACGCCGCGACCACTGCGTACCCCTTTTGAAGACTGATGTTTTTACACAGGACGTTGATAAAAATGACAACACTGCACAGCAAACTGCCCTTTCTCGCTGCCCTTTTTGCCACCGCCATCACGGCCGGCTGCAAAGCGCCGCCTCCCATTGTGACGGCGGATACCCTTGAAACCAGCACCGTCAACGCGGTACCGCTGGTGCATATGCACATCATCCAACCCCCACACCAGTTCACACCGGTCAACGCCGCATATCGCACCCTCTATCCGGCATCACTCATGAACCGTCCCGACTTCAGTGGGCTGCGTATGGAGACGCTGGAAGCCGGTGCCACGCTGCAAGTTCTGGGCGAAGTGGAGAACAGCTGGCTGGCCGTTTCAACGCAAGATAACGGCCAACTCAGCGGTTATATCCCTTATCGCGCAGCCGTGACGGCCGATCGCTACAGCGCCACGGTGAAGGCACAGGCCGCGCGTCCTCGTCGCGCCCAGCAGCAGTGTATTGGCGTGGGCTCGGGTGACCAGGCGTGCCGAAAAGGCAACTCATCCACTTGGATTATTCAGTAATGAAGGCGCGTATCGCGGTGCTGTGCGGGCTGCTGCTGTTGCTCAGCGGTTGTATGTCGTCGTCACGCCAGGTCCCAGCCAACTGGCAATTGACGCTGAACGGTGCGTCGAACGCCAACAACGGCGCGCCGTTAAAAGTGCGGGTCTTTGTGCTGCGCTCGGATGCCAATTTCCAGTCGGCCGACTTCTACTCGTTGCAGAACAACGCATCAACGGTGCTGGGCGCGGATCTGCTGGATACCCAGCAACGTTTTCTGACCTCACAGCAACCCCAGCAAACCCTGAGCGGCACACCGTCACTTGAGGCGCACTATCTGGGGGTGATCGCCGAATACGCCACGCTTAACGGCAAAGCCTGGCGCGTCGTGGTACCGCTGCCCGCCCCCACCGAAACCAATTTCTACAAGTTCTGGCAATTCTCGCCCGATGCACTGCACGGCCAGGTGAACGCCACCGCAGCCGGTTTGCACCTCACGGCAAACGACGATTAAACGGAATCAGGAAGGCGCTATGCACACCGCAGACAAGGTGATTTGGAGTGAAGGGATGTTTTTACGTCCTCACCATTTTCAGCAGTCGGAACGCTGGCTGGAAGCGTACAGCCGCAGTTGGGGCAAGCTACAGTGTCCGTGGCACTGGGGCTTTATGACGCTGACGATTGACCAGGCACTGTTGCGTCAGGGCAAACTGGCGATTGCTGAAGCCAGCGGTCTGCTGCCCGATGGCACGCCCTTTGTGATTAACGGCGCTGAAAATGGCCCGGCACCGCTGGCGCTGAGCGACGTGCAGGAGCCGATTGACGTGGTGCTGGCCTTGCCGGAACAGCGTCAGGGTCAGACTGAAGTGATCTTCAGCGATGCCAGCGATTCACTGGCGCGTTATCTCAGCCAGGATCGTGAAGTGGACGATCTCAATGCCTCCTCGGTGGGGCGCGCGCCGATGCAGTTTGGTCGCCTGCGTCTCTGCCTGATGCCCGCGGCTGATCTTAACGCAGAATGGACCGCCGTCGGCGTGGCGCGAGTCAAGAGCAGCGGCAGCGATCGCGCCCTGACGCTCGACACCGATTACATTCCCCCGCTGCTCAACGGTCATGTCTCCCCGACCATCACCGCTTTTCTTAACGATATGCACGGCCTGCTGCAACAGCGCAGTGAGCAAATGGGCGAACGATTGCAGCAGGCGGGACGCGGCGGCAATACCGAGATGATCGATTTTATGCTGCTGACGCTGATCAACCGCTACATCGGTCAGGTGGCGCACAGCCGCCGCTTGCCGCAGTTGCATCCCGAGCGCCTGTTCAGCGAGTGGTTACAGTTTGCCACTGAACTCTCCAGCTGGTCACCGTCGCGCCGCCCCGGCGAGCAGTTACCGGTGTATGACCACGATAACCTCTATCTCAGCTTTAGCCGTCTGATGATTCAACTGCGCCAAAGCCTGTCGCTGGTGATGGAAGAGAATGCGCTGCAGCTGACGTTAACCGAACGCTCACACGGCCTGTACGTGGCGACGGTGTCCGACGTCAGTTTGATTCGCGATTACGGCTTTGTGCTGGCAGTGCGCGCCGATTTGCCGGGTGAAATGCTGATCACCCACTTCCCGGCACAGATGAAAATCGCCCCGGTAACGCGAATCCGTGACCTGGTGCAGTTGCAGTTGCCCGGCATTGGTTTACGCATCATGCCCGCCGCCCCAAGGCAAATCCCCTGGCACTCAGGCTACGTCTACTTCGAGCTGGAGCGCAGCGGTGATTTGTGGCAGCAGATGGCGAAAGCCGAAGCCTTTGCGCTGCACCTCGCGGGCGAATTCCCCGGTCTCGACCTGCAACTATGGGCGCTGCGTCATGCGCGCAATTAAGCACGGAGAAAAGCGATCATGATGCAGCCGCAGTCACTGAATGGCGAACTGGAAACCGCTTCAGCCCATGAGAATCCGCTGGTGGCGATTGCCAATCCGTTGATCAATTCCATTGCGCAGCTTCGCCATTCGGTCAGCCACGACAATCCTGCGGGCCTGCGTCAGCAGTTGATCGACCTGGTGCGCCGCTTTGAAGTGGCCTGCCAGCAGGCGCAATTGCCGTATGAGACCATCGTCGGTGCACGTTATTGCCTGTGCACTTCGCTGGATGAAGCAGCAGCCCTCACGCCGTGGGGCAGTCGCGATGTCTGGCCGCGCAGCGGATTACTGGTCACCTTCCACAACGAAACCTGGGGAGGCGAGAAGTTCTTTCAACTGCTGGCGCGCCTGACACAGCATCCACAGCAAAACATCCTGTTGCTGGAGCTGATGAACGCCTGCCTGCTGCTCGGCTTTGAAGGTCGCTATCGCATCATGGAGAACGGCCGTACGCAGCTGGAAACCCTGAAACTGCGCCTGCTGCAGTTGATTCGATCAGTGCGCGGTCCTTACCCACCTCCGTTGTCACCGCAGCCGCTGGATGAACCGGTACAACTCAAATTGTGGAAGCCGCTTATCCCGCTGTGGAGTTTTGCCGCCCTGCTGGCACTGCTGGGGTGCGCGGTGTACATCGCGTTGAACTGGCGACTCAACCACTTCACCGCGCCAGTACTCTCTGCGATTTATCAAACCGATGTGCCGAAAGTGGATATCGCCCGCCCGGCGGCACCTGCAGCACCGACGCTGGATCTGCGTCACTTCCTCGCGCCTGAGATCGCCGAAGGGTTAGTGACGGTCCGTGACGAAGCCACCCGCAGCGTGGTGCTGCTGCGGGGTGACGGCCTGTTTGACTCAGCTGCCACTAGCATTCGCGATCGTTATCGCCCGGTGATCCGCCGCATCGCGCAGGCGATGGACAACGTCAACGGTCAGATTCGCGTCAGCGGTTACACCGATAACGTGCCGATTCGCAGCGCGCGCTTCAACTCGAACTATGCCCTGTCGCTGGCGCGTGCCCAGTCAGTACAGGAGATGCTGGCGCAGGATCTGCAGCAGCCGCAGCGCATCATCGTTGAAGGTCGGGGTGAAAGTAACCCGCTGGCACCGAATGATTCTGCCGCCAATCGTGCGCGCAATCGTCGCGTTGAAATCACCCTGCTGGTTGCGCCTAAACAGACAGAAACCGAACTCAACAGCGTGCATTAAAAGGAATGGCCATGATTCGCACTGTGTTTTCCATCGCCACCAGCCGCCTGATGTGGAGCGGCCTCGGCATCACCGCACTCTGTTTGCTGATCTGGACCGTTGGCCCGCTGGTCGCCATCGGTGACTACCGCCCGCTGGAATCCGCGCTGTATCGCTATATTGCTATCGCCGTGCTGTATACGTTGTGGGTCAGCTATCGCGTGGTGCCGCGCCTGTGGCGTCGCTGGCAAAACCGCCGTCTGGTGCAAAAAATCGCGCCGGTGGAAAGTGCGCCTGCCGATGAAATGTCGGCCGAGCATCCGCTGGCGGAGCGTTTCAGTGAGGCGACTCAGTTGCTGCGCCAGGCGCGATTCAACCGCCCGGAAAGCCGTCGCTGGCCACGCTGGATGCAAAAGCTCAATCGACAATATCTGTATCAACTGCCCTGGTACATGCTGATTGGCGCACCGGGGGCCGGTAAAACCACCGCGCTGGTCAACTCGGGGCTGCACTTCCCGCTGGCGGCGCAGTTCGGCAAGACCGCACTGCGCGGCGTGGGTGGCACACGCCACTGTGACTGGTGGTTTACCGACGAAGCGATCCTGCTGGATACCGCCGGGCGTTACACCACGCAGGAGAGCGACCGCCAGCAGGATGCCTCCGAATGGCGCAGTTTTATCGGATTGCTGAAGAAGTACCGCCCACGTCAGCCGGTGAATGGCGCCATTATCACCATCAGCGTCGGTGATTTGCTCAGTGAGTCCGAGGATGTGCGTCATCAACAGGCCAGCGCCCTGCGCAAGCGCCTGCTGGAACTGCGCGATCAGCTGGCGATCCCTTTCCCGGTTTACGTGCTGGTGACCAAAACCGATCTGTTGAAAGGCTTTACCGCCAGTTTTGGCGCGATGAGCAAAGCGCAGCGCGATCAAATCTGGGGCTTTACCTGGCCATGGAGCGAGGATCAGCTCGACCCAGGATCGGCATTCGAACCGCAGTTTGATCGTTTGCATCAGCGCCTCGATGCCGGTTTGGCCGATCTGATGATCAATGAACATGACAGCCTGAAACGCGCCGAGATGTATCTCTTCCCACAAGAGTTCATGGCGTTGAAACCTTTGCTGAAACACTACCTTGACGTGGTGTTTGCCACCTCCGGTTATGACGCAAAGCTGATTCCTCGCGGTGTCTATTTTACCAGCGGTACTCAGGAGGGGTTACCCTTTGACCGCGTGATGGGCCAGATGAGTCGTGCGCTCGGCTTACCGGCGCTACGCGCGGCAGATGCTGCCTCACAGCAACCGGGACACGGCCAGAGTTTCTTCCTGCACCAAATGTTGACCGAAGTGGTATTCAAAGAGGCCGGGCTGGCAGGGATTAACCGCTGGTGGGCGATGCGCAATCGTCTGGTGCACTTAGTCACTTATGGCGTCCTCGCATTGCTGCTGTTGCTGGCGTTGATTGTCTGGTTTACCAGCTATCACCACAATAAAGGCTACCTGGCGGAAGTACAGCAGCGTGTGCCGGATATTGAGAAGCAGAGTAAGGCGCTGTCGCCGCTCAACGGTGAGAACCTCTTCTCGCAGCTGCCGTTCCTCAACAGCCTGGCGGGCCTGCCCAACAGCGACAAGCTCACAGACCTGCAACAGCCGCCGCTCAGCTGGCGCGCTGGATTGTATCGCGGCGAAGAAGTCTCCACCGCCTCCGACTCACTGTATCAGCGAGCGCTGGAGCAGATGCTGTTGCCAGTGATTGCCCGCAATATCACCGACTGGCTGCGCAGTGATAACGGCAGCGATGTCGATTACAGCTACGAAGCGCTGAAAGCCTATCAAATGCTCTATCTGCCGCAGCACTATGATGGCAAATTCCTGCACGCCTGGGTGATGCTTAACGTACAACGCACTCAGGGCGCTAATGCTCCACAGGCGCAGTTAAAGGCGCTGGATTATCACCTGGGTCAACTGCTCGACGACAAAATCAACGCTTCACCGTTTGAGCGCGATGAGCCACTGGTGGTGCGTCAGATCGAGATGATCAGCCGTTCACCGCTATCAACGCGCGTCTATGGACGCCTCAAACGCCTGCTGATGCCACGTATCACGCCGGGTGTTAGCGTGGTCAATCTGAGCGGAGCCCAAACCGAACTGGTGTTCAGCCGTAAAAGCGGTAAACCGTTAACCGAAGCCATTCCTGGCTTCTTCACGCCCGCCGGATACTGGGGACCGTTTAACAGCAACATTAAAAACGTGGCAGCCAGTTTACTGCAGGAAGATCGTTGGGTACTCACCCGCCGCGAAACTGCCGACGAGCAGAGCACACTGGAAGAGACGGTGCGCCGCCTTTACCTCGACGACTACATGCGTCAATGGGATGCGCTGCTGCAAGACATTCAGCTCCAGCCAATCAATAGCCTCGACGCTCGCATCAATATGGCGCGTTTGCTGTCCGGACGCACCTCGCCACTGCGCCAGCTGATCATCAATCTCAGCCGCAATCTGACACTGACGCCGCCCGAGGATGAGAAAGCCAAACAGGATCAGCCATCACTGCTGGAACGCAGCACGCATTACGTCAATAACAACGCGACGGCCACCTTGCAGGCGCTGTTCCGTGCACGTAAGGCGGCACAGAGCGGCAATATTGAGGCTCCGGAGCAGCGGGTGATGGCGCACTTCGCCAGCATCATTGAGCAAGCACAGGTCAGCGATCCTAAACAGAGCAACATCCCGTTTGATGCACAGCTGAAGGACATCGACGATCTTTACAGTTATCTCACCGCCGTGCAGGACGCCAGCAACAGCGGCATGTCGCCGCCGGACAGCAGCATTATCTCCCGCATGCAGGCCGATGCCGGGCGTCAACCTGAACCCTTCCGCACGCTGCTGCTGGAGTTAGCCGTGGGCGCCAGCAGTGACACGCAAAAGCGCGATATGAGCAATATGCAGAAACGTGTCGGGGTGGAAGTGGGTAGCTTTTGCCGCAGTGCCATTGCCGGGCGCTATCCGTTCAATCGCACGTCGGGCACCGATGTCACACCCGACGATCTGGCGCGCATGTTCGCACCCGGCACCGGGCTGATGGACAGCTTCTTCCGCGACAATCTCGCCAGCAAAGTGGATACCACCCACAGCAACTGGCGCTATGCCCCCGGCGTCGATGGCAAAACGTTACCCGGCGGCACCAGCCTGCTGCGCCCCTTCCAGCAAGCACAGGCGATCCGCGAAGCGCTGTTTGCCAACGGTTCAACCACGCCGACCTATCGCCTGACGATCACCCCCATCGGCATGGATAACAGCATTCTGAACCTGACGCTGGATGTGGATGGACAGATCCTACGCTACAGCCACGGTCCGCAGACGCCGCAGGTGGTGAACTGGCCGGGCAGCGGCAACACCCAGCAGGTACGCATGCAGATAGGCCTGACCGACGGCACCACCAATACGCTCAACACCAGTGGCCCGTGGGCGCTGAATCGCCTGTTCGACAAAGCCAGTTTGAGTCCGGCCAGTGGCCAGAGCCAACGCGCCACCTTCTCGTTGGGTGGCCATCAGGTGGTATTGGCTTACACGCCAAACAGCGTGCGCAATCCGCTGCAACTGCCGGGGTTTAGCTGCCCATGAATAACAAAACTTCACCCTTGGGTTGGTACGGCAAACTGCCGGGCAGCGGTGACTTCATGCGCCGTCGTCTGCCCACACGGCTGGTGAATAGCTGGGCGCAATGGTTTCAAAGTAGCCTGCCGCGTCTGGCGCAACAGCCTGCCGGGGGGCGTGCACCGGTGTGGAATTTCATCATTCCCGCGACCCTGGGTGTGCCGATGATCCAGATGGGGTGTCTCTTGCCGACGCGCGATCGCGTAGGTCGGCAATATCCCTTGTGCGCGATGCAGTTAGTGGACCCCGTTGACTGGCACGCCATGCAGTTGCACACCGCCGGTGACTGGTATCACCAGCTCGGCAAAACCCTGACGCTGGCGGTGCAAAATCGCTACAGCGGTGATCAATTCGATAATGCGCTGAACGCACTGCCGCCACAGCTAGCGCGGCCGCCGCAGTCGGATGTATTTGATGTGATCGGTTATCAGGATACGCCCTGCAATCTCAACTGGCCGCAGGTGGTGCACTACTTTGATCCCGCCCAGTACAGCAGTTTCTGGTGGAGTAACCAGAGTGACGGCAGCGCCTTTTACAGCCATTCGCACAGCGGCAACTTCACCACTCAGCTGTTCTTGCGTTTGTTCAATCCACCCCATGCCAGCCGCGGCGAACCGCCGTTGTTTGGCCCGTCTTAACGGTGAATAGATGAATATCGACGCCCTTCTTACCCCGCTGCGTGACGATGCGCCCTGCGGCGATGACCTCGAATACGATGCCGCATTTATGGCACTGGAACAGGCGCGCAGTGGCAAAACGGAACAGCAGTTTGGCAACACCATCATTCCGGCCGAGCCACCCGACTGGCAATTGGTGGCACAGCAGGCCGAACAGCTGTTGAACCGCACGCGTGATATCCGCTTGCTGCTGATTCTCACTGAAGCCAGGACGCACACTCAGGGGTTATCGGGCTGTGCGGCCGGGATGACGTTGCTCAGTGAAGCCATCGCACGCTACTGGCCCACACTGCATCCTGCACTGGAGTTTGACGGCGAGCCGGATCTGCTGATGCGCGTTAGCGCACTGGCCGCCCTCGGTTCGCGATCGGGCTTATGCCGGGCAATGCGCAACAGCTGGTTGCTGAAAAGTGCCACCGGTGAACTTACGCTGCGCGATGCCATCGCTCTGCTCGACGGCAGCAAGAGCGAAATAGCGGATTTCCCCGGCGGACTTGCGCGCTTACGTGAAGCCATGCAACACCCTGACTTCGCCAACGCAGAGGCCATCCGCACGCTGTGTCAGCAATTCACACTGCTGCGCCAGTCGCTGGAACAGCATCTGGAGGCGGCGGACAGGCCCGATCTGGCGACGACAGAAAAGGCACTGGGGTTGCTGTTGCCCCTTCTGCCCACACAAGTGTCCCCCATTGACGCAGCAGAACCGGCTATCACAGAGACGGTGGCAACGCCGCTGCCATCGCTCTCTTCCGTTGGCTCACCGCCGCTGAGCTGGCAGCAGGTTCAGATCGAGTCTCGCGCTGATGCTGAGCTGATGCTGGAAAAAATCCGCCTCTACTTTCAGCAACACGAACCGAGCCATCCGGCGCCGATCATGCTCGAACGCGTGCAGCGTCTGATTCAACTCGATTTCCTCGACATTATTCGTGACCTGGCGCCCGACGCCGTCACCCAACTGCAGGGCCTGTTTGGCCGTGCGGGCGAATAAACGCCTGACCTCAGGCACATCACTCATGGAGAACACTATGGCTAACTTCCCCACCATTAAACGCGCCCGCAGTGGACAGAAGTTCATCTCGCGTAACCGTGCGCCACGCGTGCAGATTGAGTATGACGTGGAGATTTATGGCTCTGAACGCAAGGTGCAACTGCCTTTCGTGATGGGCGTCATGGCCGATCTGGTGGGGCAACCCACAGAAGATCAGCCGGAGATCGCCGAGCGTAAGTTCCTCGAAGTGGATATCGATAACTTCGATGAGCGCATGAAAGCGCTAAAGCCCCATCTTGCGTATCACGTGGAGAACACCCTGACCGGCGAAGGCAAGGTCGGTGTCGATCTCACCTTCAACAGCATGGAAGATTTTCTGCCCGATGCGATTGTGCGCCGTGTCGATCCCCTCAATGAGCTGCTGGAAGCCCGTACACAACTCTCCAATCTGCTCTCCTATATGGATGGCAAAAACGGAGCTGAAGCGCTGATTGCCGAAGTGCTGAAAAACCCGACCTTACTGAAAACGCTGGCCGCTGCCCCTAAACCGGCGACCGCCTCGAACGATGAAAGCGAAACGGAGAAACACGATGAGTAATGCTGCCTCGCAAACCGCACGCCTGCAGACGGAAACCGTCACGCAGAGCGACTTCAGCGCACTGCTGAATAAAGAGTTTCGCCCGAACAACGATCAGGCGCGTGACGCCATTTCACAGGCGGTGCAAACACTTGCCGCGCAGGCACTGGAAAACACCCTGCCGGTATCAGACGATGCTTACCGCACGATTCAGGCGCTGATCGCTGAAATTGACGCCAAACTGTCGCAGCAGGTTAACGCCATCATGCATCACGAGAGTTTTCAGCAGCTCGAAGGCGCCTGGCGCGGCCTGCACTATCTGGTGAACAACACCGAAACCGACGAGATGCTGAAAATCCGCGTGATGAACATCAGCAAAAAAGAGCTGAGCCGCACGCTGAAACGCTACAAAGGCGTGGGCTGGGATCAGAGCCCGCTGTTCAAGAAAATCTACGAAGAAGAGTATGGCCAGTTTGGTGGCGAGCCCTACGGCTGCCTGGTCGGCGATTACTACTTTGACCACAGCCCGCCGGATGTTGAGCTGCTGGGCGAACTGGCGAAAATCGGTGCCGCTGCGCACTGTCCGGTGATCACTGGCGCGGCCCCCAGCGCACTGCAGATGGAGTCCTGGCAGGAGCTGGCTAACCCGCGCGATCTCACCAAAATCTTCACAAACACCGAATACGCGGCATGGCGCACGCTGCGCGAGAGTGAAGACACCCGCTATCTGGGTCTGGTGATGCCGCGCTTCCTCGCACGTTTGCCCTACGGTGTCCGCACGAACCCGGTCGATAGCTTTGATTTCACCGAAGATACTGAAGGCGCCACCCATAAAAATTACACCTGGGCCAACGCCGCTTACGCCATGGCGGCCAACATCAACCGCTCCTTCAAACAGTTTGGCTGGAGCACGTCGATTCGCGGCGTGGAATCCGGTGGTTCGGTGGAAAATCTGCCGTGCCACGTGTTCCCGACCGATGACGGCGGCGTGGACATGAAATGCCCTACCGAAATCGCCATCAGCGATCGTCGTGAAGCTGAACTGGCGAAAAACGGCTTTATCCCACTGGTGCACCGTAAGAACTCTGACTTTGCCGCCTTTATCGGCGCGCAGTCTCTACAAAAACCAGAGGATTACTATGATGCCGATGCCGCCGCCAATGCCCAACTCGCGGCCCGTCTGCCCTATCTGTTCGCTTGCTGCCGCTTCGCCCACTACCTGAAATGCATCGTGCGCGACAAGATCGGCTCGTTCCAGGAGCGCGCCGATATGGAGCGCTGGCTCAACGCCTGGATCATCCGCTACGTCGATGGCGATCCGGTCAACTCCACGCAGGAAACCAAAGCCCGCAAGCCGCTGGCCGATGCGCGCGTCACCGTTGAGGAGCAAGAAGACAACCCCGGTTATTACGCCGCGAAGTTCTTCCTGCGTCCGCACTACCAGCTTGAAGGCCTGACGGTTTCTCTCCGTCTGGTGTCGAAACTCCCTTCGCTGAAACAGCAGCAAGGATAAAACCCTCTGGGCGCAGATTTTCGCCCATTTTTTGCTTGTTCATTACTAAGGAGTGTTATCAGCATGACCATCGCAATGTATCTGAAGCCGGAAGGCGTGGAAGGCGAATCTAAAGACTCAGCTCACACCGGCTGGATCGACATTCTTTCTTTCAACTGGGGGGCGAATCAGCCGAATAACATGAGCGTGGGCGGCGGCGGCGGTGCCGGTAAAGTCAATTATCAGGACCTGCACGTGCATGCTCGTATCGACAAAGCCACACCAACGCTGATGTTGTACTGCTCCAACGGTAAGCACATCCCAACGCTGGAGTTCCACGTCACTAAAGCCGGTGGCTCACAGATTATTTACAACAAAATCAACCTGACCGAAGTGCTGGTGACCAGTGTGCAGTTCACCGGTTCTCGTGATGATGACACTGTCGGGATCGAGTATTCGTTCCAGGCGGCACAGGTCGAAGATATCTACACCCAGCAATCGGAAGACGGTTCAGCGGGTGCGGATACCACTTTCGGCTGGAATATCAAAACCAACACCGCGTCTTAATCGATTCCGATCGGTTTGTTGGGGCGTCCTCTCGGGCGCCCTCGCATGCACTTTTTGCAGGTAATGCCTATGCGATTCACCCTTGTTGAGAGTAAAAACGGCGTACAGCCTCCGCTGACCAGCGTTGATTTCTACCCGCCAGGCGGCACCATTGGCCGCAGTGAAGACAACAACTTTATCCTGCCCGACGACAGTCGCACCATTTCGCGACTGCAACTGCTGGTCCACACCTCTGCCGAAGGCGAATGCCGCATCACCAATCGCGGTAACGTGATCAACGTCGATTTCAACGGCATTCCGCTGGAGCACGGTCGTCAGGTGGAATTACAAAGCGGCGATCTGCTCGGCATTGGCGACTACACGCTGGAAGTCAGTGAGATTGATGGGCAAATGCCGGCACCGCGCGTCTCAATGCCCTCCTCGGCTCAGGCGAAAACCGTACCGCACAGCCCTGATGCGAACGTGCCCGGTGAGATCTGGGACAGTTTATCGCGTGATTTTGCCACGCCCAAAGTGGCCCCTGCCGCGCCCGATGCGCAGCATCCGCTGACCCAACCTGCGGCTAAAGCGCTCAATCCGATTGATCCTTTAAGTCAGGAATCACAGCATACGGACCTGACCGAGCTTGGCGTTCGCGAAAACGACCCGGCTCGTCTGTTTACCGGCAGCGACCTGTTCCAGCAGCCCACCATTTTGCAGGATGCAACGCCCACTACGCTGCGCGATCAGCCGCGAATGGCGCACCCGCAGCCGCAAACCGAACTCGATCCGCTGGCGCTGTTTGGCAGCAGCGGCAGCGCGCAACCTGATGACAGCGATCCTTTTGGTCTGCTGAACGGCCAGGCGCAACCCTTAACGCCGCCTGACCTGTTTCAACCAGAAGCCGCGTCAGCGCTTGCTGCACAGCACACGTCATCCGCCGCTGCGGTGCCGACATCGGCGCCGTTAACACCCGTACCAGCACCATCATCATTACCCTCATCCTCTTCGTCATCGTTATCGTCACAAGCAGCGCCCTCACCGGCATCGCCATTGTCAGAAATACGGCTATCTGAACCCACACCGACGCCAACACCTCGCGTGCAGCAGGCCAACCCTGAGCACTCCAATGCACGCCGTGCCAGCGGCCGTATGGGGATTGACCCGGTGAGTTACAAAACCGCCGCGCAACGACGTGCTGCAAACACGCCAGGCGTGGAGTCAGAACTTTTACAGGCGTTTCTTGAAGGGGCCGATCTCGCCGACCTCGATAGCCAGCCCCATCTCGACAAAGAGCAGATGCACCTGCTAGGTCAGTTGCTGAGTCTGTTTTCGCAAGGCACCGTCGCGCTGCTGTCATCGCGCACCATGCTTAAACGTGGCGTGAATGCCGAAATGACCATGATCCTCGAACAGGCGAATAACCCGTTTAAGCTGCTGCCTTCGGGTAAAAGCGTGCTGGTGCAGATGTTTAGCAGCCAGATGCCCGGTTTTATGGAACCCGAAAAAGCGGTACGCGATGCGCTGGTCGACTTACAGGCGCACCAGCTCGGCATGATTGCCGGTATCCGCGCCATTATCACCGCCATGCTGCAATCCTTTAATCCTGACAATTTGCAGCAGGAAGAGAGTAGCCGCCATCTGTTCTCCGCCTCGCGTAAGGCTGCGCGTTGGGATGCGTTTGTGAAACGTTATCAAACCATCGCCAGTGAAATTGATGACGATTTTCATACCTTGTTTGGCGAAGCCTTCCTGCACGCTTACGACGTCGAAGTGAATCATTACAAAGACCTGCAAACGCAAAAAACGGATAAATGATGAATATAACGTTCGCGTCCATCAGCCATCAGGGCAAACGCAGCACCAATCAGGACCGACTGGCGAATGCACTGGGCGCTCGCGCTGCCTGCTTCGTGATGTGCGACGGCATAGCGGGCGAAAACGGCGGTGACACCGCCGCTCGTCTGGCGTGCGACACCATCATCACCCAGTTTGACGGTGACAACCATCTGGATGCACAGCGTATCCGTGGCTATATCGCCTCCGCGAACCAGGCGATTAAACAACAGCAGCACAGCCACGATGCGTTAAAAAACATGGGCACAACGCTGGTGAGTTTGTTTATCGATCGTGATTACCAGCTCGCCTACTGGGCGCATGCCGGAGACAGCCGCCTGTACCACTTTCGACGCGGTTATCTACTGGAAATGACGCGCGATCACAGTCTGGCGCAGCGCATGCAGGATGCGGGTTATCCCAGCGAGGCGATTAATCAGAATTTGCTCTATTACGCGCTGGGCATGAAAGAGGAGCGTGAAGCCAGCTACAGCGACGTACTGGCGCTGGAAGATGGCGATGTCTTTTTGCTCTGCACCGACGGCTTCTGGCACGAGATGGAGGTCAGTGATCTGGAGCAAACCTTGCGCATGGTGAGCCATCCCCAGGAGTGGCTGGCCCTGTTGCAGCGTATGAAGCCAGAGGACAACGGTGACAACTTTAGCGCCATGGCGGTATGGATGGGCGATCCACAAGAATCCACGCTGCTGAGTTCGCTGGGCGATGCGCAGCGAATTTTGTTGTCGCAGCGCGACTGAGGAGAAGGCGATGAAAACTGCTTCCGCAGTATTGCTATCGCTGCTGCTGTTGCCTGTAGCGAGCGAGGCCAAAAGCGTGCGCATCGTTTGGTCACCCACGCTGCGTCTCAGTGCCTGGCTGGATAACGTGGTGGATGGGCGCGTCAAAAGCTGGTGTGACGACAGCGTGGCCCTGCATTTCGAACCGCAAGGCGAGTTAAAACCGGATGCCCTGGAAACCTTTGTGCCGCAGGTCGGCCAGTTGCTGAAACGTCAGTGCCGCAGCCTCGACACGCTGCACTGGACGCTGATCGACAGCAGCGGCAAAGCGCTGCGCGAAGGCGATGTCACGGCGAAAGAGAACTGGCGGATCCCGCCAAAACCGCCCGTCGTGGTCGCGCAGGCCGACACCACCCCGTGGCAGCGTTTTCGTGTGAATGATCGGTGCCAGATGCGCACTTACTGGCCTGCGTCGGGCGATGCGCGCTTTACCTTTGATGCGCATCCGCTGTGTGACAAGGACGGCTGGATCAGTGGCGCCGGTACCTTGCATCAAGGTGACGCCGCCACGGCACTCTGGTTCCTGCAAGGCTATCCGCTGATCGACCTGCCCGTGGGTGCCCAGGATGCACAGGTGGTGGCAGCCAACAATCAGCGTTTGATCCTCGCCAGCGGCGTGAATGCACAGAGTTGGTTATTACTGCCCTGGGATGCCGAACATCTTGCCTGGCGTTTTCACGGCGATGTGCTGGTAAAAGCCAGCGAAGCGCAAACCCGTGATGACAACCTCAATGCCCAGTTAATGGCTGATGCGTTGCATCGCTGGCAGATTGGCGCCAGCGCCAGCCAGCTCAACTGGCACCGCGTCGATGCGCTAAATCTGCAACAGCGCGATCCCACGCAACCCGACAGCTAAACCACACCAGACTGCGTGATCACCTGACGCTTAAATGGCAAGCACTAGAGGGCGCGCCATTTAATCGCATCCAGATATTAAGGAGCCTGAATGAAACCCCATCCCGACAGTTTCAACGGTTGGCAGGCGCGCACCCAGCAGCGCATCACGGCTCGTGATGAGATGCGTCCCAGTTTATTGGACCGTTTGACTGACGATCATCCTGACCAGCAGCGCGTCGAACTGGGCCGCCAGTCGATCAGTCACCAGGCGTTGCGCTCTCAGGTTCTGCGTGACTTGCAATGGTTGTTTAACTGCATCAACAACGAAAGCCAGCACGATTTAAAGCCGTGGCCTGACGCACAGATGTCGGTTATCAACTTTGGTCTGACTCCGCTGGCGGGCAAACGTATGTCGGAGATTGAGTGGGATGACGTGCGCACGGCGCTGCGACGCGCGATGTTGCAGTTCGAGCCGCGTATCATTCCGCATGACCTGCACATCCGCTGCCTAACCGATGTCAACGCGCTGAACAACCACAACACCCTTTCCATCGAAATCAGCGGCAATCTGTGGTGTATTCCCTGGCCGCTGGCGTTTGTGTTTCGTACCGAGCTTGATCTGGAGCACAGCCGTTTTGACCTGAAGGACGCCGACGCATGAATCCTCAACTGCTCGACTACTACAATCGCGAACTGAGTTACCTGCGTGAGATGGGCGCGGAATTCGCCGATCGTTACCCCAAAGTGGCTGGCCGCCTGGGTATGCAGGGGATCGACGTCGCCGACCCGTATATCGAACGTTTAATGGAGGGATTCGCTTTCCTCACTTCACGCGTGCAGCTCAAGATGGACGCTGAATTTCCGCGGTTCACTGAACAATTGCTGGAGATGATCTACCCCAATTACCTTGCGCCGACGCCGTCAATGGCGATTGTCGAATTTCAGCCAGACCACATGAAAGGCAAAATCAGCAGCGGATTCTCCATTCCTCGCGGTTCGCTGATCGAAAATCAGGCGATGAAAAGCAAAGGCGTCAGCTGCAAATACCGTACCGCTCATGACGTTACGCTTTTACCGTTGCAGCTACGTGAGGTTTCATTGGGCGGTTTGCCCGCTAATCTGCCGATCTCGGCCGCCAGTCTCACACAGCGCGGTGCAGTGCGCGCGTTACGCATCCGCTTGCAAACCACCGGCAATATCCCACTGCATCAACTAGAGATGACCGATATCCGCTTTCATCTTAGCGGCGCAGACTTGCCTGCCAGCGCATTGATGGAATTGTTGATGGCGCATTGCGTCGGCGTGCTGTATCGCAGTCTCGATAATGCACAGCATCTATTACTGGACGCTGACGCCCTACAGCAACAAGGTTTCGCTAACGAAGAAGCCCTGTTGCCCGACGATCAACGCAATTTCACCGGGTATCGTTTATTGCAGGAGTATTTTGCTTTTCCGGCACGATTCCTGTTTTTCCGCACTGGCGGTTTGCAACCCCTGGTGAAACAGCTGCGTGGCGCCACTGAAATGGAAATCGTGCTGCTGCTGGATAAAGCCGATGATGACCTCGAAAGCCTGGTGGATGTCACGCATCTGGCCATGCACTGCACACCGGCCATCAACCTGTTCCCCCGCGTGGCCGAGCGCATTCAGCTGACAGAGGGACGTAACGATTATCATCTGGTGGTGGATAATACCAACCCGCTCGATTACGAGATCTTCAGCGTCAGCCGCCTGTACGGCAGCGGTCAGGCACTGCATGAAGAGCAGATATTTCGTCCGTTCTGGCACAGCTTCGGCAGCGATCATGGCAATTATGGCGCCTACTTCTCACAACGACGTGAGCAGCGTACGCTGTCCGACCAGGCAAAAGTCTACGGCACGCGCACCGGCTACAGTGGTTCCGAGCTGTTTGTTACCCTGGTGGATGAGCATCAGTCGCCGTGGTCTGACGCGGTGCAATACGTGATGGCCGACGTGTTGTGCACCAATCGCGACTTGCCTTTGCTGCTTAAACAGCAAGGCATGGAGCAATTCACCTTACCAACCTCTGCGCCCGTTTTAGGCATTCATCTGCGTAAGGGGCCGAGTGCCCCCCGGCCGGCACTCGCTGCGGGCGCAACGGCCTGGCGACTGATCAGCCAGCTGCAGCTTAATTACCTGAGTCTGATGGAGAGCGAAGGCGATCAGGGCGCGGCTTCTCTGCGTCAGCTGTTGTCGCTGTATGCCAATACCGCGGAAGCGGCAACGGCTCGCCAGATTGAAGGGGTGCGTCACTGCGAACTGCGTCCGGTGTTTCGTCGAGTGCCCGAACCAGGACCGATTGTGTTTGCACGCGGTATCGCCATCACCCTCACGATAGACGAGCAAGCGTTTGGTGGTGCCAGCCCGTGGATGCTGGGCAGCGTGCTCGCCATGCTGTTCAGCCGCATGGTCGCCATCAACACTTTTACTGAACTGACGCTCAACAGCAGCCAGCGTGGTGAAGTGGGCTACTGGCCGCCGCAAATGGGTAAGAGGTCACTGCTGTGACCGCGCTGCACAACGGCTGGCGCATTGCCTGTCGCCTGCCGGATGATTTCTGGGCAAAACGCTGTGCTGCGCCCTTCCAGCACGATCTCTTTCAGCTATTGCGCCGCCTCGATGCGCAGGCCGGTCACGCCTGGTCACTCGGACGGGCCCCACTGCCACGTGACGAGCCCTTGCGTTTGGGCCAGTCACCGTCGCTGGCCTTTGCGCCCGCTACCCTGGCGGGGATTCGCCAACGTAGCGAAGACGAAACGCATCAAGTGGATATCTGGAGTTTTGGCCTGTTTGGCCCCAATGGTCCGCTGCCGCTGCACCTCACCGAATATGCGCACGAGCGCGTCACGCATTTTGGCGACCGCAGCATGGTGGATTTCTGCAATCTGTTTCACCACCGGCTGATTTTACTGTTTTACCGTGCGTGGGCAGATGCCCAGCCCGCGATTGCCCTCGATCGTCCTGACCATCATCAGTTCAACCATTACCTCTCCTGCCTCACTGGCGTTGGCCAACCCGCACTGCAACAGCAGCGTGGCAGCCTGAATGAGCACGCTCGTTATGCACTCGCTGGGCATTTCACCCGGCAAACACACGATGGTGAAGGCCTGACGCGCAGCCTGAGCTGGTACTTTCAGGTGCCTGTTGCCATCCAAAACAACATTCCGCAGTGGATGCAGATCGGTGTGCGGGAACAGGCACAGCTGCGCGCCGGAAAGCATGCGCCGCGCCTCGGGGAAACCGCTTTTCTCGGCGGAGCCGTGCGCGACATTCAGCACAAGTTTCGCCTGCGTTTTGGCCCGCTGCGCCTGAAGGATTATCAGCTATTGCTCCCTCGTGCCCGCCATGCGCAGCAGGTGGTGGACTGGCTGCGGCAATACCTTGGCATTGAGTACAACTGGGAGGTGCAGCTGGAACTGCATGAGGAAGATGTGGCGGGCGTGGTGCTCGGTGGTCAGCAACCTCTCGGCTATACCAGCTGGCTTGGCGAGCAGCCGGTCAAACGCCACCGTGATGATTTGATTTACCAACCGGCTACCCCGCATTGATGTCAGAGACGTTTCATTGCGCACCCATCAGCCTTTATCGCCCAAACCATTAGCGTCGCTCTTTATCAGCGACGTTGGAAACATTCGCGTTAATAAGGGAACACCATGTCAGATATTCGCCGCAACGTTCTGTTTAGCAAACTGAATCGCACCCTGTTTACCTCGCTGGAAAGCGCCACCGCATTTTGTAAGTTGCGCGGTAATCCGTATGTCGAACTGGTGCATTGGCTGCATCAACTCTGGCAGCAACCTAACAGTGACCTGCAACAGATTGCGCGGCGCTTTGAATTGGATGACGCACAACTCAGCAGTGACTTAGTCAGCGCCTTAGATCGCCTGCCGCGTGGTGCCAGTGCCGTGGCCGATCTCGCTGAGCATATTGATAATGCCGTGGAACGCGCCTGGATTTACTGCTCGCTGAGCGTGGGTGAAACACAGATTCGCGGCGGCCACCTGTTGCTCGCCCTGTTGAAAACGGTGGCTCTGCGTCATGTTGTGTTAGCCATCTCCGGCGAATTTGCGCATATCAGTGCCGATCGTCTGCTGGAGTCGTTTGGTGACTATGTTGAGTTGAGTGATGAACAGCCATCAGCGAAAAGTGACAACGTCACTCAAACTACGTCACTTCCCGCCTCCGATGAAAATGTCCTGGCAAAGTATGGTCGTGATCTCACCGCCGAAGCACGTGCCGGCAATATCGACCCGGTGGTTGGCCGTGATGACGAAATTCGTCAGATGATCGATATTCTGTTGCGCCGTCGCCAGAACAATCCGCTGCTGACCGGCGAAGCCGGTGTAGGGAAAACCGCGCTGGCGGAAGGTCTGGCGCAGTGTATCGCCAGCGGCAAAGTGCCACCGCCGTTGCAACAGGTGCAACTGTGGCTATTGGATATCGGCCTGCTGCAAGCCGGTGCCTCAGTGAAAGGGGAATTTGAGGCTCGCCTGCAGTCGGTGATCAATCAGGTCCAGTCCAGCCCACAACCGATTGTGTTGTTTATTGATGAAATTCATACGCTGGTCGGTGCTGGCGGTCAGCAAGGCACGGGCGATGCCGCTAACTTGTTGAAACCCGCCCTTGCGCGCGGGCAACTTCGCACCGTGGGAGCCACCACCTGGGCGGAGTACAAAAAGTACATTGAGAAAGATCCGGCGCTGACACGCCGTTTTCAGCCGGTACAGGTGGCAGAACCGGACGAACACACCGCCATTCTGATGCTGCGCCATCTGGCTCAGCCGCTGTCGCAACATCATCAGGTGCTGTTATTGGATGAAGCGTTGCAGAGCGCAGTCCGTCTATCACAACGCTATATTCCTGCCCGACAGTTAC
Source organism: Pantoea sp. C8B4 (assembly GCF_051336905.1). Taxonomy (NCBI): domain Bacteria; kingdom Pseudomonadati; phylum Pseudomonadota; class Gammaproteobacteria; order Enterobacterales; family Erwiniaceae; genus Pantoea; species Pantoea sp. C8B4. The sequence goes on from NZ_JBGMNK010000001.1 coordinate 191,333, forward strand.
CCGATAAAGCCATCGCTTTACTGGATACCGCCTGCGCCCGCGTGGCGGTGAGTCTGCACCATCAACCGCCGCAGCTGGCTTTTTGTCGTCAACAATTGGCGGCACTGCAACTGGAAATCGACATTGCCGAACGTGAATCACGGCTCGGTTTTGATTCCGCGGCTGCACGCATCGCCAAAGCACAACAAAAGCAGGCGACCTTGCAAGACGAAGAGCAGCAGTTAGATCTGCGCTGGCAGCAGGCACTGGCACTGACCCAGCAGTTGGGCGCGCTGCGCGCTGAACTGCTGGTCGATCAGGATAGCGAACGCACCGCGCGCTATCAGGCGGTGCAACAGCAGCTGGACGACCTGCAAGGTGATACGCCACTGACCTTCCCGGCCGTCGACAGCAGCGTGGTGGCCAGCGTGGTCGCAGACTGGACCGGAATCCCCCTCGGCCGCATGCTACAAAGTGAACGCGATGCCGTGCTGAACCTTGCCGATACACTGGCGCAGCGGGTCATTGGCCAGCAACCTGCGCTCAATGCCATCGCCCAGCGCATCCAGACGTCACGTGCCGGACTCGACGATCCTGGCAAGCCGATTGGGGTGTTTATGCTGTGTGGCCCGTCGGGTACCGGGAAAACCGAGACGGCGCTGGCGCTGGCCGAGACCTTGTACGGTGGCGAACAAAACCTGATTACCATCAATATGAGTGAATTCCAGGAAGCGCACAGCGTTTCAACCCTGAAAGGAGCCCCGCCGGGCTATGTCGGCTATGGCGAAGGCGGTGTGCTCACCGAAGCGGTGCGACGCCGTCCTTACAGCGTGGTGCTGCTGGATGAGATAGAAAAAGCCCACCCGGACGTGCACGAAATCTTTTTCCAGGTCTTCGATAAAGGCTGGATGGAGGATGGCGAGGGTCGGCGCATCGACTTCCGCAATACAGTGATGATTTTGACCTCGAATATTGGCAGTGATGAGCTGGCGCACGCCTGTTCGGATACTGACATGCAGCCAGATACCGAGGCCCTGAATAGCCTGCTGCGCGCGCCACTGCGCGAAGTCTTCCCTGCCGCGCTATTAGGCCGTTTATCGGTAATCCCCTACAAGCCACTGAGCGATGCCATGCTGATTCGCATTATCGATCTGCGCCTGGCGAAGATTCAGCAGCGGCTGCAAGAACGGCACGCTATCCGCGCCGGGTTTACGCCAGCGGTGGCGCATCAGATTATGCAGCGCTGTACGGAAGGAGAATCCGGTGGTCGTATGGTGGACGCGGTGCTGTCGCAAACGCTGCTGCCGCAAATCAGTTGCCAGTTGTTGAGTGAGCCTGCCGCGAGTTCACCACGACAGCTGCACGTTGATTATCAGCATGATGCGTTCCAGCTGTTATTTAGCGTGGAGGCAGATGATGAGTGAAACCCACAACAAAACCGTGTCGCAGGCGCTGCCGGTGGGCTACCGCTTCAACGAGTATGAGATTCAACAAGTCATTGGTGAAGGGGGCTTTGGCATTGTCTATCGCGCCTGGGACAGCGAATTGGATCGTACGGTTGCCATCAAAGAGTTTATGCCTGCATCAATCGCGTTGCGCGATGAAGATCATCACCTGCTGTTGCGCAGCGAGCGATTCATGCGTCTCTACCAGGCCGGGCTGCAAAGCTTTGTGCAGGAAGCCAAAACGCTGGGCCGTTTCAACCATCCCCACCTGCTGCACGTGCTGCGCTTCTGGCAGGCCAATGATACCGCCTATATGGTGACGCAGTTTTATCAAGGAGAAACCTTGAAAAGCCGCTACCTGCGCGATTTTACCCCGTGCAGCGAAGCGGAAATTCGCGCCATGCTGCCACCGCTGCTCAGCGCATTGAAAACCCTGCACGATCATGACTATCTGCATCGCGATATTGCGCCGGACAATATCCTGCTACAGCAGGATGGATCGCCGGTACTGCTGGATTTCGGCTCGGCCTGCAAAACCATCGGACACCTTACCGATAAAACCGAAATCATGCTGAAACCGGGTTACGCGCCCATTGAGCAGTACAGCGAAGGACGCGATGGCGATCAGGGGCCGTGGACCGATATCTATGCGCTGGGCGCGGTGCTGCATACGTTGATTTGCGGCGAGGCGCCGCCGGTGAGCGTGGTGCGTTCACTCAGTGACAGCTATCAGCCGCTGGCAGAACGGGAGCTGGCCGGCTATTCACACGGCTTGTTGCGTACCATCGACCAGATGTTGGCCTGCGAACCGGAACAACGTCCGCAGTCGATTGTGGTTCTGCGCGATCGGTTGGTGGAAAATGACCGTGAAGTTCAGTGTGACGCGCCAGAACCGGAACTGACACCTGCGAGTGACGCCACCTCGCTGCCTGCATTGGTGATACCGGAGAAGGTGATGCCTCAACCGGCTATCACAACAGGGCGCAAACGGCGACCACTGTGGATTGGCGGCGGCATAGCCGCAGCGGGACTCGTTACCTTGCTCGCGGTGCACGGCTTGACAAGCCATAGTCCTCCCCCCGCGGCGGTCACGCCAACCAAACCCGCCGTGGAAGTGGCAGCCAATAATGTGACACCGTCACTTAAACCCGCCGTAGCCGCTGCCCCCGTCACGCCCGCGCAGATCTATTTGCGTGCTGTGGATGCCACACAACTGACTCAGGTCGAGATCAACGGCAAACCGCAAAGCACGGAAGATCAGGATGGCATGAAGAGACTGAGTTTGGTTCCGGGGGACTATCAGTTGCAGGTGACGCTTAAGCAAGGAGGTCGCTGGCAGCACAGCTTACATATTGATGAAGGGAGCGGCACCTGGCTGGTGAATGTGCCGACTCCCGCAAGCTGATTTATTCAACCACGTTGCCATTTTCGCTAAACAGCACCTTGTCACCCTGCGACTGGTGCTGTGAAACCTGCAGCGTCCAGACGTGGTTGTCATCGTTGCCCGCACCTGCTGCCGGAGACAGCACATAGCTGTAATCACCGTTGCGGAAGATGTAGCCACGGAAATCGTGTGACGGACCAATGTTCAGCGTCGATCCCTTAAGCGTCAGTTCGTGATGATTCTTTTTATTAATCGAGTGGTAGATGATGCCATCGCACTCCACGTCACCCTCGACGCATTTGCTGGTATCCAAATACACCTGATAACTTTTGCTGTCGAAGAACGGCTTTTTAGCTGTTGGCGTTTGTGCCGCAGCCTGGAGTGAAAAACAGACCAGTGATAAGGCAAGTAGCTTTTTCATAATTTGATATAAATTCCTTTGTGATAGACGTTCAATTCACTTTTTCTGCGATTCACCAATCCCTTCATACGCACGCCGCGCGAATAAACAAACTGCATCCATGCTCGATCCAAATCTTCTGGCGATTCGCCATTTATCACTTTCAACGCCGTCGAGTAATATAATCCTTTATGATTCAGGTTATCACGCGTACCAATATTAAACGCCAACATCACTAACGCATCAAATTCATTTTGTGTCAGGGCAACTTTGGCATACTGACGCACCGCATCGACGAATTTTTTTAAATCCTGCGAGAATAGCGTTTCAGCCGCCGACTCTGAGATACCGTCTTTGAACTGATCAAATTCACTCTGGCGACTGATCCAATGCCCGTAGCCAATTGTGGCGCCGGCAGTCCAGCTACTGATGGTGTGGGAACGGTGGTCATCATAAGGTAACGTGTGTAGCTGTTCATACTGCATCATCAGTTTAAGTACTTGATAACTCGGATACATCGTCATTGGATTCTTGCGTGCGCCATTCGGGTTACTGCCGGTGGAACCGTGCGCACGCGGCAGCGCGCTGCGTTGACCGGACGATAACTGACTAAAGGTTTTTTTACCGGGAGAAACCAGACCATCGGGATGGTGATAAAAATGTTTTTGGTAGGTGATAATTGCTTTGGTGGTGTTATTTCCGCAAATGCCATCAATTTGCAACTGCGGGAACCCGTTTTTATTTAATAACGTTTGCACCAGTTTGACATCTTGCGGTCGATTAGTTCCGCGCAGTCCAACACTTTCCAGTATCGTATCCATTATTCGCCTCAAAAATTCTTTTCGTGTGAGTAATTTTATTGACGCCTGAAGCACGTAGCGAATAATTATGCCGTATTTTTGACCACGATAATGGACCTGAGCGTTCAGATTGTTCTTAAACTTTTAAATGACATTTTCGTGACACATCACCGAGCCTTTAAATAAGGCTAAGGGCGAAACCATGAATTTTTCCTGCAAATGAATTGCACGACTTTGAGTCCAGGAATAATCGCGGCGGCAGGCGCTGTATCCTTGCCCACGGCCACGTGATAAATCAGTTGCTGGCGATGACGGATTGCAACGCCAGGACTGGGATGGTCAACGGCCGGATGTTATCAGGCATGCCGTTTGCCGCTGCCGCCATTGAGACCTGCGCCAGAGCAACCTGGTGTGCGCCCTGCTCGCGTCCCTGCGTGACAGCGTCGGCGATGAGCGCATGATAGCGTTGATGATCTCCCGCTTTGAATGCGGCCCAGGCGTCCGGGATCAACGCGACCTGTGGCTGTTTTTCTACCGGAAGTGTCGGCGGGCAGAACAACGACTGTGTGGCGGCTAAGGTTGACTCGGCGGCGCATAGCACCAGTGAAGGCCCGGCCATTTGGTGCAGGTGGTGCGCCAATATCCGGTCTGCACGATACACCTGACAGCCCGGTTGTTGCGACTGGAAGCTGTCGGCTACCGGGCCGAGCGTTGAGCAGGTTATGACGATGGCATCGAACCAGGGCGTCAAACTGTGTAATAACTGTTCTAAACGATTCTGCTGTTCTGCGGTCATGCCGCCACTGAGTTCTGCTTCAGCCAGCAGATGCGGCATCACAATATGACTCAATGCGTGGGCAGGAAATTCAAGGGCGTGGGCAGGAAATTCAAGGGCGTGTGCCGCGTGATCGAACAGCGCGATATTGCTGGCGGCGGTGTGCAGGCAAGCGATGGTCATTGTCGTCCTTATCATGATGTCAATTGAGTTTCTGCGTGATCCCCGCAACAGGTTTGCTGAGGTAGGTTATTGCTTTGCCGTCCAAAAGTATTCAAGATTATTTAACATTCCACGGTTGCTGCCACCATGAACCTGCACATACTGGCCTTTATTATTGCGATCTTACCGGTAGCCCTGTCGCCGGGGGCGAGTTTCACTCTTGCCATTAATAATACGCTGGTGGCAGGCTCACGCGGGCTGGCGGCAATTATCCTCGGCACGGCATTCGGTATTTATACCCATGCGCTGTTAATTGGCCTGGGGATCAGCGCCCTGTTGGTGCGATCCCCCATTATTTTTAATCTGTTAAGCGTGGCGGGGGCCGCTTATCTGCTATGGCTCGGCATACAGCTGTTGCGCCGTGGTCGTCATATTTCCCAACCTGTCGCCTCTTACCGCAGCGCCCGCATGGGGATTAAAGATGCCTGGCTAGCCAATGTGCTCAATCCTAAAGCGGTGATGCTCTATCTCACCGTGGTCTCGCAATTCGCCGGGCGCGACCATGCCTTACTGCATTATCTGCTGCTGGCCTCCATACACGTCACCATTATGGCTCTGTGGCTGATCATCATCTGTTTCACGTTGCTGACTTCAGCACGGGTGATCAATATTCGAAAACTGTCCATCGCCATCAACATCGCTGGCGGGCTGATACTGGTGTTCTTTGCTATCAGCAATTTGGTTCAGCTTTTTATGACCTTCAAGCATTAATCTCCACGCCCTGTCATCTCCCGCTTCGCCTGCAAGTTTGGCCTGCGCTGCTACCTTTAGTGGGTTGCATTAACCTTACAAAAGCTGGAGATATTATGAGCAGTGACGATCGTAAACCGACCACCACGGATGCTGGCATTCCGGTAGCCAGCGATGAACACTCCCTGTCTGTCGGGCCGGACGGTCCGCTGGTGCTACATGATCACTACCTGATTGAGCAGATGGCGAACTTCAACCGTGAGCGTATCCCGGAACGCCAGCCGCACGCCAAAGGCAGCGGCGCATTCGGCCATTTTGAAGTGACGGACGATGTCAGTCGTTATACCAAAGCGGCAGTATTTCAGCCCGGCACCAAAACCGATGTGGTGATGCGCTTTTCAACCGTTGCAGGGGAACGCGGCAGCCCCGACACCTGGCGCGATCCGCGCGGTTTTGCCCTCAAGTTTTATACCAGTGAAGGCAATTACGACATGGTGGGCAACAATACCCCCGTGTTCTTCATTCGCGATCCCATGAAGTTTCAGCACTTTATCCGATCGCAAAAGCGCCGCGCCGATAATAATCTGCGCGACCACGATATGCAGTGGGATTTCTGGACGCTGTCGCCAGAATCGGCGCATCAGGTTACCTGGTTGATGGGCGATCGCGGTATTCCCAAAAGCTGGCGACATATGAACGGCTACTCCAGCCACACCTACATGTGGGTGAACGCGCAGGGTGAGAAGTTTTGGGTGAAATACCACTTCAAAACCGATCAGGGCGTGGAGTTTCTGGCGCAGGAAAACGCGGATACGTTGGCCGGTCAGGATGGCGACTACCACACCCGCGATCTGTTTAACGCCATCAAAAACGGTGAGTTCCCCAGCTGGACGCTTTACATGCAGATCATGCCCTTTGCCGAAGCCGAGACCTATCGCTTCAACCCCTTCGATCTCACTAAAGTCTGGCCGCATGCCGACTACCCGCTGATTAAAGTCGGAAAACTCCAGTTAAACCGCAATCCCACTGACAACCATGCGCAGATCGAGCAAGCTGCGTTTGAGCCAAACAATCTGGTACCCGGCATTGGTTTGAGCCCGGACAAAATGCTGATCGGTCGTGTGTTTGCTTACGCCGATGCGCACCGTGCACGTTTGGGCGTGAATTACAAACAGATCCCGGTCAATGCGCCACACTCCCCGGTGCACAGCTACAGCAAAGACGGTGCGATGCGGATGAATCCCGTGTCCGATCCGGTGTATGCCCCCAACTCCAAAGGCGGCCCGGTAGCGGATGGCGATCGTTATCCCACCGACTCCACCTGGGAATCGCAAGGCAACATGGTGCGGGCGCCCTACACGCTGCGTAAGGATGATGATGACTTCGGTCAGGCTAATACGCTGGTGAATAAAGTGATGGATGATGCGGCACGCGATCGTCTGGTGAACAACGTTAGCGGGCATCTGTTGGATGGCGTGGAAGAACCGGTGCTGTCACGCGCGTTTGCGTACTGGCGTAACATTGATCAAACCATTGGCGACCGTATTGCACAGCAGGTGCAGGCAGAACGCGCCAAACGATAATGAAAAAAAGGGCGCAGCTGTGAACAGCGTGCGCCCTTGATGATGACTCTATTACTTCAGACGGAACGCGACCACGCTGTCACCCGCCTGGGTGCCCAGCGAACCGTGACCACCCGCCGCGATGACCACGTATTGCTTACCGTCTTTACCCATAAAGGTTGACGGTGTGGCCTGCGCACCCGCGCTCAGCTCGGTCTGCCACAGCAGCTCACCGGTGGTGCTGTCGTAAGCACGGAAGAAGTTATCCGCGGTTGCGCCATGGAACACCAGATCACCCGCTGTCAGCAACGGACCACCGTGTGCCACCATGCCCATCGGGAAGCCGATTGGGAAACGACCCGGCAGGAAGCTGGTTTTCAGGTTTTTAGTCACACCCACGCGGCGCAACCACTCGGTTTTCCCGGTTTTCAGGTCTACGCCCACCATACGACCCCACGGCGGCGCGATACACGGAATACCCAGGCCAGACGCCAACTGCTGAATGTGAATCGCGTAGTCACCCTGGAAGTTTTCATTCCAGTATGGCTGGCCATCTTTGGTGAACAGACGCTGCGTTTCGGTCTGCGGCGTACGCTTGATCAGGTTGTATTTGTAGGCGAGGCGCACCGGTGCGGCAATCAACATCTGACGCTGTGGATCAACCGCCACAGAACCCCAGTTGAACACGCCAATGTTACCCGGGAAGATCAGCGAACCGGCTTCAGTGGCTGGCGTCCATGGGTTGCCATCATAACGCAGCGAACGGAAATCCATGCGGCATGACATCTGGTCAAACGGCGTGATGCCCCACATTGATTTCTCAGTCAGCGGGTCTGGAATGAAGTTCAGGCTCGAAACCGGCTGCGTCGCGGCAAACTTCTCACCCGGCACACCGCCTTCAGTGGAAACCTTCACCTGATTAACCGGATACACTGGCTGACCGGTCAGACGATTCAAGACAAACAGGTTGCCGGTCTTGGTCGGCAGAATGACGACCGGCTGTTTCTGACCCTGATAATCGATATCCAGCAATGACGGCTGCGATGGGTTATCGCGGTCCCACAGATCGTGGTTCGAACTCTGATAACGCCATTTGAACGCACCGGTCTGCAGATCCAACGCCACCAGTGCATCACGGAATTTCTCCGTGTTGCTGTTGGCATCACGTTCGATGCCCACTTCATCCGGTGACGCGTTACCAAACGGCACATACACCAGACCATTTTTCAGGTCAGCGCTCAGCGTGCCCCAGGCGACTGGCGTATCCTGCGGATAGTTTTGTCCCGCAGCGATTGGCGCAGTATTTTCTGGATTCGACGGATCGAAATTCCATACCAGACGACCGGTTTCGGCGTCATAGGCACGAATCACGCCAGACGGGTTACCGCTGTTGAAGCCGTTGTCCATGACTGAACCACCGACAATCACTAGCTTGCCGGCCACCAGCGGCGCGGCAGTTTGCATCAACGCATGTGGGCGCACTTCGCCCATGTTGGCATGCAGATCCACCACGCCGTTAGTGCCGAAATCAGCACAAGGTTTGCCGGTATCGGCATCCAGTGCAATCAGCTGTGCATCGGTGGTGGCGTTGAAGATACGCTTACGGCAGATGGCTGGAGCCGCAGCTGAATCTTGCGCAGCAACCGGGCTTTGCTCGTAATAGCTCACACCACGACAGGTCTGGTGCTGCTGCAGGTAAGAACGATCTTTATTTGGTGTGTACTTCCACTTCACCGCACCGGTTTCCGGATCGAGTGCGTGCACTTCGTTATGAGGCGTACAGAAATACAGCATACCGTTGGCTTTCACCGGGGTGGCTTCGAAGGTGTATTCGCTGGCATCCGCATCCTGACGCAAATCGCCAGTGTGATAAGTCCAGGCCACTTCGAGGTTTTGCACGTTCTCTTTGGTGATTTGATTCAGTGAAGAGAAGCGTTGACCGTCAGTGGTCCCGCCGTATGCGGTCCAGTCGTTAGCGGCACCCTGCTCGCTGGCTTGTTCACGCGCATTGCTAATGGTGCCCGCCTGCGGCAGTGGATCGTAAAAGCACAGACCGATCACCACCACAATCATCACGATGACGGTGCCACCCAGGAAGGTGTGGAAGCGGCGTTCGCCCTGATACAGCGGTTTGACCACCCACGGCATCGCCAGCCACAGGCCGATCACGCCAAACAGATCGCCACGAGGGATCCATTGCCATTTATCAAAGCCCACTTCCCAGATAATCCAGGCCAGGGTAATCCACATCAGAACCGCATACAGTGCCAACGCACTACGCTGGTTTCTGAACAGTAAAATAGCGGTAATCAGCAAGCCCACCGCCATCAGTGCATAGAACGCGCTGCCGCCCAGCATCAGCAATTTTCCACCCATATAGAGCAGCGCTAATGCCAGAATCGCCAGCACGATGCTGGTTAGTTTGTTAACCATGCCAATCCCTCAACGTTTTTCATCAATTACCACCCAAAATAAACCTACATAAACTCAACAGAATTTTAACGTACGTTATCGAACAGTAAAAACCCGTTGCTGAGTGTGTCGTTAGCTCCGCTTATGAATGTAGCCGGGCTAATGACTGATGAATCCCGCCGAGTTCAATGTGTGACTGAAATCACGTTTTATTTATCGCCGTGAGAATTAATCATTAGTGAGGATAAATCGCATTTTTTGATAACGCCCTATGCATGATCTTTGACCCGTTGCGGCTTTTGCGCTCACTGCATAACGTTGCGCGGATTTGTTACTACGCCTGCTGTAGCGGAAAACTTACGCTGTTTTCTTTTTCTCAGGGAAACACGATGAAAGTTACGCTTATCGCCAGCGCATTGCTGGCCATCACCTTCAACGCTTTTGCTGCCAAAACCGAACTCGTGGTGGGCGATCAAAAAGGCAACGCCCGAGCGGTGATGTCCGCCGCCGGTGAACTCAACAATCTGCCTTATGAGATCAAATGGTACGAATTTCCTAACGCCGCTCCCTTGCTTGAATCACTCAATTCTCAGCATCTGGATGCGGGATTAGTCGGTGATGGTCCGCTGGCTTTTGCGGTAGCGGCAGGTGCTAAAATTCGCGCCATTCAGGCCTCGCAATATCTGGGCAACGGATTGCTGGTCAAAAAGGACAGCGCTGTTCGTAACATCGCCGACCTCAGAGGTAAAAAAGTGGCCACGGTGAAAGGCTCATCAGGCCAAAACATGGTGCTCAACGCACTTCACCAGGCCGGGTTACCTGATGACAGCGTTAACTTTGTTTTCACCACGCCTGCTGAAGCGACATTGGCACTGGATAACGGCGCAGTGGATGCCGTGGCGACATGGGAACCCTATGTCTCTTTTGCGGTAGCTCAGTCAGGTGATCGCATCGCTATCGACGGTAAGGAGGCCCCCGTCTCCAACTATCTGGTGGCCACCGATAGTGCGATCAGCAGTAAACGCACGGAGCTGAGTGATTTTCGGCAACGCCTGATACGCGCTCGCGCATGGGGCGTGGCTCACCCGCAGGAGTATGCCAATGGCATCGCATCGTTGCTGCGCCTGCCTGATAACGTCGCCCTGAGTAAAGTTCAGCGTGAAAACAATGCCCCGGTTGAAGACTATGCGCTGGTGGCACAGCGCCAGCAGGCCGCCATAGATACCTTCGCGCGCAGCGGATTAATCAAACCCGGCCTGCAAGCAAGCAGCCTGGTTGATGCATCATTCTTTGAAAAACAGGGAGCGTCTAAACCATGATGAATCTGGCGTTGTATCTCGACTCAGGCATTCATCAGGGGGGCTGGCGTCATCCGCAGGCCGCCACGACCGGCGGCCGTAACTGGCCGCTGTACCGTAAAATTGCCCAACGCGCTGAAGCGGCAAAACTCGATATGATTTTTGTGGCGGATAAGTTAGCGATTGATGATGTGTATGGCGGACATCTGGCACATACCGTGCAGCACCGTCAGGTGGGTTGGTCTGAGCCGCTCACCTTACTGGCCGCACTGGCGGCGGTCACCGATCGTATTGGCTTAGGCGGTACGGTCTCCTCCTCCTATTCCGAACCCTATACCACCGCGCGGCAGTTGGCCAACATCGATCACATCAGCAATGGACGCGCTGCATGGAACGTGGTGACCTCACTTACCCATGCCGAAGCACGTAATTTCGGCCGCAGCCAGCACTTCAGCCATGAGGATCGCTATCGCCGAGCGGCAGAGTTCATCGACGTGATGAAAACCCTCTGGGACAGCTTTGAAGAGGATGCGTTGGTGGTTGATAAAAGCCGCGCACGCTTTGCCGACCCGACGCGTTTTCATCGCTTCGACCATCAGGGTGAATCCTTTGAGGTGCAGGGTCCCCTAAACCTGCCCCGTCCGCCGCAAGGGCATCCGGTGGTGATTCAGGCCGGTGTTTCTGAGGCTTTTATCGATTTGGCCGCCCAGCACGCAGAGATGCTGTTTGTGGTGCAACCTAACCGGGAACGCGCGCAGCAATTTTATCAAACCCTCAAAGAACGTGCGCAACACTACCATCGCCAACCCGATCAGCTCCGTGTCATGCCGGGTTTAGTGCCCATTGTTGGCCACAGCGAACGGGATGCCAGCGATCGTGCTGAATATCTCAAATCACTGATCACCGTGGAATCCGGCCTTAGTTTTGTCTCTGCCAGCATGAACATCGACCTGTCACAGTATCCGGTGGATGGACCGGTGCCCGATTTGCGTGAACAGATCACCGGCAGTAAAGGCCGTTTCCAATATGTCATTGCCAACGCGATCGAGCAAAATCTGACGCTCGGCGAGATGGCGAAACGTTATGCGGAAAGCCTGTCGTTCCCTTCACCCACTGGCACGGCGGATCATATCGCGCAGCAGATGATCGATTGGTATCAACATCAGGCTTGTGATGGGTTTGTCATTCTCCCCACCTATATTGATGAAAATGAAGATCTGTTCCTCAGCCAGGTGGTACCGCGCTTGCAAGATGCAGGGGTGTTTCATCAGGATTATGCTGCGGGCACGCTGCGCGAACGTTTAGGCCTTGCTAAGCCGGCTAATCGCTTTCGTTGATACGTTCGCTGATGATCGCAAGCAATCGCAAAAGTTATGCTTTTTGCGATTGCTTGCGATATCTCAGCGTTTTTTCAGCCACTCTTTGAGTTTCCATAAGGAGACCGGCGCTTGATACACCGTGCCCTTACCCTCTTTGATCGGTCTCAATAAGCCTTGATCGGCTAGATTTTTTAACCGACTGCGCGCGGTATTATCTGCGATACCGAGTCTTGCTTTCACCCCTGCGGCGCTCAACAGCGAACCCGGCGCATGCAGCGCAATCGCCATGATATCCAGCTCACCTTTCGCCAACGACATATTCTCTTCGACCCAATGCACCAGGCGCGCCCGTTCCTGATGCAGCGTGGTAATTTGCTCTGTGAAAGCGTGCACCGCGCGCATGACAACTTCACATTGGAATTGGACAAAATAGGTAAGATCAAGCTCGTCCGTTTCGCTGTAGAGGTAAGACATTCCGTATTTAACGGCGGCAGCCTTGAGGAGTTTACTGATCGAAATATAGCGAAAGGCGTGATAGCCACGACGGATCAAATGATGATAGAACAAGCCACGAGCCGTACGTCCATTACCATCATTGAAGGGATGAATGTAACCAATGGCAAAATGCAGAATACACGCAACCAGCAACGGGTGTGTATCCTGCTGTTCAAGAAACTCAACTTCAGCGCATAACGCATCCAGCATGCCATTCAATGCGGCATAATCGGGCGGTTGATGAATGATTTCGCCATCTCGCCCGGCGACAAATACGTCATTGTTGCAGCGCACTTCCCCTGGCCGATACTTTTCGTCATTGATGCCGGAACAGGCGATGTGATGCAAATGCAGGATATCGGCGCGGGTCAACGGCCCCTCGCCCATTGCGGCAATATGCTGCATCAGCCGCCAATTCCCCATGATCATGCTCTCATCTTCGTTGCGGGGCTCCCTTCCTACCGCCAGTAACTCCATGGCCACCCGCGAGGTGGTTGCGGCCCCTTCAAGCTGGCTGGAAGAAATCGCCTCTTCCATGATCAATTGGGACATCAGGTAGGAAGCCGCGTCTTGATCAGTCGGCTCACCGTTGCGCGCAAAGGTCATGCGATCCACCAGGGAGATGGCCGCGTTAATTTTGGCGGTAAAGTTGCAACTCACTTCCTGTGACGCAATCACGAAGTGCTGAGCACTACTCTGCCGTTTAAATTTTAACGCGCTCCACACGGCCAATCGTTCATCAGCATCCCGGATACGACGGCTAAGCTCGTCGAAATGCAGATAACGCATATCCCACTCAGCATAGCGGCTTAGCAGCTCCACTGTCTCAGCGTGGGTCTGGGTATCAAGCAGTTGTTTGGGTGGGCGGCGTAATCTCATCTCAAGCAATCTCAAAAATAGTCACTTTTGAGTTTACTTGAGATAACCATAGGTGGCAAATGTAAAAATTAAACTCTAAAGCACTGATATTTATAGTTAACCATCCCCACACCGAAATATAAACAGATCCCTGGCAGTCATGAATTAAAGAAGTGTCAGTGCGTTATTTTTCGTGTCTGAATCGCGTATTCCAGCCGCGATCACAGAATCAGGATAAGTGTGAGGCAGATAAAAGTGGTTTGTCTTTTTTGCCAGAAAACGGGGTGGCTTTAATGAAAATTCCATGCAGATGACCGAGGCGCAGCGCCGCTTTTATCGTCAGACTTGAATGTCAGGAAAAGTAAATTACCCCCGATAAGAGGTTGCCCTGCGATGTCTGAAAGTCACATCTTAATTAAAAATGCTGAAGTTATTGATCCCGCCAGGAATATCCAGGGACGCCAGGATATTCACATCCTCAATGACCTGATTGCCTCCCCCGATACGCCCGTTAGCGCTCGAACCGAAATCATCGATGCTAAGGATTGCTACCTGTTTCCTGGCCTGATTGATTATCACGCACACGTCTTTTATGGCGGAACGCACAGTAGCGTACCGCCCGATCTCGCCTCGTTGCCCTTTGGCGTGACCACCATTGTTGATGCTGGATCTGCAGGCTCAGCGAATGTTGAAAGCTTTTTACGTGACCAGATTCCCCGCAGTCTGGTGCGCATCAAAGCGTTTGTGACGGCTTATCCAGGCGGACAACTTTGGCAAGAGGAGAACCACAACCCAGACTACTTTGATTTTCCCCGCCTGCAGCAGTTGTTCCGCCGTTATCCCGAGACTCTGCTGGGCCTGAAGCTGAAACAGGAGCGTGCAGTCGTGGGCGAGCTGGGTTCCCGACCCTTCCTTCGCGCGGTAGAGATGGCCACGCAGCTCGACTGTCGTGTGGCTGTTCACATGACCGATCCGGTTCAAACCACCGAACAACTGCTGGAAATATTCCGCAGCGGAGACGTTTTCGCGCATTGCTTCCACGGCAAGGGTGACACCCTGCTCGACGACAATGGCCGGGTAAAATCGGCGGCTCGACAAGCTCGCGCAAGAGGCGTGATCTTTGATTGCGCACACGGACGCAATAATTTCTCTCAACGCGTCGCACAGCTGGCAGTCGCCGATGATTTCTTACCCGACATCATTAGCAGCGACCTCTCCGCTCTGACGCTCAATCGCCCGCCGGTGTTTGGCCTCCCCTGGGTGATGTCTAAATTTCTTGCCATGGGCATGTCACTGTTTGATGTGGTGGAACGCTGTACCGCACGCCCGGCCGCTTTGCTGGGCATGTCTCAACAAATAGGCACTCTGCAGCCTGGCAGTTGTGCCGATGTGGCACTGTTCCGACTCGAAAAACGCGATGTCAGCTTCACCGATGTCCATCAGCATACCCTTACGGGTAGCCAGTTGCTGGTGCCTCAACTCACTCTGAAATCCGGCATGCCACTGTGGCGCGCCAATTTTGGCCTTCACTGAGGTATTCCTTATGCGATCTCCCTGGCTTCGTATCGGCGGTACGCTGATGTTGGGCATGTTTATCTCCTACATCGACCGCACTAACCTTTCAGTCACATTAAAAGAAGTGGCGAGCGACCTTGGCTTCAGTGGCGCGGATTTTGCCACTACCTCAAGCCTGGTATTAACCGCATTTTTGATTGGCTACATTGTGGCCAACATTTCGGGTGGCATTTTCACCACCCGCTACGATCCGAAAACCATCGCCATCGGCATGATGGCGCTGTGGTCTGTCGCGACACTGGCTACCGGCTTTGCCAGTACCGTCATGCTGTTAGTTGCCTGCCGTTTTGTGCTGGGTGTGGCGGAAGGCATCTATTGGCCGCAACAATCCCGTTTTGTTCGCTTATGGTTTACGCCCTCAGAACTGACGCGCGCCAACAGCCTGATTCACTATTACGGGCAGTTTTTGGCGCTGGGCCTCGGCTTTATCATTTTAACGCCACTGCATGATCTGATGGGTTGGCGCAATCTGTTCTTCCTCTGTGGGGGGATAGGGTTGCTGATCATGGTGCCTTTGTATGCACGCGTGTTGTTGAACACGCGCGATGCACCGGTTCAGCAAGAGAAGGTTGCCCCACGTCAGGCGCGCCTCACACGTGCAGATTTTGGTGGGCTGTCGTTTGTCCTGCTGATCGTCACTTACCTTACTCAGGGCATGTTGTTCTGGGGGATTACGTTGTGGATTCCGATGGCGGTGAGTTCGCTGGGCTTCAGCGGCTGGAGTGCGGCCCTGGCAAGTGCCCTGCCTTATCTTCTGGCGGTTGTGCTGGCCATCCCGATGTCCTGGCTGAGTGATAAAACCGGCAAACGGATTCTCATCGCTTCGCTTGGGTTGCTGATCCCTGGCGCCATGTTGCTGGTGCTGCCACTGGTACAAAGCGGCATGATGAAAATGACGCTGATTACACTCGCGATGGGGTACTACGCCAGCAGTTTCACACCCAATATCTGGTCGATTATTCAATCCAGCGTGCGTCCACATGCTGTAGGCGCAGCTGCCGGGATTGTTAATGGTTTGGGCGCAGGCGGTGGTGGCACACTGGCGGGTTTTATGGTTGCCATTTTGTATGCCCGAACCGGAAGCTATACCTCTGGATTTGCCCTGCTCGGTGCACTGGTGATTGTTGGCGGCATCTCGCTGTTGGCATTTGGTTGGTGGCGTAATCGCCACCCCGTGGGCCAAACTCAACCTGCCGCACTATAAAATAACGCTGATGTGATCATGCTGGTGCAGAGAAACTGACCCTGGGCGGCCTATTGATGGCCACCCTGACAGCACAGCAGACGTTGTCATTTTACACCGCGTGCCGCTGGCAGAACGCAGCAATGTCTGGCGACTGGAAGTCCGCCAGATGTGCCATCAGCTTCTCCAGCGGCCAATTCCACCACGCAATCGCCTGCAACTGAGCCGCGATGTCCGGCGTAAAACGGCCACGAATGGGTTTCGCAGGCACGCCGCCAACAATGGTGTAAGGTGCCACATCTTTAGTGACGACCGCGCCAGCAGCCAATACCGCACCATCGCCGACGGTCACACCCGGCAACACAATCACGCCATGACCGATCCACACATCGTTGCCGATGATGACGCGGTCCTCTCGACGGTTGGCAAAAAAACCCGCATCACGCTGTGCCTGAGGGTCATAATATTCCGGGCAGTAGGTAAAACGATGCTGGGAGGCGCGATCCATCGGATGATTAGGTGCCCCAATACGCACCTGATTGGCAATCGCGGTGAAACGTCCAATTTGCGCATCAGCGACACAACAGTGCTCGCCCAGGTAAGAAAAATCTCCCAACTCGCTATATTCAAGATAACTTTCGGCGAGAATCTCACATTGCTGACCAATGTGGGTTTCGCGCATACGCACGCTAGGATCGATGACGGTGTGTTGCAGTTTAGCCGGTTGGACAGCGGCAAGGGCCATAGCAAGCTCCAATGTGGTCAGAGGTCTGGATAACGGGATGTATCAGGTCAACGGCGAAGCACAACACTAAAGCGGCAAGATGACAGAAATGCTATCGTAGCGGCTTCGTTATCGGCCATTTAAGGAAAGGGAATGAGAACACCGTGGTCACTGTTAGCACTATTGTGGTCTTCTGGTCAGGCGTCAGCGGCACTGCCCGCTGATATCAAAGCGGGTGATATCGTGCAGGTGCAGTTATCACAATTGCATCCCACGCAAGCCGCGATTGGTTATCGCCAGTTGGATTACAAACTGCACCGTTACCAGGCCGATCCCAAAAAGCTGTTCGATGATTTTTGTGAAAGCATGGGACAGAAAGGCGTAGACAAGTTCAACAGCAAATCACGCATCTCAGATCCAGACAGCTTCACCTGTAAAGCCCCGGTGGGTGCGCAGCCAGGACCGATGAAAACCGCCGTCATCGCCCCGGATAATGCACTCTACCTCACGGATGGTCACCACACTTTCAGTAACTTTGCTGACATTGGTGGCTTGAAAACACGCGTGCAGGTGCGCATCACCAATGATTTCCGCAATCTGAAAACCATGAGTGCTTTCTGGCAGCAAATGGAGGCCGCGCATCTGGTCTGGCTGGATACACCCAAAGGCAAAATCACCCCGCATGACCTGCCGAAAGAACTCGGCCGTAAATACATGCAGGATGACGAATATCGTTCGCTGGTCTATTTCGTGCGCGATATCGGCTTCGAGAAAGAGGAAAATCCCCCGCCGTTCCTTGAATTCTATTGGGGTAAATGGCTGGAGACTGAACTGCCGCTGAAATCATTCGATCTGCACGATCGCAAAGGTTATGGCGCAGCGGTCACCGCCATTGCGGAAAAAATCACCGACGTACCTAAAGACACGGTCATTGCTCAGAGTGATGCCGGGCCGCTCACGGCTGAGAAGCTGGGCGCGATGAAGAAAGTGAATGATAAAAAACTCGATAAGATGATTTCTGCAGATGGCAAACTCGGCTGGGCGTTTAAACAATAGCGTCACTGCGCCTGACCAATCCCAGAAAATTCTGCGCCGTTGCCGTCAATGCATGCTCATGCCAGGCCACCGCTAATCCGGTGGTCGGTACCGGCGCTTTTATCTGTTTAAAAACCACGCCTGATAAGCTGAATTGACGCATCGATTCCGGTACCAGTGAGATTCCTAATCCCGCAGCCACAACAGACAATATCGAAACGATATGCGGTGCGGGCTGCCCTTCCACTGGCGTGAAGCCGTGCTGGCGGCACGCCTGCAGTACGGACTCGCGCAAACTGGTACCGCTCTCTTGCGGCGTCAAAATAAAATGTTCGTCGCGTAACGACGGCAACGCAATTTTGCCGCGTACTCTTGCCAGCGGATGGTTAAGCGGTAGTGCAGCCACCAGCGGTTCCTGCACCAGGAGCTGGACCGTGACGTTATCAGGTATCGTATTTTCCTGGCGCAGTAGCGCGATATCCAGTTGCTGATTGGCTAGCGCCTGAAGCAACACAATCGAATTGGCTTCCATCACCTTTAGCATCACGCCGGGAAAAGCTTCGCGGAAGGCGCGGATAAAACCCGGCACCAGCGGATTCATCCCTACGGTGCCAGTAAACCCTAAACGCAACGAACCTGATCCACCTTGTGCCGCGCGGCGTGCGGCATCCACCGCCCCAGCAGCGATATCAGGCAGCGGCTGAACGGATAGCAAAAATGCTCGCCCGGCCTCCGTCAGTTCCACACCCTGCGCCGTGCGGTTGAACAACGCATAGCCAATCTCTGTTTCGAGATCCTTGATTTGCATGCTGAGCGGTGGCTGTCCGATCCCGAGTTTCGCCGCTGCGCGCGTGAAATTACGCTCGTTAGCGACGGCAAGGAAGTAGCGAATGTGGCGTAACTCCATCTGTTTTATAGATACCTTTATGCAGCGCTATATATTGGACAGATGATAGTTGGCGCGGTAGCGTTGTGCAATCTTCGTTACCCTGGAATCACCATGAGTCGCTCGTTAGAAAATGCTCTGCCTGTGTCATCCCCTGCAACGTTCAGCATCGCGCGCGGTAGCAGTGAGTATCGTCGTGCAGGCATTGCTTTTTTCATGCTCGGACTGGCCAGTTTTTCACTGATCTATTGTGTACAGCCACTGCTACCCGCTTTCACTCACGCGTTTAATGTCACGCCGGCGCAAAGTTCTCTCGCCCTGTCGCTCACCACCGGTTTGCTGGCGGTGTCTATCTTGCTGGCAGGGGCATTTTCTCAGGCTGTAGGACGTCGTGGATTGATGTTCACCTCAATGGCGCTGGCATCGATCTGCAATTTCATTGCGGCGGTGTTACCCAATTGGCATCTGCTGTTGGTCGCCCGTGCGGTAGAAGGCGTGGTGCTGGGCGGCGTCCCAGCCGTCGCCATGGCCTGGTTGGCGGAGGAAATCGATAAAAAAGATCTCGGCAAAACCATGGGATTGTACGTCGGCGGCACCGCATTTGGCGCGATGGTTGGACGCGTCGGCATGGGATTGCTGAGTGAATTCACCTCATGGCGCATCGCCATGGGCGTATTGGGTGTGCTCGGCTTAGCGGCAGCGATAGCATTTGTACTGTTATTGCCTGAATCGCGTAATTTCGAACGCAAACCGGGACTCAATCTCCACTTCCATTTCAGAGCCTGGTTTAGTCACCTCGGCAATAAGGGATTGATTCGCTTGTATGCCACCGGATTCTTCCTGACCAGCGTGTTTGTCACACTGTTTAACTACGCCACTTTCCGCCTCTCTGACGCGCCGTTTAACTTTAGCCAGACACAGGTAAGCCTGATTTTCTGTGCCTACGCGATTGGTATTGTCTCCTCCTCATTGTCGGGGAGTCTGGCCGATCGGTTCGGTCGTAAGCCATTGCTGATTGCCGGTTTTCTGTTGTTGCTAGCCGGTATTTTACTGACGGTGCCAGATAACCTGCTGTGCTTGATTGGTGGCATTATCCTGATTACCAGCGGTTTCTTTGTCGCGCACGCTGCGGCGAGCGGTTCCGTCGGCCCGTTAGCCGGTAATAATCGCGGCCATGCTTCATCACTGTATCTGTTGTTCTACTATATGGGATCCAGCATTACGGGCTCGTTTGGCGGTTGGTTCTGGCTGCACGGTGGCTGGAATGCCGTGGTAGGCCTGACGGTCGTCATGGCGCTGGCCGGCCTGGCATTGAGCGGATTGTCGCGGCAGAAGCATTCTGCATAAAACCTCAGGGGCGCATGCTGTGCGCCCCTTTATCTCTACCCTTTCTTCTTCACCCGGCGTGACTGACGGAACTGATCGACAATCACCGCCAGCACAATAATGGTGCCTTTGATGATGTCCTGGTAGTAGGCGTCAACGCGCAGGAAGGTGAACCCTGACATCATAACCCCGAGGATCAACGCCCCGATAACCGTACCGAGAATACGGCCGCGTCCACCGGAAAGGGATACCCCGCCAATCACTGCGGCGGCGATCGCATCCAGTTCATACATCATCCCCATTCCCGCCTGTGCGGTCTTGATGCGCGCAATCGCGACCATCGCCGCGAGGCCCGCTAACAGACCGGCAATCACGTAGATTTTGATCAGATGGCGTTCAATGTTGATCCCTGACGCACGTGCCGCAGGCAAATTCGCACCAATCGCATAGGTAAATTTACCAAAGCGGGTATAACGCATCACCAGATGGAACAGCAGCGCGACCACAAGGAATATCGCCACCGGTGCCCAGCGTCCCAGGCCGTTACCTAACCATGCGAAGCCATCAGTAAAGCCCGATACCGGGCTACCCTCGGTAAACCAGTTAGCGACACCACGTGCCGCCACCATCATGCCCAGGGTGGCGATAAAGGGTGGGATCTTGGTCAGGCTGATCAGTAGACCGTTCACCAGCCCTGCTAGCGCACCAATTAACAACCCTACGCCAAGTGGCACAAAGAAAGGCAGGTCGGTCAGGCCAGGATAGAACACTTTCGGCCAGAGCGAACTTTGCGCAAAAGTAGCCGCAATCATCGCGCTCATCGCCACCACTGAGCCGGAGGACAAATCAATGCCTCCGGTGATGATCACCAGCGTAACCCCCACAGCGATGATGCCAATGACGGCCACCTGGAGAATGATGATTTGCAGGCGGTGCAGGTTGAACAGGAAGCTTTGCCCTACCACGATCCAGCCCGCGATTTCGAACAGCGCCGCGATACCGAGAAACACCAGGAAGATGTTTACCTCCGTGGGCAAGCGTTTTTTCCGCCGCGCAGGCACGGGCTGCAGGTTATCCGTTGTCGACATAGTCATATTTTCCTCAACTCGATGCGTTAATGAGCCGCCAGACTCATGATGGAGGTTTGATCGGCGCTCGCCGCCGCCACAATGCCGGTGACTTTGCCTTCATGCATCACCACGATGCGGTCGCTCATGCCGAGCACTTCAGGCAGTTCCGATGAGATCAAAATGATGGCAACCCCTTGGCGGGCCAGTTCGACAATCAACCGATGAATTTCCGCCTTGGCACCGACATCTATGCCGCGCGTGGGCTCATCCAGGATCAGGATGCGCGGTTTAGTCAGCAGCCAGCGACAGATCAGCACCTTCTGCTGGTTACCACCGGACAGGTTTTCGATGCATTCGTGCATGTTGGGCGTTTTTACCCGCAACTTCTGGCAAATATCGTGGCAATCCGCTTCCAGCGATGCTTCATCGACGATGCCGTTGCGGCAGTAGTTTTCATGAATGGCGGCGATCTGCATGTTTTCCTGAATATCCAGCGGCAGGAAACAACCGGTCTCCTTACGATCCTCCGTCAGCATCGCCATACCGTGATGAATGGCCTTGTAGGCCGATGACATCACCAGCTTACTCCCGGCCAGTTCAATGCTGCCCGCCGTGGCCGGGGTCACGCCAAATAGCGTTTCCGCGACGTTGGAACGCCCGGACCCTACCAGCCCGGCAAAACCGAGAATCTCCCCGGCACGCAGTTCAAACGACACATCGCTGAACACCCCTGCCAGCCCCAATCCCTCAACTTTTAACGCCACATCACCGATCGGCACCGCCTCTTTGGGGAACATCTGGGTGATTTCACGTCCGACCATCATCTTGATGATCTGGTCGCGTGAGACGTCGCTGGCGGCATGGGTGCCGACAAACTTACCATCGCGAAACACGGTAAATTCGTCAGCAATTTCATACAGTTCATTCATTTTGTGCGTGATGTAGACGATGCCAATGCCACTGTCGCGCAAATCACGGATGATGTTGAACAGATGTGCCACTTCGGTTTCGGTAATCGATGAAGTGGATTCATCCATGATCAGCACATCAGCCTCCAGCGACACCGCTTTGGCAATCTCTACCATCTGCCGGCTGGCCATCGACAGCTCGGCAATCAAGGCGTCAGGATCAAGATCCAACTTGAGCCGGGTCAGCAAGGCTTCGGTCTGTTGATACATGGCAGCATGGTCGATCAGGCCGAAACGGTTGCGCGGCTCGCGCCGTATCCAGATGTTTTCGGCCACCGTCATTGAGTTCATCAACAGCAGTTCCTGATGAATCATCGCGATACCCGCCTGTTGCGCAGCCAGTGGGCTAGCGAGCGTCACGGATTCTCCCCGCAACCGAATTTCGCCGCTATCCGGTTGATACAGGCCGGAGATGATCTTCATGAGTGTCGATTTTCCGGCGCCGTTCTCCCCCATCAGGGCATGGACCGAACCCGGTTTGATCTTCAGCGAGACATCATCCAGCGCCACCACTCCGGGAAAGGCTTTGCGTACCTTTTCCACTTCCAGCACATAATCCCAGCGTGCAGCATCTTGCGGCGCGCCGCGTGGGCGCACCGGTGTCAGTTGGCTTGTCATGGGTCTCTCCCGCTTATTTCATGAACTGATTCATGTTGGCTGGCGTAACCAGCTGATAGGGGATCAGCACGCGCTTATCGACTTTTTCTCCCTTCACCAATTTCATGGCGGTGACCAAAGCTTCGCGGCCCTGAGCATTGGCGTCCTGGAACACCGTGACATCGAGATCGCCCGCCTTCATGGCGTTCAGTGCATCGACAGTGGCGTCAATGCCCGCCACCACTACAGTTTTCATGTCGCGATTCGATGCTTTTAACGCCTGGATTGCACCCAACGCCATTTCGTCGTTGTTCGCCACCACGGCATCAAATTTGAGGTTGGTAGAGAGCCAGTTGGTCATCAGGTTGTTGCCGCCGGTGCGCGTCCATTTCGCCACCTGTTTATCCACCACCTTGATGCCATCGCACGGCGCCTTTTTGAACACATCTTCCACCGCTTGCGTGCGCAGGACTGCCGACTGTTGCGCTAAATCACCTTGCATAATCAACACGTTGCCTTTGCCATTTAGCAAACGACACACTTCTTTGGCTTGCAGCGTGCCTCCTTCGATTTCGCTGGAGCCGACAAACGCCTGATTATCGGGCAGCGTGGCGATATTGGCCGGTTCGCGGTTGACGTAAACCAAAGGGATATCCGCATCTTTGGCTTCATCAGTCACAGATTGCACCGCCGTGCTGTCTACCGGGTTAACAATGATGGCTTGCAAGCTGGAAGCGGTGAAATTTTGGATCTGGTTAAGCTGGGTGCCGACTTCGTTTTTACCATCTTCCATCTGTACCGCTGCGCCCTCTTTCTTCGCTTCTTCAGCTATGGCGCTGCGCAGAATGGTCAGCCAGTTATCGTCAAACGCCGACATCGCTACGCCAATTTGCGGCGTTGCCGCATGCAAAGAGGCGGAGAGGGGCAACATGCACAGCAGGGTAAGCAATTTTTTTGTAGGTTTACGCATGATGTTCTCTTCTTTCGTCAGATTATTATTGGGCTGCGACTGCAGCCCGCTGTTATTAACGGCAACGAATTACCCGATGTTGGGCAGCGTATAATCGGAGGGGGCGTCCGCCAGGCAGCGCTGCAACAGCGCCACTGACTTACGCATCCCCTCGTCACGCGACAACACCACATCTTCATGTTCAATACTCAGCACATCGTCATAGCCCACCTGGCGCAGGTGGTAGCAGAACTGTTTCCACCACTGCTCATCCTGACCGTAGCCCAGCGTGACATAGTTCCATGCGCGTTCCCGGTTATGGCTGGAGTGCAGGTTTTCCAGGCGGCTGGTGAGCGCGGCCTGGCGCGGATTGACCCAGGCGTCTTTGGCATGAACGTGATAGATGGCATCACCCAAATCGTGGATACAGGCCAGCGGATCGGCACCCATCCAGATCAGGTGGCTCGGATCGAAGTTAACGCCAACCGTTTCCCCGATCGCTTCACGTAATCGCCAGAAACTCGGCACGTTGTACACCAGTTGTCCCGCGTGGAACTCAATGCACAACCGTTCAACCTTGTGCTGCTGTGCCAGTTTGACGCGCTGTTTCCACCATGGAATGGCGATTTCATTCCACTGGTATTCGAGGATCTGCCCGCAAAATGGCGGCCAGGCGACGGTGATCCAGTTCGGCCATTGGTCGCCAGGGCCTCCCGGTAAGCCCGACATCATGACCACGCGCTCAATACCCAGCAGACCGGCCAGCTCCAGCGTGGCATCGGCACAAGCCTGGTGTTCTTTGCCACTTTCACCCGGATGTAGCGGGTTGCCACTGGCATTCAGCGCGGAAATCGTCAGACCGTGGTCGCGGACTTTGGCGAGAAAATTGCGACGAGTCTCAGCACTGCTGAGCAGCGCATTGAGATCCAGATGTGGCGCGGAGGACCAGTTACCGCAGCAAAATTCTACGTGGGTCAATCCCAGCTCCGCTGCGGCACGCAGCATTTCGTCCTGACTCAGATGACCAAGACTGTCGGTGACCATGCCGATTTTCATGGTTGTGCTCCTGCAAACTCACTGATAGAAACCGGGCGACGTTCGCGCGCGGCATGTTGTATCGCCTCCAGCACCAACGCCACCGCCAGACCATCGGCAAAATTGCCTTTGCTATAGGGGCGATTTTCCGCCACCGCTTGCATAAACTCGGCAATCATAAAGCCGAAGCCCTCGGCGTAGCCGATTGCCACACCGTCATGCGGCACGGGAATCAAATCACTTAGGTACGGGAAGGCGGGATTGTTGGCGCGTGTGACAAAGGCTCCGCTCTCTTTACTGGCGCGGGCGATCTGGAATTCACCGGGGCGTTCAGAATTAAACAACACGGTGCCTTTGCTGCCGGTTAAGGTGAATGACAGGGTATTGCCCATGCCAACCGTGACGCGGCTGGCGGAAAACAGCCCCTGACAACCGCTGTTAAAACGCAAGACACAGGAACTGATGTCATCCGTGTCCACGACTGCGCTTTGGTCACTCAACGTCACATGGCTATGCCCGGCATTGGCGGTGAGAGGCAGATAACGGTGTTTGATAAAGGTATCTTCCGTGGCACCGACGATCTCAAGAATGTCACCGCAGAGAAAACGCGCGATATCAATGGCGTGTGCGCCGATATCATGCAATGCCCCGCCTCCAGCACGGCTTTCGGTATAACGCCAGCTGTGCGGCAACAGAGGATCAGCGGCATATCCGGTTTGATACTGCACCAGCAGATGAGTTGGCGTGCCGATCTCACCCTGTTCAATCAACTGTTTGATCATCGAGATCGCTGGAATACGGCGATAGTTGAAGACACTCCCATTGATGCCTTTACTGCTTGCCGCCAGTTCGGTGAGCTCTTTGGCTTGTGCTGCGGTCAGCGCCAGCGGTTTTTCGCACAAAACATGTTTACCCGCGCGCAAGGCCGCCGCCGCCACTTCCGCATGCAGGAAATTAGGCAGCGCCACACTGACAATGTCGATATCCGGGTTGTTCAGTACTGCTTGCCAGTCACTGCTGGTGTGTGCAAAACCCCATACGCGTGATAACTCCTGGGCCGCATCTTCGCGGGCATCACATATTGTATGCAGGTTGAACTGATGGTCTGGCCCTGCCAAACGGGCCTGATGCGCCCGATAGCCCGAAGCGTGAGCGGCACCAATCATGCCCGCACCAATGATGGCAATGTTGTAAGTTTTCATTGCGCCACCTCCTGCCACTGACCGGAATCTGCTGAGGCAAACAGCGCATCCATCACGCGCATCTGGGCAATGGCGTCTTCAATACCAAATTCCAGTGCCTGCTCACCGCGCACAGCGCGAGCGAAGTTAGTGACTTCGCACTGATACTGTTCCACTTCAGGCAAGTGACGGGGCTGCGGTGCCGCATCGTCTAAACCGCTGTGGGAATCGATCCATAAGGTGGCGGGCGAACCTTTGCCGGGGACATAGGGGGCGGAGAGATCGAGCAGTGATTTTTCACATACCACCTGCACACGCTGTGAGGCGGCCATTTTCAGGCTGACGGTCAGCGTGACCTGCTGGCCATCACCAAAATCAAGGATGGCGTGGGTGGTCTCATCGGTGCCATTGAGCGGTGAACGCACCATTGAGCAGAACACGCGTTGCGGTTCGCGCCCTAAGAGATAACGTGCCGTCATCACGGTGTAACAGCCGAGATCAAACAGCGCGCCGCCACCCTTTTTCACATCAAAGCGGAAGTCCCCAGGATTATCGAGCATGAATGACAGCAGAATCTGCGCGGTTTGTAGTTTGCCGTGTTCACCACTGCGCAAATGCTGGCGCAGAATGTCAAACTGCGGGTGATGGCGCACCATAAAGGCTTCCGCCACCACCAGATTGGCCGGAATATCGCGCAGGCGCAGCGCTTCCTGCGCATTCAGCGCAATCGGTTTTTCACACAACACATGTTTGCCATGTGCCGCAGCAGCCAACACCATATCGATATGCTGATCGTTTGGCAGTGGCACATAAATAGCCTCAATTTCCGGGTCATTCAGCAATGCCTCGTAATCGCCGTAGGCTTTCTCGATGCCAAATTGTGCCGCTTTGGCCTGCGCCTTCTGCAGTGAGCGCGATGCGATGGCTTTGACTTCACAATTCTCACTCGCCAGCATAGCGGGAATGAGTTTGGCACAGGCGATATTGGCGGTACTGATAACTCCCCAGCGAAGCGGATTGGTCACTTTCTTAACTCCATGATTTGACATCATTTACCTCTCAGACCGAGTGCGATCACATGTTTAGTGTTATGACGATTGGTGACGAAAATGTGTCGCAATTGATCGCTTTCCTCGGTTTTCAAGTCAATCAAGAGAGCATAAATGATGTTAAAATAATGATGCTCATCACACATCATTTTGATGCATTAAAACTCAAATAAGCAATAAATTTGCATTATCAGACAGATAGCAAAGATTGATTTTTGCGTCATTACCGTTATGATGAGTCACAATGATTGAATGATGGGTTTTACATCAGAAATGAATGACAAATTGTATAAGCGTGGACCTACCGTTGCAGAGATCGCCACTTACACCGGCTATGGCACTGCCACGGTTGACCGTGTGATCAATGACCGACCAGGTGTACGCGAGAAAACGCGCCATAAGGTGATGGTCGCTATTCAGCAACTGCAAGGACGACATGAAAATAGTGCTATCCAGCCCGTAAAACGCATTACGTTTATTTGCGATGCGGGTTCAAGCTTTATCCGTTTAATTGAGAGTGAAATTAGAAAATATATTGCTGTCCATCATGAATATTCATTTACTTTCGACAGCATTCCTAACGTACAGGTGGATTCCGAGCGATTCAGTGCCCTTATTCAACAACGCGCTAAAACCAGCGACGGCATTATTTTGGTCTCTCGCGATGAAGTGAAAGTCAATCGCGCAGTACGCCATACGGTTGACCGTGGTGTACCTGTTATTTGCCTGACCACTGATCTGCCCAACTCCCGGCGAAATGCCTACGTTGGTCTTGATCCACTGAGCACCGGTGCGACCGCCGCCTGGCTCATGGGCCGCATGCTGCCCCGTATATCAGGTAAAATCTTGCTGCTGTTTAGCGCCAGCTATCGCACCCAGGAAGAGCGCGAAATCGGATTTCGTCGCGTGTTACGCGCTGAATTCCCACACCTGCATATTCTTGAGCGTATGAACGTAAACGATGAAGCGGAAAATGCCTGCCTGAGCGTTAAAAAATATCTCAGCGAACATGAACCGATGGCCGGTATTTATAATATGGCAGGCGGTAATCGCGGTGTCGCGCAAGCTCTAGCCGAATATGGCCTGAGTGGCAAAGTGTTATTTATCGGTCATGAATTGAGTCACTATACGCGAAAGTTACTGGAACAAGGGGAGATGGACATTGTGTTAGGACACGATGTGCAGCAAGAAATAGAACACTGCATCATGCTGATTGAGCGTTTTAGATCGGGCGACACCTGTAACGATATTAAAACCACGTTACAGGTGTTTAATAAAAATTCCTGGTTTAACTGACAGGGTAAATAATCAGAAACGCGAGTACTTGGTGTAAATCAGTGAGGGGAACCACGTCTTTTCGATGCGTTCACCCTGGCACAGCGCCTCAATGGTGGTGATGCACGCGTTGACTTCACGATCCATATCGTGGGCAAACAGAATGTCCATCTCCCCTTGTTCCAGCAATTTATGTGTATGTTCAGTGAGTTCGTGACCGACAAATAAGGTTTTTCCTGTCAATCCTGCTTCTTTAATGGCGCGGGCAATACCGCGATTGCCACCAGCCAGATTGTAAATACCCGCGACATCCGGATTGTGGGTCAGGAACTCTTTAATGATCTTGTAGGTGCCGTCCGACTCGTCATTGGAATCAATACGTTCAATAACATCAATCTGTGGGAATTCGGCACGCATCACCCGGCGGAAGCCCATTTCGCGCTCTTCCTGGGTGCGATACGTTGAGCTGGCGACAAACAGCACTTTGGCTTTTTCCTGCTTGATCATCCGCCCTATAAACAGCGCCGCATTCGCACCTACACTCACTTCATCCACGCCAATATAAGCAGCGGAATGAGGCATGTCAGAGGTCAGACACACCACCGGGACGTTTTTTAATCCGGCTTCACGCACTTCGCTGTTGATCAAAATATCTTCGCGCGAGACCAACACCACCCCATCGGCTGCATCAATGCGTGATTTGAGTAAATCGCAGAAGGACCGCTGATCGCGCTGGTAGTTAGGCACACTGTCGAAGGTAAAGGAGACGTGAGGATAGTGGTCTTTGACACGTGATAAGGCACCGCGAATGATCTCGATAAAGCTGCTACCTGCATCCACCACAAAAGCGATTTTCTTCTCAGCGACCAGCGGTGCTGACACCGGCGAACGCTGTGACATCGCCTGCTCAACGCGTAGCCTGGTGCTCTCTTTAACCCCCGGACGGTTATTCAGCACACGGTCGACAGTAGCCGTACTCAAGCCAGAAATTCTGGCGATATCCTGAATAGTGAGTTTTTTCCGCAGGTTATGATCGGTCATTGCGCGCATCCATGATTTTTACAAGGAGGTCATCATAGTGCAAAAGAAGAAAAAAATTAACCCGGCTTATGCCGGGTTAATTGATTGGGTTACATCAGATGAAGGCATCAACGCTGCTTGCGACGACGCTCAGTGATGAAAATCAGGATAATCAACAACACCGCGACACCGATCCCAATACCACTCCACGCTAGCGTTGCCGCGTTGCGAATCAGGAATGAGGAGCCACCGCCTGCCTGAATCTGCATCACGTCTTGCGCGGTGAGTTGCGGATCGCCCTTACCAAACTGGCCCATGACGTAATTGGTCACGGCAGCAATCTGCGCAGGCGTCAGCGAAGAGGTGATATGCTCAGCATCCGCGCTGAATGCGGGCATTGAGGCAATTTCCCCCTGACTTTCACGATGAATCCCCTGAGAGATGGCCATCACCACGTTGTTAGCCAGTTCAGCACCCACTGCGCTGTTGCGCGTCAGTGACGGAATACGCTGATCTGCCGTGCCCTCACCGCTCATCGTATGGCAAGCCGCGCAGGCGGAGCTGTACAGCGAAGCACCATCAACATTGCTCAGGTTGTCATGACGTTCCGGGGCCGCATTGTCTGGGATAGGAAATTCGAGCTTCTCCCATGAAGTCTCCGCTTTCGCTTTCTCAACCGCGTAGGACGGCGAAGATTGCTGCGGATTACGCACCGGCTTGACGGTTTTCAGGTAAGTGGCGATCGCATTCAGATCGTCATCACTCAGATGCTGGAAGCTGTTTTGCACCGCTTCCGCCATGCCGCCACCGGCTTGTGCTTTGCCTTCAACATGCCCGGTTTTGAGATACTGCACCAGTTCTTGATTGCTCCAGCCACCAATCCCGGAAATCGGGTCAGAAGTCAGATTAGGCGCATACCAGCCACCGACCACGGCTCCTTGCAGATACTTGCTGTTATCCACCGCCAGCATGTCATTACGCGGAGTATGACAACTGGTACAGTGGGCCAGCCCATCCACCAGATAATGACCGCGATTGACCTCCGCCGAGACATTGCTGTCGGGCTTGAACTGTTCGGTGTTCAGGAACAGGGCATTCCAGACGCGCATCACCCCCGGCAGATTGAACGGGAATTTTAGCTCTGTATGCTCGCCAGGATGCGCATCAACCGGAGCCACACCCTGCATGAAGTACACATACAGCGCATGCATGTCTTCATCGGTAATTTTGCTGTATTCGGTGTACGGCATCGCCGGATAGAGACGCGTACCATCCGGTGCTACGCCTTCACGCACGGCACGGTTGAAATCCGCTTCGCTGTAATGGCCAATCCCAAAATCTTTGGATGGCGTAATGTTGCTGGAGATGATGGTGCCCATCGGCATCGGGAATTCATATCCACCGGCATACGGCTTGCCACCGTGCTCAGCGGTATGGCATGCGATACAGTCACCCGCGCGTGAAAGATATTCACCGCGTTTGATCAGCATCTGATCATCAGCGTGAGCGCCAGTCAAGGTTGCGCCAAACAGCAGTGCACTGAGAAGAAGGTGAGTTTTACGCATCTCAAATCTCCCGCGCAATGATGTCAGCGGACCGAATCGCCAGCGCAATCGCCGTTAAGGTCGGATTCACCACGCCCGCCGCAGGGATGACCCCCACAGAGGCAATAAATAGATTCGGGTGGTCGTGCGTGCGGCAATCTTTATCCACCACCGAGTCTTTCGGATCGTTACCCATGATCATGGTGCCCATCAGATGGTCGTGGTTAACGAAGTCGGTGGTTTCGATGTAGGTGCCGTTCATATCGCGAACGATATTTTTGTACTGCTCCTTCGCGGCAGCAGCACCACGTTTGATGTAATCATCCACGTCGTAGTGCACTTTGAGCGTAGGAATACCCAGCGCATCTTTGTGTGTGGTGCTTGGCATCACGCGGTTATTGGGATCCGGTAAGGCTTCAAAGAACGTTGAAACCTCTGCCCAGCGTTCGCTGTAGTGGCGAATATTTTCATCCAACTCTTTACCCATCATGCCTTGCGACAGGAAGCGCTGAGTCAAGCCCAGTGTAGGGTTTAGGTTAGTGATGGTGTGTTTGATCGCCGAGTGCTCAGAGCGGAACGCCCCATCGCGCCAGTTAAAGATCCCCGTTTGCTGCACCGGTCCACGTCCCATCCACACTGGCTCATCCGTGAGGAAGTGCATGTTGATACCGGTGTGATCCATCAAGTTGCGACCCACTTGATCAGAGGAGTTCGCCACATCCGACAGCAACAGCAGTTTTGCACTTTCGAAGGAGTGTGCCGCAATCACAAAATATTTGGCTTGCAGGCGCACATCATCCCCGTGTGGCGTTTTGTAGTGAATCGCCACAATCTTACGGTCCGGCCCTTTTTCGATGTTATAGGCCACCGCTTCAGTGATCAGCTTGACGCCGTTACGCACCGATTTTTCAGCGTGAATGCTGCCGTTATACAGCGCACCAATCGGACAGACAGGCGCACAGTTGTTATTACCCTGACACGCCGGGCGACCATCATAAGGAACATGGGTACGAATATTCGGCTCGTGGACGAAGTTGTAGCCTTTCTTCTCCAGCTTGTTTTTGAAGTGAGTGGTGAGATAGAGCGGTGGCTCGGGATCCACCGGATAGGGTGCTGAACGCGGAGGAAATGCGCTGCCCCCCTGCCCACTTTGGTCTTCTGTGTCACTGCCAGAGACGCCTAACTCGATTTCGGCACGATGGTAGTACGGCTCTAACTCGCTGTACTCCAGCGGCCAGTCGCGGCCTACGCCATACATTGTTTTCAGCTTCATATCGTTTGGCAGATAACGCCAGGTCGCGCCACCCCAGTGCCAGGTGGTGCCGCCCACTAACTTCAACATTCCCGGCAGCATTTCAAAGGAGCCGGTGTTTTCAATGTAGTTTTTTGCGTAGGAGGTATTCGCCCACGGATTGTTAGGGAACGGATCGTTAAAATCGAATTTACGCGGTGAGTTACGGAAGTTTTCGATCAGCTTCCAGCGTTCCACTTTGGGACCCGCTTCCAGCATGATCACCGATTTACCTTGTTTGGCGAGCTCATTCGCCATGTTGCTGCCTACGGCACCGGAGCCGACGACAATCACATCTGCGTCAAATTGTTTTGCCACAATGACTTACCCTGGATGAATTTATAATGTGTAACGTGCAGCGCTTATTTCGGTACCGAGGTCCAGTAACCGGTACTCCAGCGCGAATAGGACGGAATGGGCGCGTACGCGTAGGTCTGTCGATACATCAACGCCTGGGTGTAGGTGACAAATTGGGTGTCATCCTCTGCATGACCCGGTCGCGCCGTGCCGGCATACCCGAGGTATAGGCTGGCAATGATGTTCATCGCGGTTTGCTTCACTTCACCGGTTAATTCCGGTGCAACTTTTAACGCTTCGATATTGGCGTATCGCCCTTTGTGAATCAGACCAGCCAGTTGCTGTGCCTTTTGCGCAAAAGTGTCATCCACATGGCTCAGTGCACTGTAGGCGCGCTGAGTCAGTGACGGTTCCAGGGTTTTCGCCGTGAGGAATTCACACAATTGATGGAAATCAGCACCATCATTGCTGGCGATGGTTGGCGTACTGGCAAAAGTGGAGAGGTTGGGCAGTAATGTCAGTGACATCATTCCTGCCCCGGAGTACATCAAAAAGTGGCGACGCGACAATACAGCCGCACCCGCCTGAGACTGACGCAATTGCGCGACAGCCGGCAGTGGTAGAAGCTTGCTCACAGTTAACCCCGACATCAAAACACATCAAATGATGCAAAATAGTTAATAAAACACGGCAATCATATACTCAATATTCATAAAATCAACAATCATAAAGCAGCAATAATCATCATTAAGCATAAAAATCACATCTTTTGATCAGGGAGTGAGGGTATTTGATTGGTTATAAGCAGAAGTGAGGGTGGTGCAGAAGTGGAAAGTGAGTTCGGTGCGCGGGGGGTGCGCACCGGTTTGCAGCAAAAAAACGGCCGTGTGGTGCGAACGGCTAGGCCAGTTCGCAGTTTTTTACATCAGCGGAAGGGGCCAGCAAGCTTTTATCAAACTCCTGCAAAGGTGCCGCATCGCGCACGCGCATCGGCCAGTCAGGATTGGCCAGCGCGCTTTTGCCCAGCGCCACAAAATCAGCCCCCTGCTCCAGTGCCTGTGAGGCACGATGGCAGTCTGACAGCGAGCCATTTGCCACAATGGTCAGACTGGGTGCCACCTCGCGAGCAAGCTGCACCAGCGAGCGTGCATTGTCAGTAAACGCGGGTTGCAGCGCGTCATATTCGGTGAGGTGCAGGTAATCAATGCCTGAATCCGCGAACAGACGAAATACCTGCTTTGCGCCCGCTTCCCCTTCCCGCCACTTATGGTGGAAATCATTCACTTTGCCCTGTGAAATACGCACACCTAAGGTGACATCCTGGCCAATGCGCTGGCGTACCGCTCGGATCACCGCCAGGGTCAGCGACAAGCGTGCTGTGATATCGCCGCCCCAGCGGTCGTGGCGCTGATTGGTGTAATCCGTGAAGAATTGATCGAGCAGATAGCCATTCGCACCATGAATTTCAATGCCATCAAATCCGGCTACACCAATCGCGCGCGCGGCAGTCTCGGCAAAACTGTCAATTGCCTGCTGAATCTGCTCCTCGCTCATTTCTGCCGGCAACGCATAGTCGCCATGACCATGGTAAAAGCCCAGCTGTTCTCCGCGCGGTTGCACGACTGAAGGTGCCAAGGTATCGCTTCGGTAAATATTGCCCTGGGAAATCGCGCCTGCATGCATCAATTGCGCGATAATTTTGCCGCCATGCTGATGCACAGCATCCGTAATGGCACGCCAGCCCGCGACCTGTCGGCTATTCACTAACCCGGCCTGGAACGCGTAAGTCTGTGACCAGGCTTCATCGATATACAATCCTTCCGTAATGATGGTGCCAAAACCGCCGCGAGCGAAACGGGTGTAATAGTGCTTCATACGGTCGCCTGGCACGCCATCCACCGTGGCAGAGATGCGTGTCATGGGCGCAACCATGATGCGATTCTTCAATGCGAGGCGATTTAACGTGCCGCTCTGAAATAAGTGTTTATCGGCCATTTTGCCTTGTGCTTCCTGATTATCGTCAGTGCGCAGTATAGTGTGTCGCATTAAGCGCAAAAATGGCCAAAGATGATACGTCTGTATAACGGAAATCGTTAAAATGAACTCCAAAGATATTGAGGTTTTCCTGATGGTGTCGCAAACCCGTAGCCTGACGCAGGCGGCACGGCGGCTAAATACCACACCGATGACGGTGTCACGGCGGCTGGCCTCGCTGGAGGAAGATCTCGGCGTGCGGCTGCTGCACCGCACCACCCGCGCTATCGCGCTAACGGTAGAAGGGGAAGAGTTTCTGCCTTACGCTAAATCACTGGCGGAAACCGAGCAGAGCGCACGCAATCTGTTTTCCCCACACCAGCAAGGTGCGACCGGGCAACTGCGTATTACGGCACCTTCAGGATTTGGCCGTCGCACCATCATCCCTTTGTTACCTGCTTTAATGGAGGCGAACCCCGAACTGCGCATTGAATTTCAGCTCAGTGATGATGTGACCGATCTGGTGGGATTGGGCTACGATGTCGCCATTCGCATTGCACCGCTGCGTGACTCCCGTCTGGTTGCTCATCGTCTTGCTGACAACCCACGTATGCTGTGCGCCTCCCCCGATTATCTGCAGCGCTTTGGTACGCCTCAGACATTGAATGATCTTCACAGGCATAACTGCCTGCGACTTTCCGGTGTGGTGCAGTGGAGCTTTATCATTGATGGACATATTTCCAGCCTGAGCGTGGAGGGGCGTTTTAGTGGCAGTAACGTAGAGGGTGTGCGTACACTCTGTGTGGCCGGCAGCGGCATTGCGCAGTTATCCGAGTGGGATATAAGGGAAGAACTGGCGGCAGGCACACTGGTTGCCATCGATCTACTCGATGCCCAACCACAGATGCTCGGTGTTTGGGCGCTGTTTCCCACCACGCGACAATTACCCGCACGCGTGACGGTATTTCTTAATGCGCTGAAGCAAGCAATGGAGAAAAACAGATAAATACCCTGTTCTCGCGCCGCTGTTATAGGCTTAAATCATTGATTCAATGATTCACTTCATGGAGGCCCATCTTGAAACCAGAAATTCACACCCTCGCATCGACAGAAATCTATCGCAATCGCTGGATGACGCTTAAAGAAGATAAAATTCAACGGGCGGATGGCAGTGAAGGCATCTACTCAGTGATTGAAAAGAACGATTTTGTGGTGATTCTTCCGGTAGAGCAGGACAGTATTTTCGTGGTGGAGCAGTACCGTTATCCCATCAGTGAACGCACCATTGAGCTTCCTCAGGGCAGTTGGGAACTCGACCCTGGCGCCACACCCGAAGCGCTGGCCGCTGGCGAGTTGCAAGAAGAGACCGGGTTAATTGCCGATCGCTGGCAGTATGTTGGCTATCAAAAACTGGCACAGGGATATTCAGCGCAGGGATACCACATCTACCTTGCCAGCGAGTTGCGTTATCAGGGACAAAACCTGGATGCGGAAGAAGTTGGGCTGACCGCGCGAAAAATGAAGATCAGCGAGTTTCTGCAACTGGTGTTGGCAGGGAAAGTCACCGATGCCACCTCCGTAACCGCGTTTTTGCTGGCGCGGGCGAAAGGGTTGATAGATTAATCCCGGTTAACTCAATGGCATGACGGGATTTCGGTCGCCATAAATGGCGCCCCTACCACGATGGCGTGGGGTTTTCATTGGATAGGGATTGATGTGCATCCTTGGATTGAGTCGTTCACGTCGTTTTGAAAGGTGCGCACTGATGCGCACCTTTATCGCGAATCCTGCCGCTTAGTGACTCACCGCGTCAGCCAACACCAGTTGCGCACCTGCCGCACTGACAGCAACGCCATCAATATACAACTGGCGCTGTTCTGCCGTCGGCAAGACAATCTGCAGCGTTTTCCAGGCTGGCTGGTAATCGCCTTTACGCTGGAAGCTAAGGTGAATCGCTTCGGCATCGCTACGCATTTCCCAGCTTAACCACAAGGCGTTGCCCTGCTGATAACCCCAGGACTCACCGTCATCTTCAAATACCAGACCTTTGCTCTCGCCTTTACCCTGTAATGGATAAAGTTGCAGCGTGCGACGGTCATCCGCTTGCGCATCCACATGACGCAAACGCTGACTGAGCGGCAATGCAGCGCCAGCTCGCACCAACATCGGCTGGGTTTCCAGTGGTGCTGGCAAGGTGATCCACTGACCGCCGCTATACCACTGCTGCGTTGCGAAGTCATACCAGCCAGTTTGGTTATCTGGCAGCCACAAACGGCGTTCACG
This sequence comes from Pantoea sp. C8B4, assembly GCF_051336905.1. NCBI lineage: Bacteria > Pseudomonadati > Pseudomonadota > Gammaproteobacteria > Enterobacterales > Erwiniaceae > Pantoea > Pantoea sp. C8B4. The sequence goes on from NZ_JBGMNK010000001.1 coordinate 228,234, forward strand.
TTGTCCTGCTTCCACCACGCTGGCCACCAGCAAATCGCGACCCAGCATAAACTCATCGCACTCAGCGAAGGTCTGTTTATCCTGTTCATGATCGAGGAACGTTGGGCGCAGCATCGGCTCATCATCAGCATGTGCTTGCCACAGCAAAGTATAGAGGTATGGCAGCAAGCGATAACGCAGTTCAATCGCAGCACGAATCGCAGGGGTGACTGTCGGATACATCCAGGGTTCATTCACCGTGTGATCGTCATTCCAGGAGTGAATGGTGAAACGCGGATGCATCACGCCGTTTTGCACCCAACGCACGAACAATTCTGCATCCGGCTTATCACCCGAGAACCCCCCCACGTCATGACCCACGTTGTACAGTCCCGACAAACTCATCCCCAGGCCCATGCGGATGTTGTAACGCAGTGACGTCCAGTTAGTACGGTTATCACCGCTCCAGGTTTGCACATAGCGTTGCATGCCGGCGCAGCCAGAACGCGAGATCAGGAAAGGACGCTTCTCTGGGGCAAAACGCTGCTGCGCTTCCATTGACGCACGCATCATCAGTAATGGCATCACCGGGCGAATATGCTTGATGGCGATGGGGGTGCCGAAACCGTGGCAGCGCGCTTCACCATCCCACACTTCATATTCGTTGTTGTCGTTCCAGGTCGAGTCAATGCCCTTCTCCAACAGTTGTTGGGTGACATTTTCCTGCCACCAGGCCACCGCCTGCGGATGAGTAAAATCGAGATGTGAACCTTCATCGTCCCAAAACACCGAGCGCTCTGGCGCATCCTGTTCCGAATCGCGGATAAACAAGCCTTGCGCCGCAACTTCTTCATAACGCGGATGGTCCTGCAATAAGCATGGCTTGATGTTGGCTGCCAGACGCAAACCAGCATCATGAAACGCCTGGCTCATCACTTCCGGCTGCGGCACTTTGTCGTAGTTCCAGTTAAATACATAGCGCTTGTTATTGATCGAGGTATAACCCGATGACAGCTGGAAAGAGTCACACGGAATGTCGTGCTCTTCACACAGGCGAATGAAGTTCATCAGCTGATTTTGCGCATCCGGTGCATCGGTGTAGTGCATGGTGGAACCGCTGTAGCCGAGGCTCCATTTCGGGCCAAACAGCGTTTTACCGGTCAGACGCACAAAGGCTTTGGTGACATCCAGTACTTTGCTGCCAACAAACAGGTAGTAATCAATGTCGCCGCTTTCCGCCTGCCAGCGGCGATAAGGCTGATGGTAGTTATCCAACTCGTTGCCGAGATCAAACCAGCTGCTGCTGAGGTTATCGTAGTAAAGACCGAAACTCACATCGCTGCGTCGCGTAATGGTAAAAGGTACATGTTTGTAAAGCGGATCGGTTGAAGAGGCGTTATAACCCATCGCATCAAGGTTACGCATTTCATAACGCTTGCCATTGCGCTGCAGGTCACCGGCTTTCTCGCCCAGGCCGTAATAGGCATCGTCATTCATACGACGCTGGTAGTGCGCCACGCCATCGCCGTGCGCATTGATAAGATAGGCGCTGGTTGGTCGGTCGCAGGTCAGCAGTTGCCAGGCGCCAGCGCTATCACGATGTTGCCACTCCAGCGCCAGCGGCTGATGGACAATCACGCGCAGCACATCGGTGGAGACCACCAGCGTATCGCCCTCTTCTTCCAGGGTGAATCCTGGCAGGGTAAAGCCTGCCAGACTGTCACGCGGACGCCCTTCCCACGGCACATCGCTCTCTGGCGCAATGCTCCAGGTGCGGTCCAGCGCATAGCCGCTTTGGCGTTTAATCGAGACACGGAACATGCCAGATTCCAGCACATACAGGTTCAGCGTGTATTTTCCATCGACGGTTAATGCAACATGGTGTTGATCAGAATGTGTGAGTGACCAATTCTTTAAGGTTTTCATTGTTACCTACTTTATTCAGGCGCGCTGGGCGCGACGTTCAGCAATAAATGCAATCAGGAAGACCGCGCCAATCAGGTCGAAGAAGCCCATGGCGACAAACAGCGGGTTAAAGCCAATCTTGTCGGCGGTGACGCCGATCACCAGTGAGAACAGGAAGCTGGAGATCCACGCGAAGGAACCGCGCATACCGTTCACCGTCGCCATTTGGCCTTTATCAAACTTTTCCACCACCAGCGCACTGAGCATGCAGGAGATGATCTGATGCCCAAAGCCACCAATCGAGATCAATGCGATGGCGACATACGGGTCTTTAGTCATCGCCACCAGCGCGAGGGAAAGCATCAGGAAAGCACCGGTGACCGAGCTGGCAACGACCGAATTAACCAGTCTGAAACCAAACAAACGGGTGTAGAGGCGCGTCAGATAGCCACTGGCCACACTGCCAAGGTCCGCAGCGAGGAAAGGCATCCAGGCAAACATGGCGATCTGCTTGAGATCCATACCGAGATCTTTCGCCAGATAGAGCGGCACCCAAAAACTCAGTACGCCCCACGCCGGTTCAGCCATAAAAGCGGGAATGGCGATACCGTAAAAACGTTTGTTTTTTGAGACGCTTTTCAGCGCTTTAAAGAAAGGTAATTTGACAGCGGGGGGTTCATTATCCTGACGGATGAATTCCAGTTCAGACGCCTGCAAATTCGGATGGCGCTCAGGATCACGATAGAACAACGCCCAAAGCACCACCCACGCCAGCGCCAGGCAACCGGTGAACAGGAAAGCGCCCTGCCAGCCGAAAGAGGCGTGCGCGAAGTAGATGATGGGCGGTGCCAGCATCGCGCCAATTGAGAAGCCCACACCCGCCCAACCCGCTGCAACCGGACGCTCTTTTTTCGGGAACCATTCGCCTAACACTTTGGCGTTGGCAGGCGTTGCCGCAGCTTCCGCGCCACCCATCACAAAGCGCAGAATGGCAAGATGCACCCAGCTAGCCGCTCCGGCATGGAACAGACAGGCAACCGCCCAGACCGAAGCACAAATCAGGAAGCCGACTTTGAGACCGATGACATCAATCAGCCAGCCGCAAATCGGTTGAAAGAAGGTATACGCCAGCTGAAATGCGCCGACGATCCATGAATATTGTTCAGTGGTGATGCCCAGGCTGGTTTTCAGCTCAGGTGCCAGAATGCCCAATGAGTTACGCGTGATGTAGTTGACGGTAACGCCCGCTAAGAACAACACCAATACCCACCAGCGCAAATTGCGGAAGGTGCGTTTGCTGCCAGCGGCAGCGATCCCTGGATTCAAACTGCGGTTCATCTGGTTCTCCAATCTTTATTAACATCATGAGCTTACAAATCCTGTGATGTTTGCGCGGGCATCGATAAACCGGAAATATCGCTGGCTGCCGCACAGGAATTGCTGCTTGTTGTTGAGGAGCGACTTCAGTGAGTCATCTCTAACCATCCGCCAGGAGTGAACCACAGATGCTGAATCTGGTCGCCAGTAAGATGCCGCATTTGTGATCTGGTTAACCAAAATGGCTAACCAGGTTGACATCCACTGTTAAAGAGTCGAATTTTAGGGCCTGAAAGCGCAATCCATGTCAAAAACAGTGCGCTAACCGATAAATAGGTCAACCAATATAAGAATCGTCTTGAGTTTCATCTCAGGGCCGAGAAGAGGTAACAACATGAAGCAGACCTGGCGCTGGTATGGCCCAAATGATCCCGTTTCTCTTGCCGATGCACGCCAGGCTGGCGCGACCGGCATCGTCACCGCCCTGCACCACATCCCTAACGGCGAAGTGTGGTCGGTGGACGAAATTATGCAGCGTAAAGCCATCGTGGAAGCCGCTGGGCTGGTGTGGTCAGTGGTGGAAAGCGTGCCGATTCACGAAGAGATCAAAACCGGCAGCGGTGAGTGTCAGAAGTGGATCAGTCATTATCAGCAGTCGCTGCGAAATCTGGCGCAATGCGGTATCAAAACAGTCTGCTACAACTTCATGCCGATCCTCGACTGGACACGTACGGACCTTGAATATCTGTTACCCGATGGCGCGAAAGCCCTGCGATTTGATCAGATCGAATTTGCCGTGTTTGAACTGCACATTTTGCAGCGTCCCGGTGCGGAGAAGGATTACAGCGCCACTGAAATAGCGCAGGCAGCTGAGCGTTTCGCCAGCATGAGCGAAGAGCATAAAACCCGCCTGACGCGCAATATCATCGCGGGTTTACCGGGTGCAGAAGAAGGTTACACGCTGGACCAGTTCCGTGCGCAATTAGCCCGTTATGACGGTATCGGCAAAGCTGAGTTACGTGAAAACTTCGCTACCTTCCTGCGCGCCATTATTCCGGTAGCAGAAGAAGCCGGTATTCGTATGGCTGTTCACCCGGATGATCCACCTCGTCCGATTCTTGGTTTACCGCGCATTGTCTCCCATGCAGAAGACTTACAGTGGATGATCGATACCGTACCCAGCCCGGCGAATGGGTTCACCATGTGCACCGGTTCTTATGGCGTGTTGGCGGAAAACGATCTCGCCGGCATGGTGAAACGTTTTGGTCCGCGTATCTACTTCGCGCACTTGCGGTCAACCAAACGCGAAGAGAATCCAAACACCTTCCACGAAGCGGCGCATTTGGGCGGCGATGTTGACATGTTCGCCGTCATTAAGGCGATTGCTGAAGAAGAACATCGCCGTAAAGCTGCCGGTCAGGAGGATTTGATTCCGATGCGCCCGGATCATGGTCACCAGATGCTCGACGACTTGAGAAAGAAAACCAACCCCGGCTATTCAGCGATTGGTCGCCTGAAAGGGTTGGCGGAAATTCGCGGTGTGGAGCTGGCGATCCATCGCGCTTATTTCTGAAAGCTTAGCGCCGTCGTGGTCGCCATAAATGGCGACCCTATAATCCATCGGTAGGCTGTAAGGGACATCCCCCAAAATCCACCGGTAGGCCATATGGGGCCTCTCCCTAACATGCATCGGTCCGATGTAGGGTGCGCATTAATGCGCACTTGGTCGAATGGAGTTTACATGGAACACAACCTTGCCAATGGCGAGCTAAACGTCACCCGTCCCGCATGGAATCATCAGCGGCTGGTACCGCGTATTGTGCATCTCGGCTGTGGCGCCTTTCATCGCGCGCATCAGGCGTTGTATCTGCATCATCTGCTTGAAATCAGCGACACTGACTGGGGCATTTGTGAGGTCAACCTGATGTCGGCGAGCGGCAAACTGTTGGTCGAACAACTGCGCCAGCAAGATCTGCTCTACAGCGTGACGGAAAAAGGTGCCGAGCAGAACGATGTCCACCTCGTTGCGGCCATCAAAGAAGCCTTGCACCCTGCGCTGGATGGGCACGACGGCATTATCGACGCGCTGGCTCGTCCGGAAACCGCTATCGTTTCATTGACGGTGACGGAAAAAGGCTATTGCACTCAAGGTGCCAACGGTGAGTTGGATGCTGACAATACGTTGATACAACATGATGTTGCGCACCCCACGACGCCGAAATCTGCCATTGGTTTTATCGTCGAAGCATTACGTGTTCGTCGTGAACGCGGTGTTGGGCCGTTTACGGTGCTCTCCTGCGACAACCTGCGTGATAACGGCCATGTAGCGCGCGCCGCTGTGGTGGGCCTGGCGCAGTTGCGCGATGCGGCACTGGCGCATTGGATTGATGAGAACGTCACCTTCCCCAGCAGCATGGTTGACCGCATCGTTCCCGCAGTGACCGACGAAACTCAACAGGAAATTCGTCTGCTACTGGGCGTAGACGATCCCTGTGGCGTGGCCTGTGAGCCGTTTCGCCAATGGGTGATCGAAGAAAAGTTTGTCAACGGTCGCCCAGAATGGGATCGCGTTGGCGCGCAGTTTGTGGCCGACGTTGCGCCATTTGAAATGATGAAACTGCGTATGCTCAACGGCAGTCACTCATTTCTTGCCTATCTCGGTTATTTGGGTGGCTGTGAAACCATCGCTGACACCATGCAACTCCCGACCTATCGCCAGGCGGCATTGGCACTGATGATGCAAGAGCAGGCACCTACGCTGTCGATGCCTGAGGGGATCGATCTGCACGCCTATGCCAGCCAGTTGATTAAGCGTTTTAGCAACCCTTCGCTGCGCCACCGGACGCAACAGATTGCGATGGATGGAAGTCAGAAGCTGCCACAGCGCTGGCTCGATTCCGTGCGCTATCACTTGCTGCAGGGCAGTGACTATCGCCACTTGATGCTGGGCATTGCTGGCTGGATGCGTTACGTACTCGGACAAAATGAACGAGGTGAAGCCTTTGATGTGGTTGACCCATTAATTGCCACGCTAAAAGATATCAACCAGCACACGCCAGAAGGCGATGCCCGTGTTATCGCCCTGCTTGCCGTGAGAACCATTTTTGGAGACGATTTGCCCGCCAATCCGGGCTTCGTCAGCCATCTTCAACAGGTGTACGCGCACCTTTGCCAACATGGTGCCCGCGCCGCCGTTGCATCCCTGAATCAGGAGCCGAAATGAAGCACTTTATGGATGACGATTTCCTGCTGCAAAGCGACGTTGCGCGTCGTTTGTACCATGACTTTGCCGCCGATATGCCGATCTACGATTATCACTGTCATCTCAACCCGCAGGAGATCGCCGAGGATCGTCAGTTCGCAAACCTCGGTCAGATTTGGCTGGAAGGTGACCATTACAAATGGCGCGCCTTGCGTGCTGCGGGCGTGGATGAATCGCTGATCACCGGTAAATCTACGAGTGATTACGATAAATATCTCGCGTGGGCCCACACCGTGCCCAAAACGCTGGGCAATCCGCTCTACCACTGGACGCATCTGGAGCTGCGCCGCCCGTTCGGCATCACCAATAGGTTATTTGGGCCGGACACTGCGCAACGCGTATGGGACGAATGCGCCGAGAAACTGGCAACCCCGGCATTTTCTGCACGCGGCATTATGCGTCAAATGAATGTACGTATGGTTGGCACCACCGATGATCCGGTTGATTCGCTGCAATATCATCGTCAGATTGCTGAAGATAGCAGCTTTGATATTGATGTCGCCCCAAGCTGGCGTCCGGATAAGGTGTTCAAGATTGAGCTTGAAGGCTTTGTTGAATACCTGGGACGGCTGGAGGCAGCAGCGGATGTGGCGATCACCGACTTTGATGCGTTGCGCACCGCGCTGTTGCGCCGTTTAGATCACTTCTCTGCCCATGGCTGTCGTGCAGCGGATCACGGGATTGAAGTGATGCGCTTTGCACCTGTTCCTGACGATAGCGTGTTGGACGCCATTCTGGCGAAACGTCGCAACGGCGACACGCTAAGCGAACTGGAAATCGCGCAGTTTAGCAGCGCGGTGCTGGTCTGGTTGGGTTCCGAGTATGCACGACGTGATTGGGTGATGCAGTTACACATCGGTGCCATTCGCAATAACAGCACTCGCCTGTTCCGTTTGCTCGGTGCCGACAGCGGTTTTGACTCCATTGGCGATAACAATATTGCTTTGCCGCTCTCGCGCCTGCTGGATGCGATGGATGTTAACGACCAACTGCCAAAGACCATTCTGTACTGCCTCAATCCGCGTGACAACGAAGTGCTGGCGACCATGGCAGGTAACTTCCAGGGTGCGGGCATCGCCGGAAAAGTGCAGTTTGGTTCCGGTTGGTGGTTCAACGATCAGCGCGATGGCATGCTGCGCCAGTTGGAGCAACTGTCTCAAATCGGTTTGCTCAGCCAGTTTGTCGGGATGCTGACCGATTCACGCAGCTTCCTCTCTTACACACGTCACGAATACTTCCGCCGTATTCTGTGCAACCTGCTCGGTCAATGGGTGCAGGATGGCATTGTGCCGCACGATGAAGCCTTACTTGGCAGCATGCTGCAAGATATTTGCTTTAACAACGCACAGCGCTACTTTGCCCTCAATCCACGTTGAAAATTGCGCCCTGTGCTATAGTGCAGGGCGCAATTGATGGCAGCGTCAGTGGTCGTAAACTTCTTAATTAGCAGAAAAGAGCTCATGAAAACACAAGCATCAGCACAGCGCCCTTATCAGGAAGTGGGGGAAATGTTGCGTAACATGATTACGCAAAAGCAGTATGCCGTGGGCGAGCGGTTGCCGCCTGAGCGTGAACTGGCTGCGCTGCTGGATGTCACGCGTACGCTGGTGCGTGAGGCTCTGATTATGCTGGAACTGGAAGGCTTGATTGAGGTGCGCCGGGGTGCAGGCATTTATGTTGTGAATGACAGTCCTACACCGCGAGCAGCAGCGCAGGCGGCCTGCAATGATGCCGGACCGTTTGAGATGCTGCAGGCGCGTCAGCTTCTGGAGAGCAATATTGCTGAGTTTGCCGCGCTTCAGGCTACCCGTGAAGACATCATTAAGATGCGACAGGCGCTGGAACTGGAAGAGAAAGAACTCGCTTCTGGCGCGGTCAACGAAAGCGAGAACGGCGATCGTAATTTCCATTTAGCGATTGCTGAAGCCACCCACAACAGCATGTTGGTGGAGCTTTTTAAGCAATCCTGGCAGTGGCGTGAAGACAATGTGATGTGGAGCCAGCTGCATCGTCATCTGGTCAACACCCATTACCGCAAACAGTGGCTGGACGACCACAAGAAGATCCTCGCCACGCTGATTAAGAAAGATGCACGCGCCGCCAAGCAGGCCATGTGGCAGCATCTGGAGAATGTAAAACAGCGCTTGCTGGAATTTTCAGACGTCGATGACATCTATTTTGATGGTTACCTGTTTGAATCCTGGCCGCTGGACAGCGCCAACGGCTAGCATGAGCCCTTGTCACCAAGGGCTTTCAGGTGATTACTGCGGTAACGAAGCTTTTAAACGCTGTGCTGCGAGAGCTAAATTGGTTTCCGATACTGAAGCATACGAAATACGCAGTGTAGAAGTATCCGGATTATCACAGTAGAAAAACTCACCGGGAACATACACCACACCATTGCTCAGCGTGGTTTTCAGCCATTCGGTGGTGTTGAAGGCTTCTTTGAACGTTGCCCACAGGAACATGCCACCCAGCGGGCGATAGAAGTGCAGCTTATCCCCCAACTCCGTCTCCAATGCTGCACACAGTGCATCGCACTTCTGCTTATAGGCCGCGCGGATCAAGCGAATCTGCTCCGGCAAGCGACCGGTTTCCAGATAATGACGCGTCAGGGATTGTGACAAAGCACTGGTGTGCAGATCCGTAGCCTGCTTCAGGTTCACCACCGATGATTTCAACCAACCCGGCATGGTAATCCAGCCAACACGTGCACCCGGTGCCAGAATTTTGGAGAAGGTCGAGGTATAAATGACATTCTCACTGGCACCCATGCCTTGAGCATGGGATTTCAATGGGCGGAATGTCTGGTCGGTGAAGTTGATCTCGCTGTAGGGATCGTCTTCAAAAATCAGGAAATCATACTGCTTCGCCAGTGCAACCAGCTGCTGACGGCGCGCTTCTGATAAGGTCACACCGCTTGGATTGCCAAAGGTCGGAACGATATACACGGCTTTGATTGGCGTCTGTTTGACCAGTTCTGCCAGCTCGTCAACGATCATGCCTTCGCCATCGGTGCCCACAGACTTAAATTGCGCATCAGCCAACTGGAAGACCTGTAACGCGGCGAGATAAGTCGGACGCTCCACCACCACCACGTCGCCTGGGTTAATCAGCGCGCGCGCAAGGATATCCAGTGATTGCTGTGACCCGGAAGTGACCACAACGTCGTCCGGTGTGCAATCGATACCACGATCGGCTGAAATGCGGCAGATCGCTTCACGTAACAGCGGATCCCCTTCACTCAAGCCATACTGAAACGCATTGTGCCCATCCTGGGTTAGCGCACGGTCCATGGCAATGCGCAGACCTTCGGTATCAAACAGATCGGAATTCGGGATACCACCACCGAGTGAAATCACCCCTTCCATTTTGCTGTGTTTCAATAAATCGCGAATGGCTGATGAATGAATGCGTTTAACGTTATGGGATAACTTTTGCGACGACATAAAACCTTTACCTGATTATATTTTTCTAAGGCTAAATTCATAACATAAGTTAGCTATGCTGATAATCACATTTTCACGGTTTAGCAAAGAGAATTTAGTACCGGAAGGAAACGACTGATATGGCGAAATTATCACTGTTGGCAAAGAACGAAAAAAGGCGGAGGGGTGAGCTCCGCCTTGCTTCAAGTTCCGGTCAATGTGCCTGACCGGTCAGTTGCAAAAGGGCAACGATGATTTGCAGGATCACCCGGACCAGGTCCAGGAGTAATCGAACAATTTCCATCACTTTCCTTCTCCTCTGACAGGAGCGCGCCTTTCAGCCGTCGGGGCTTTGACTCCACCCGCCGATGGCCTGAGCACAGCTGTGAGGAGTGCTGAGCGCCACTCATTGTGGAAGCCACAGGCCAGCACCACCTGAAACCTGCCGGGATTTGACAATCCGCGCCCCTGGGAGTCATCAGAAAACAATGAGACTGCGCTCGCCACTCAACACCTGTATAACCATACAGTATTTTTGCGAAACTTGAAATATTCCCCCGCACATTTTATGATTTGCTTTGTGAGGAGTGCTGAGCACCCCGTTCGCAGCGCGGTTACCAGCCAGTTAGCGAACATAAAAAAAGGATTTGGCGTGATAGCCAAATCCTTTTTTATTGCCTGCGATACTCAGTTTGCGGAACTGACACGCCAGATGGCATTACCGGCATCATCCGCGATCAGCACACCGCCCTGCTGGTCTGAAGCCAGGCCGACCGGCAAACCTCGTACCTGTTTTTGGTCATCGGTCAGGAATCCCGTGACGACTGGCTGCGGCTGTCCAACCGGTTTTCCGTTTTCGAATTTCACCCACACCACCTGGTACCCATTCAACGGCGTGCGATTCCAGCTGCCGTGCTCACTGATAAATGCCCCACCGCGATACTGCGGCATGTTATCTGCGCCATAGAACAGCAAGCCAAGCGGTGCCACATGCGAGCTAAGCGCGTAGTCCGGCTTGATGGCCTTCTCGACTAAATCGGGACGCTGTGGCTGCGCTCGCACATCGATATGTTGGCCATAATAGCTGTAAGGCCAGCCGTAAAAACCTTTCTCCTGCACTGATGTCATGTAATCTGGCACCAGGTCTGAGCCGATTTCGTCTCGCTCGTTGACAATCGCCCACAGCTTGCCGCTTTGCGGTTCCCATTGCAGACCGGTTGGATTACGCAGCCCGCTGGCATAAATGCGGCTGGCACCGCTCGCCGCATCAACCTCTAATACCGCAGCACGGCGGTACTCTGCACCAATGCCGTTTTCCGTAATGTTACTGTTGGAACCGACGCCGACATAAAGCTTAGTCCCGTCCGGACTGGCGACCAGTGATTTAGTCCAGTGGTGGTTAATCGGCCCACCGGGCAACTCGGTTACCACTACGGGCGGTGTGCGAATCTCGGTTTGGCCGCTCTCATACGGGAACTTCACCAGACTATCGGCATTGGCAACATACAGCGTGTTGCCCACCAGCTGCATGCCGAACGGCGCGGTGAGGTTGTCGATAAAACGATGTTGCTCCCATTTACCATTTACATTGCGCAGCAACGTAATGCGATTGCCACCCGCCCCGCCCTTACCAGACGCATTCTTCACGATGCCGGTAATCAGATCCTTCGGCGCGGTAGTCGGTTTCGGTGTGCCATTGGACTCCGCCACCAGCACATCATTGTTTGGCAGCACCAAAACTTGCCGAGGGTGCTGCAGATGTTCGGCAATCTTTTCAATTTTCAACCCTTCTGCCACCTTCGGCATTTCACCGGCTTTCCACGGCGTAGCCTGCGGTACCTGCATCGGTGGCACAAAGAAGTTTTGCGCTTGCGGTAATTCAGGATCGGGGCCAATTTGCTTTTGCGGATCAATCAACGCACCGTCATCGCAGGCACTGAGTAGCATCGCGAGCGTTACTGCACCAAGAATCTGTTTCATTCGCGACCTCCTTGTACGGTACGTCCACGCAGTGCGAGTTGAACATTAGCAAGTAACAGCAGAACGACGACCGCCGTCGATAATGTTACGCCCAGTGGCACAACCGCATAGGCATCACGGCTATGAATAAAGGCATTCACGATAGCCAGCACGATTGCCAACAGCGACAGCCAGAAGTGCGTTTTTTCACTGGGATAAGGGCCGCGAAATAAGTAAACAAGACTGATTAATCTTGGCAGGATCGCCAGCACCAGACCCATCGCAATCAACCAACTGGCTGATTTGGTCCACATGATGACGAAGGTTTGCAGATAGATGATATCGAACAGCCAGGCCGCGACAAAAAAGCCCAGCGGCAAGGGTTCCAACAGTGCATAAAGCCCGACGACAAACGCCGAACGTCCCGAGGTATACAACATTTGACTCTCCCTTTACGTTTATTTTTCAGACGCTGGCTGTGTTTCTCTTCCCCGAAACCGCAGCCAAACGCCTGTGAAATATTAGTAAAGATGAAGAGTTATGCGCGAAAATCCCGCAAAAAGCCTAAAGGTTATGACTTATCCGCTGGCAGCGTGACCCAATAACCCGGTTGATATGGCAGAGGCAAAAACTTCTCATGGAACTCACGGAATGTCGCGTCAGGATCGAGATCCTTGAACAAATCCGGATGCAGCCATTTCGCTAAGGCCTGAATCGCAACAAACTGATACGGGCTGTCGTAGAACTGATGCCAGATGGCGTGGGCATTGCCATTGTGCGCCACCGGTAGAGTTTTGAAGGCATCGCGCATCATCAGTAATTTCAAACGTGCAGTGGCTTCCTTGGTGTCAGCGCCTGGCCCTACACCCACCCAATTGCCGACGGTGTTGTAATTCTTCCAGTTTGCGCCCGTCACCACTACCACATCCGGGCGGCTGGCAATGATTTGCTCTGGGTTGAGAGTGCCGAACGTACCTGGAATCAGATCTTTAGCGATATTGCTGCCGCCAGAGAGTTCCACCATCTGACCAAAGTTCTCGTTTCCAAACGACATGCAGCATTCGTCGGTATAGCCACCCGCGCGGTCGATCATCACTTTCGGACGCGGGCCCGCGAAGTTTTTCAGGCGATCGGTCACCTTTTCGATCTGCGCACGGCGGAAAGCCACGATCTCTTCAGCACGCTGCGGGTTATTGACCAGTTCGCCCATGATGCGGATGCTCTTCTCGGCGTGCTCCATCGGTTTCTCACGGAAGTCGATAAACACCACCGGTACGCCAACCGCCTGCAACTTCTCAATCAACTTGCCTTCATCCGTTGCCGCTTTGGATTCCAGATTCATCAGCACCAGATCCGGTTTTAACGTCAGGGCTTGCTCAACGTTGAAGGTGCCGTCTTTTGCACCACCGAAGGTCGGCAGCTTTTTAATTTCCGGATACTTTTTCTCATAGGCCATATAACCGTCATAGTCGGCCTTATGGAAGTCATCACGCCAGCCCACCACGCGATGGAACGGCGCAGCAGTATCGAAAGCCGCCAACAGATACATCTGGCGCCCTTCGCCCAAAATAATGCGTTTCGATTCCTCTTTAACTTCAACCTGACGTCCTGCAATGTCAGTGATGATTTTTGCCGAAGCGGAATCCGCCACAGCCAGTAACCCCAGCGCTAACAGCCATTTTTTCATTGTGTCTACCCATACAAATGATAATGATTATTATTAAAATTTCGCGGCGTCACTATTACCTGGCAGACGCGAAATGAAAAGCCCCTGAGACACATTTTTTTACATCCGTTAACGCATCACATCACTGTGCCATCGCTCACAAAACGTCCCGCATCCGTGAATATGCTCACAGCACGCCATGCAACTGCCCAATTAATCGGCTGCTCTTCCCGCATTTTGGCTAATGCGTAAACAAAATGTGAAGGCTAAATTACGAAATGAAACGCCGTTTTAATTTTTAGATAACGCTCAGCCTGAGCATGGAAATCGTTCTGGAGGCCATACCGTGAAGATCAGCGCCATTGATGTCACTCTTTTTACCTACCCAACGCGCCGTGTTTCCGACAGCGCCGGGCACTCCCATCCCGGTGCAGAAACCGATGCACAAATGGCGCTGCTCACCCTGACCAGCGAAGACGGCGATTGTGGTTACGCCTTTGCGCCAGCAGAAGTCATACGGCCGCATGTGGTCAACGCCTTCTTCCGTAAGGTGCTGATCGGGCAAAACGCCTTTGATCGTGAACGTCTTTGGCAGGATCTGGTGCACTGGCAGCGCGGCAGCGCACATCAGCTCACCGAACGAGCGCTCTCCGCCGTGGAACAAGCCCTGTGGGATTTGATTGGCCGCAAACTTAAACAGCCGGTGCATAAGCTGCTGGGCGGCTATCGCGAGAAAATCCCCGCTTACGGCAGCACCATGTGTGGCGATGAGCTTGAAGGTGGCCTCTCAACGCCGGACGAGTACGCCCAGTTTGCCGAGAAGTTGGTAGCACGCGGTTATCAAGCCATCAAACTGCATACCTGGATGCCGCCGGTTTCATTTGCCCCCAGCACCGCGATGGATATCAAAGCCTGTGCCGCGGTACGCGAAGCGGTAGGTCCGGATATCGCCCTGATGCTGGACGGCTACCACTGGTACAGTCGCAGCGAGGCACTCACCATCGGTAAAGCGCTGGAGAAGCTTAACTTCGCCTGGTTTGAAGAGCCGATGGAAGAGGAAAGCATGGCCTCCTATGCCTGGCTGGCGGAAAACCTCAGCATTGACGTCCTTGGGCCGGAGAGTCTCGGCGGCAAACACCACAGCCGTGCCGATTGGGTGCGTGCAGGAGCCTGTGACATCCTGCGGGCCGGGGCCAACGGCGTCGGTGGCATCTCGGCCACCCTGAAAGTGGCCAGCCTGGCCGAAGCCTTCGGTATGGATTGTGAAGTCCATGGCAACGGTGCGGCCAGCATCGCGGTGGTGGGTGCGATTCGTAACTGCCGCTGGTATGAGCGCGGACTGCTGCACCCTTTCCTCGATTACGAACAACCGCCCGCCTATCTCAACAGCCTGGTCGATCCGATGGATGAACAGGGCTTTGTGCATCTACCCACGCGGCCTGGACTCGGGGAGGACATCAATTTCAGCTGGATTGAAACGCATACGGTGAATCGCTGGTAAGCGTCGAACACAAGCAGTACGGCAAACAACTATAAACCTCTGACCTGCTGGACTTTGCTTATGAACATTTCTCGTTATTGCAGAGCGTGGTGCGCCACGCTGCTGCTGCTCACGGGTAGCCCGTCGCTGCTGGCCGCCACGCCAGACGACCAGCTGATCGTGGGCATGAACATGAACAACCTATTGACGCTCGATCCCGCTGCCATGACCGGCAATGAAGTGGTGGGCATTGTGGTCAATCTCTATGATGGGCTCGTTGAGTTGGACCCGCGCCAGCTCACCCACGTGCGCCCTGCTCTGGCGGAACGTTGGGAGATCAGCGCCGATCATCGCCAACTCACTTTCCATCTGCGAGATGGCGTGCATTTCCATTCCGGTCACCCGCTGACGAGCGAGGACGTGATTTGGTCAATACGTCGGGTGCTGCATCTTAATCTGGCACAAGCTTCAGTGTGGAAATCGTACGGCTTTAGCAAAGACAATGTGGATCAGATGATCACGGCCCCCGATGCTCACACGGTGGTGATCCAGTTGCCTAAGCCTAACGATCCGCAGCTAGTGCTCTATTCGCTGGCCGCACTTGGCAGCATGGTGGTGCTGGACAGTAAAACGGTGCAGGCACATGCGGTCAATAATGACTGGGGCAATCGCTGGTTAACCACGCACGAAGCCGGTTCAGGCCCGTTTCGTCTTGATGTGTGGCAGGCCAAAGATGTATTGCGCATGAGCAGGGATGAAAATTACTGGCGTGGCGCTGCCAGATTAACCCGCGTGGTGTTCCGCCATTTGCAGGAGTCACAAACCCTGCGTTTGATGATGCAAAAAGGGGATATCGACATCGCCAGTAACATGGCCATTCCTGATGTGCATGCGCTGCGCCACGATCCCGATCTCAGCATTGATGCGGTGCAAAAAGGCACGCTCTATTACCTGGCAATGAGCATGAAGGATGACCACTTCGCCAACCCGCAAGTGCGCGAAGCCGTGCGCTACTTAGTCGATTATCAGGGCATCAATAAAACCCTGATGGCCGGTTATGGCACCTTGCATCAGCGTCCGATCCAGTCTGGTATGCCTGAAACACTGCCCGATCCCGGCTATCGACTCGATGTGCCACGCGCCAAAGCGTTGCTGGCGGCTGCGGGTTATCCCAACGGCTTCGACACCACCTTGCGCGTGTTAGCCGACCAACCCTTCCTGAACATCGCCATCGCCATTCAATCGACACTGATGCAGGCAGGCATTCGCGCCAAAATCATCACCGGCACCGGTAACCAGATTTATGGCGCAATGCGCGAACGCCAGTTCAATTTACTGGTCGGTCGTGGTGGCAGCGGTGTAGAACCGCACCCGCATTCCAGTCTGCGTTCGCTGGTGTACAACCCGAATAATGCTGACAGTGCCCGGCTGACGAATTTTCAAGGATGGCGCACCGGTTTCTACGATGCCCAGCTCAACAAGATGATCGATCAGGCGCTGCTGGAACGAGATACACAAAAGCAGCAGCAGGATTATTTTGCCATTCAACGACGTTATGACCAGTTGATTCCGGCTCTGATGCCGATTTCTCAAATGACCGATTCGGTGGTGGTGAACAATCGCGTGCAGGATTATGTGCCGCACCCTTCCGCCACCACCTTCCTGCGCGATGTGTGGAAAACGCCGGATAGTCTGGCTGGAGGTGCCCAATGACCTTAACCAAACGTCACTGGCGGCGAGCGCGTAGCCGTGTATTGCAGGTCGCTATCACGCTGTTCGGCCTGTTGTTACTCACTTTCTTCATTGGCCGCGTGATGCCGCTGGATCCGGTGCTGGCCATTGTCGGACCGGATGCCGATCACGCCACCTATCAGCAGGTTTACCACCAGCTGGGTTTTGATAAACCGTTGTGGGTGCAGTTCTGGATTTATCTGCAAGGCTTGCTGCACGGCAATCTTGGGCTGGCGCTGCTCACCGGACAGCCGGTGATCAACGATATTCTGCGTGTGTTCCCAGCCACCGTTGAACTGGCCACACTCGCCATTCTGCTCGGCACCGGTCTGGGCGTGCCGCTGGGCGTGTGGGCTGCTGCACGGCGCAACAGCGTGGTGGATTATCTGGTGCGCATCATCAGTCTGGCCGGCTACTCCACGCCAATTTTCTGGGTCGGTATGATCGGTTTACTGCTGTTCTACGCGCATCTGGGTTGGGTCGGCGGTGCCGGTCGGGTTGATTTCAGTCTCGATGGCATTGTGCCGCGTCGCACTGGATTGTTGCTGATCGATGCGCTGCTGGCAGGCAATCTCACGGTGTTTAACAACGCACTCAATCATCTGATCCTGCCCGCTTCTTTGTTGGGCTTCCATTCACTGGCCTACATCAGCCGTATGACGCGCAGCTTTATGCTGGCGCAACTGTCGCAGGAATTCATTTTGACCGCGCGGGTAAAAGGCCTGACGGAGTGGCAGGTGATTTGGCAACACGCCTTCCGCAATATTCTGGTGCAGCTGCTGACGGTGGTGGCGCTGGCGTATGGATCCCTGCTTGAAGGCGCGGTATTGATTGAAACCGTGTTTTCCTGGCCCGGTTTTGGCTCTTATCTCACGGGCAGCCTGATGCTCGGCGATATGAATGCGGTGATGGGCTGCGTATTGGTGGTCGGCCTGATTTTCGTGCTGCTTAACCTGCTCTCTGACCTGCTTTATCAGGTATTCGATCCGAGGACCAAAGTATGACTGTCTCTCTCGATCTGCTTCATGCCAGCACCACGCGCGAACGCGTGGCACGTTGTCGCCGTGCTCTCTCGCGTATCGGCCATTTCCTGTGGCAAATGGCCTGCAATCCCCTCACGGCCATCGGCGGAGGCATCATTTTACTGCTGCTGATCGTGGCGCTGTTTGCACCGTGGATCGCCCCCTACCATCCACTGATTCAGGATTTGAATAACGCACTCACGCCGCCGAACGCACAACACTGGTTTGGCACCGATGAGTTTGGACGCGATATCTTCAGTCGTCTGGTGTGGGGCGCGCGCATTACTTTGTACATCGTCATGCTGGTGTCGATCACCGTCGGGCCATTAGGCCTGCTGTTGGGTGTGACTGCGGGCTACTTCGGCGGCAAAGTGGACAGCGTATTAATGCGCGTCACCGATATCTTCATTTCGTTCCCGAGTCTGGTGCTGGCGTTGGCGTTTGTCGCGGCGCTGGGTCCCGGCCTGGAACATGTGGTGATGGCCATCACCCTCACCGCCTGGCCGCCAATTGCTCGCCTGGCGCGTGCGGAAGCGCTGTCGCTGCGTCAGGCGGACTTTGTCTCTGCCGTGCGCCTGCAAGGTGCCTCTTCTCTGCGCATTTTGTGGAAACACATCGTGCCGCTGTGTCTGCCCTCGGTGATCATCCGCATCACCATGAACATGGCCGGCATTATTCTCACCGCCGCCGGACTCGGTTTTCTTGGCTTGGGTGCGCAGCCGCCCGATCCTGAATGGGGCGCGATGATCGCCAGTGGCCGCACTTACATGCTGGAGTGCTGGTGGGTGGTGACCATGCCGGGATTAGCGATTTTGATCAACAGTCTGGCGTTTAATTTCTTAGGAGATGGCTTACGTGACATCCTCGATCCCCGTAGCGAATAGCGCTGTTCCCCTGCTCGATGTGCAGGACCTTCAGGTTAATTTCGTCAATGGCCTCCAGATGACGCCAGCGGTGCGTGGCATCTCCTTCCAGTTAGGCAAAGAGAAGCTGGCAATTGTCGGTGAGTCAGGCTCAGGCAAGTCCACGGTCGGCCGGGCGCTGTTGCAACTGCACCCGCGTAGCGCGCAAGTGACCGCTCAGCGCATGCAGTTTGCCGATGTCGATCTGCTACGCGCTTCGCCTGCACAAATGCGTGCCGTGCGCGGCAAACGTATTTCGATGATCATGCAAGACCCTAAATACTCACTGAATCCTGTGGTACGCGTGGGTGAGCAAATTGCCGAAGCCTGGCGCAGTCACCATCCGGGGCAGCGCGAAGTGGCACGCCAGCGGGCGCTGGAGATGCTGGAGGTGGTACAGATTCGTGATCCACAGCGTGTGTACCAATGTTTTCCGCACGAGATCTCAGGCGGTCAAGGCCAGCGCGTGATGATCGCCATGATGCTGATCACCGACCCCGAGTTGCTGATCGCCGATGAGCCGACCTCGGCGCTGGATGTGTCGGTCCGGTTGCAGGTGTTGACGCTGCTGGATGAGTTGGTGCAGCAGCGCGGGCTGGGCCTGATCTTTATCAGTCACGACCTCAATCTGGTGCGACGTTTTTGCGATCGCGTGTTGGTGATGTATGCCGGCCGCGTGGTCGAATCGCTGGCCGCCGATCAGCTCGATCATGCCCGGCATCCTTATACCCAGGGATTACTGGCCTCGCTGCCGGATATGGACGCACGCCGCTCGCGATTGCCGGTACTACAGCGCCAGGCAAGCTGGTTACAACCTTAAGGAGAGAGCATGAACGAGATGATCCGTGTGAGTCACCTTAACCTTAGCTTTGGCGAGGACGAGCAGCGCAACCAGGTGCTGTATGACGTCAATTTGTCGGTGCGTGAAGGAGAAATTTTTGGCCTGGTCGGCGAGTCTGGATCGGGGAAAACCACGGTGCTGAAATGTCTTGCCGGGCTGTTTACCCATTGGGACGGCGAGCTCGCGATTGCAGGACGAAAACGGGAGCATCGCATTGACCGTGCCCTCTGCCGCCAGGTGCAGATGGTGTTCCAGGATCCTTATGGCTCGTTGCATCCGCGCCACACCATTGGCGACATTCTGGAAGAGCCGTTGCACATTCACGGTATCGGACAACGTTCGCAACGCGTGATTGCCATGTTGGAAAAGGTTGGACTCAATCGTGCCTGGCAAACCCGCTATCCGCATCAGCTCTCTGGCGGTCAGCGCCAGCGTGTGGCCATAGCCCGTGCGTTGATTCTCGAACCACGTGTGCTGTTGCTGGATGAGCCCACCTCCGCGCTCGATGTCTCCGTGCAGGCAGAGATTCTGAACTTGTTAAGTGACTTGCAGCAGCAGGAGAACCTGACCTACATGATGGTGACGCACGATCTGGGCGTCGTGGCGCATCTGTGTCATCGAGTGGCGGTGATGCAGCATGGCAAGCTGTTAGAAACATTAGATGTGGACACCCTGGTGGGGAATGGTGCGCAGATGCCCTATACGCGAATGCTGGTGGAATCGAGCCGGGCTTAAATAATGGAAAGCATCAATTAAGCATGGGGTGATAACGCAGTCTGGTGCCGCAGCAGAGACGCTGCGGCCCGTACCCTTGCAGATGACGGAAAACTGCCTTTTTGAAAAAGTCAGTCTGGCCAGATCATAGGCTTAACTCATCGATCTTAAGAACCAAACCCCATCCATAAGATGGCTTGGTTCGATTCTGCAAGGCGCGCATTCAGGCGCACCTGCATACCCAGACAAAATTTTCTCGGCTGAACGCAACCCATCGTTACAGCAGATCACGAACAAAGCGCACGATGTCCTGATTCTGTCCGTGTTCGAACAGACACGCCTGGAAGCGAGCACCGCCAACGGCAGCTTTCACCAGTTCAGGATCCAGTGCGCGCAATGAATCAAGGTAATCTTCTTTCAGCAACGTGGCTTTCACCTGATTGAGAATGCCCGCATTACGCACCTGCGGTTCTTTACGCTCTGGCGGATAGCCTAAGCCTTTTTCGCCGGTGAAGGCTTTCTCGAAGATAAACCGTAGATTCAACTCGGCTCCCCAACCAAAACCCTTGGCGAAAGGCAGCGACAGCGCATTGCCGTTGTTAATTTGCGCGAACAGATAAGCATCGGCGGGATCGATACAGTAGCCGCACACGACACCGGGATGCAGGTTGAGCGACACCAACGCTCCTTGCCCGGTCCCACAACCTGCGACCACAAAGTCAGCCGCTTTACTGTTCAGCAACAGTCCAGCCATGATGCCGAGGTGAATATAAGTCAGATGATGATCCTGCTCGTCGCTCATGCCGACGTTAAACACCTGATGGCCGAGCGGTTGCGCGACAGTTTGCAGTTCTTTCCATACGGTTGCGTTCTTAGCGGCCTGGCTATTTTCCATCATCAAAGCGATTTTCATGATCCATCCTCAGATTAATTTGAAACACTGTTTCATTTTAATCAAGGTGCGCTAAAATGCAGCCCTGAAATGTCCCTTTCGATGTGAGATCTGTCACACATTGATGAAGTCACTGGTGAGGAAAACCGATGTTTATTTATAAAAGCGCGACGACTAAAGAAGACCTCGGCAACGGCGTGACGCGGCGCGTCATGGCCCACGGGGGGCGGATGATGGCGGTCGAAGTGACCTTTGAAAAGGATGCAGTGGGGCCATTGCATCATCACCCCCATGAGCAACTGACCTATGTGTTGGCCGGCCGTTTTGCTTTTACGATTGATGGGGTTACGCAGGAAGTCGGCGCGGGAGACACATTATATAAAGCGCCTAATGTGGTGCACGGTTGCGTCTGTCTGGAGGCGGGTACGCTGCTGGATACCTTCACGCCACAGCGCGAGGATTTTCTCGGGTCGCGGTAGATAGCGGATACACATGCAGGTGCATCTCTGGAGAGTACATGCGTTCCTGCTGGATTGCCGCTTGCCCGTTAAACGATCGGTGTTATCGCCGTCTGGGGCCGCTCATTAACTTCTGTACGTGATGTCAAAAGGCTACAAATATGGCGGGTAGCTCAGGATGGACAGGATGACAGCCGCCCCAGTGCGCAAAAAAAAAGCTGCCACTTCGAAAAGTGACAGCTTTACTAAGCAAAAGCCTTATTTGTGCGTCAATACGCTGCTTAGCGCGATCTGACACTCACTTACGCGTTAGTAAAATTTTTCAGCCCACCAAAGCCGCAATTTCAGTCCCCAGGCACTGCTCCAACCGGTGGTGGTGCTGACCACTTTGCCGCGCTCTAGCACGATAAAGGTCGGCGTCACGTTGATATCCCAGCGTTGACTCACTGCACCGTTTTCATCGTTCACCGCCGGGCCCTGCAGGCCTTTTTTCTCCAGCCAGGTGGCGACACGCTGGTCATCACCCGACCGTAGTGCCACGGTCACCACCTGCGTACCGTTCTGGCTGAGCGCAGCCACCGTGGGCGTGGTGAGTTTGCACACCCCGCACCAGGTGGCCCACACATACACCAGCACCGGCTTATCCTGACTTAACGTGGCCAGGTTAACTTCGCTATTGATCGTCGTCAGCGGCTGTTGTGCCAGATCGGCTGGCAGCTGCGGGGCGCGCAGCCAATCCATGCCCCACATTATCGCCGCGGCGATCAGCACCAGCACTGCTGCTTCACGCAGCCAGCGCTTGAGACGCATCATGGTTTCGCCTGCAACGCGCCCTTCACTGCGGCTTCCAGTTGCGCATAAGGCACCGCGCCGCTGATCAGCTCATTGCCCACCAGCGTAGCAGGTGTGCCCTGCACACCTAACTGCTGCGCCAGCGTCAGATTCTCATTGATGGTGTCGAGGCTGGCTTTACTGGGTTCTTTCAACTTGATACCGGTTTTATCCAGCGCCGCGGCAATGCTCGCTTCGTCGTGGTTGCCCTTTTTCGCCATCAAGCGCTCGTGGAGTTTCAGGAAGTTTTTAGGTTGCTGTTCCCAAACCGTCAATGCCAAACGCGCGGATGTCAAAGAGGTTTCGGCACGATACGGCAGCGGTTTTAATACTACCGCCACCTGTGGATAGGTTTTCAGCAGCTTCTCAATATCCGCATCGAATTTCTTGCAGAACACGCAGTTGTAGTCAGTGAAATACACCAGCGTCAGCGCCGGTTTTTCTGCCCCGATGCGCGGCGAGCCGGCATCATTGAACAGGGCATCGTGGTTTTTCTTCACCATCTGCGCGACAACGCTCTGCTGCTGTTTCGCCGCTTCTTTATCAAAGGCATCAGCGGCTTCGGCCAGAATTGCCGGATTCTGCACCAGCGTTTCACGAATCAGCTGTTTGATACGTGCCTCTTGTTCAGGTGTAAACGGTGCCGCCGCCAGTGCAGGCAGGGTCAGAAACATCAGGGACAGTAACAGGGATTTTTTAATCATTTTTTGGCCTCAGAGAGAGTAGAAATCACCACTTCACGACTCAGCAACGGTGACAAAATGTGGCCATGCGGCAGTGCCGGGCCGTAAATTTGGTTAAAAGGGATGGCAACGCGGTCGCGCTTGCGCAGGAATTCACCGATCGCGGGGTCAGGCTGAGTCCAGTCACCGCGCAGCAGCACCACATCATCGGCTTTCAACGCGGCGCGCACGTCAGGTTGATTCAGCACCCGGGATTTATTCACCTTGCAGGTAATGCACCAGTCGGCGGTGACATCGACAAACACGCGCTTATCTTGCTCTAGTGCCTGATTGATCGCCGCTTCTGTCAGCGGCTGCCAGTAGAGCGTTTCCTCCTCTGGCTCAATGCGCGTCATCAGGAATACCGCCGCCGCCAACGTCAGAGTGATAAACACCACTCCGGCTTGTTGCAGCGCCCGACGCTGAATTAACCAGCCACACAGCACCAGCAGCAATACACCACCCAGCACCATGGCAAAAGATTCACCCCAGTGTGGGATCAGCAGTGTGACCAGCCAGAAAGTGGCGAGCAGCATCAACAGACCAAGCAGGGTACGCAGATGAACCATCCAGCGCCCCGGACGAGGCAGGCAGCGCGCCAAACCTGGCAACGCCGCGACCAACAGCCATGGCAGGCTCATGCCGATACCTAATGCGGCAAAGAGCAACCACAACTGCGGCAAGGGTGCGGTAAGCGCATAGGCCACTGCGGTTCCGAGAAACGGTGCGCTGCACGGCGTCGCCAGTAACGTGGCAAAAGCCCCCTGACCAAAATGCCCCAGCAGCCCGCTACCGCCCTGCGTTGCCAGTCGGGTGTTAAGACCTGAAGGTAAACGGAAATGCAGCAAATCAAACAGACTGGCAGTGAAGAAGAACATCACCAGTACCATCGCCAGCAGGAAACCACTGCTCTGGAACTGGATGCCCCAGCCCAACGCCTGGCCACTCAGCCGCAGGCCGGTCATCAACGCCGCGAGCAGCAGGAACGAGAACAGGATTCCGGCGCTGGAGGCAAGAAACTGCTGCCGGGTCTGACGCCGCGATTGGCCTTGTTGCTGCACCAGACCGCTGAGTTTTATTGCCAGCACCGGCAGCACACATGGCATCAGGTTGAGGATCAATCCCCCCAACAGCGCCAGCAATATCACTGACCATAGGGTTTGTGATTTGCTATCGGAGACAAGGGGCCGAGCGCCGATGATCACCGAACTTTGCTGGGCGATACCCGCGTCAACCACCACCAGCGACAACGTTTTACCGCGCAAATCGGGTGCCGCTTCGCCCCACTCATCGGTGACCGCAACCCGCGCGCTGAGGATGTCGCCCTTCACCGTGATCTGCGGTGCAGCCAGCATGCTCCCTTGCGGATAGTCGAAAAACAGCTCAGGTTTAGTCCATCCACCCTGACGCTGAGCGCGGATTTGGAGTTCGCCATCGACGTTGCTGACGTCGAGTTGATCGGTCAAACCGCTTTCAGCGGGGATCTGCCCCATCGCCTGGGCGTAATCGCGGGCAAAATCGGGGGCAGCCTGTTGGTCGAGATCCAGAGTGAAGGGGAAATCGGTCAGAATACAGACATCGCTACAGGTCGAGAGTGTGAGCGTGCCGGCCAGTTTTTCATCTGGCACCTTTTTCAGCTCAATCGGCAGCGTGATATTGCCTTTGTAGCCTTGGGTGGTGAGCCCGCTCACGTCAAAGCGAGCAGGCGCAGGCCAATACCATGTAGCGTTGCTGGCGGGCGTTTGCCAGCGAATTTCCGGGGCCACGCCACCTTCGCCCGGCGAACGCCAGTACGTTTTCCAACCGTTTTCCAGTCGGATATCCAGTAATATTTGCGCATCAGCGCCATGACTCGCGCTGCGTAAGCGTACTTCTGCATGGCTGTTTTGTGCATTACGCAGCCAGCCAGTATCGGCAGCGTGCACTATGCTCGTGCAGCTGACCAGCAGGAGCAACAAGCTCCTGATAAAGAGATTCATCAATTTTTCTCCGGTGAATAACAAGGTTTACGCGATGGGATGCGTAGCGTTATTCCCGAAAGACGCAGAAGGTCAGATGCCGCCGCTGTACGGGCGGAAAGAGAGGCTCACGACGATAACCTGATGTGGGTTTAGACGAGAAGAGCGTGGTCAGTAAGGCGATGACCATCAACAGAAACGGCATGACGCTGTCGATAATCGGGGCCGCAGCGTGAAGTGATTTTGCGCTGATGGAGCAGATTTTTTCGCCACCGATTTGGTCGTGATCGCTGAACGACGAGGCGCTGATCTGCGCCTGAGAAGCATTGGGCAGATTAAAGCTACGCTGGGCGAGACAAAATGCCAGCACCAGACAAAGCAGTGCCAGAATCCATTTTGCGCGTTGTGCTGATTTGGTCATGCCATCGCCCCAGAGTAAAGTGCGGGCATTTTAAGCACATGCAGCAGAAACACCAAGCGTTGCTGTGTAAACTTTTGTCTGGCTGAGGTTAATCGTGGCGTTGTCGCAGCGAAGTCTATGCGCACCACTCAGCCCTAATGGGGCTTAAGAAGCACGTAATAGGTTACGCTGCGACACGGACTGGCGATTTACTGCGGATTAAACAATATCATCCACCACTCCGCCATCGACGCGCAATGCCGCGCCGGAGGTGGCCGAAGCTTGTTGCGAGCACACGTATACCACCATATTTGCCACCTCTTCCACCGTGGCTGCACGCTGAATCACCGAACTCGGACGCTGCGCCATCACAAACTCTTTCGCCAGTACTTCTAGCGTTTTTCCGGTTCGTTTGACTTCTTCTTCCATCATTGCTGCAAAACCATCTGAGATGGTGGGGCCCGGCAGCACGCTGTTTACCGTCACGCCGCTCCCTGCTGCGACTTTCGCCAGCCCACGCGCCAGCGAGAGTTGTGCGGTTTTGGTCACACCGTAATGCACCATATCCGCGGGGATGTTGCGCGCCGATTCAGAAGAGATAAACACCACGCGCCCCCAACCGCGTTTCACCATCTCCGGCAGCAAAGCGCGGGATAGTCGCACACCCGACATCACGTTGGTCTGCCAGTAAGCTTCCCAGGTATCGTCATCGGTGGCGTAGAAGTCTTGCGGGCCGTAAATTCCGGCGTTGTTGACCAGAATATCAATGGGCGGCAATCCGTTCAGCAATTGCTTTACGCCCTGTGCGCTGCCGAGATCGGCAATAAAAGTATGAATTTTGGCGCCAACCACCAATCCATTCAGCTTCTCACGTGCCCGGCTCACCGAGTCTTCACTGCGCCCATTAAGCACCACTTCGGCACCGCTCTCAGCCAATCCCTGAGCGATCGCAAAACCAATGCCGCCCGTTGATGCCGTCACTAACGCGGTTTTACCGTGCAAATCAATGTTCATAGAGTCTCCTTGATGGATGGGCAATATCATGCAAAACATCCAACAAGCCTGGTTGAGCGAGTGAAATATGCCTTGTCAAATCATGCGGTTATTATCACGACTGTGAATTAGCACAAGCGTGTCTGGCCTGCTTTCTGCCCCGCCAAATCGCCCACAGCGCCACTGCCAGCAGCAATAACCGTGCCGGACAAAACCGCTGCAGGTGGACGGTTGTATTTGCTTGCACTTCCCTAAGCACAATCTCTTCAGCGCGATCCATACTGACAGCTTGATGCCTAAAGGAGTGACCGTAATGAAGACGATTGCTATCGCCGCACCGGGCGCTATGGGCGCGGCCATCGGTGCTGTACTTGCCCGGCATGGGGCGCGGGTGATTGCTCCGCTGAGCGAACGCTCAGCCCAGTCACAACAGCGTGCCCAACAGGCCAATATCGCCAACTGCAGCGCACAGGCGCTTTGTGAGGCCGATATGATTCTGTCGATTCTGCCGCCCGAATCGGCACTCAGCTGGGCACAACAGATGGCTCCGCTTTTACAAGCCGCCGCGCATAAACCGTTGTATGTGGATTGCAATGCCATCAGTCCGGAGACGCTCAAACGAGTGGCTCAGGTGATTGAAAGCGCCGGTACCCCTTTTGCCGATGCGGCGATAATTGGCTTGCCGCCTGGCGAGCAGAATCCTTCCGGACCGCGTTTCTGGTTTGCAGGGCCACATGCCGGGAAACTGGCGCAGTTAAGTGATTATGGGTTGCGGGTGCGGGTGATGGGCGCTGAGAACGGCGCCGCTTCGGCATTGAAGATGGCTTATGCCGGGATTAATAAAGGCATCACCCTGCTGACCTCGGCGATGCTGATCAATGCCAGCCGTGTGGGTGCCGCCGATGCACTGCGTGAAGAGATGCAGGAGAGCCAGCTGGCGTTACTGAAGCGAATGGAAAAAGCCGCCCCGGATATGCTGCCAAAAGCCTGGCGCTGGGCGGCGGAGATGGATGAGATTGCTACGCTTAATCAGGGCGAACTGGCCACCGATCAACTCTATCGGGCCTTAGGGGAAATCTGCCGCCAGCTGGCTGACGATCGCCAACACGATCAACAGTTCAGCGCCTTACTGGCGGACTTCTTTCAACCTGATGCAGACAAAGCGGGCTGAGCACTCACCGGCAGCCGCAGCTGACGCTGCAACCAGGCACTCGCCGCCGCTTCATCCGGATCGGCGGCATTGAGTTGCAACACTGGCCCAAGCGCCATCGGCTGCGCCGTTTCCGCCAGCTTACGTAGCTCAGGCAGATACTCGGCACCTGGATGACCCGGCATGCGATCGGTCAGTCGTGACTGATAACGCGCTACCGCTTCGTCAGGGGTGATCGCCAGCCACAGCTCCAGCACCCGAGTGATACCCGCCTGCTCTAATCCTTGCTGCAACACTTCTTTTGGCTGGAAGCCGAACCAGGCGTCAATCAGGTATACGCAGCAGGTGGGAGCTTGCCCGACCACCTTCCAGATTGCCTGATAAGCCGCACATCCCAACTGACGGTTACGCAGGCGATCCACCGGCGCGAAACTGGCCATAAAAGGTTCTTTGAGGCTGTCCAGCGTCAGTACCGGAAAACCAAACCGTTCCGCCATAGCCCGTGTCAGGGTGCTTTTCCCCGACGCGGGAATGCCGTTGACCAGCACCACCATCTTTTCTTCAGTGTGAGAAGTCATAGGATTTCTATCACCTCCGCCACACTGCTGGCCTGACGTAACCGCACCAGCGTCTCTTCATCTTCCAATAGTGAGACAATCGCGCGAATGCCCTCTTCGATGTGCGCATTGCTGTCGCGCGCGCCGAACATGATGACGATATCGGCTTTGTCACTCCCCTCAAAAGAGATCGGCTCATCCAGCACAATCATGCTGAAGCAATCTTTCAACACGCCCGTTTCCGGACGCGCATGCGGAATGGCTATCCCTTCCTCAAACACATAATAAGCGCCGTGCGTCAGGGTATTGGCTATCACCGCCTCCGGATAGGAATCCTTCACATATCCACCGCTCACCAACGGTTGTGCGGCCAGCGCGATCACTTCGCGCCAGTCCGTGGCGCTGATCCCCACCTGAATCGCATTCGCTTCTTGCAGCAGTCGCTTAATACTCATACTGCCTCCTTAAATTGATTTGCGGATGGTATTACGCAGTTCATCAATTTTAACGAACAGCGGATCAATTTCCTGACGAAAACGGCGGCTTTTCGCAAAGATATTTAATGCACGATTATATTCCAGCATTAATTGTTTCTGCGCATCGACCGCTTGCGGATTAATAGCGAGCTGTTGTTCCAGCTCGCTAATTTTCCCACTGATGGTTTCTGCCTGAAGATCTATTTCTTGTGAATCCTGACTCTTATTATCCGAGCCCTTTTTCAAGAATCCAAACATAGCGTCTCCTGCCCCGAATGGCGCCAGGGCACCTCAGGTTTATTACGTCATGAGTGAGTCGTACTTAACGGAACAGTGAAATCTTTTCTACCAGCACATTGGTGACGGCATCATTAGCGGGTACCAGGAAGTTGCGTACGCTGTCATTCACTTTACCTTTTTCAAACGTCTGCTTGCAGTTTGCCACCCACTGCACATTCATTTCCGTGCCGACGTTCACTTTTTCGATACCGCTGCGCACGGCCAGGCGCATGTCTTCATCACTCACGCCCGTACCGCCGTGCAACACCAACGGGGTTTTGGTCGCTTCAGTAATATCGGCCAGACGCTGATGCTGAATATGCGCTTTACCGGTATACAGTCCATGTACGGTACCGATGGAGATGGCCAGCATATCAACGCCGGTTTCATCCACGAAACGCTTAGCATCATCTACGGTGGTAAAGGACGCATCGTTCATTTCGACTTCTTTACCGTCTTCTGAACCACCGATAGCACCCAGTTCTGCTTCAACCGAGACCTGCAACGGGCGCGCCATATCAATCACGCGACGCGTATTGGCAATATTCTCTTCAATCGATAAATGCGAGCCGTCATACATAATAGAACTGAATCCTGCATCCAGTGCCGTTTGAATCGCATCGAGATCTGAACAGTGATCGAGATGCAGGCACGTTGGCACATTACGGCTTTCAGATAACGAGCGAATCGCATCCACTAATAATTTATGTCCCAGATATTTCGCCGTGCCGGTTGAGATCTGAATCATTAATGGACTGTTGGTTTTCTCTGCTGCTTTAAAAAAGGCCGGTAACATTTCCAGGCAGTGCAAATTAAAGGAACCAAGCGCTTTAAATTCACGTTGTTTAGCCACCTGTAACAGATCGGTAAAGTTATAAAGTTTCATGAAGCTTTTCCTCGTGGGATTTAGGGGATTTTCCGTTAACAAACCAGGCGATCAGAGTGATAAAGACAATAAAGAGTGCGACGAACAACCAGTTGCCCTGGAACGCATGGCCCAATACCAATCCGGTACTGATGACGTCAGAGTCACTGAAGGTCACACCGGTGAAGCCGTAGCTTTCGAGCATTGGCACCAATATGGCCGGCAGGAAAGTGATGAACAGGCCATGAACAAAACCGCCAATCATCGCTCCACGACGCCCACCCAGAGCATTACCGAATACACCTGCGGTGCCACCGGCAAAGAAGTTGGTGAGCAGGCCAGGCAGAATCATCGCCAGACCGAACATGGGGAACACCAGCATGCCGACCACGGAACCCAGAGTTGTCGCCAGGAAGCCGACGATCACGGCATTCGGTGCGTAAGGGAACATCACCGGACAGTCGAGCGCGGGTTTTGCATCTGGCACCAGGCGCATCGCAATGCCACGGAACGCTGGCACCAACTCGTTGAGCAGTAAACGCACGCCGCTATACAGCACGAACACGCCGGCGACGAACTGAATCGACTGCATAAAGGCATACATCAGATAGTTCATGCCGTTGCTGTACTGGCCGATAAATTCTGGGCCTGCTGCCACTGCCGGGATCAGGTACATCGGTACCATCACCACTGCCATCGACAGATAGGTGTCCTGCAGGAACTTGAAGTTGTCTGGCAGCTTGAGATCTTCCGTTGAGCGCGAGCCTTTACCGACCACCTTCGCCACTGCCGCCGTCAGCAAGTAGCCAATGGTGCAGAAGTGCCCCAGTGCAACATCATCGGAATCCGTGATTCGGCGCACCACCGGCTGAGCCAGCGCTGGCATCACGACCGCCATAATGCCGCCGAAGATGCCGCCCGTTAGGATCAGCGGTAAACCCGTCAGCCCGGCTTTATAGCCAATCACCGCTCCGATGGTTGCCATCCACAGCAGCGCCTGACCCGTGAGGAAGATGTATTTGAACGGCGTCAGACGCGCGATGATGATGTTGACGATAAAGATCACCAACAATGTCAGCGCCACTTCTGATCCCAACTCGCGGCTTGCTAATCCGGCAATGGCGGCCACATCGGTGATATAGCCCTTCATGCCAAAACCGTGGGTGAAGATGGTATTCAGGAAGGTCAGCGTACCGACAATGATATTGATACCCGCCATCATGATTAAAAAGCCCAGCAGTGTTTTAAAGGTGCCTTCCACCACCTTACCTGCGGATTTTTTCTGCAGTAGCAGACCAATCAGAGCAATAAAGGCGATCAGAATTGATGCCTGCCCTAATAAGTCTTTTACCAGGAAGTTGATCACACTATTCATGGTTAGCAACCTTCAGATTACGTTCTTTCATAAACGCCACGATTTTTTCCTCAATTTCAGCTTTATCGGTCAGCTTGTTGAGAATAATCACCCGTTTAATTTGTTCCGGGCTGGCATCCGCGTTAAGGACATCCGCAAATGCTTTTTGAGTGAGAATCATGTCGGATTTAAAAGCATTGGCTTCTGAAATAGTGGTGTGATCAATATCCGCTTCAATTTCGAGTTTCTTTAATACGGATTTAGCACTCATTTCGATGGCGAAACTAGAACCCAGACCACATCCACAGACACATAATATTTTCAGCATGGCGTTTTCCTCACAGAATATGCAGTTGTTTAGCGAGTTTGTAATGATGCCCTTCGGTATCAACCAGGCGTTTTTTCATGCTTATAAGATCAATCGGTATCGGTCGATTACTGCCATTAATAATCACCGCTTTGTTGCGCATCCCCGACTGAATACAGCGCGCAACTTCACTGGCCATAATGGTGCCTTGATAAATCTCTTCACAGGTCGGGTCACCACTACGCAAGCCGTAACCGATAATAGTTTTACGAATTCGTACCCCTATCAGCGGCTCAATCTGTTTAATTAAGGTATCAATCGCACCCTGAAAGCCCGGCGAGTATTCGCGGGTGTAGCCTTCAGAGCAGAGAATCACCACGCTGTTCTGCGCGGCAAGCCGCTGCGTGATGCGTTCTGCCAGTTCTTGCGCCGGGATCTGGCACTCCGGAATCAGCGCGAAATCAGCATTGGATTTGATCGCCGATTGCAGCGTCAGTTCGCCACAATAGCCGCCGAGCAACTCAACCATAAATACACGACCGGTTAACGCGCGGCCGGTATTTCTTAATTTCGATACTTCTTTTAAGACTTGCTCACAAGCGGTAGAGAAACCAATGGTGTAGTCACTGCCAAAAACATCATTATCAATGGTCATGCCTACACCAAAGCAATTCACGCCGAATTCGCTTAATGTATGTAAAAACTGTAATGAGCCATCACCCCCGGCCATAATTAATACATCGATGCGCAGCGATTTGAGTTGTTTGGCGATCAGCTCATACTCAGGGCGAATTAATTTTCGCGTGGTTCGTCCAGATTGCATTACGGGAATTGAAGTGATGGCATAATCAACCAGATCGCGCTGCGACATTTCCTGATGGCGATTTTCTAATAAACCGGGAATGCCGCCATTAAATAACACCATATCCGCCTGCGTCATACGTGATATCTGAAACACAAAGTTATTTATTCCGGTAACATCGCCACCGCTTATCACTATGCCAATTCTCATTGTCATCACTCCGTATGCTGCGCGTCTGACATTCATTCTTCCGGTGAACGGCTTTTCTATTTGCAACGAAGATCACATTTTTGCCATGTATTTCATTACTCGTAACGTTGACAAGCATGAATAACCATTGTTTTTTGTGATATTAATCACATTGCGAATTTTGCCCGTTATTTAATAAAACCAATAAAATCATTTAGTTATATTTATTTAACCGTAGAATACACACCGAACCTGCCATCGCTTTTTCATCTGAATTTCTTTCGATCTGAATTGTGATTGCCCACGCATTTTTATCAGTTCGCCGACTTTCTCCACGAAGGATAAAGGGATAATGATTCAGTGCGTTATTTGTTGATCAGTACCGATGAATGATTGACGTCACGTTTATCTGGCTGTCCAATATCGCAGCAAATAAATGACAAAGAAGAGAAAACATGACCAACTCGCAGGAGATGTTGCGTCAGCTCGCTGGCATAGTGGGCGGCAAACAAGTATTGACCCATGCCGATGATAAAGCCTGGTACACCAAGGGATTTCGTGTCGGTCGCGGTGAGGCACTGGCAGTGATATTGCCGCAAAACTTGCTGCAACTGTGGCAAAGCCTAAAGGTATGCGTGGCACAGGACGTCATTATTTTGATGCAAGCCTCGAATACCGGCGTGACCGGCGGCTCAACCCCGGATGGCAATGATTATGACCGCGACGTGGTGATCATCAGCACCCGCCAGCTCAAGGGCGTACAGGTCATCGATCAAGCGCGACAGGTCATCGCCTTCCCCGGTACCACCCTGACCGAACTGGAGCACACGCTGCAACCGTTGGGACGCGAACCGCACTCGGTGATTGGTTCCAGCTGCATTGGCGCTTCTGTCGTGGGAGGCATCTGTAACAACTCGGGCGGTTCACTGATTCGCCGGGGCCCCGCCTTTACTGAAAAATCACTGTTTGCCCGTATCCATGATGATGGGCGCTTAGAGATGGTCAATCACCTTGGTATCGATTTAGGTGATACGCCGGAGGCGATGCTGAAGAGTCTGGCTGAGCAGCAGTATCAGACCGGCGACCAGGCCGATTGGGACGGCAAAATCTGGGCTGATGATTACGCCGACCGTCTGCGGGATGTCCGCGCTGATTCCCCTGCGCGCTTCAACGGCGATCTACGTTATCTGCACGACAGTTCTGGCAGTGCAGGAAAAGTGGTGGTGTTTGCTGTGCGGCTGCCCACCTTTGAAGCGAGCGCGGGGAGCGACACCTTTTATGTCGGCACCCATGATGAGAGTGTTTTGGTGGCGTTACGCCGTTTTCTCCTCACCGAAATGAGCGAACTGCCGCTGCAGGCAGAGTATATTCATCGCAACGCGTTCGATTTAACCGTGCGATACGCCAAACATATGTATCTGGCGATCCGTAAATTCGGTCCACAGGCCATTCCGAAGATGATGGGCAATAAAGCGAAATGGGATGTCCGTGTCAGTCATCTGCCTTTCCTGCCACGCAATTTTGTTGATCGGGCGCTGCAATGCTTTAACCAGCTCACACCCAGCTTTATTGCCCCGCGCATCATGGCTTATCGCGACGAATATCAACATCATCTAATGATCAAAGTCGATGCGCAGCAGACCAACGAATTGCATACGTTGTTGCAGCAATTTTTTGCCGGGCATCCCGGCGGCTTTTTCCATTGTGATGCCCGCGAAGGTGCAGATGCATTCCTGGTGCGTTTTGGCGTAGGCGGGTGCACCATCTCTTATTGTGATGCGCTGGGTTATAACCCGAACGAAAGGCTGGTGGCCTTCGACGTGGCGTTGCGCCGCAATGACGATGCCTGGCGCTTAACCTTGCCGGATCACTTAGCGGCACAGGTGCAGGTCGATTCCTGCTGCGGGCACTTTTTCTGTTATGTGAATCATCAGGATTATGTGCTGAAGGAAGGGGTGGATGCGAAGGCGTTTAAAGAAGCGGTCAAAGTCTATCTTGAACAGCGTGGTGCGAAGTACCCGGCTGAGCATAATGTGGGACATCTCTATCAGGCATCGTGCGAGCATGTGGCGCACTGGAAGCAACTGGACCCCACCAACAGCTGCAATCCGGGTGTAGGCAAGACCAGTAAGAAGAAGTATTGGGCGTAAAGGCAGATCCAAAGAGCGCCTCATTTTTAGCTGAAACGCATCCTGACGCTGGTGCAGGGTCAGGATGCGTCACCTTGCTTTACTGGTACGCCGTGCGAATTACTTCGCGTATGCCTCGGTAGAAAGGGTCAGCGTCACATCATCGCTCACGGCTGGAACATACTTATCCAGCTTAAAGTCCGAACGTTTAATCACGCCCGTGGCGTCAAAACCAATCGCCTGCTTCTTCACCATCGGGTGCATGCCCTGTTGATTCAGCGTCGCGTGTAGCGTGATCGGCTTAGTGATGCCTTTCAGCGTCAAATTGCCTTCCACATCAAACTTATTGTCACCCTTCACCACCACTTTGGTGCTGTGGAACATGGCTGAAGGATATTTGGACGTATTGAAATATTCCGCACCGAGGAACTCTTTGGTCAGCGCGGGCACATGCGTATCAATCTGGGAAACCGGCAGCGTAACATCCACGCGCGATTGCTCTGGATGAGCCTTATCGAACACCAGCGAACCTTTGCTGTTCGGGATGTCGGCCGTTGGATGGGAGAAACCGAAGTGCGTCCAGGTCACGATAACCGAGGTATGCGCGGGGTCGAGGTCATAATGCATTGCCGCAGCCTGAGAAACAGGTGCATACAAAACAGCGGCTGCCAACATTGGCAAGACTAAACGGGTAACGTTTTTCACTCAGAGTTCCTTTTAGATCGGCAGAATCTATTGAGTGTCTCGAAATCCCGGACTGAGGAATAGTGAAGAGATTTGCCCGTGACCTTCAAATATATTCAAAAATATCAGTATGTAATGGTTTACACAGGTGAAAGTATTTTGCACTGATAGTGTTTAATTGCATCCATAGCCTATTAGCTATAACATGTGCTATAGCTAATAGGCTATAGGATGGCGATATGTGGGAAATACTAACAACGGATGTGTTTGACGAATGGTTCCTCGCGCAACATGAAACCTTACGTGAAGACGTGTTAGCCATTATGGGAATTTTAGCAGAAATGGGGCCGCAGCTTGGACGACCATATGTTGATACCCTCAAGGGATGCAAATTTTCGCACCTTAAAGAATTACGTATTCAGCACGATGGTAAGCCGATTCGAGCATTTTTCGCCTTTGATCCTGTGCACCGTGCGATCGTGTTATGTGCCGGAGATAAATCAGGCGTGAATCAAAAACAATTTTACCGGAAAATGATCAGCATGGCTGAGGCCGAATACCGCCGGCATTTAGTGCAGATGGAGGGATAATATGTCTACGTACAAAGAGTTACTGGAAAAACAATCCGCAGAAAGCCAACTACGCATCACAAAGAAAGTTGAAAAACTGCGTCAGGAAATTGCTTTAAGCCAACTGCGTGAAGAGCTAAACCTGTCACAAACAGAACTTGCCCGCACGATTGGCATATCCCAACCAACGTTGGCTAAAATTGAAAATCCCGGCAATGATCCGCGCCTTTCAACATTAAGACGTTACGTGGCTGCGTTGGGTGGGGAAATACGTATTGATGTGACTTTGCCGAATGGTAAGCACATCGCTTTTCAACTTTGATTAATCAGTATTCGCCAGCGGCGGCGTTCACGCATTAATCGGGTATGAAGCTGCAGGATAAGGGGCAACGTCAGGGATGCAACCGCATCACGTGTGAGGTTCGGCAATCCTTGCTGTTGTCGTAGCCCCTGCAGTGCGGCTTCCGCATTATCACTGGCATCACACTGCTCGCGCAATGTGGCTTGCCAGGCCGCGAAAGTTGGCGGCGCGATAGCGTCCAGATCAGCCACGGTCTCACGTAAAAAGCGTTTGCAGTGTCCAAGCAGCGTTTGCCATGGAATCTGTGGCGACTGGAGTGCCAGCATTAGCCCATCGACATCCGCCACGCGCTGGTAGCGCGCCGACACCACATAGCCAATTTGCTGATCGACCCGCAGTCGCTGGAAAAACCGCGGTTCCAGAAACAATGAGAGCGCGCGCAGTGCCGCTAAATTCCGGTCATCAGCAATCGGCAGCGGAATAAACAGCAGCAGCGCCTGATCGCCTCCGGTGCAAGGGATCGGCTTAATACCTCTTTGCAAGCGCGGCGGCTGTGCACTGCTTACCAAACCAGGCGAGAAGTTGCTCAGCAGATGGGACACACGCTGATGTAATAGCCCGTGTTTGCCACACCACGCCGCCAGCCATGGGGTATCACTGGTGGGAGCAATCAATTGAACAGGCAAGGCTGAGAGCAGCTGTCGAATCACGATCGTTTGCGCAGGCGCCAGCGGTTTTGCATCGGGAACCAGATTCAATGCCTCAACTGCATGATGCACGGCCAGCAAAGCTGGTGACTCAGAGACTGGCAAATTCAGCACTAACTGCCAACCTC
Source organism: Pantoea sp. C8B4 (assembly GCF_051336905.1). Classification (NCBI taxonomy): domain Bacteria; kingdom Pseudomonadati; phylum Pseudomonadota; class Gammaproteobacteria; order Enterobacterales; family Erwiniaceae; genus Pantoea; species Pantoea sp. C8B4. The sequence goes on from NZ_JBGMNK010000001.1 coordinate 265,191, forward strand.
CCTGCTTCTGCTGCCAACTGCCACTTCCTCCTACATGACGCAACGCCGCCAACACCGGACGCAGCCGTGTTTGCCGCGCCTGCGCATCCTCACCACTCAGCGTGTGATAAAAAGCCGGCCGCAACAGCAAGGTCTCAACCTGCTGTCGTGGCGCGATACGCGGCAGGGGCATCGCTATCGGCGACAACGTGGGCAATACGGCCTGGTGGGCAGCGGGATAGAAAGAAAATGCGGGCGTTGAGAATGTACTCAGGCTGCGCGGCAGCCCTTTTTTGCGCCGCAGCGTGAAACCTTGCGTCTGGACGCTTTCTGGCGAGTCCAGTTGCTGCTGAGTGAGCAAGCGTGAGCAAGGCTTCTGCGCCAGCGCAGCGATAAAAGCTCGGAAACCCTGCGGCACGGAATCGGCAGGCGCAAAACCTAACGCCCGACCACGCAACTGTTCCAGTGGCGATAGACAGGCAAAATCGTGCTGCGCCAGCTGGGAATAATGCTGGAGATGCTCAGGGGTGCAAAGTTTGATGGCGGCTAAATGCTGCCAGAAGCAGTGCTCAATGCGTTGCGCCTGCTCCGCGCTGATTTTAGGCCCAGTGAAGCGCAGCGCTAACCATCCGTGCTGCTTATCCTGCCACAGCCATTGTCCCTGCAGTGTATCGCACAATTCAGCCTCTCTGAGTGCGGCCAACAGGCTGCCCGGCGCTTCATCTTGCCAGAACACACTGAGCAAGGTGACTTTGTCACGTAAAACAGGTTCCTCACCCGATAACATCAGCGTCAGCCAGAAACTCTCATTATCTGATAGCTGCAACATCACGTCGCCCGAAGGCAATGTGGGTGCGGCATATGAAGGGGTGTTTTTTGCTGAATTGACCGCCGAAAAGTGTTGCGCAAGATGCGCCAACTCATCCAGCGATTGCGGGCCCTGTAGCCACAGTTCCAGCGTATTTGCGTGATAATAACGCTGATGGAAGTCGCGCAACGCGGTCTGCAACAAAGTGACATTGTCACCAAACGACTGTTGATTACCGATGCGAAAACGCTGAAAAGCCCCACCCAGCGTATCCACCAGCGCGGCTTCGCTGAGCGTTTCAGCATGATGTTGCAGAAGTTGACACTCTGCATCGATCACCGCGACTTCCTGCCGAATAGCCTGCTGGCCGAGCAACGGTGCGGCGATCATATCGCTTAACCGCTGCACACCTTCTGCTAAATCCGCTGCTGGCAGCTGGAAGAAAAAGGCGCTGTGGCTGAGTTGCGTGGTGGCGTTGACCTGCCCACCCCGCTGTTGCACCCACGGCATCAGGCGCTCGCTATCTTTAAAACGCTCGCTGCCGCAGAACAACAGGTGCTCCAGCAAGTGCGCCAGACCCGGCCAGCGATCGGGTTCATCCAGACTGCCCGCCTGCACGCGGATCAGTGCGGCGGCATCACGCGCACCAGCCTGATGATGCAGGTGGCAACGCAAGCCATTGGCTAACACCAGCTGGCGCGAGGTCATCAGGTCACTCGCTGCTTGAAGATCAGCTCAGAGTTGGAGCGATTGCGGAACTGAAGCTGGGCGATTTTGATATCGCTGCAGGTGGCTTCGCGACGCGCTTCCAGGATCTTACCGTGATGCGGTGACTTACTGCACACCGGATCGGTATTATCCGCATTGCCGGTCAGCATGTAAGCCTGGCAACGGCAACCACCGAAGTCTTTTTCTTTCTCATCACACGAACGGCACGGTTCCGGCATCCAGTCGTAACCACGATAGCGGTTAAAACCAAAGGAGTTATACCAGATGTCTTCCAGGCTATGCTCCAGCACCGACGGGAACTCCACCGGCAACTGACGCGCGCTGTGGCATGGCAGTGCCGTGCCTTCAGGCGTGACACTCAGGAAGATTGAACCCCAGCCGCCCATACAGGGTTTGGGCCGCTCTTCGTAATAATCCGGCGTGACGAACAGCAGATTAGTGAGGTTACCGGACTTGCTCATACGTTCGCGGTACTCCGCCACCACCGCTTCGGCATGGGCAATCTGTTCGCGTGTCGGCAATAAGCCCTGACGGTTAAGATGCGCCCAGCCGTAAAACTGACAGGTTGCCAGCTCAACGTCGTCCGCTTCCAGTTCGATGCACAGGTCGATGATCTTATCGATCTGGTCGATATTGTGTCGATGCAGCACGAAGTTCAGCACCATCGGATAGCCGTGCGCTTTCACCGCTTTCGCCATCTCCAGCTTCTGCTGGAAAGCTTTTTTCGAGCCGGCCAGCGCGGCGTTGAGGGTTTCATCACTCGCCTGGAAGCTGATCTGAATATGATCCAGACCCGCATCGGCGAAGGCGTCGAGTTTCTTCGCCGTCAGACCGATACCGGAAGTAATCAGGTTGGTGTAGAAACCGAGATCGCGTGCCGCTTTGATCAACTCGGGCAGATCTTTCCGCGTCAGCGGTTCGCCGCCCGAAAAGCCCATCTGCACACTGCCCATGGCGCGCGCCTGGCGGAACACGTCAATCCACTGCTCAGTCGTCAGCTCTTTCTCCTGTTGCGAGAAGTCGAGCGGATTCGAGCAGTATGGGCACTGCAGCGGGCAGCGATAAGTCAGCTCAGCCAGTAGCCACAGCGGCGGCGTGGCGGTTTTATTCAGGTTCACGACACTGGATCCATTTCTGTTCTACGGCGGATTGCAGGAATTCCTTCACGTCATCATCCACGCCGCCCGCTTCCGGGAAACGGCTGTTGAGAATGGCGATGATGGCGGCCACATCCTGTTTGCCGGTGACCAGTTCAAGGATCGCCGTTGCGGTTTCATTCAGCTTGGCCATGCCTTCGGGATACAGCACCACATGGCTCTCCTGCGCCGGTTCCCACTGCATGCGATAGCCACGACGGAAAGCCGGAATCAGATTATCTTTCATCATGTTATACCAGTCTTGTGCTGTGCCAGGACACCTGATCGGTGACCGTGTGATAAGGCGGGCGTTGCAAAGAATACGCCATGGTCATGGCATCCAGCAGCGTCCAGAGAATATCGAGTTTGAACTGCAGAATCTCCAGCATGCGGTTCTGCTGCTCAGCAGTGGTGAACACTTCCAGCGCCAGCGCCAGCCCGTGCTCCACATCGCGGTTTGCCTGGCTCAGGCGGCTGCGGAAATAGAAGTAACCCTCTTCTTTGATCCACGGATAGTGCTGCGGCCAACTGTCGAGGCGCGACTGGTGGATTTGCGGTGCAAACAGCTCGGTTAATGAGCTACAGGCCGCTTCCTGCCAGTTGGCGCGACGGGCGAAGTTAACGTAGGCATCCACAGCAAAACGCACGCCCGGCAGCACCAGTTTTTCTGACAGCAGGACTTCACGATCCAATCCCACGGCTTCACCGAGTTGCAGCCAGGCTTCAATACCGCCTTCCTGACCGTTGCTGCCGTCATGGTCGAGGATGCGCTGTACCCACTTACGACGGGTTGCAGGGTCCGGGCAGTTCGCCATAATCGCCGCGTCTTTCAGAGGAATATTGGTCTGATAATAGAAGCGGTTCGCGACCCAGCCCTGAATCTGTTCACGGGTCGCTTCACCATTATGCATCGCGATATGGTAGGGATGATGAATGTGGTAAAACGCGCCTTTGGCACGCAGCGCCTGCTCAAACTCTTGCGGCGATAAGGCTTCGGTAATGATCACGATGCGCTCTCCTGCAGATGAATCGCCATCCCGTCCCAGCTCACTTCAATGCCCTGCTGCGCCAGATACTGACGCTGCGGCGACTGCTCGTTGAGGATCGGATTGGTGTTATTAATGTGAATCAGAATTTTGCGTTGTGCAGGCAGTGACGCCAGCAGTGCCATCAGGCCGTGCTCCTCTGCCAGCGCGAGATGGCCCATCGCTTTGCCGGTGTTTTTACCGACGCCGGTGGCAAGCAGCTCATCGTCTTGCCAGACGGTGCCGTCAATTAACAGGCAATCGGCTTTTTCCAGCCACGGCATGATCACCGCATCGGGCTCGCCCAGACCTGGCGCATACAGCAGTGTCTGGCCATTGGCGGTATTTTCGATAAACAGCGCGACGTTATGCCCCGGCAGCGGACGATCGCGATACGGCGAATACGGTGGCGCATTGCTGAGAATCGGGATAGCAGTGAACTGCAGGTCGCGACACACATCAACGCGAAACGGTTCAAGGGGCGTAAGACCATGGTGCTGCAAACCGCCGTTCCAGTGCTGCAACATGGTGAAAATCGGGAAACCGCTGGTGAGATCGGCATGCACCTCGGGCGTACACCACACCTGATGCGGGCAGCCTTCGCGCAGACTGAGTAAACCGGTGGTGTGATCGATCTGACTGTCGGTAAGAATGATGCTGCCAATCGCGGTGCCGCGCAGGACCCCTTTTTTATTCAGTTCGGGTGTGTGGGCGATCTGTTGGCTGATATCTGGCGATGCGTTACACAGCACCCAATCTTCGCCGTTGTCACTGACAATGATCGAGGATTGCGTCCGCGCCTGAGCCTGAATCGTACCGTTGCGCAGGCCGCTGCAATTGGCGCAGTTACAGTTCCACTGCGGAAAGCCGCCGCCTGCCGCTGAACCGAGCACTTTAATAAACATGAGAGATAACCAGAATGAAAAATAAAATGCCCGCACGAGTGGCGGGCAGAAAGTCTTAGCGGTTGGAGATGTACAGAGTCACTTCCAGGCCCAGACGCAGGTCAACAAATTCAGGTTTTTTCCACATAACTTTCTTCCTCAAAACAAAAAACGCAGAGCAGGCTCTGCTGGAAATGCTTGCACCAGGAAACGAATTTTCTGGCAACAAGGCACGACGCGGGCTGATGTTGCGCCAATGTAACGGTCAGATCAACCCCGATTCGGTAAGGGAATTGTGCTAATCCTGCCAAATCTGTTGCAGGACTCGCTGCCAGTTACCCCAGGCAAACTGCTCAATCATGGTTTGATCATAGCTGAGCGAAGTGAGCAACGCATACAGACGCGGCAGCCCAGACACATCTTTCAATTCATCTGGCACACTGATGCCGTCAAAATCCGAACCAAATGCTACGTTTTCTGGCCCCATTATTTCAACTAAATGATCCAGATGTTTAACAATTTCGATCAATGGCGTATCACTATCGCGTTTGCCATCCGGCCGTAAGAAAGCGTTGCCAAAATTAATCCCTACCACTCCGCCGCTGTCGCGAATGGCACGCAGTTGCTCGTCGGTAAGATTGCGCGGCTGCGCGCAACGCGCGTGTGCATTAGAATGGCTGGCCACCAGCGGCGCGTTTGAGAGCCGTGCGGTATCCCAAAATGCTTTCTCATTCATATGCGACACGTCAATCATCATGCGATGGCGATTAGCGGCAGCGATCAACTGCTCACCTGCCGTGGTGAGGCCCGCTCCGGTATCTGGCGAATGCGGGAAAGCGCCGTTTACCCCTTCACCGAAACGGTTAGGTAAATTCCAGAAAGGCCCGATACTGCGCACCCCAGCCTGATAGAAAGCATGCAAATCTTCGCCATCAGCATCGAATCCATCTGCCCCTTCAATATGCGCGACCATCGCCAGCACACCCTCGTGGCGACAGGCAGCAATATCCGCCGTCGTCAGGCATAAACGGGCGCGCCCGGCGGATTGTGCCGCCAGCGTTTTGAGGATATCGAGTTGTTGCCAGAGAATATCGATCGGCTGCCACTGCTCGTTTGCACGTTGCGGCGCGACCTCATTGATGTAGCGCTGCGGCGGAACAAAGAGCGCAAAAAGTCCGCCGGCAAAACCGCCTTGCTGCATACGCGGAAAATCCAGATGCCCTTTCTCAATACCGGCAAAAAAAGCATTAGCGGGATCATCATGATGATGCAGCCACAGGTTAAGCAGCAGGTCGTTATGACCATCGAAGGTTTTAAATAACATAGGGGGTCACACAGCGAGACAACATGGACGCTATGCTACTCGCCCCCTGCTGATTCGCCAAACACAGGGGCACAAAGCGTTAGTTCTGTGCAACCTTTAAGCCATGATAAAACGTAGGTTTGACGTCGAGGCGCTGCTTGATCAGCCCATATTTTTGATAAAAGTCGGCGGTGTCCTGCTGCTGCGCAATCGTGGCATCATCAATAGCTTGCCAATGCGACTGGCGCCGCGCAAAGGACTTCGCCGCGGCTTCTTTTGGGAAGCCGATAATTTTCGCCAGCGTGGTGGAGTACGCATCAACATGGCTGTTCGCCCAGCGATCCGCCGCCGCAAGGCGATTAACGTAATCCTGCAGCGCCGCGCGTTTAGCCTCATCATTAAGGGCTGCATCGGTTGCCGCCAGGAAACTGTTACCGCTGGAAAGGCCCACGCCGTTGATCAACACGCGGCCCGTGTGTGTCACTTCCGCCAGTGCGGTGTAAGGATCCCAGGTTGACCAGGCATCGACCGATCCGTTGGCCAATGCAATGCGCGCATCGGCGGGTGTCAGGAAACGAAAGTTGACGTCCTTATCCGTCAAACCGGCCTTTTCCAGTGCTTTCAGCGCTTCAAAATGGCCGATAGAGCCACGCCCGGTGGCAATATTTTTTCCTTTGAGATCGGCCACGGTTTTAATTTTTGAATCCGGGCTCACCAATACCGCTAAGCCTTCAGGTACAGATTTACTTACCGCCACCGCTTTCACTTGCGAACCCGCCGCCAGCGAGAACAGCAGCGGCGCGTCACCGATAATACCCGCATCGACGGCGCCCGCATTCAGTGCCTCCGCCAGCGGTGCCGCTGCCGGGAACTCCGCCCATTCGATTTTATAATGGAGATTATTGAGCTGCTGCGCTGCTTCCATCTCGGCGTGCATATTGCCCTTCTGGTCGGCAATACGCAGTGTGACGGTTTCCGCCGCAGCGGTTCCACTGGCAAGCATCACAAACAGGGCTAAAGCTGTTCTTTTCATTCTATTTTCTCTTCTGGCGCAAAACCCCAGACTACCCTGTTGTGCTAAAAGCCCAGATGCCGATTTCGTCTGAGGAATATCATCCTGCGCATAAGCAGCACAACGCTTTTGGCCGTCGATTCTCATCACCCTCCACATTTGTTGTGAACGGTTGGGACAGAGAGGGTTCACAGAATGTGGGGCCTGGCTGTTGCGGCAACTTCACAACGATATGTCAGTTATGCAACGCGAGTTGTCAGTTATGCGTGAGCAGCGTGCGGCGATGTGGTCCAGACTGAGTACAGACCCATAAGGAGAACCTCATGCTCAACCACCCTGCAGAAAAATACCGCCCCTTCCCGGTGATCGATTTGCCCGACCGCCAGTGGCCATCGCGCCAGCTCACCCAGGCACCGCGCTGGCTTTCTACCGATCTGCGCGACGGCAACCAGGCGCTGGCGACGCCAATGGACAGCGCACGCAAGCTGGAATTCTGGCAGCTGCTACTGCGTTGCGGCTTCAAAGAGATTGAGGTGGCGTTTCCTGCTGCCTCGCAAACCGATTTCGACTTTGTACGGCTGCTGATTGAACAGCATCATATTCCGCAAGGCGTTGCGATTCAGGTGCTGACACAAGCACGCAGCGATTTAATCGATCGTACCTTTGAAGCGCTGCGCGGCGCGCCGCAGGCGATTATTCACCTGTACAACGCCACTGCGCCGTTGTTCCGCGAGCGCGTATTCCGCCAGAGCAAGGCGGAGATCATTGAGCTGGCCTGCGCCGGTGCCCGGCAAATCCGCGCCCAATGTGAAGTACAAAGTGATACGGCCTGGACCTTCCAGTATTCGCCAGAAACGTTCTGCTTTACTGAACCGGAATTTGCACTGGAGATCTGTGAAGCGGTAGCGGCGATCTGGCAACCGGGTCCGGATCGCCCGATGATTATCAACCTGCCCGCTACGGTGGAAGTGAATACCCCGAACGTCTATGCGGATCAGATCGAGTATTTCTGCCGTCACTTTAGCCAGCGTTCACAGGTCGCGATTTGCGTGCATCCGCATAACGATCGCGGCACGGGCGTGGCCTGTGCCGAGCTGGCGATGCTGGCCGGCGCCGATCGCGTAGAAGGTTGCTTGTTTGGTAATGGTGAGCGTACCGGCAATGTCGATATTGTGACGCTGGCGCTTAATTTATATACCCAGGGCGTGGCCCCGGAACTCGATTTCAGCGATATCCAGCAGGTGCTGGAAGTGGTGACCCGTTGTAACCAATTGCCGGTTCATCCACGCCATCCGTATGCCGGTGAGTTGGTGTTTACCGCATTTTCGGGTTCGCATCAGGACGCGATTCGTAAAGGCTTTGCCGAGCGTAATGCGCGTCAGGAAGCCATCTGGCAAATGCCGTATTTGCCGCTCGATCCAGTCGATATCGGTTGCAGTTATGAAGCGGTGATTCGCGTCAACAGTCAGTCGGGTAAAGGTGGAGCTGCCTGGCTGCTGGAGCAAAACCATGGGCTGCAGTTACCGCGTGGGCTGCAGCAAGACTTCAGCCGTATTGTGCAGCAGCAGACGGATGGACACGGCCAGGAAATGACGCATCACGCACTGTGGCAACTGTTCTGCCAGCATTACGGCTTAACGCAGCCTTCGCGTCGGTTACTGGACGCGGAAAGCCACAGCGATGAGAAAGGTGAAACGCGATTTAAAGCGCGGCTGCAGGATGGCGGACAAACGCTGACGCTGGAAGGCAAAGGCAACGGGCTGCTGTCGGCGGCGGTAGCGGCACTGCGTCAGCGCTATGATCTGTCCATCAGCATAGAGGATTACCACGAGCATACGCTGGGTAAACGCAGTGACAGCCGCTCTGTCACCTACATTAGCTGTACCAATGCACGCGGCGAACGTGCCTGGGGTGTGGGCATCGATAATGATGTGACACGCGCCTCATTGCAGGCGCTACTCAACGCAGCCCACGCTTTTCTGCCGCAGGAAAGTAGTTCGCCGGCGTAACGCCGAGCACGCGTCGGAACATCGCACTGAAGGCGCTCGGGCTGTCATAGCCCAGTTCGAGCGCCACCGTTAACACCGTTTCACCCTGCGCCAGCCGCGCCAACGCCACGCTGAGGCGTGCGCGACGCACCCAGTCGCTGAACTGCAAGCCGGTTTCGCGGTTAAAATGGCGCGCCAGCGTGCGTTCAGCGACACAGAGTTCGCTGGCTGCTCTCGCAAGTGTCCAGCTTTCGCCCGGGCGCTGGTGAATTTGCTGGCACAGTGCGCGCAGCCTTTCACTCTCCGGCCACGGCAGGCCAAACGGCAGCACATCCATTACGCGAATTTCATCGAGAATCAATTCATAAATGCGTTCAGCGCGGCTGCCAGAGGCGTATGCGTCCGGCAATGCCAGTGCACTGACGATCAGCTCACGCAGCAGTGGGGAAATCTGCACCACCTGACAGCTGGCAGGCAGATCCGCTCGTGCGAGCGGATCGACAAACAGCGTGCGTGCCGCCACGGCTCCGACTATGTGCAGTGCATGCCCGGTGCCCGCCGGTAACCACACGCCACGACTCGGCGGCACAATCCAGCTACCCTGCCGGGTTTCGACTTTCACTACGCCGCTTAAGGTATGGATTAACTGTGCACAATCGTGGTGATGCCACGACTCAGCATCACCGTGCGCATAATCGTGCGCATAAGGCACCAGCGGGCGCTGGCTAAAATCGAAGTTGAGGCGCTGGCTCATTTAGCGCTTCAGGTATTGGTAAACCGCCGCCAGGTCCTGCTCGCCGTAACCGGCATCAACCGCCTGCTGCCAGACATCGACGATGTTCTCCAGCGCGGGCAGTTTGCTATCACCCGCCGCATCCAGTGCCAGTTTGGCATCTTTCAATGCCCATACCAGGTGCATCTGCGGGGTGAAATCACCACTGGCGATCATACCCAGTTTCATTTTGGCGTACGGTGCCGCCAGCGGGCCGCCATCCAGCACTTTCCACAGATCGTCGGTGCTGAATCCAAACTGCTCCGCCAGGCGTGTACTCTCCGCCAGACTTTGCATCAGGCCAATCAGCCAGCTGTTGACCACCAGTTTCATACGCGAGCTGGCACCCGCCTCACCCAGCCACTGTGTGCCTTTACCAATTGCCGCAAACACCTGCTCAGCGGCCTGCGCTTTGCTTTGATCGCCGCTGGCCATCACCAGAATCTGCGCATTTTCGGCAGGCGCTTTGGTACCGGAAACCGGGGCATCGATAAAGAGCACATCCGGACGTGCGTGTTGCAGGTCGGCGATCAGCGCATCAGTGGCTTCCACGCCAATGGTGCCCATCTGGCAGACGGTCGCGCCCTGCTTCAATGCGCTGCTTGCTTCGGTCAGGGTCTGACGCGTGGTGTCGCCGTCAGACAGCATTGCGATCACCACATCAGCACCCTCTACGGCCTGCGCTGCGCTGTCGCTGAGTTGCAAACCGGCATCCAGCAAGTCTTCACCTTTGGCACGCGTGCGGTTCCAGCCGCGCACCACAAAATCTTTTTTCAGTAAGTTTGCGGCAAACGCGTGCCCCATTGCACCCAAACCTAATACCGCCACGACGGGTTGCTGACTCATCTTGATTCCCTTTTATGCATTCAGACAAAACAGTGAGACTGACAGAAATTTCTGCGCGCAGCCAGGCGAGAGGTGCGCCGAAAGGCATTTTTAATCTCACCCCCGACAAGATACAGGGTTAATCAGCATGCTTTTTAAACAGCGCTGGGCGCTTCCTGGCAAAGAGGATCGGATAACAATTTACCGGGTTAATTTTATCATTGCGGCAAAGGCACCAGCATTCGTATTCATCGCTATTCGATTATTGGAAAAAGTTCGCATATGATAAATGGGAAACTAACACTCTATAAATAATTACCGATGACATCAGAAAACCAAAGCTTAAAAGTCACTCGAGAACGTGGAAGACCCCGCGTCTTCGATATGGACGACGTTTTAGATAAAGCAATGATAGTATTCAGAAAGAAAGGTTATCACGCTTCATCAATAGCCGACCTGGGCGAAGCCATGAGTTTAACGGCTGGCAGTATATATAAGGCGTTTACTGATAAGCGCACCCTCTTTTTGCGGGTATTTGAACGCTACATTGCCCTGCGTAATGCCGATTTACGTCAGCGGTTGCAACATTTCCCTGATGGCAGATCGCGGATTGAGGAATTACTGCAATTTTATTTAGACTCAGCGGTTGAGATTGAAGGGCGTAGAGGTTGTTTGGTTGTTGGGAGTACGGTTGAACTGCAAACGCTGGATGAAGAATTGTCAGAGTTAGTCAGGCAGGCCGTGATGCGCAATCAAAACTTTCTCGTTTCGCTTATTATTGAAGGCCAGAAGGACGGATCTATTTCCTCTCAACTGGATGCTGAAACTGCGGCAGGCTTACTGCTGTGCGTAGCATTCGGCATGCGTGTGGTGGGTAAAGTTCAGGATGTGACTAATGGGAAAAAAACCATTACTATGGTGATGAAGGTTCTGGACTAGTTTATTTGCCATATTAGGAAATAATCATTTCCTAATTAAATTTAATCATAGCGCTCCACTGAACGCCTGTGATCCCTAAGAGGAATTGATATGTGCATCAATGATGCAGCGAAGAGTCACAGAACGGTTATGGAGGAGAATATGACATCACCGATAGATATTTCAGAAGAGGAAGCCCTGGGACGCGTTGTGGGCGAAATTTTAAGCGCGGGAAAAACGCTCAGTCGCAAAACACTGTGTTATGAATTGCTCAAAAAACTGGATGAGACTGAAGAATCATCAGTTAAAAAGCACTATTCAAATATTTTTAAAAAACTGTTGTCTTGTTAGACTATAAATGAAAATCGCATCCGCTTGATTGCTTTTAATATCTCTATTTTGAGCAATCATCTGTTTTGTACCGCCGACATCCTGCTTGTATTCGATAAAACCCTGCGCCAATGCTTGCCGTTACGCTTATTTTTCTCGTTTCTGTATAAGAAACATCCCAATAATGGCTAAAACCAGGTAATAGGGAATAATCTGCTTTCCCCGGCGCAGAAAAAAAACAAAATCACATCCTCATCAGATAAGAATTAATTATGTATTTAATCCATGATTAAGGCATGAGGATAATAAAAAATGAAAGACCCTATACAGCGCCGCATCCCGTCAAATTTGTCGCGCATTGAATTATCTGAACAGTGGCAAATCACTTACTGGACGCTCACTCTGCATACGACGCAGGAAAGACTTACCCGGGCGGTGCGAGAAGTAGGATCAGAGACCGAAGCGGTTCGCCGATGGCTCAATGACCATCCTCCTGTCCGACAACCCAAGTCTCTTTAATAAGACCGACTCTCGCCATGACACTGACGGGATAGACGCGTAAGGACAACGTGATCGCAGTTTCGCCAACGTTATGGCTAATGAATCTACCAGGCGGCCGCTCAGTCGTTTATGTTGACCTTGTTCAGCCCATTGCCAGGAAAACAACCGTGAGCCAACCGCCTATACGCTCCCAACGTCACAGCAACCTCCCCGCCCGAAGTATGTCAGTCAAATAACAGCATTTATTTAATATAAAGCGTGAAAATGTAATACCATTTATCGACAAAACTATTAACATATGCGCGATTAATGTTCCACTTGGTTCATTCCACGTCTTTTATACGGTCTTTCATAATGAAAATTGCTTTACTGCGACAGGCACCGTTGCTGATGCTGCCTGCATTATTCCCTTTGCAGCTGATGGCGGCGGATAATGCCAGCAATACCATGGTCGTCAGTGCCGCGCCTGCGGGCACCGGTTTGTCAGAGCTGGATACGCCCGCAGCGGTGAGTGTGGTGTCCGGTGACGATATGCGTCATGCGGCACCACGCGTCAACCTCTCGGAAAATCTCGCCAGCGTGCCGGGCATGCAGATTCAGAACCGCCAAAATTATGCGCAGGATTTACAAATCTCCGTACGCGGATTTGGCTCGCGATCGACCTTTGGCCTGCGCGGTATCCGCCTGTATGTCGACGGCATTCCCGCCACGATGCCGGATGGTCAGGGACAAACCTCAAATATCGACATTGGTTCGATTGATCACGTTGAAGTACTGCGCGGCCCCTTCTCAGCCCTGTACGGCAACTCGTCGGGTGGTGTGATTAATGTCGAAACCCAAACCGGTCAGCAACCCACCACGCTGGAAGCCAGCACCTGGTACGGTAGCTATGGCAGCTGGCGCAACAGCGTCAAAGCCAGCGGTGCCACCGGCGATGGTACCCAGGCAGGCGATGTGAATTACACCGTGTCGGCTTCGCGCTTTACCACCCATGGCTATCGCGATCACAGCTCGGCACAGAAAAACCTCGGTAACGCCAAACTCGGGGTGCGCATTGATGATGTCAGCACCCTGACACTGCTGTTTAACAGCGTTCATGTGGATGCACAGGATCCCGGCGGTTTGACCGAGGCGCAGTGGAAAGATAACCCGCGTCAGGTTGTCAGCAACGTGACGCTCTACAACGCGCGCAAAACCGTCGACCAAACGCAGGCTGGGCTGCACTATCAGCGCCAGATGAGCGAGAATGACGATCTCAGCGTGATGATGTACGCCGGTGAGCGTGAAACCACACAGTATCAATCGATCCCGGCTAGTGCGCAGATTAATACTAAAGGACATCCAGGAGGCGTGATCTCGCTGGCACGCCACTATCAGGGCATTGATACGCGCTGGACGCATCGCGATACGGTGTTCACCTTTCCTGTGACGCTGACTGCCGGTCTCGACTATGAAACCATGACCGAAAAGCGTAAAGGCTATCAGAACTTTACCACCAGCAACGGTGTGACGGACTATGGCGTACAGGGTGATATGCGCCGCAATGAACGTAACCTGATGTGGAACCTCGATCCTTATCTGCAAACAGCGTGGCAGTTCACCGATAAATGGTCACTGGATGCTGGGGTACGTTTGAGTACGGTGAATTTCGACTCCAACGATTATTACGTCACCTCAAGCGATCCCGATGACAGCGGTAATCGCCGTTATCATCGCTGGCTGCCAGCTGCCTCCCTAAAATATGCGATTGATAATAGCTGGAATGCCTATGTGTCTGCGGGTCGTGGTTTTGAAACGCCTACGCTAAATGAGTTGTCTTATCGTTCTCTGAGCCAGTCTGGGCTTAATTTAGATCTCAAACCTGCAACGAGTGACACGGTTGAATTAGGCACTAAAAAAAGAATAGGCAACGGACTTATCACTGCTGCAATATTCCAGACTGATACGTCCAACGAGATTGTTTCAGCGGGAAGTTCTGAAGGGCGTTCAATTTACAAAAATGCCGGTGAAACCCGTCGTCGCGGACTGGAGTTGGGTCTGGATCAGGAGTTTGGCTATGACTGGCACCTGAAAGCGGCATGGACCCTGCTGGATGCGCGCTATCGTTCCAACGCCTGCGGCACGGACAGCTGTGACGGCAACCGTATTCCAGGCATCGCACGTAATATGGCCTATGCCGGATTAGCCTATGCACCGGATCAAGGCTGGTATGCCGGCGGTGATGTGCGCTACATGAGCGACATTGCAGCGGACGATGAAAATGACGTCAAAGCCCCCTCTTACACCGTATTTAGCCTGAACTCGGGTTATAAGTGGCTGGTACAGAACTGGACGCTGGACTTGTTTGGTCGCGTAGATAACCTGTTCGACCGTACTTATGTGGGTTCTGTGATCGTCAATGAGAGCAACGGTCGCTATTACGAACCGGCGCCAGGGCGCAACTACAGCGTAGGCCTGACGGTGAGTTATGCGTTTCAGTAACTGATACCGCGCGCCTGTGAAAAAGCCCTGCAAGCATCTTCGGATCGCAGGGCTTTTTTTATGCCATTTAGACAATACGGGCGCGGTCAATGCAGGCCCATGGCAATGAAGATTACTTCAGCAGAGCCAGCACATCGGCCGTTGAGCCTGTTTCGCCCAGACGCGGGAAGATACGCTCAACGCTGTTTTGGTGGGTATCAGCGTTCAGACAGGTCATCGCATCAGTTGCCAGCGTGACGTTGTAACCCAACTCGTAAGCCTGACGCGCAGTGGATTCCACGCCAATGCTGGTGGCGATACCGCACACCACCACCTGAGTGATACCACGCTGCTGCAACTGATCGTGCAGATCCGTGTTGTGGAAACCACCCCAGGTCTTTTTCGTCACGGCAATTTCATCGGCTTTCAGCGCCATTTCCGGCACCAGCACAGCCCAGTCGGCTGGCAGTTCGCCACTGTGGCGTGCCTGCTCGTTACGGCCGGGCGCGCCACCGGCGACATTCACTTTCACCACCGGCAGGTTTTTGCCATGAAACGCCTTAACCAGCTGTGCACAACGCTCAACCACATCATCGGCTGACAAAGGCGCAACAGGAAGACGGACAATGCCGTGCTGCAGGTCAATCACAATCAGGGCGGTTTTTGCGTCTAAGGTTGTTAAAGCCATGGGAATTCCTCTCAGGATTATTGGTCGGCGATACGTTGCAGTAAGGGAATAGCGGCCAGCAAAATTTTCTGTTCCGCACTATTGAGCGTGGTTGCCATGCTCTGGAGTAGCCAGTCATCACGCTTTGCACGATTGGCGGCGATCAGCGTCAGGCAGCTTTCCGTCGGCAGATAGCGGGTTTTACGGCCGTCCAGCGGATCGGCTTCCCCTTTCACTAATCCCTGCGCCTGCAAGCTGGCCACGGTCGCGCCCATCGACTGACTGCGTACGCCTTCTAACTCGGCCAGTTCTGTTACCGTCATCGCGCCATCGCGCACCAGATAACCCAACACAGAAACCTGTGGCCAGGTGAGATCGCCCGGTGGGGCCGATTCGCGCAGACGTCGCGCCAGTTTGCCATTCACGCTGCGTAGAGTTGCAGCCGCGCTATTCAGGTCGCTCATGGCACCTTCTCCTTACTGATGAAGCGCGAGTATATAAATACGAAGGCAAACTGTGTAGTTTACCTTCGTATCAATTTGTAATTGGCACTCAGGGCCGCTTGATATAATGAATCAAACTGTGAAAACGCAGCGGTGTGCTGAGGGGATTGCGATAACTGTGTGCGACATCCGCCGCGAACTGGTGCGCTTCGCCGCTTTGCAGACGACGCCAGGTGCCCTCCACGCACAGCAGCAGTTCACCTTCCAGCACCACCACCTGCTCGATGACGCCATTTTCGTGCGCTGATGAATCGCTTTGCGCACCACCGGCAAGCGTGACCTCCAGCAGATCAAAACGCAATGCCGCATCATACGGCAGCAGCGGCTTTACCTGCATTTGCGCATTGGGTTGGCTAAACGTCGCGGCGCTACCCGGCGGTTGATCGCTGCCCTGGACAAAAAACGAGAAAGGCACATTGAATCCGGTGGCGATTTTCCACAATGTCGCCACCGTCGGGCTCGATTCACCGCGTTCGATTTGGCCCAGCATCGCTTTGCTGACACCGGTGCGATCCGCTGCCAGTGTCAGGCTCCAGCCGTTCGCCTGGCGCAATTGTTTTAACGCCTGACTCAAATGTTGATGCAGATTTTCCATGATATCTCCTGGCAAATTCGCGCGCAGTGTAGCACTTGTGCGTTATAACACACTCGTGCAATAGTGTGCGCTATAACGCACAGCAGGATGCAATCCGATGATGACCGCCACTTCGCGCAACGCTTTCTCCTTCCCTATGCTGGTTTCCGGTTTTATTGCGGTGCTGGTGGGATACAGCAGCACTGCCGCATTGATTTTCCAGGCCGCTCAGGCCGCAGGCGCCTCGCCAGAACAGATCGGCGGCTGGCTGTCGATGCTCGGCATCGGCATGGGGCTCGCCTCTTTTGGTCTTTCGGTGTGGACACGCATGCCGATTCTGGCTGCCTGGTCGACGCCGGGCGCGGCACTGTTAGCCACCAGCGTGCAGGGCCTGACCTTGAATGAAGTGGTGGGCGTGTTTGTGGCGACCAATGCGCTGATCGTACTGAGTGGCGTGACCGGACTGTTTGCCCGCTTGATGAACCACATCCCGCAATCTTTGGCAGCGGCGATGCTGGCGGGGATTTTACTGCGCTTCGGGATCGGCACCTTCACCGGTTTACAAGGTAACTTTGCGCTGTGTGGCAGTATGTGTCTGGTGTGGCTGTTAAGCCGACGCTGGCTGCCGCGCTATGCCATCATTCTGGCCCTGATCGCCGGGGTGCTGGTGGCGGTGGGTCAGCAGGCGATTCACTTCCCACCGCATGCGCTGACGCTGAGCGTGCCGGAATTTATCATGCCGCAGTTTACGCTGGCATCGCTGATTGGCGTGGGTTTGCCCTATTTCCTCGTCACCATGGCTTCACAAAATGCGCCGGGCATTGCGACCCTGCAGGCACATGGTTACCAACCGCCGGTTTCCGCTCTTACTGGCTGGACCGGCTTTATTGCGCTGGTCTTGTCTCCGTTTGGCGGTTTTTCGGTGTGCATTGCGGCCATTACCGCTGCCATTTGCATGGGAGACGATGTGGATGCCGATCCGAAACGACGCTGGATGGCCTCCGCGATTGCCGGGATTTTCTATCTGCTGACTGGCTTTACCGGCGCGCTGATCGCCATTCTGTTAAGTGCCTTGCCGCAGGTGCTGATCGCCACGCTGGCCGGTCTGGCGCTACTTGCCACCCTCTCCGGCAGTCTGCAACGCGCCCTCGCCGAACCCGATCACCGTGACAGCGCCATCGTCGCCTTTTTGATCACCGCCAGTGGTATCTCACTGCTGGGTATTGGCTCTGCCTTCTGGGGATTAATCGGCGGCATGATCACCCATTTGGTCCTGAGCCAACGCGCACGCGCTTAAAATTTCAGCAACTCACGCCTACACGCGGGAAAAACACCCTGTTTTTCCCCCTTTATCAGCCGTTTGATTCCCTGCATTTGGCTTAAGATCACTAGCATCGCCAATTACACACACTGTTTTGCTTCAGGCAACCACCGATAAGGGCCCTACGAGTGGCAAAAACTTTTCTGCGCAGCGGCAATCTGGATTCGGTACTGGCACTGGGTGAAAACGGCCAGCCGGTCTGGGCCTCTGCCCTGCAAATCCGTGAAACACTGCGTTTACGTCGCCAGACGGCGCTGGCTAACTGCCTCGCCATTCCCCAGGCCAACGAGCGTGGTGACCGCCTCGACTGGTATGCGCCCTTTAACGGCAAAGTGAAATCCTGGCGCGGCGCCAGCGACCACGAACGACAAAAAGCGCTGGAATTACTGACGCTCAATCAGCAGGATTTACTGGCTGCAAGTTTACGCGCGCGTGACGCAGAGAATCCGGCGATGCGCCTGTTTGGCGCCTTACTGAGCAAGACGCTGCAGTTCCCGGATCAGCAGTACGTTTATCTGGTCGATGGCAAACCCGTCATCACCTTCTGGGGCTTTGTCGATCCGCAGGCGCGCTCACGCGATGACGCACTGGCCTGCCTGCGCGACAGCCTGGAAGAGGATTTACCGCCGTTGCTGCCAGAACCACCGGCCGCTGTTATCGTGGCACCGGTTATCGCGCCTTTGATTGAAGTGCCTGCCGTTGCTGCTGTACCCGTGGTGGAAGAGCCCGTCGAGATCGCACAGCCTGAACCTGAACCTGAAGCGCCACAGCCGGTGCCTGAACCTGAACCGAAAGTCGAGCAGCCGCCTGTCCGTCGCCCTTCCGCACTGCGTCCACTGATGCTGCTGCTCCCGGTCGCTGCCGTGGCGGCAGCGGGTGTGGCGTTCTGGCTGCACAGCTCACCGCCTGAAACCGCACCGCAAGCCCAGGTCACCGATGCACCCGTGCCCGTTTTCACGCCACCGCCGGTGGTCGCGAAAGCTGAAAAACTGGCCGCGACGCTGCCGCAAAAAACGGCCACCGTCAGCGCCGCGCCGTTACCTGCCGCGCCACCTGCCCCGCCAGAAGTGATTGCTGAACATACGGAACCGGCTAAGGCTGATGACCTGGTCATGACCACCGAAGATGCGCGTATTGGCTCCGTGAAGTTTATCAACGGCACCTGGCGCGTCATATTACGACAAACTAACCTGCCAACCGGTAAGCCACCAAGCCTGCGTTACCAGCTGCGTAACGGTAAAGGCATCGCCACCATTACGCAGGGCGATAACATCCGCTGTAAAGCCGATGTCACTGCCGCGATGACGGTAGACGGCACCATGGTGGTTCGCAGCCGCTATACTGCGACCTGCAGCGACAAATCGCGCTACCGCATGCCGGAACTGGTGTGTAAAGCCGGTGATGGTATTGCCAGTTGCACTGCGCAGTACGGCGCAGATCAGGTCTTCCCGTTGACGATTAAGCGTGAGAGTAAGTAAACATGTTGGCTCCCCTCATCGATGACAAACAAAAAATCACGCTGATTGAAGATAGCGGTGTGCAGTTTCTCGATTTTGGCTTACGTCTGCCTGCCTTGCAGGCGCGCCGCCAGTTCGTTCGTCAAACCGCTAACGGACCGCTGCTGCGGCTGAACGTGGACGGCAACAGCGGCAAATTTTTGCTCTATCCCGAAGATGGCGGTGCAGCAGAAGTGGTGCGTCCCGAGTCGGACATTGCACTGGCAGATTCGTTAACGCTACTGGCACACCAGTGGCTGCCGCTGCCGGTGTTGCGCTGCACCAGTGGTCGCCGTTTTATCGGCGGCCCGGATAACTGGGCGCGCCTGCACCTGGCACCGCTGGCACAGCCAGATGTCGCAGGTAACACCCATCGCATTACGCTGGCGTTTGATACCCGCATCGTGCCGGAACAGGACGGCGGCGAACAGCACGGTCTGAGCAAAGCCGATGCACAAAACGGCGTGAGTTTCGCCCTTGCCTGGCACAACTATGAACTGGGTGAGTTTCTGGACCACACCTGGGTGGATGGCTGGCTGCGTGAAACCTTTACGCTGCAGGTTAACGCGCTGGAGTCTCGCCGCGAGCAGGAGCTGAATCAGGCGCTGCGTGAGTTTGAGTATCAGGCACACTATCTCAACCTGCTGGAACTGCTGGGTGAGCAGTTGGATCTGGCCGAGATCTACATTCAGGCCACTTCGCTGCAAACCCCGGCGGTGAACGTGGATATCATCCTTGACGTCGGTAACTCGCACACCTGCGGCATTTTGGTAGAAGACCACGCCGAAGAGAGCAACGGTCTGCGCCAGACTTACGAACTGCAACTGCGCGACCTCTCTGAACCGCATCAGGTCTACAACGAGCTGTTTGACAGCCGTCTCGAATTCGCAGAAACCCGCTTTGGTAAAGCGAATTTCTCGCTGGAAAGTGGCCGCGAAAACGCCTTTATGTGGCCATCGCTGACGCGCGTTGGTCGTGAAGCCAGCCGTCTTGCGCTGCTGCGTGCAGGCACAGAGGGCAGCACCGGTCTCTCCAGCCCGCGCCGTTATCTGTGGGATGAAGCACGTTATCAGCCAGGCTGGCGCTTCAACGCCCATGGCAGCAGTGACGAGCCACAGGCAACCGCGATGCCTTTCACCCTGCTGCTGAACGATGAAGGCCAGCCGTTGCACGCACTGGCTGAAGACGATCGCCTGCCGGTGTTCTCTGCCAGCTACAGCCGCAGTTCGCTGATGACTTTTATGCTGTGTGAGCTACTGGCTCAGGCGATGATGCAGATGAACAGCGTGGCACAGCGCCAGCGTATGCCGCAGAGCCAGGCCCCGCGCCAGTTGCGTCATGTGATCCTCACGCTGCCGTCAGCGATGCCAAAACCAGAACGGGAAATTTTCCGTCGCCGCATGCAGGAAGCCATCGCGCTGGTGTGGAAAGCTGAAGGCTGGCATCCCGCAGAAGACGATTTCAGCATGCAAAGCCAGGCGAAAAGCCTGCGCCCGGTGCCGGATGTCCAGATGGAGTGGGATGAAGCCACCTGCGGACAGATGGTGTGGCTGTTCAACGAAACCCAGGTGAACTTTGCCGGGCGTGCAGAAGATTTCTTCAGCAGCATGGCACGTCCGGATCGTCCGCGTGAAGCCGACGAAGTGCCGGGCAAAAGCCTGCGCATTGCTTCCATCGACATCGGCGGCGGCACCACCGATCTGGCGATCACTCAATATCGTCTTGATGACGGCCAGGGCAACAACGTTAAGATCACCCCGCGCCTGCTTTTCCGTGAAGGCTTTAAAGTCGCGGGCGACGATATTCTGTTGGATGTGATTCAGCTGTGGATTCTGCCTGCGCTACAACAAAGTCTGCAAAAAGCAGGCCTGACGCTGGCCGAACCGCTGATGAACAAACTGTTCGGTCACGACAGCCGCATGGATGGGCAAGCCACGCTGCGTCAGCAAGTCACCCTGCAGCTGTTTATCCCGCTGGCGCAGGCAGTACTGGAGCGTTATGAAAACTGGGACCCGCTCGACAGCCACAGCGAAATCAATGCGCTGTTCGGTGAGCTGGTACCGCAAAAGCCTGCCAGTAGCGTGCTGGCGTTTGTTAACGGTGAGATTCAGCGCACGCTGGGCGGCGACAACCGCTTCGATCTGCTTGATGTGCCTTTGGTGGTGAGCATGGCGCAGTTGCACGGTGAATTCCTGCAACATCGTATGGCGATCATCCCGGCCTTGCGCGCCATGTGCGAAGTGGTGTCGCTGTATCAGTGCGATGTGTTGCTGTTGACCGGCCGTCCTTCGCGTTTCCCGGGCATTCAGGCATTGGTGCGTCACCTGCAACCGCTGCCGGGCAGCCGTATTTTGTCACTGGAAGGCTATCACACCAGCGACTGGTATCCGTTCAACAAACAAGGTCGCATTGATAACCCGAAATCCACTGCTGCCGTGGGCGCGATGCTGTGTCTGCTGGCGCTCGATCTGCGTCTCAGCAGCTTCTGGTTCCGTGCGGGTGATTTCGAACCTTACTCCACTATCCGTTATCTGGGTGTGCTGGATGAGAACGCCACGCTGAGCGATGACAACCTGTGTTACAGCGAGATTGACCTCGATAAAGGTGATTTCGCGCTGGATCGGAAAAGCAGCTTCCGCATTCGCGGCAACGTCTGCCTCGGATTCCGTCAGCTGGATAATGACCGCTGGCCAGCTTCACCCCTTTACAGTCTGAGCATCACCGATCCGCATCTGGCACGTAAAGTGGCCGGCGAAAGCATTTTGCGCATTAAGCTGGCGGTCCAGCCGGGGCCTGACAACTTTGGCCCGGAGCGTCTGGTGCTGAGCGATGCCCGTATGGATGACGGCACCCGCGTGCCACTGGAACAACTGAGCCTGAAACTGAATACGCTGTCTGCGACGGGCAATGCCAACGCGCAGTATTGGATTGACAGCGGGAGCGTCTGCAAACGATGAGAACTGCCAAGAGAGTCACCTCTGTTACGCCCGCCAAACGTCTGAGCCTGATGCAGGAGACGCTGGATGGCGCACTGAACTGGATTGAAAACCACCACGCGCAGGCACCGCGTCTGGCGCTGGAAGCGGATACGCTGCGGCTGCAACTGCGCCGCGCGCGCGTGGAGAGTCACGCCCTGGCGCGTCAACTGGCGCGTCCGGTGACGCTGGCGTTGTTTGGCCAGTCGCAGGCGGGCAAAGCCTGGCTGTTAAGTGAGATGGTGGGCGATGCGCAAGGCCAGCTGATGGCGCGTCTGGGCGATCGCGTGGTGAACCATTTCCAGAACATCAATCCCGGCAATCTCGATTTTGCTATTGCCACCCGCTTCAGCCACCAGCGTGAAACCCAGTCCAGCGCCTGGCCGCTGGAAATGACGCTGCTCAATGACGTGGAGCTGATTCGTCTGGTGCTGGCCTGTGCCAAAACCGAAGCGCAGCCGGATAGTGCGGTGATCGATGCCGCGCTGCAGCGTTTGCAGCGCCATCGTCAGGACGAGCTACAGCCAGGCCTCGACAGCGATGCGTTGATCACACTGTGGGCGTGGAGCCGCCGCCAGCATCGTCACGCCGAGGTACTGGATCGCCACTTCTGGCCGCAGGCGGTGGAACTCGCCCCGTGGTTAAACGTCGATGATCGCATTCAGCTGTTTGCACTACTGTGGCCAAACCAGGTGGCGCTCAACGAACAGCTGCGCAATCTGATGCATCTGCGTCACCAGTTGCGCCAGGCACCGCGCCTGCTCGCCCCCCTCAGCCTGCTGACCGATGACGCCTCGCTGCCGGCGGAGAAACTGATTAGCCACGATGCCGACTGGCAGGAAATGATTGAAGTCTGTCCGATCGTCGCCAATCGTGTCGGCAAACCGCAGCAAGTGCCGCTGGGCTTACTGGCGCTGCTGACGCTGGAAATCACCGTTCCATTGAGTTCGACACCGCGTCAGGCGCTGTATGATGAAGCCGATATGCTGGAACTGCCTGCGCCCGGCCAGCCTGCTGATTCGGGCCAGCAAGAGGATTTAGCGCAACTGCGCAAGCGCGATGCTTTGCGCGCGGCGCTGCTGGAGCAGAAACGCGCGCTGCTGCCGGGTCTGTATGCCGCACGTCAGGGCATCGATCTGATGTTAATTTGCACTGCCGCCAGCCAGCGTCAGGATACCGAGCTTGCCGCTAACGCGCTGCGTGAATGGCATATCCATCAAACTGTGGCCGCCAGCGGGGAAAAACCCCGCCTGATTTGGGCGATTACCCCGCACGATGCGCGTTACCAGCAGCATCAGATTAATGTGGATGAAGCCGTACAGCGTCAGATCGGGCAACCCGGACAGAGCTGGGGTTCCATGCTGGCACTCGATCGTGCCGGTGTCGATCGCATGGGCAGCTGGTTGCAGGACGAAATGCAGCCAGAAGCACGTCGTGATCGTCTGGCCCAGCAATTAAGCACCTTGCAGCAAAAGCTGGTGGAGCGTTTGCAACCGTGGACCGAATCCACTGCCACGCCAGAACAGGCAGCACGCAAGCAGGCGATTTCCGATACCTTGCTGAAGTGCCTGCAACATCGCACTGGCCTGCACGGCGAACTGCTGGAGCGCTTACAGCCTTCGCGCGAAGCGGTGCGTCAGCTGTGGCTGAGCCAGAGCAGCGGTAATGTCGTGCAGCACAGCGCGAAAACCGCTGCGGCTGAGCAGAGCTATTTTGGTATTGGCTTTGAGTTTGACCTGTTTAAAGATGAACCGGTGGCCCCTGCGGAACCGCGGAACGGCAGCGGCCAGCGCGATCAGCAATTCCCGCAGCAGGTGTTTGCGCTGTGGCTTGAGCATCTGCGTCAGCTGCCGGAAAGCCGGAGTTTACTGACGCTGCTGAACGTGGATAAACCGACCATGGAATTGCTGGTGGAAGAGCTGATTACCGCCAGCTTCCGCCTGAAAGTATTAAATAAGCTGCAAAGCGCGCTTAGCGAACCGGATGCTCAGGCCAGCGCGCATGAAGCGCGGACCGATCGCCAGGTTTCCCGTGCGATGACGGTGTTGGGGGATTTTGTGGCCTGGTTAGGCTTCCTGCAGCGCCCGGAGAGTGAACGGCCTGAGAGTCGCGTTAATCGCGGACAAACCATCTTCGCACGTCCGCCTGCGCCAAGCGTGAGCTTCTCGCAAGGCCAGCGTTTAACGCGTTTGTCAGCCGCACCCGCCAATCATACCGCGTATTATATTTATGACTGGCTGGTGGGATTAAATTCGGTGATCGTGGAAAACAACGGCTATACCGGCGGCAGCGACCTGCCCGCCAATGCCCGTCAGATGCTGGCGATTCTACTGCTGCCACTGCACGCGTAATCAGTCATGAATCAGGCGCAGCTCGCCTCGCAGCTGCTGCGCCGCTTCTTCCATCAGCGCCAGCACCGGTGCAAACTCCGCCTCGCTCGCCTGTGCAATATGATGTAAATGCAGTTCAGCTGGCAGCGCAATCCCGCCCGTCAGCCAATCCCACAGCGCATCCAGATTACAGCCAAACTCTCCGCTGCAGCCGCTTTGGGCCACAAACTCGCGGTAGAACGCTTGCCGGCTGGCCAATTGCTGGAAATCAAAAGAGAGCGTCAACATGGTTAGTTCACCTGTTTGAAGCTGCGATAGTGATCGGTGGTCAGAAAGATCAGTCCATCTGAAGAGTAAAGCAGACGATCGGCGTCGCGGTGACCGCAATCGTAATTCACATCGGCCTCATACCATTGCCGCCCCGCTTGCATTGGCAGGCGTTGCTCACGATTGCTAAAACGATCGCCTCCAATGGCTCGACCCGGCAACACCGTGCATAAGTCGCCTTTGCTGGGGTTCCAGCCCTGACGGCGTGCTTCATTTTTGGTGAGATAAAGATCCGGCAACTGATGATTTTGCTGTAACCACTGCGCCACGGTGTGGGCTTCGGTGAGTTTGGCAATATCTGTGCCGTGTGCGGCGGTTTTACCGGTTAAATGCGGCTTAAGCCCGGCCCAGGTGGCGGCCAGCGCGAGAATGAGTCCAATCCAGAGTTTCTTTGACATAGTGACATCCCGAAGTGCAGGACGCCGATAATAGCAGGATTATCGTGAAGAAGAACGCGGGCCAGCATGGCTGGCCCTGGCGGAGGTGTTACTGCATCGCACTCGCGGCTGGCACGGCATGTCGACGCCATGCGCCTGGCGCCACGCCATACTGACGTTTGAAACTGCGATTGAACGACTGCTGCGAATCAAACCCCAGTGAAATCGCCACATTAAGGATAGGTTCGTTGGTGGTCGTTAAACGGTCCGCCGATTTTTTCAGTTTCTTATTACGAATGTACTCACCCAGCGGGTAGCCGGTGTGCTCTTTGAACATACGCTGCAGGTGCCATTTCGAATAACCGGCGCGCCCTGCTACGGTGTCCAGATCCAGACGTGCTTCAATGTTGTTATCAATCCAGTCGATCAGATCGTGAATAAATGCGTCGCTCATCATCCCATTTTCTCCCGTCGCCTTAACGAACAGTATCAGTATCAGTTGCAATTACACTTTAAGGGTGACTGACTATGACATTTAATGCAAGTTTTATTATTGCATTAAATGCCGCACTCGCCGTAGGGGCTTTCCCCCCTCTGAAACGAATTGATCAAAACAGCACATAAAGTGTATCAGATATTCTTGCAGATGCAGTTTGCAGCAGCCTACACTCATCGCGTTTTAATGCAATCTTAAAAGTTGCAGATTTTTCGTACATGTCCTTTCTTTTTTCACACCAACGCGGAATAACAACAATGCATCTGCAAACATATGGGGTTCGTCGGGCAGTAAGCCTGTCAGGAGTGATGTTGCTGGGAAGCCTGCTGGCCGCTTGCGATCGGGGTGTGGCGCAAAACGCCCCGCCACCGCCGCCCGAAGTGAGTGTCGCGCAGGTGGTCGAACAAAAAGTCAGCCAATGGGATAGCTTCAATGGTCGCTTTGAAGCGGTGCAAAGTGTGCAACTGCGCCCCCGCGTTTCCGGCTATATCGATCAGGTTAACTATCGCGAAGGCGATGACGTGAAAAAGGGTCAGGTGCTGTTTACCATTGATGACCGCACCTATCGCGCGACGTTAGAGCAGGCACAAGCTGAACTCGCCACCGCGCGCAGTCAGGCCTCGCTGGCACGCAGTGAGTCGGCGCGCACCGATAAACTGATTGGCACCAATGTGGTGTCACGCGAAGAGTGGGAGCAGCGTCGATCGGCGGCAAACCAGGCACAAGCTAATGTGCTTTCCGCGCAGGCCGCCGTTGATATGGCACAGCTGAATCTCGATTTTACCCGCGTCACTGCCCCGATTGATGGCCGTGCCAGCCGCGCGATGATCACCACCGGTAACCTGGTCACAGCCGGAGACAGTGCCAGCGTGCTGACCACGCTGGTGTCGCAGGATCGTATGTACGTCTATTTCGACGTCGATGAAGCCACCTATCTGCAGTATCAGGCGATGGCACGTCAGGGACAAAATCGCGGTTCGCTGCCGGTGGAAATCGCGCTGACCGGCGAGCAAGGTTATCCGCATCGTGGCACCGTTGACTTCCTCGACAACCAGCTGACCGCCAGCACTGGCACCATTCGCATGCGCGCCACGCTCGATAATCATGAACGTCAGTTCACCCCAGGTCTGTTTGCCCGCGTGCGTTTACCCGGCAGCGCCGCGTTTAACGCGCTGTTGATCGACGATAAAGCGGTGTTGACCGATCAGGATCGTAAATACGTGTATGTGGTCGATGCGCAGGGTAAAGCCGAGCGTCGCGATATTCAGGCTGGCGAGTTGGCTGATGGCCTGCGCATTGTTCAATCCGGTTTGAAGCCGGGTGACAAGGTGATCGTCAATGGCCTGCAGAAAGTCTTCATGCCTGGCATGCCGGTGAAAGCTCAGCCGGTGGCAATGCGCTCCGCTCAATAATAATCGAGACTGCCTGTTATGGATTTCTCCCGCTTTTTTATCGACCGACCGATCTTTGCGGCGGTACTGTCGATTTTGATATTTACCACCGGACTGATCGCCATACCGCTGCTGCCGATCAGTGAATATCCCAATGTGGTGCCACCCAGCGTGCAGGTGCGCGCGGAATATCCTGGCGCCAACCCCAAAGTGATTGCTGATTCCGTGGCAACGCCACTGGAAGAGGCGATCAACGGGGTCGAAAACATGATGTACATGAAGTCGGTGGCCGGTTCAGATGGCGTGCTGGTCACCACCGTGACCTTCCGTCCGGGTACCGATCCCGATCAGGCGCAGGTTCAGGTTCAGAACCGTGTGGCGCAGGCAGAAGCGCGCTTGCCAGAGGAAGTGCGTCAGTTGGGTTTGACCACGCAGAAGATGTCACCGACGCTGACGCTGGTGGTGCACATGTTCTCGCCGAAGGGCAAGTATGACTCACTCTATCTGCGCAACTACGCCACGCTGAAGGTGAAAGATGAGCTAGCGCGCCTGCCGGGCGTTGGTCAGATTCAGATCTTCGGTGCCGGTGAGTACGCGATGCGTGTATGGCTCGATCCCAACAAGGTGGCGGCGCGTGGTATGACCGCCTCGGATGTGGTTAGCGCCATGCAGGAGCAGAACGTGCAAGTGTCTGCCGGTCAGTTAGGCGCTGAGCCGACCAAAAAGGCCAGTGACTTCCTGTTGTCGATCAACACTCAGGGCCGTCTGGAGAGCGAAGAGCAGTTTGGCAATATTATCCTGAAAACCGCCGATGACGGCTCGCTGGTGCGCCTGCGTGACGTGGCGCGTATTGAGATGGGTTCCGGTAGTTACGCCCTGCGCTCGCAGCTGAATAACAAGGATGCGGTCGGTATCGGTATCTTCCAGGCACCGGGTGCCAACGCCATCGACTTGTCGAATGCTGTGCGTGACAAGATGGCCGAACTGGCCACTCGTTTCCCGGATGATGTGCAGTGGGCGGCACCGTACGATCCAACCGTGTTCGTACGTGACTCGATCCGTGCCGTGGTGCAAACGCTGTTTGAAGCGATTGTGCTGGTGGTACTGGTGGTGATCTTGTTCCTGCAAACCTGGCGTGCATCAATCATTCCGTTGCTGGCAGTGCCGGTTTCGGTGGTGGGGACGTTCAGCGTGCTTTACCTGCTGGGCTTCTCGCTCAACACCCTCAGTTTGTTCGGGTTGGTGTTGGCGATAGGTATCGTGGTGGATGACGCCATTGTGGTAGTGGAGAACGTCGAACGTAATATCGCAATGGGACTCTCACCGACAGCGGCTGCGCATCAGGCGATGCGCGAAGTGTCGGGGCCTATTATCGCGATTGCGTTAGTGCTGTGTGCGGTATTCGTGCCGATGGCGTTCCTGTCCGGTGTAACCGGTCAGTTCTACAAACAGTTTGCGGTGACGATTGCCATCTCCACGGTGATCTCCGCCATTAACTCACTGACGCTCTCTCCGGCGCTGGCGGCCAAGCTACTGAAGTCGCATGATGCACCGAAAGATATGCCGACGCGTCTGATTGATCGCTTGCTCGGCTGGGTTTTCCGTCCGTTCAACCGCTTCTTCCAGCGCAGCTCGGATGGCTACGAGTCGATGGTGGGCAAAACCCTGCGTCGTCGCGGTGCGGTGTTTGGCGTTTACGTGATACTGCTGGCGGGCGCGGGCTTTATGTTCCACACCGTGCCGGGCGGCTTTATTCCGACGCAGGATAAGCTATATCTGATTGGCGGCGTAAAAATGCCGGAAGGTTCGTCACTGGCGCGTACCGATGAAGTGATTCGCAAGATGAGCGAAATCGGCATGAACACCGAAGGCGTGGCCTACTCTGTCGCCTTCCCCGGTTTGAATGCCTTACAGTTCACCAATACGCCGAACACCGGAACCGTATTCTTCGGTCTGAAGCCGTTTAATGAACGTACCCGAACGGCTGCGGAGATTAACGCTGAAATCAACGCGAAAATCTCCAAAATCCAGCAAGGCTTTGGCTTCTCGATTATGCCACCGCCGATTCTGGGACTGGGTCAGGGTTCGGGTTATTCGCTGTATGTGCAGGATCGTGCGGGCTTAGGTTACGGTGCATTGCAAACCGCCATTAATACCCTTTCCGGTGCGGTGATGCAGACGCCGGGCATGATGTTCCCGATCTCCTCGTATCAAGCCAACGTGCCGCAACTGGATGTGCAGGTTGATCGTGATAAAGCCAAAGCGCAAGGCGTGTCGTTGACTGACCTGTTCAGTACCTTGCAGGTGTATCTCGGCTCCTCTTACGTCAACGATTTCAACAAGTTTGGTCGTACCTGGCGTGTGATGGCGCAGGCAGACGGTGATTTCCGTAGCAGCGTGCAGGATATTGCTAATCTGCGTACCCGTAACAATCAGGGCGAGATGGTGCCAATCGGCAGTATGGTCAACATCACCACCACTTACGGCCCCGATCCGGTAATTCGCTACAACGGCTATCCGGCGGCGGACCTGATTGGTGATGCCGATCCACGCGTGCTCTCTTCGGCACAGGCGATGGAAAAACTGGAGGCGATGTCAAGCCAGGTACTGCCAAACGGCATGAATATTGAGTGGACCGACCTGAGCTACCAGCAGGCGACGCAAGGCAATACCGCGTTTATCGTCTTCCCGGTTGCGGTACTGCTGGCGTTCCTGGTGCTGGCGGCGCTGTATGAGAGCTGGACCCTGCCGCTGGCGGTGATCCTGATTGTGCCGGTCACCATGCTGTCCGCGCTGGTCGGGGTGTGGCTTACCGGCGGCGATAACAACGTGTTTGTGCAGGTAGGTCTGGTGGTACTGATGGGACTGGCGTGTAAGAACGCGATTCTGATCGTCGAGTTTGCGCGCGAGCTGGAGATGCAGGGTAAAGGGATTGTCGAGTCGGCGCTTGAAGCCTGTCGCCTGCGTCTGCGCCCGATCGTGATGACTTCAATCGCCTTTATTGCCGGTACCATTCCACTGATTCTGGGTGAAGGCGCCGGTGCGGAAGTGCGCGGTGTTACCGGGATCACGGTGTTCTCAGGCATGTTGGGCGTGACGCTGTTTGGTTTGTTCCTGACGCCAGTGTTCTATGTGACGTTGCGTAAGCTGGTCACGCGTAAACAGCCGGATGCGGAAGTGCAGACGGTGTAGTTGAATCGCGGTTAAAAACCAAAGGGGCCTTGAGCTCTAAGGGTTATCAGTTAACGTCCTGTTCAGGTAAGGCCGCTATTTTGTTAAAGATGGCGGCCTTTTCTTTTGCGCGATTAAGTGCGGGCCCCACCACCTCTGCTGCTGCCGGGCCGTCCTCGCGCCGCTTCGCGGTGCCCTCGGCTGCATCAGAGGCGCTGTGGCCTCAGACACTTTGCCCTTTGTGGCAGTAAAAGCGCTATCACCTGAGCCATCTCGCCCTTTGTAGCAGTAAAAACGCTATCGCCTGAGCCATCGTGCCCTTTCCAGCAGCGTAAACAGATGTCAGCAAGCAGGCTGGTGCCGCTCTGGGGATGGCATTTCGCAGCGCTGAACGGAATGAGGAAGCCAGGAGAGCCAGCATGGATGCTGGCGAAAGGTGCAACCGGGACAGGGAAAGTCCCGTCTGCACCGGTCCGTCAGGCGGACGAGTGAAGTGAAGGTACCGCGTCAGCGGCGCGAGGACAGCCAGCCCCAGAGCGGCACCAGACTGCGTTATCACCTGTACCACCAGCCACTGAGCAGCGCCAGACTGCGTCATCACCCCATGCTTAACTGACATGCATCAGCCCACTGATCCCAAATTTTTGCCTGTGCAGTGAAAACAAAAAAGGCCGTCATAAAATGACGACCTTAGAGGATGGTTCATAGGTTGTGATGCGCCTTAAGGCGCACCAAGTAAATCAGCGAGCTTTTTTACAGAGTTCCGCGATCTCAAGCTCGGGTAACTCTTCGCAACTGCTGGTGTCGTGTTTCTTCAGCTCAGCCAGTGCATCCGCTACCGTGCGGGTTTCCAGCACTTTTAGGGAAGCCTCTTCGGCTTCTTCGGCAATCGACTTGAAATACCAGCACAAGTTGGCACTGACAAGACAGCGCGGTGCAACATCAGGGCGTGATGCCCAGAGTTTTTTATCTTCGATGACCGAGGTATAAATATCGCGCAGCGTTATCTCCGCGGCTGGACGACCGAGATGAATCGAACCGGTGCGGCCAAGCGTAGAGACGATGATGCCATCGCGCGTTAACGGAACCATAAGTTTCCGAATGAAACTGGGGTTCGCTTCAAGACCATACGCCAGTATGGCACTGGTCGAGCGTTTGCCCAGTTGCTCCGCCATCGCTACGCTCAAAACCATCTGCAAAGCTGTCGGGAAGCGGTAATCTAGCATTTCTGTATCCTGATTTGCGGTCTATCTTATTGTTTTCATACCGCGACAGTGAGTAATCAATGAGCAATAAATATAACAAACACTGTTGCTTTTTAGAAGCCAGCGACTGTGATCAAGGCACGTATTCATCATTTGATCAGGCAGAAGCGCACAGGCTGCTTAGTTTATCGCCCCCTTTTACGTTTTCGGCTTCAGTGCAAGCAATTTTTGCTTCAGCACCCCCACCAACAACACGTTGATTAACGCCAACAGGCACAGCAACCATAATGTGGCATTTGCGCCGAATTGCTGAAAAACATATCCCCCTACCAATGGCGTTAACGCTTGGCCAATCAGTGCCGGGCGCGCCATGCGCCCAACCACAATGGCATAAGCCTCTGGTTTGACCATTACTAGCGGTAAAGTTCCGCGCACAATGGCACGCAGGCCATTTCCGGCACCATAGAGCACCATGCTGACCAGTGCGAATTTAGGATAAAGGGTCAGCAACAGCAGCCCTATCGCCACTAATCCTACCGAGAAAAATGTCGTCCAGATCGGATGTCCGCGTTTGAACGCGATATCCACAATACGTGACCCCACCTGACAAGGACCCAGAATCGCACTGATGGCCAAGGCGGCGGTTAATGAGTGACCGCTAGCCTGTAACAGGCTGATCAACTGCACCGAAATAGCGGTCATGATCACCGAAGCGAGGGTAAAAATGCTGCATAACAACCAAAACAGCGCGGGTGCCAAATCACCACTGGCGTTACGCTGCTTTGTCGCCGTTTTCACGATGGGCTTAATTGGCGCAGGCAGTGCATACCAGTAGGCAGGCAACACGGTGAGGCATAACAGCGCGGCAATGGCGAAACAGGCGCCACGCCAGTCAAGCCAGTGAATCAGCAGCGCAGTGCCCGGCCACACCAGCGTGGTGCAAAAGCCGGAGATTAAGGTAATGCCGGTGATCGCACCGCGAGCCTGTCCACCGTACAGCGTTCCAAGAGTGGCAAACAGGGCGTCGTATAAACCCATCGCCATTCCAATGCCAATAATCAGCCAGGCAAAGAGAAACAGCAGTAAATGGTGGCTCAATCCCATGATGACCAGACCCAATGCCATCATCGCTCCACTCGACGCCAGTAGCACGCGACCATAGCTGCCAGCAATCAAGCGACCACTCCAGGGCGCTAACAGGCCAGAAACCAAAATGCCCAGGGACAACGCGCCATACACCCACTGCTGAGACCAGCCGGTTTCCGCGACAATCGGATTCGCCATCACGGCCATGAGATAAAAGGATCCGCCCCATGAGAGGATTTGGACCCCGCCCAATGTCACAATGGCAGAAACCGCAGGTTTAGGGTGATGCTCCACGACAAGTTTCCGTTAGCAGGCAAAGCATTGTTATAACATGTTCATCCTGTTGGAAAAATGCTTGTGTGCCCTGCTTCGCGAAATCACGTTTACAGAGTGGAAGATTGGCACCAAATACGATAAGTTAAATGGTATGTTGTAACTACGGAGCGTAACATGTCTCGCTATGATTTAGTGGCTGATTTGCACGAGTGCGTCAACGCATTGGAACAAGGTTTAACGACCCTGCGCCAGCAGGTCGAACAACAGCCGTTGCTGATTGCGCGCGCATTCAGCTTGCCCGAAATCGAGAAAGGCCACGAGAATGATGAGATTGAGCGTATCGCCGTCACTCAACATCTCGGGCAAAAAGCACGTGACATGGCGCTGGCTCACTACTGTCGTCTGTTTATGCAGCACCAGTCGGAAAAACTCAGCACCAAGGCTGCGGTGCGTTTGCCTGGCGCCATCTGTATAGAAGCGGATGAAGCCGTCAGCGAGCACATCAGTCAGCAGGTGGCCGATATCAACGCGCTTAAAGTGCGCCTTGAGCACCTGATTACCGTGGAATCAGGCCTGCCGAGCGAGGCGCGCTTTGAGTTTGTTCACCAGCATTTGCGCGGTTTAATCACTCTGAACGCCTACCGTAGCGTGACCTTACTGCACGCGCCGGATAGCCTGCGTTTTGGCTGGGCCAACAAGAACATCATTAAAAACCTGACGCGTGAAGCCGTGGTCGAGCAACTGGAACGCAGCCTGAAGGCAAACCGTGCGCAAGCGCCCTGGACGCGCGAACAGTGGGCAGAGAAAGTCCAGCAGGAGCTGGACATGATCCTGTCACTGCCCGCCGATGCCAAACTGAAAATCAAACGTCCTGTGAAGGTGCAGCCCATTGCCCGCGTGTGGCGCGCCAGTAATAAGAAACAGGTGCAACTCGCCTGCCCTTCACCGCTGCTGGTGCTGTGCCGGGATAAGACGCAGGTGCCAATTTTGGGGGAATTGCTGGATTACGATGCTGATAACGTCACGCATCGTCATAAGCCGCTGGCGCAGCCGCTGCATCTGGTGATCCCACGGTTACATTTGTGGAGCGACAAGCTTTAACGAAGAAGCGGCCCTTAGGCCGCCTCTGTCATAACTCATTATCGCTGAATTGAGCCGTATCAACCCTCAGTTAATCGCGATAATTATTGCTTCATGCTGCCAACCATCTCTTCCGGCCTTACCCACTCGTCAAACTGCTCTTCGGTCAGATAGCCGAGCTTCAGCGCTGAGCCTTTGAGCGTCAGCCCTTCTTTATGGGCTTTCTTGGCGATTTCTGCCGCTTTGTCGTAACCGATATGGGTATTCAACGCGGTCACCAGCATCAACGATTCATTCAGCAACTGATCGATGCGCTCACGCACCGGCTCAATGCCCACCGCACAGTGATGGTTGAAGCTGTCCATACCATCAGCCAGCAAGCGAATTGACTGTAGGAAGTTATGGATCACCATTGGGCGGAACACGTTCAACTCGAAGTTGCCCGATGCCCCACCAATGTTCACCGCGACGTCGTTACCCATTACCTGGCAGCACAGCATGGTCAGCGCTTCACACTGCGTCGGGTTCACTTTACCTGGCATGATTGAGCTGCCCGGTTCGTTTTCCGGAATGGCGAGTTCGCCAATCCCGCAACGCGGACCCGATGCCAGCCAGCGCACGTCGTTGGCGATTTTCATCAGTGACGCCGCCAGGCCTTTCAATGCGCCATGTGCATGCACCAGCGCATCGCAGGTTGCCAGCGCTTCAAACTTATTCGGTGCAGTAACGAACGGTTGCTGAGTCAGTTCGGCCAGCGCTTTCGCCACGCGAACCGCATACTCCGGATGGGTATTTAAGCCGGTGCCCACCGCCGTGCCACCCAGCGCCAGCTCAGCGACATGGGGAATGCTGTGTTCGATGTGCTTGAGGTTATGTTCCAGCATCGCGACCCAGCCGGAAATCTCCTGACCCAGCGTCAACGGCGTGGCATCTTGCAGGTGAGTACGACCAATCTTCACGATGTCCTTAAAGGCTTCAGACTTCTCGCTCAGGGTCTTTTTCAGGACATGAATCTGCGGAATCAGCTGCTCCCGCACGGCGATGACCGCAGCCACGTGCATGGCGGTGGGGAACACGTCGTTGGAGCTCTGGCTCTTGTTAACGTCATCGTTTGGGTGCACCAAACGCGACATGCCACGCTCGCCGCCGAGAATTTCACTGGCACGGTTGGCCAGCACTTCGTTCATATTCATGTTGGTCTGAGTACCGGAGCCGGTCTGCCAAATCGCCAGCGGGAACTCGTCACTGTGTTTATCAGCCAGCACTTCGTCAGCGGCTTTCAGGATCGCTTCCGCCCGCTCTGCCGGCAACAGGCCAAGATCGCGGTTCACCTGGGCTGCAGCGCGTTTGGTCATTGCCAACGCATGCACTAATGCGACGGGCATCTTCTCGGTTGAGATACGGAAATGCTCCAGCGAACGCTGGGTTTGTGCCCCCCACAACTTATCTGCCGGTACTTCGATCGGTCCCATTGAATCTTTTTCAATGCGATTCGCTGCCATGACTACGTCTCCTTAGCTCAGATTTGAGGTTTCCGCCCAGGTCGTCTTCCCGCGACGCCGTTGAGCGAGCAAGATTGTCACACACAAGAAATTAACATTATGCGAGCCCATCGCGTTTATTGCACTTGTTGATGTATTTTGTATGGCACTTTCTGCTTTAATAAGCCTATTTACTTACGGTTATTAAGGGTAAACGATGCAAAAAATGAACAATTCGCTGCAAAATTACGCTTGGGGCAGCAAAACTGCGCTGACCGAACTTTACGGCATTGAGAACCCGCAAGGATTACCAATGGCGGAACTGTGGATGGGTGCCCATCCTAAAAGTCCGTCAACCGTTGAGATCAAGGGTGAAACGCGTTCCCTGCGCGATGTGATAAATGATGACCAGACCGCAGCCTTGGGCGCGGCAGTCGCAGCGCGTTTTGGTGAGTTGCCGTTTTTGTTTAAGGTGCTGTGTGCCGATCAGGCCTTATCGATCCAGGTTCACCCGAGCAAAGCCGCCGCTGAAGAGGGTTTCGCGCGCGAGAATGCTGCAGGTATTCCGATTGGCGCCGCTGAACGCAACTACAAAGATGCGAATCATAAGCCGGAACTGGTGTATGCCCTGACCCCTTTCCAGGCGATGAACGGCTTTCGCGAAATGCACGAGATTGTCTCGCTGCTGGAACCCGTGGCGGGTGCCCACCCGCAAATCGCTCACTTCCTTGAAAAACCTGATGAAGTCAGCCTCGCCAAACTGTTCTCCACACTGCTATCGCTAAATGATGAACCTAAATCACTGGCGTTAGCGGTACTGAAATCAGCGCTCAACTCACGTGGCGGCGAACCCTGGCAGACTATAAAGAGCATTGCGGCCGATTATCCGGACGATACCGGCTTGTTCTCACCGCTGTTGTTAAATGTCATCACTCTGCAGCCCGGCGAAGCCATGTTCCTGTTTGCCGAAACGCCGCACGCTTATTTGAAAGGCGTGGCACTGGAAGTGATGGCGAATTCCGATAACGTACTGCGTGCGGGACTGACGCCAAAATTCATCGATATCCCTGAGTTGATGGCGAACCTGAAGTTTGAAGCGAAGCCCGCTGCCACGTTGTTGACGCAGCCTCAGCAAGTGGGAGACACGCTGAACTTCCCGATTCCGGTGGACGATTTTGCCTTTGCCATCCACGCCCTCTCCGCCACACCACAGCCGTTAGCGCAACAGAGTGCGGCGCTGCTGTTTTGTATCGAAGGTCAGGCGGTGATTGAGAAGTCAGGTGAGCAACTGCTGTTGAAGCCCGGTGAATCATGCTTCGTTGCTGCCAATGAATCTCCGGTTAATGCCGCAGGCACAGGACGCCTGGCGCGGGTCTATAACGCGCTCAGCTGATCCGGCTGACGATACCAGCATTAACTGCTATTCTTTCAAACTATTACTTTAAACGCCTGCGGGCGTTTTTCTTCACCGTCGCCCTCAAGCAGCGGCGGGCGGACCCAAGGATAAGGACGACTCAGCGATGAAAAAGACCAAGGTTGCCGTAGGTGTGATTGTGGCGCTCGGCGTGATCTGGACAGGTGCGGCCTGGTTTACCGGCAAGCAGCTGGAAAGCCATATGGATCAAATGTTGCAGAACGCCAACACACAGCTTAATGCCTATGCACCGAACGCTCGCCTGACGCTCAGCTATCAGGATTACCAGCGCGGCATCTTCAGCAGCAAAACTAAACTGGTGATTCAGGCCAGTTCACAGACTGAAGACAACCCGCTGCTGAAGCCGGGTCAAAGCATCGTGCTGAACGAAACCATCGACCATGGTCCCTTCCCCTTTGCGCAGCTGAAACGCGGCAGCCTGATTCCGAGCATGGCTTCGGTGCATACCGAGCTCGAAAACACCGATGCGGTGAAGAAACTGTTTGAGCTTACCAACGGCAAATCGCTGGTGACCGCTGATACGCGTGTGGGCTACAGCGGTGCGACCGACACCGCACTGGATCTGCTGGCGGTGGATTATAACAACGCGCAGACTGGCGACCGTCTTGCCACCAACGGCGGAACCCTGGAGATCAGCGCAGACAGTAAAGGCGATAAAGTCAGCCTGAACGGTGACTTTTCCAGCATTGCCGTCACCAGCAAAAACCAGGTTGAGCAGCCGGTGCTGTTTACCCTTAACGGCCTGAAGCTGAAGGGTGATACCCATCTCAGCCCGGAAGGCGTGCGCGTCGGCGATCAGTCCATCAGCCTGGATAAACTCGACGCCAGCATTAACGGCCAGGAAGGTTTGTCATTACAGAAGCTGGACACTCAATCCTCCTTCGATAATAAAGATGGCAAGATCGGCGGCGATCTGAATATGAACGTCGGCAACATTAGCTTGCAGAAGCAGCCGTTCGGCGAAGCAAAGCTGGCCATGAAGTTTGCGCAGTTTGATGCGCAAGCGGTGAAAACCTTCTCGGATAGCTACAACGCGCAGATGCAGGCACTGCTGAACCAGCCAGGTTTAGTCGAGGATCCCGTCCGCTATCAGGCTAGCGTGCAGACCATCCTGAAGAATAACCTGCCGACGCTGCTGAAGGGTTCACCTACCGTCAGCATCGCGCCGCTGAGCTGGAAAAACGATAAAGGGGAAAGCACCTTTAACCTCAGCATCGGTTTTAACGATCCCGCCACCGTCACCGGTGAAGCGCAGACGTTGGGCGCGGCAGTGGATCGCGTGCTGAAAACGCTGGATGGCAAACTGAACATCAATATGCCAATGGCAACCGAAACGATGCGTCATGTTGGTCTGGCCGAAGGTTATCAGAGCGACGATGCGCAGAAGATGGCGGACCAGCAGGTGAAAGGTCTGGCGGCGATGGGCCAGATGTTCCGTCTGACGCAGCAACAGGATGACAACATCACCACCAGCCTGCAGTACGGCAACGGCCAGGTGACGATGAATGGCGACAAGATGTCACTGGAACAGTTCCTGTCTCGCTATATGCTGGGTGCGCAGACCAGCGAAGGGATGCCTGAGTAACAACGATATACCCGCGGCGCGAGCTATCGCGCCGCTAAACGCCTCGCACCAACTGTGGCGGCACAATCAGCGTTTGCACTTCCGCCTCCGGTTGCGCCAGTCGTTGCAGCATCCTTTCCCCCGCTCGCCTTCCCACATCACGCGCTTCACTACTGACAAACGTCAGCGAGGAGTCATACGACTCGCGTTGCGGATCGTCATTAAAGCCGACCAGTGCCAGCTTTTGCGTGAAGTAGCTGTCCACTGCATCTTCGCCCAACGAGCGTCCGCTGTGGATCGCACCAAAATAGCAGCCGAGCGTGGTACTGGCGTTATGGGCAATGATAGCGGTGATGCGTGGGTGATGATGCAGTAAGTCTTGCGTCAATGCCGATACGCTCTGTTGCCGGTCATCACACTCAATGATCCAGTCCGGGCGGAACGGTAAACCGTATTGCAGCAGCGTGGCGCAATAACCGCCAATTCTTTCAGCACGCGTCAGTGAAGACCCCAATCCACCTACCCACGCGATACGCTGATGCCCCTGACGGATCAGGTACTCCGTCGCGATGCGCGCGGCCTGGCTGTTGTCTGGACGCAAGGAATCGACTTTATCGAGGCTGCTGGCCCGCGCGGCGCAGATCAAGGCAATTTGCTGTTCGTGTGCCTGCGCCACCAGCATTTCCGCCTGCGCCACGGCGCCGCCCAACACGATGCCATCGGCCCCTTGCGCCACCAATGAATCGAAACAGCGCTGCAGATTTTGCCCGTGCTGACCACTTTGCGTCAGCACCAGGACTTTGCCCTGCTGTTCCAGCACTTCGCTCAAGCCTGCGGTCATCGCTGCGTAAAAGGGCTGGCTGAGATCGCGCACAATCAGACCTATGACACCACTCTCGCCACCACGCAGGATGGAGGCTGAACGGTTGCGCACGTATCCCAGCTGCTCAATCGCCTGATTAACGCGTTCGGCCGTGGCGGAAGAGATACGACCTTTGCCGGACAGCACCAAAGAGACTGTCGATACCGATACGCCAGCCGCCTGCGCGACATCGTGAATAGTGGTTTTAGGCTGAGACATCCGGTTCCGTTTCCAACAACTGATGAAGAAACAAAGAGGTAAAACGTTACACTGATTGACGCAAAAATAAAGCCTGGAATTAGTCACGCTTTGTGACTATAGCCACAAAATTGCTTGGTAAAACGTTTTATCATTCTTTACCCATATGAAAACTTGTCGCTTTTTAACCAGGAGAGACCATGTCCGCCAGCCGACCCAAAATGTCACTTTGGGAATTTTTCCAGAGTCTGGGTAAAACCTTTATGTTGCCCGTCGCCCTGCTGTCTTTTTGCGGCATTTTGCTTGGGATAGGCAGCTCGCTCAGCAGTCACGATGTCTTGACGCTGATCCCGATGCTCGATCAGCCCTTCCTGCAATATCTGTTTATCTGGATGGCGAAGCTGGGTTCATTTGCCTTCAGCTATCTGCCAGTGATGTTCGCCATTGCGATTCCACTGGGCATGGCGAGGGAGAACAAAGGTGTCGCTGCCTTTGCCGGTTTCGTCGGCTATGCAGTCCTGAACCTGAGCGTCAACTTCTGGCTCAATATCAATGGCATTCTTCCCACCACCGACGCGGCGGTGCTGAAAGCCAACAACGTTCAAAATATCCTTGGCATCCAATCCATTGATACCGGTATCCTGGGGGCGGTGATCGTTGGTGTGGTGGTGTTCTGGCTGCATGAACGCTTCCACAACATTCGCCTGCCGGATGCACTCGCCTTCTTCGGTGGCACGCGCTTTGTGCCGATTGTCACCACCGTGGTGATGGGTTTGCTCGGCTTAGTGGTGCCGCTGATTTGGCCTTTCTTTGCGCGCGCCATCACCGGTCTCGGCTGGATGATCAACAGTGCCGGTGAATTTGGCCCGATGATCTTCGGCACCGGCGAACGCCTGCTGCTGCCGTTTGGTCTGCAGCATATTCTGGTGGCAATTATTCGCTTCACCGATGCGGGCGGTACGCTCGACGTCTGCGGCAAAAGCGTCAGCGGTGCCCTCACCATCTTCCAGGCGCAGCTGGCTTGCCCGGATACTCACGGCTTTGCAGAAAGCGCCACGCGTTTCCTGTCGCAAGGCAAAATGCCGGCCTTCCTCGGTGGTTTACCGGGTGCGGCACTGGCGATTTATCACTGTGCCCGTCCCGAAAATCGTCACAAAATTAAGGGGCTGCTGATTTCTGGTGTGGTGGCTTGCGTCGTCGGCGGCACCACCGAACCGATCGAATTCCTATTCCTGTTCGTGGCTCCGGTGCTGTATTTGATCCACGCCCTGTTGACGGGTCTGGGCTTCACCGTGATGGCGATACTCGGCGTAACTATCGGTAACACCGACGGCAACGTTATCGACTTCTTCGTGTTCGGCGTGCTGCACGGCCTCTCTACCAAATGGTATTGGGTGCCGGTCATTGCGGCGGTGTGGTTCGTGGGTTACTACGCGATCTTCCGGTTTGCTATTACCCGCTTCAACATCAAGACTCCGGGTCGCGAAGCAGAAACCAGCAGCGTGGAGCAGCAGGTCAGCCGCGCGGGCGTGGGGAAATCAGGTTACAACACCCCGGCGATTCTGGCGGCGTTGGGCGGCGTGGACAACATCACATCGCTGGATAACTGCCTGACGCGTCTGCGCCTCACCATTGCTGACATGAGTAAGGTGGACGATGCCGCATTAAAAGCCAACGGCGCAATTGGTGTGGTGCACCTTAATCAAACCAGCCTGCAAGTGGTCATCGGTCCACAGGTGCAGTCTGTGAAAGATGAAATGGCACATCTGATGAGTGCGACGGCGTCATGATGCAGAGGTTTGATTTCGACCATGTCGTGGATCGTCACGGTAGCTGGTGCACGCAGTGGGATTTTGTAGCGGATCGCTTCGGTGTGGAGGGCTTATTGCCCTTCACCATCTCCGATATGGATTTCGCGACGGCGCCCTGCATCATTGAGGCGTTGCAACAGCGCTTGAACCATGGCGTATTGGGCTACAGCCGCTGGCAGCACAATGATTTCACCTCGGCGATTCAGCACTGGATGCGCAGCCGTTTTGCCACCGACATTGAGGCACAATCACTGGTTTATGGACCGTCGGTGATCTACATGGTGGCGCAGATGCTGCGCCACTGGACAAAACCCGGCGATGAAGTGCTGATTCATACGCCCGCCTACGATGCGTTCTATAACACTATCAACGGTAATCAGCGCCGCGTGCTAGAACTGCCGCTACAGCGTCAGGGTAATGACTGGCAGTGTGATATGACTCGGCTGGAACAATTACTGGCGCGACCCGATTGCAAAGTGATGCTGCTGTGCAGCCCGCACAATCCTACCGGCAAAGTGTGGCAGCGCGAGGAGTTACAGCAAATGGCCGCGCTCTGTGCACGTTACGATGTGAAAGTGATCAGCGATGAGATCCATATGGATATGGTGTTGGGCGATGCAGACCACATCCCGTGGAGCCAGGTGGCGCAATCTCCCTGGGCGTTATTCACGTCGGCATCGAAGAGTTTCAACATCCCGGCACTGACCGGCGCCTGGGGCATCATTCCGCATGAAACCGATCGTCAGGCCTGGTTCCACGCACTGAAACAGCAGGATGGCTTATCGTCACCGGCGGTGATGGCTGTGGCTGCCACCATTGCCGCGTATCGTGAAGGTGAAGCCTGGTTGGATGGACTGCGCGATTATCTACAGGCGAATATGCAGCACATTGCGCAACGATTGAATGCGGCGTTTCCTGCGCTTAACTGGCAGCCCCCTGCCGCTACCTATCTGGCATGGATTGATCTCACACCGTTGGGCATTGATGAACAGACATTGCAACATCGGCTGATTCATCAGTACAAAGTCGCGATCATGCCGGGTTCAACCTATGGTGAAGCCAGTCAGGGATATCTGCGGCTCAATGCCGGTTGTCCGCGCAGTAAACTCGATGACGGACTGGATCGTCTGATTGCGGCTTTAAAATCGTGTTAAAGGCGTTCGGATGCTGATTAATTCAGCATCCATTTCACAGCTTGCGCAAATCACTGGCGCTGTTGCGCAAGATGTTTTTATAATGCTCTGCACTTTATGAAACTTTAGCGAGTGCGACATGATTGACCTGAAACTCCCCCTGACCGACATTCACCGCCACCTTGATGGCAACATCCGCGCACAAACCATCCTTGATTTAGGTCGCCAGTTTAACCTCACGCTGCCCGCTAACTCGCTCGACGAACTGCGTCCGCATGTGCAAGTCACAGCCAATGAACCCGACCTGGTGAGCTTCCTGCAGAAACTGGACTGGGGCGTCAAGGTGTTGGGCGATTTGGATGCCTGCCGCCGCATCGCGCTGGAAAACGTGGAAGATGCCGCACGTGCTGGCATTCACTACGCAGAACTGCGTTTCTCACCGGGCTATATGGCGATGACGCACAACCTGCCGATCGCTGGTGTGGTGGAAGCCGTGATTGATGGTGTACGCGCGGGCGTAAAACAGTTCGGCGTGGATGTGAACCTGATCGGCATTATGAGTCGCACCTTTGGTGACGAAGCCTGCCTGCGCGAACTGGAAGGTTTGCTGGCACACCGTGATGGCATTACCGCCGTCGATCTGGCCGGTGATGAGCTCGGCTTCCCGGGCAGTGAATTCCTCAGCCACTTCAATCGCGCGCGCGATGCCGGTTTCCGTATTACCGTGCACGCCGGTGAAGCCGCTGGCCCGGAAAGCATCTGGCAGGCGATTCGCGAACTCGGCGCTGAGCGTATTGGCCATGGCGTTAAAGCGATTGAAGATCGCGCATTGATGGATTTCCTGGCAGAGCAGCGCATTGGTATTGAATCCTGCCTGACCTCCAACATTCAGACCAGCACAGTAGCTTCACTGGCCACTCATCCGCTGAAAGCCTTCCTGCAACACGGTATTCTCGCCACCATTAATACCGATGATCCGGCGGTTCAGGGTATTGAGCTGGCGCATGAATATGAGCACGCTGCGCCGCAGGCAGGATTAACCGCTGAAGAGATGCGTCAGGCGCAGGAAAATGGTGTGACCATTGCCTTCCTCAGTGAGGCAGAGAAAGCTGCCCTGCGTCAGCGCGTGGCGGGGTAATTACCTCAAAAGCAAAAAGGTGCGCTTCGCTGCGCACCTTTAAATCACATCGCACGTTAGGGTGAGGCCCTTTTTGAGTGACATCACCCTGGCGTATGCTTTTACTCCGTCACTTCAGCGACATCGTCTGGCGCTTCTCAGCGGACTGTAAGCCGAGTTCAATCAACTCCATCACCTGAATCGCCTCTTCAGCCTGGACTGGGTTATCTCCGGTGCCCGCAATCGCATCGCGAATCGCCGCGTAGTACGCCGGATAGTTACCCGGCAGAGTTAGCAGTTCTTTCTCCACCATCACGTCGCCTTCTGCCAGCGTCAGAGTGCCATTGCGCATGTCATAGCCCCAGTCTTCCTGCGGAGGACGTTCACCTGCTTTCAGGCGATCTTCCTGCGGATCCAGACCGTATTTGACGTAGCTGCCCCGCGTGCCGTGCACCACAAAACGTGCAGATTCTGCCGCCACCAGCATGCTGGCGTGTAACACGACCCGACGAGTGGGATAAGTCAGCACCGCATGGAAATAATCGGTGGTTTGCGCGCCAGGACGCAGTTCAGCCATATCCACAGCGATCGCTACCGGCGGGCCAAACAATTGCAGCGCCTGGTCCAGTACATGGGGTCCAAGATCAAACCAGATACCGCTACCCGGGCCTTTCATTTCACGCCAGCGCTGGCGAACTTCGGGGCGGAAACGGTCAAAATGCGATTCAAGATAGCGCACATCACCTAAGGCGCCATCAGCCAGCAAGGTTTTCAACGTCAGAAAATCACTGTCCCAGCGGCGGTTGTGGAATACGGAGAGCAGTAGCCCTTTGGCTTTGGCCAGTGCATCCAGCTCACGCGCTTGTGACAGTGTCACGGTGAAGGGCTTATCCACCACCACATGTTTACCGGCATTCAGTGCCGCTTTGGCTAACGGGAAGTGAGTATCATTTGGCGTCGGTATGACAATCAGTTGCAGTGTCGGGTCATCCAGCAGGGCTTGTGGATCAGAAACCACTTGCACCGAGGGCCAGTCGGCATGCACCTTGCTGGCATCGCTGCTGGAGACGGCTGCCAATTCAACGCCTGGCGTGCCGACGATCAAAGGAGCATGAAAGGTTTTGCTGGCAAAACCGTAGCCAATCAGGCCGACACGTAATTTATCGCTCATTCTCATTCCTCTTGTTCGTTACCAGACTGATTTAAGACGAATCAGCCAGTAACAACAAGGCGGAATCAGCTGAAAACTCAGGAGATCGCACTCCGTGCCGGTTGCCAGCTCTCCTGAGCCACTAAGGCATCGTGCGCATCCTGACTGCGGCGACGGAAATCACTGGGGCTGACGCCCACCCGTTTACGGAAAACGCGAGAGAAATAGAGCTGATCGTCATAA
This sequence comes from Pantoea sp. C8B4, assembly GCF_051336905.1. Taxonomy (NCBI): domain Bacteria; kingdom Pseudomonadati; phylum Pseudomonadota; class Gammaproteobacteria; order Enterobacterales; family Erwiniaceae; genus Pantoea; species Pantoea sp. C8B4. Next base: position 310,130 of record NZ_JBGMNK010000001.1, read on the forward strand.
CCCACTTCGCGCCCGACCGAGGCAATCGGCTCCTGCGTGGTTTGCAGCAACAGTTTGGCGCGGATGACACGCTGATCTTCACGCCAGCGCAGCAGATTAATCCCCATCTGCTCGCGAAACAGATGCGCCAGCCGTGACGGGGAAAGACACACATGGCGCGCCACTTCCTCGATTTTTACCTCACTGGCTAAATGGTTGGTGACGTATTGACAGGCCTCAATCACGCGCGGATCGCGAATTTGTTGATGGCTGCGCGGATCTTCCTCCACCGCGCGCAACAACAAGCGCTCCAGCAGATTCATTGCCAGTTCCTCGGCAAAGCGACGACCCGAATTGTGGGTCTGCTCAATGCTGGCAAACAGGCGGTCAAACTCGGCACGTTGCGCTTCTGGCAAACGTAACCGCCCCACGCCCTGACTCTCATCCTGCCACTGCAACCAATCCGTCCAGTAGGCACGCGGACGGAAATAGACCCAACGGTGGAACCAGCATGGGCTGTCAGGGGAACGGCCGTAATAGTGCGGCGTTTTCGGCTGAAACAGCAGCAAATCGCCGGGCTCGCAGTCAAACGCCGACTCTCCATCAAAAATGCGCCCCTGGCCTTTGATGGTCAGATTGAGGATGTAACCTTTCATGCCGAGCGGCCGGTCGATAAAGAAGTCCAGCTGATCGTTGGCATTGATTGGCGTTAAGCCCGCCACCAGCCAGGCATTAAACGGATAGCCGGGTAGCAGTGGATTCTGCTGCTCACTGGGGGGTTCACGATGGTACATAGTGCCCTCACGATAACCTGTAAATGCGCAGTGGATCGCGCCAGATGGGCGACCGGATGGCCGCCCTGCATCATTTTTCACGGCTGGGATCAGGCCGCTTTGTTTTTCTGTTTGTAGCGGTCAAAAATCACCGCCGCTAACAGTATCAAACCGCGCACCACATACTGTGAGAACGGCGAGATATTCAATAAATTCATCGCATTCTCAACCGTACCCAGAATCAGTACGCCCGCCACCACATAAGAAATCTTACCGATGCCGCCTTTCAGCGAAACGCCGCCCAGCACACAGGCTGAAATCACAATCAGTTCATACCCGAGCGAGGTCATCGGCTGACCACTGGTCATGCGCGAGGCCAAAATAATCCCCGCCGCCGCCGAGACCAGTCCCGAGAGAATGAAAATGATGATGCGAGTGCGCACCACCGGCACCCCGGCCAGACGTGCGGCTTCTTCATTACCGCCAATCGCCAGCGTGTTGCGACCAAAGGTGGTTTTGTTCAGCACAAAACCGAAAACAATCATGGTGGCGATGGTGAGCCAGATGGGCGCTGGCAAGCCGAGCCAGTTGGCATAGCCGAGGGTGAAGAAGCGTTCATCCTCAATGCCGACCGCTTTACCGTCAGAGAAGATATACGCCAGACCACGCACAATCTGCATGGTTGCCAGCGTGGTGATCAGCGCATTGATCTTTAGCCGGGCAATCACAAAGCCATTAATAAATCCGGTGGCCATACCGAGCACCAAACCGGCCGCGACGCCCAACCACAGACTCTCCGTCATGTTGATCACCACCGCGGTCACCACACCAGCGCAGGCAATCACCGAGGCCACGGAAAGGTCAAAATCGCCAGAAGCGAGGCAGAACAGCATGCCGCAGGCCACCATGCCGGACATCGACATGGCCAGTCCCAGCCCTTTCATATTGATGAACGTGCCAAAATTGGGTACGAAGATGGCGCAAACGATAAACAGCAGCGCGAAAACCACCAGCATGCCGAAATTATCCCAGATACGCCCCAGCTGCAGGCCGTTACGCTGCACCGGTGGTGTGTTGGAAGTGGTAGATGAAGCCATTGTTGCTCTCCTTTACATCAGGCCACGGCGGCCGCTTGAGGGGTTTTCGGCATCGCCAGGCTCAGCGTCAGCTGCTCCGTGGCCGCATCGTGTGGCAATTCTCCGGCAATCTCACCTTCACGCATCACCACGATACGGTCAGCCAGGCCCATCACTTCGGGCAGATCGCTGGAAGCAAACAGCACCGCGATCCCTTTATTCGCCAGTTGGTAAATCAGGTTATAGATTTCATGCTTGGCACCGACATCAATACCGCGCGTCGGTTCATCCAGCAGAATCACATTCATCTCTTCGGACAACCAACGACCCAAAATCGCCTTCTGCTGATTGCCTCCCGACAGATTCATGATCAGCTGTTGCGGGCCAGGCGTTTTGATGTTGAGCGATCGGATGTGAAGATCGGCGTTTTTCGCCTCCCAGCCGGGTTTGATCAGACACCCCGCCGTGAGATTATGGCGGCGCGCGCTGATATTGATGTTGTCGCGCACCGAGTGCACCGGAATAATCCCTTCGGATTTACGATCTTCCGGACACAGCATAATCCCCGCGTGAATCGCATCGATCGGCTGGCGAATGTTGAGCTTTTTGCCATCCAGTGACACGCTGCCGCCACGCAGTTTGGTCGCACCAAACAGCCCCTTCATCAATTCACTGCGCCCCGCGCCAACCAATCCAAACAGGCCAACGATTTCACCGGCTCGGACCGTCAGCGAAATCGGCATGCGCACGCCTTTGGCCTCTACTTGATCAAGTTGCAAACGGACTTTACCCAATGTGCGCGGCGTATAGCCGTAAATATCACCGAGGTTACGCCCGACCATCGCCTGTACCAGATCGTCATGATGGGTGTTCGGCATGTCGGTGAAGGTGCGCACGTAGCGACCATCTTTGAACACGGTGATGGCATCGCTCAGAGCAAAGATTTCCTCCATGCGATGTGACACGTACAGCACGGTGCGGCCCTGATCGCGCAGCTGACGAATGACGCGGAACAGATGCTCAATTTCACGTGCAGAAAGTGAACTGGTCGGCTCGTCAAAGGCGATGATGCGCGCATTACGCGCCAGCGCTTTGGCGATCTCCACCATCTGCCACTGACCGAGCGACAGATATTTCAGCGGCATGTCTGGATCGATATCCATGCCGAGATTTTTAAGCTGCAGATCTGCTTCATACCGCAGCAATTTGCGATTCACCAATCCGCGTTTGTGTGGCAACTGTCCGAGATAGATGTTCTCCGCCACGCTCATCTCCGGCACCAGATGCAGCTCCTGATAGATGATCGCCACGCCCGCATCCAGCGCATCCACGGTGTTGTTGAAGCTTTTCACTTCACCTTTGATGCGAATCTCACCTTCAGTCGGCTGATAACTGCCGCTGAGAATCTTTAACAACGTGGACTTTCCCGCGCCGTTTTCGCCCATCAGCGCATGCACTTCCCCGGCGCGGCACTGGAATGAGATATCCTGCAGCGCTTTTACGCCCGGAAAGGTTTTACTGATGCCATGAAAGGACAGAAAGGCTTGATCAGTTTCCATGGAAACTCCTCTTCGCCCCCATCCTTCGCGCCATTGCCGCGTTGGCTTCGCACATTTGTCCCAGCGACGAGCGACACGGGAGCAAACGCGGTGGCCAACCTGCTGCAACACCAGGGATGGAGGCTGCGTTTATCAATCAGGCGACTTACATCAGCCCTTTCTTCGCCAACTCAGTTTTGAAGTTGTCGCGGGTAATCAGCACCACATCGGTGACTTCGGTGAACTTCGCGGGCTCTTCGCCTTTGGTCACCCAGTTGTAGAGCATCTGACTGCTCTTATAACCGTGCACATCCGGGCTTGGCAGCAGTGAGCCATAGAAGCCGGTTGGCGCCCCTTTGGAGAGTTCGCTCACCGCATCCACGCCGTTGATGCCAATGCCGATCACGTCTGGCGCTTTAAAGCCCTGGCCTTCAGTCGCGCGTACGCCACCCAGCACGGTGTTGTCATTCATGCCGACAATCAGCCAGTGTTTCACCTCGGGATGCTGCACCAGCAGCGAGTTACCGGCATCAAACGCACCAGGAATGTCGTTGGATTTGGTGGGTACCTGATAGATCTGCTTCTCCGGGAATCCGGCTGCTTTTAGCGCTTCCATCGAACCGCCGGTGCGGCGACGCGCAGTGTCCAACTCATTGGCGGTAATCGCCATCACGCCGGTCTCTTTCGCATCCCAGCCGCGCTTCTGCATCTCTTTATAGAGTTCCTGGCCCTGACGCTCACCGATTTTGGTCGCCGCCATCATCACCAACGGCACCGTGTCCATCGGCTTGCCTTTGGCGGTGACGAACTGATCATCAACCGCAATCACTTTCAGGCCATAACTGCGCGCCTTCGCCACGATGGCTGAACCCAGTTTCGGGTCCGGTGTGCAGATCACGAAGCCTTTGGCACCGCTCGCCGCCAGGCTGTCGATGGCATTGAGGGTTTTCTCGCCGTCAGGCACCGCGATTTTGATGACGTCGAAACCGAGATCTTTGCCGGCTTTATCGGCGAACTTCCATTCCGTCTGGAACCAGGGTTCCTCCGGTTGTTTGACGAGGAAACCGAGTTTCATGGTTTCGGCGATAGCGGATTGTGACATAACCGCGGCGAGACCTACCGCCGCCAGCGCTTTAGTGAATTTATGCATGATGCTCTCCGGCACAATGGTGTTTTATCGCTGTTAATAACGAATCGGTGTAAACGCTACCAATTGGATTTCACGTTTGGGTACAGCGCAAAATCAGCGCGTTAGCTCAAAGGTTGTACAAAGGCTGTGCAAACGCTGGGCTAGTTGTAGCGGTATTGGCGAAGAAAAATGTAGAGCGGTATCACATCCCAAAACGATGACTAATTCCTCCATATATTCAGCGAAATTAACCAGTCATTAACTTTTGCTGCCGATCACATAACCTCGCCGATGGCAGAAAAGTGCATATTCTCAGCCAGCGATGACTAACGGCTTATGCCCCCGCATTCCAGGATAGAGCCAGATAACTCACACAGGAGAATCCCAATGGGTGCTGGCGCCATAACAATTGGGCTGGATTTTGGCAGTGACTCGGTGCGTGCCCTCGCCGTGGACTGCCGCAGTGGTCAAGAGCTGGAAACCGCGGTGGTGAACTATCCGCGTTGGGCGCAGGGGCAATTCTGTGATGCGCATGCCAACCGTTTTCGTCATCACCCACAGGACTACATTGATGCGCTGGAGCAGGCGATCGTGGCGGTGGTGCAAGCGTTAACAGTGGAACAGCGGGCTTGGGTGGTGGGTATTGGCGTCGATTCAACCGGCTCAACCCCCGCCCCGATTGACCGCGATGGCAACGTGTTAGCCTTGCGTCCGGAGTTTGCGACCAATCCCAACGCCATGTTTGTGCTGTGGAAGGATCACACCGCGATTGAAGAAGCGGAAGAGATTAATCAGCTGTGCCGCAACGGTCATTTCACCGATTACACCCGCTATATCGGCGGTGTGTATTCATCGGAGTGGTTCTGGGCCAAGATTCTGCATGTGTCACGCCAGGATGCGGCGGTGCGTGATGCTGCAGTGTCTTGGGTGGAACTCTGCGATTGGGTACCGGCACTGTTAAGCGGTCGCACCGCCCCGGCGCAGTTGCGGCGTGGACGCTGTGCTGCCGGGCATAAATCGCTGTGGCATCCTGAATGGCATGGCCTACCGCCTGCCGACTTTTTCCGTGCCCTCGACCCGATGTTGATCGAGCAGTTGGATTCCCCGCTATTTACCGACACCTTCACTGCTGATGTCCCGGTGGGTACGTTGTCTGCCGAATGGGCGCAGCGTTTGGGACTGTCTGAACAGGTGATTCTCTCCGGTGGTGCTTTTGACTGCCACATGGGCGCGGTCGGTGCAGGTGCACAGCCTTATACGCTGGTGAAAGTGATTGGCACCTCAACCTGCGACATTTTGATTGCTGATAGTGAGAAAGTAGGCGATCGCGCAATTAAAGGCATTTGCGGCCAGGTGGATGGCAGCGTCGTGCCGGGTGCCATCGGCTGCGAAGCCGGTCAGTCCGCGTTTGGCGATATTTACGCCTGGTTCAGTCGTTTGCTGGGCTGGCCGCTGCAGCAGGCGGTGGCGCGCCATCCTGAGTTGCAGCCGCAACTCGCCGAAATGCAGCAGGATTTGATCCGCTCCCTTACCGAAGCCTGGGCTACCGATCCACAGCTCGATCATCTGCCCGTGGTGCTGGATTGGTTCAACGGGCGTCGTACGCCGGATGCCAATCAGCGCCTGAAAGGCGTGATCACCGATTTGAATCTCGGCACTGACGCGCCTGCATTGTTTGGGGGTCTGGTGGCCGCCACGGCGTTTGGTGCCCGCGCCATTATGGAGTGCTTCGAGAAACAACAGATTCCGGTGGAGAGCATTCTGACGCTTGGCGGCATCGCACGTAAGTCTCCCGCCATTATGCAGGCATGCTGCGACGTGATGAACCGCCCGCTGGATATCGTGGCTTCTGACGAATGCTGCGCGCTGGGCGCCGCTATTTTTGCCGCCGTCGCCGCGAAGGTGTATGCCGACGTCCCTGCCGCACAGCAGGTGATGGCGAGTCCGATTGCCGTGACCTTGCAGCCTAACAGCCTGCGCGTAGCGGGCTATCAACAGCTTTATCAACGCTATCAGAACTGGTGCCAGGCCGCTGAACCTCAGTATGCCGCCCGCGCCACATCCGCTAAGTAAAGGAGCGAGAAATGGAACAGAACGTTTGGTTTGTGATTGGGACTCAGCATCTCTACGGAGCGGAAACCTTGCGCCAGGTCGAACATCACGCGCGCCAGGTGATGGATGGTTTGAACCAGGCGGGCACGCTGCCCGTGCCGCTGGTGTTGAAGCCACTGGTGAAATCACCCGATGAAGCGCTGGCGCTGTGCCGTGAAGCCAACCACGACAATAATTGTGTCGGTATCATCACCTGGCTGCATACCTTTTCACCGGCCAAGATGTGGATTGGTGGGCTGAGTATCCTGAATAAGCCATTGCTGCAATTCCATACCCAGTTCAACGCAGAAATTCCGTGGGACAGTATGGATATGGACTTTATGAACCTGAACCAGACCGCTCATGGCGGCCGTGAGTTCGGCTTTATTGGCGCACGTATGGGCCTGCAGCATAGCGTGGTGACTGGCCACTGGCAGGATAAGACCAGCCAGCAGCGCATCGGACGCTGGATCAATGCAGCATTAGCAAAGCAGGCCAGCCAGCAGCTAAAAGTGGCGCGCTTTGGCGACAATATGCGTGAAGTGGCGGTGACCGAAGGCGATAAGGTGGCGGCGCAGATTCAATTTGGTTATTCGGTTAACGGTTGGGGCGTGGGTGATCTCGTTGAGGTGGTGAACAGCGTCAGTGATGGCGATGTGCATGCGCTGATCGATGAATACGAGAGCCAGTATCTGTTTAGCGAGGCTGCCGCCGTGAATGGCGAGAAGCGTCAGAATGTGCTGGATGCGGCGCGCATTGAACTGGGTTTGAAGCGTTTCCTCGATGACGAGGGCTGCAAAGCCTTTACCACTAATTTCCAGACTCTCCACGGCATGACGCAGTTGCCGGGCTTGGCCGTTCAACGTTTGATGGGCCAGGGTTATGGTTTCGCCGGTGAGGGTGACTGGAAGACTGCCGCGCTGCTGCATATTTTGAAGGTGCAGGCCGGGAATCGTGCAGGCGGTACTTCATTTATGGAGGATTACACGTATCACTTTTCACCCGGCAACGATTTGGTGTTGGGTTCACATATGCTGGAAGTGTGCCCTTCGATTGCCAAAGAGGCGAAGCCGTTGATTGATGTGCAGTTCCTCGGCATTGGTGGCAAAGCCGACCCGGCGCGCATGATTTTCTCCACACCCGCCGGACGCGCGGTGAATGCCAGTGTGATTGATATGGGTGATCGTTTCCGTTTGCTGGTGAATGTGGTGGATGCAATTGAGCAGCCGAAACCGCTGCCGAAGTTGCCGGTCGCGCGTGCGTTGTGGCGTGCACAACCCTCACTGGCTACCGCTTCCGAAGCCTGGATTCTGGCCGGTGGCGCGCACCATACGGTGTTTAGTCAGGCACTGGATTTGGATGATATGTATTTGTACGGTGAGCTGAACGGCATTGAAGTGCTGGTGATCGATGAAGATACGCGTTTGCCGGCGTTCAAGGATGCGTTGCGCTGGAATGAGGTGTATTACCGATTAGCGCGTTAATTTGAATGGTTTCTTAAAGCCGCGAGGATTCGCGGCTTTTTTGTGGCTTAAAAGCGTGCGATCCAGTCGACAAAGGTGGGCGTTGCGTAAAGTCGGCGTAAATACATCCCTGTAGCCTCGGACGCCGCATCCCTGCGGCGTACGCTTTACTCCACTGCCCACCTTTGTCTCCTTTATGCATGTCCGCTGCATGGTTTCCAGGGTCAAAAACTGGCGCCGTTCTCTTGCATTACAGCGCTACGATTTGGCGGATTTATAAACCTGGCAGCATTCCTATACTTGCACTGACTACAGCAATAACAGTCTCAATTGCCCCATAAAGGCCAGCCCGAAGAGCAAAGCGTTTGCGCCAGGGATGGCGCGGCCGATCTGCATGGATGCGGGGTTCCTTTGCGATCGGGCTGGCCTTTAGGGGGCCGGGCACCGAACCATCAGCAACGCCACCTAACATTCAAAAATATGAGCGTTAAAACCTGCAACCCCTACCCAACATCCACAAATCTGAACACCAAAAACCGCGTCCCCGAATCGGAGCCCCAAAACAAAAAAGGTGCGCAAATTTGCGCACCTCTCAAAACAAACATGACGCTCACAACTACGAAGTTAAACGCTTAACCGGCGCATTCTTCTGGCGATCCCACATTACCGTTAGCAGACGTTGCAAAGCGATAAATGCGAACAACAGAATACCGATGGCGATCTTTGTCCACCAGGAACTCAGCGTGCCATCGAAGTTAATCCATGTCTGAATCAGACCCTGGATCAACACCCCAAACAACGTGCCGAGCACCGTGCCCACACCGCCGGACAACAAGGTGCCGCCGATCACCACCGAGGCAATCGCGTCCAGTTCCACGCCCAATCCTGCCAGGGCATAGCCTGCTGAGGTATAAATCGAGAACACAATCCCCGCCAGTGTCGCCAGTGTGGTGGAAAGCATATAAATCTTGATGGTGGTGGCGCGTGTCGAAACACCCATCAACTGCGCCGACGTCAGATTGCCGCCGATGGCATACACCTGATTACCAAAACGCGTGCGATGCGCGAGGATAATGCCGCCGATCACTACCACCAGCATAATCACCGCCAGCAAACTAAGACGCCCGCCACCGGGGATCTTCCATGCCAGACTCGACAGCGTGGAATAGAGCGGATGATCGATGGGAATCGAGTTTTCGGAAACCAGATAACTGCAGCCGCGCAAGAAAAACATCCCCGCTAGCGTAATAATGAAGGCCGGGATCTTCAGTGCATCAATCAGCCAACCCATCATGGCACCGAATAGTGCCCCCATTGCCAGCACAATCGCGAAGGCTAGAATCGGATCGACGTGATAATCACCGATGATTTTCGCCAAAAATACGCCGCTAAAGGCAATAACGGCCCCCACTGACAGATCGATACCGCCTGACAAAATCACAAACGTCATGCCCACGGCGATAATGCCGAGAAACGCGTTATCAGTCAGGATATTGCAGATCACGCGCGTCGAGGCAAAGCCAGGGAACTGACTCAGGCAGAACAGATAACCGGCGACAAACACCAGCAGCGTAATCATCAATGGCAGATGGCGTTTAATCATTTTGGACGTCTCCCTTTCAGAATGGCGATAAAGCGCGGCGATTGCAGCAACAGCACACACATCACCACCACCGCTTTCACCACCTGATTCAGCTCCGGCGGGAAGCCAGACAGCAAAATACCGGTATTCATCGACTGAATAATCAGCGCGCCAACCAGCGACAACACCAGATTAAAACGCCCGCCCATCAGCGATGCACCGCCAATCACAACGGCAAGAATGGCATCCAACTCCAGCCACAAACCGGCATTGTTGGCATCGGCGCCACGTATATCCGCTGCCACGATCAGGCCTGCAACTGCTGCACACACACCGCTGATCGCATAGGTGGACATCACCACTAACCAGCCATTTACACCGGCATTACGTGCGGCGCGCAGGTTAATCCCCACCGCTTCGATAAACAGGCCCAGGGCAGTTTTTCGCGTCAGCAGCCACACTAACAGTGCCACCAGCAGCGTAATCCACACCGGAACCGGCAGCATCCACAGCGAGCCGCTGCCAAACCAACCGAGGCTGTCGCTGTTAAAAGTCACAATCTGACCCTGAGTAATCAGCTGTGCAATACCGCGCCCGGCCACCATCAATATCAACGTGGCAACAAACGGCTGAATCTTCAGTAGCGCCACCAGCACGCCATTCCATAAGCCACAGGCAAGGCCGGTGCCAAGGGTGGCGAGGATAATAAAACTCAGGCTGTGCCCCGCAACGGTCAACGTGGCCGCCGTCGCCCCCGCGATCGCCATCACCGCACCTACCGACAAATCAATCCCGCCGGTGGCAATCACCAGCGTCATACCGATCGCCAGTAGGGCAACGGGGGCAGCGCGGTTCAGGATATCAATCGGGCTGCCAAACAGGCGACCGTCCTGGATATGCACCGCAAAAAAATTGTTTGCGACCAGGCTATCCACCAACAGCACCAGAATCAGCGCAACGATTTGCGGCATGCCTGGCGGTAACTTCGGCTTACGCCGTTCAGGTTTTGGATGTGTCATAGGGGATTCAAGCATGTTGTGCTCCTCCATCGGCGATGGCATTCACAATCGACGCCACCGACAGCTGCTCCAGCGGGATTTCAGCTACCTGCTTCAGATCGCGCATGATCAACACGCGATCGGCATAGCCCACCAGCTCTTCGAGTTCAGAGGAGATAACCAGTAACGCCAGTCCATCGGCGCACAGGGTTTCAATCAAACGAATGATCTCGGCATGTGCACCAACATCAATGCCGCGCGTCGGTTCGTCGAGAATTAAGAATTGCGGCTTCGTCACCAGCCAGCGTGACAGCAGCACCTTTTGCTGATTACCGCCGGAGAGTAATTCCACTGGCTGATCGGCATGTGGCGTGCGAATTCCCAAGCTTTTGATAAAGCGTTCTGCGATTGCCTGTTGTTCACGCCGTTTAATCGGACGCAGCCAGCCGCGTTGTGCCTGCAGCGCTAAAATAATATTTTCACGCACCGAAGCCGCACCGATGATGCCGTCGGTTTTACGATCCTCCGGGCAGAATCCCATCCCCAGATGGGAGGCTTTGGCCGGTGTCCGAATATGCTGCACTTTGCCTTTGATGGTGGCAGTGCCCCGATCCGCACGACGGATACCAAACAGCACCTCGGCGGTTTCGGTGCGCCCCGATCCCAGCAAGCCGGCTAAGCCCACCACTTCTCCCGGACGCACCTCGAGGTCGAAAGGTTCAATGGTGCCCTTCTTGCCGTAATCTTTAAATGACACAACCGGTTGATTGCTCTTCAGCGTACTGCCCTGACGCTGCAAGGCGGTCTCCAGCAGTTCGCGCCCCAGCATCAGTTTGATCAATTCGATTTGCGGCAATGATGCCGTATCACGCGTGGCAATAAACTGGCCGTTGCGCAAAACGGTAATACGATCGGTGATGCGATACACCTGGTCGAGAAAATGAGTGACAAAAATCAGGCTCATTCCTCTGGCTTTCAACTGCGCCATCAGGGTGAACAGCATTTCAACTTCGCTGGCATCGAGGCTGGCGGTAGGTTCGTCAAGGATTAACACCTGTGCGGAGAGATCCACGGCGCGACAAATCGCAATGATTTGCTGCATCGCGACTGAGTAATGGCCCAGGGGACGCGTCACGTCGAGCGCAAAACCGTAGTTGCGCATCAGCGCATCGGCATCACGCACCATACGCTTGCGGTCGATCATGCCAAAGCGGCGCGGCTCGCGGCCGATGTAGAGATTATCTGCCACCGACATATTTGGCAGGAGATTCACCTCCTGATAAACCGTACCGATGCCCATTTGCTGCGCATCGGCAGTATTGTGCGGTGAAATGGTACTGCCATTCAGGGTGATGGTGCCGGCATCCCGGGTGTAAACACCGGTCAGCACTTTAATCAGCGTGGATTTTCCGGCACCGTTTTCGCCCAGCAGCGCCATGATCTCGCCTTTGCGAATACTGAATGAGACATTATCCAGCGCTTTCACGCCGGGGAAACCTTTGCTGATACCGTTGAGTGTCAGGAGTGCGGATGCATCTGCGGTGCTCATCAGGTTCTACCTCGCCTTACGTCATGAAAAACCGCCCCGAAGGGCGGTTGCGGGGATCAGTAACCCATGCCTTTTTTGGTGTCGAGCTGTGCCTGCGCGGAATCTGGCAGATACAGTTTCGATTCGGTTTTGATGATTTTTGGTGGCATCGTGCCGTCTTTTTTGAATTTCTCCAGCGCATCAAAAGCCGGACCCGCCATATTTGGCGTCAGCTCGACGTTGGCATTGGCTTCACCCGCCAGCATCGCTTTATAAATATCCGGCACACCGTCGATGGATCCGGTCAGAATATCTTTGCCTGGCTTCAGACCCGCTTCTTTAATGGCCTGAATGGCACCGATTGCCATATCATCGTTATGCGCATACACCATGCAGATGTTCTTGCCGTTGTTTTCCGCTTTGATGAAGCTCTCCATCACCTCTTTACCTTTACTGCGCGTAAAGTCGCCGGACTGCGAACGGATCACTTTGATGTTGTTATGGCCCGCGATGGCGTCGGCAAATCCTTTCTTACGATCGATGGCTACGCTGGCACCCACGGTGCCTTGTAACTCAACCACGTTGCACTTCTTGTCACCGACAGTTTTCACCAGCCAGTCACCGATCAACTTGCCTTCCAGCACGTTGTCTGCGGTCACCACCGCCATGTACAGCGACTTATCTTTCACCACAATGGCGCGGTCTAACAGGAACACCGGAATTTTGGCGTCTTTGGCTTCTTCCAGCACCGGTTCCCAACCAGTCTGCACTACCGGCGCGATGAAAATGGCGTCAACGCCCTGCGCGATAAACGATCGCACCGCTTTGATTTGGTTTTCCTGCTTCTGCTGACCATCGGCGATTTTCAATGTGATACCGCGCTTTTGCGCTTCGCTTTTCGCCACGTTGGTTTCCGCTGAACGCCAGCCTGATTCCGAGCCAACCTGTGAGAAGCCCACCGTCATATCTGCGGCAAGTACCGAAGTACTGAGCGCTGAACTGACCATGGCGGTTAAGAGTAAACGTTTCCACATAATTTCATTCCTCTGAAGGGAGTGTGCTGTAGGGGTACAAAACGCAGATTAAGCCTGGCGTAAAAGTAAAAAAACAAGCGCGACATACCTCACAAAACAGAATGAATTAAAGGAGTTACGAAATTAAACCGCGAAGAAGTCGTACCAGCAATATGGACAATTTGCCTGATATTTATTTCAATGGCGGTTAAATAAATGTAATAAACAGAATCGGTTAGGATGGTGGCTACTGGAAGCGATTACAGACGTTGCGTAAAGAATGGTTATCGAGTGCGAGCAGCAGCAATGATCAGTTTTGTGATTATTCGCACACTATGTGATTTGCAGTTTCAAAGCGTGTACATGAAATTGCTGAACTGTTCGAGATAAATTGACCTGAAAAAGGTTTTATAAGAATGAAAATCAGCACATTAAGCATAAAAAAGAATGACTACTTTCATTTGCGTTTGAGGTGTGAGCTTTTTTCACATCCTGCCGCCTGCCAGGGCTAAATTTGCCTTAATCTCAGTCTGAAATGCGCGTTTAAAATAATGAAATGAAGAAAAAGTGTCTTTTCATGAGCGAATTAGCTCACGTTGTCTGATTTTTGATTTTTTTTAACGCGGGTGTATGGACTCTGGCCGCGTGCTCCCTATACTTGGGCACTTCCCAGTTTTCTATTTTTTAATGGCAATCATGACTGCGCTAGATTACCTGTTGAAATTCCGCAAAGTGAATAATCTTGAGAGTCTGGAAAAACTCTACGACCATCTCAATTATTCGCTGACCGATGATAATGACATCATCAATATGTATCGCGCTGCCGATCACCGTCGTGCTGAACTGGTTTCCGGCGGCCGCCTCTTCGATATGGGCCGCGTGCCAAAATCGGTCTGGCGCTACGTAATGTAATGGGTTTTCCCCACCTTTTTCTGCACTATAGCGTTGTCCATGTCGGGCGTGCCCCGTTTGGACATTCAACGCCTTCTTAATTTCGCTACAGGATCCGCAAGATGACCGAATCGGTAAACCCGCCGCGTATTGCTGGCTGGCTGTTATTGCCGCTGGCCTGGTTGATTATGACGATGCTGACCAGTGCGCTGGTTGTGGCCATGTATCTGAGCCCGTTGTTTGATACTGAATTGCGTACCACGTTGTTCACTCATGCCAGCCAATTGTTCACGCAATGGGCGATTTCCCTGCTCACCGCAGGCGTGGTTTGGGTCTACAGTATTTGGGTTTGCTGGATGTTCTGTAAACGTTCGCGCCGTTTACCGCGTCATTACATCCTGTGGTTACTGATGACGGTGTTACTGGCGTTGAAAACCTTCGCGTTCACCCCGGTGGCAGATAACAAAGCCATTCAAACCTTGCTGTTGTCACTGCTGGCGGCGGCGGTATTTGTGCCCTACTTCAAACGCTCTCAACGTGTGAAAGAGACGTTTATCCAGCCATAACGGCGCGAGTTTCGTCAGGAATTTAATTCTGAGTGCTCTCAACACCCACACATTTTGTGTAAAGGTTGAGATGCACCTCTCAATTCCGGATAATAGACGCCTTTCGGCTTCCCAGGTTAAAAAATGACCGATTACTTACTTCTCTTTATTGGCACTGTGCTGGTGAACAACTTCGTCCTCGTGAAGTTTCTCGGCCTATGCCCCTTTATGGGCGTGTCAAAAAAATTGGAAACGGCCATCGGCATGGGACTCGCCACCACTTTCGTGATCACCCTGGCGTCGATTTGCGCCTGGCTGGTGAACCATCTGATTCTGGTGCCGCTCGATCTGGTGTACCTGCGTACCCTGGCGTATATCCTGGTGATCGCCGTGGTGGTGCAATTCACCGAAATGGTGGTGCGCAAAACCAGCCCGTCACTCTATCGCCTGCTGGGCATTTTTCTGCCGCTGATTACCACTAACTGTGCGGTGCTGGGTGTCCCCTTACTGAGCGTCAATCTCAACCATACCTTTATGCAGGCTGCGGTCTATGGCTTCAGTGCCTCGCTCGGCTTCTCCCTGGTGATGGTGCTGTTCGCCGGTATGCGTGAACGTCTGGTATTGGCCAACGTCCCTGCGCCGTTCAAGGGCAACTCAATTGCATTAGTCACCGCAGGTTTGATGGCGCTGGCCTTTATGGGCTTTACCGGGCTGGTGAAATTCTAATGACCGCGATTTGGATTGCTATTGTGGCTATTGCTGCGCTGGGCCTGGTTTTTGGCGCCCTGCTCGGCTACGCTTCGCGCCGATTCGAGGTAGAAAAAGATCCGATCGTTGAACAGATCGACAGTATTCTGCCGCAGAGTCAGTGCGGCCAATGTGGTTATCCCGGCTGCCGCCCGTACGCCGATGCCGTGGGGAATAACGGTGAAGCCATTAATAAATGCGCCCCCGGTGGCGAGCAAACCATGCTCAAGCTGGCCGCGCTGCTTAACGTTGAACCGCAACCGCTGGATGGCGGTGAGGAAGTGCAGGAACCGATCCGCACCGTGGCCTGGATTGATGAAGCCAATTGCATCGGCTGTACCAAATGTATTCAGGCTTGCCCAGTGGATGCCATTGTCGGCGCCACCCGCGCCATGCATACCGTGTTGAGCGATGTCTGTACCGGCTGCGATTTGTGTGTCGCTCCCTGCCCGACTGACTGTATTGAAATGCGTCCGGTTGCCACGACCACGGCCAACTGGAAATGGGATCTCGAAACCATTCCTGTACGGGTGATCCCGGTAGAAACTCATGCTTAATCTGCTAAAACTGTTCCGCAAAGAAAAACTGTGGGATTTTCAGGGCGGTATTCATCCACCTGAGATGAAAACCCAGTCAAACGGCACGCCGTTAAGCCAGTTACCGCTGCCTGAACAATTCATCATTCCGTTAAAACAGCATATCGGCCATGAAGGCGAGATTTGTGTGTCGCCTGGCGATCACGTTCTGCGTGGTCAACCGCTGACGTTTGGCAGCGGACGCATGCTGCCGGTGCACGCGCCGACTTCCGGCACCATCGAAGCGATTGCGCCACATATGACCGCGCACCCTTCGGGTCTTTCCGAGCTATGTATTTTCCTGCGTGCCGATGGTGAAGACCGCTGGACTACGCTCGATCCGCAACCTGACTTCCGCGCGCTGCCGCGTGAAGAGGTCGTCAAGCGTATCCATGAGGCCGGCGTGGCCGGTTTAGGTGGTGCAGGCTTCCCGACCGCCACTAAACTGCGCGGCGGATTGCGCGGGGTCAAAACCCTGATTATCAACGCCGCCGAGTGTGAACCTTACATCACTGCCGATGACCGTCTGATGCAGGACTGCGCGGCTGAAGTGCTGGAGGGATGTCGCATCCTCGCCTGGGTATTGCAGGCAGAGCGCGTGCTGATTGGCATCGAAGATAATAAACCCGAAGCGATTGCGGCGCTGAAGCAGGCCTTGGGCGGTGATCGCGAGTTGCAACTGCGCGTGATACCGACCAAATACCCGTCTGGTGGCGCCAAACAGCTGACGCAGATTCTTACCGGTGTCGAAGTCCCGCATGGCGGCCGTTCCACCGATATAGGCGTGCTGATGCAGAACGTGGGTACCGCATGGGCGGTAAAGCGCGCCATTATTGATGGCGAGCCGATTACCGAACGTGTCGTCACGCTGACCGGCGAAGCCATTGCGCAACCACGTAACGTTTGGGGACGTCTGGGCACGCCGGTGAGCCATCTTCTGCATCATGTCGGTTTTGCGCCAGGTTCGCGGCAGATGGTGATTATGGGCGGCCCGCTGATGGGCTTTACGCTGCCATCACTTAATGTGCCGCTGGTTAAAATCTCCAACTGTATTCTGGCACCGTCTGCCAGTGAGATGGGCAATAACGAAGAAGAACAGTCCTGTATTCGTTGCAGTGCCTGTGCGGATGCCTGCCCGGCGAAGCTGTTGCCGCAACAGTTGTTCTGGTACAGCCAGGGCGGCGATCATGAGAAAGCGCGCGCCCATAACATCGATGACTGTATTGAGTGCGGTGCCTGTGCGTACGTTTGCCCCAGCAATATCCCGCTGGTGCAATATTACCGCCAGGAGAAGGCCGAGTTGCGCGCCATCGATCTCGAAGCGAAGCGCACCGCTGAAGCTAAAGCGCGCTTTGAAGCGCGTCAGGCGCGTTTAGAGCGGGAAAAACTGGCGCGTGAAGCGCGTCATGAAGAAGCAAAACAGCGTGTGGCACGTAGCGATCAGGGTGAACGTGACGCGGCGATTGCTCGCGTGAAGGCGCGTGCCGCCAAAACTCCAGAACAGGAAACTGCCGAGCGTGAGGCTCGCCATGCGCAGGCGTTAGCTCAGCAGGCGGAAAAACAGTCAGAGACGCAGGCGCTGAGTCGCCAGTCTGGCGATCCGCGTAAAGCGGCGGTTGAAGCCGCGATTGCGCGTGCTAAAGCGAAGAAGTCTGGTGTGACTGAGCAACCGGTAGGCAACGTTGCTGAAACACCTGTTGCTGAGGCTGATCCTCGTAAAGCAGCGGTTGAAGCGGCCATTGCGCGTGCTAAAGCGAAGAAAGCGGCTGCGGCTGGTGAACAAGTATCTGAGCTTGCTGATGCAGCCACAGCCGCTGAAGTTGATCCCCGTAAAGCGGCGGTTGAAGCCGCCATTGCGCGCGCTAAGGCGAAAAAAGCGGCTGCCGCAGCTGTGCCAACTTCTGAATCAGCTGACGTACCACAAACACCTGAGCCTTCTGATGCAGCAACTGCTGCAGAAGTGGACCCGCGTAAAGCGGCAGTTGAAGCGGCCATTGCCCGAGCCAAAGCGAAGAAGGCAGCGGCGGCAGCTGAGCAGACTTCTGAATCTGCTGATGCAGCACCTACCGCTGAAATCGATCCACGCAAAGCTGCGGTTGAAGCCGCCATTGCCCGGGCCAAAGCGAAGAAAGCGGCTGCGGCAGCTGAGTCCACTTCTGAATCTGCTGACGCAGCACAAGCGCTTGAACGTACTCACGCAGCACCTGCCGCTGAAATCGATCCGCGTAAAGCAGCGGTTGAAGCCGCCATTGCGCGTGCCAAAGCGAAGAAAGCGGCTGCGGCAGCTGAGCCGACTTCTGAATCTGCTAACGCACCACAAGCACCTGAGCCTTTTGATGCAGCATCTGCTGCAGAAGTGGATCCTCGCAAAGCTGCGGTTGAAGCCGCCATTGCGCGTGCCAAAGCGAAAAAAGCGGCTGCAGCAGCTGTGCCGACTTCTGAACCTGCTGACGCATCACAAGCATCTGAACGTACTCACGCAGCACCTGCTGCTGAAATCGATCCGCGCAAAGCAGCGGTTGAAGCCGCCATTGCGCGCGCTAAAGCGAAGAAAGCTGCGGCAGCTGCCGAGCAAGCTTCTGCATCTGCTGAAGCCGCGCCTGAATCATCTTCTGAAGTGGAGGCTGCTGCCTCTCCTGACTCCGCCGACCCACGTAAAGCGGCAATTGCTGCCGCGGTCGCCCGTGCCAAAGCGCGTAAAGCGCAGCAGCAGCCTTCGACGACTGAGGAATAAATGGCTTTTCGTATCGCAAGTTCTCCTTACACCCATAACCGCCGCAGCACCGGCAACATCATGCTGCTGGTGGTGCTGGCTGCGCTGCCGGGCATGGCCGCGCAGTGGTATTTCTTTGGCGTGGGGTTTCTGATTCAGGTATTGCTCGCCACCGCCACTGCGTGGATCACTGAAGGCGCCATTTTGCGTCTGCGCAAAACGCCAGTGGTGCCGACACTCTCGGATAACTCCGCCCTCCTCACCGCGCTACTGCTCGGCATCAGCCTGCCGCCGCTGGCGCCCTGGTGGCTGGTGGTGATTGGCACCGTATTTGCCATTGTCATCGCGAAACAACTGTATGGCGGTCTGGGTCAAAACCCTTTCAACCCAGCGATGGTCGGTTATGTGGTCTTACTGATCTCCTTCCCGGTGCAGATGACCAGTTGGTTGCCACCGGATTCCTTGCAGTCCATCAAACCCGGTTTGCTCGATTCTCTGAGCATGATCTTCACCAACCATACACTGGCCGGTGAGACCATGCAGCAGCTACAAATCGGCGTGGATGGCATCAGTCAGGCCACACCGCTGGATACCTTTAAAACCGGCCTGCGTGCCGGGCACAGTGCTGAGCAGTTACTGGCTGAGCCGATTTATACCGGCGTGCTGGCGGGATTAGGCTGGCAGTGGATTAACCTCGGCTATCTGCTGGGTGGCATGCTGCTGTTGGCGAAGAATGCCATTCGCTGGCACATCCCCGTCAGTTTCCTCGTATCGCTGGCGTTCTGCGCCACTCTTGGCTGGTTGTTCTCGCCAGAATCGCTCAACTCGCCACTGATTCATTTGTTCTCCGGGGCGACCATGCTCGGCGCGTTCTTTATCGCCACCGATCCGGTCACCGCGTCGACGACTAACCGTGGTCGTCTGGTTTATGGTGCACTGATTGGTTTGCTGGTGTGGCTGATTCGCAGTTTTGGTGGTTATCCAGACGGTGTGGCCTTCGCGGTTCTGTTGGCGAACATTTGCGTACCGCTGATTGATTACTACACCCAGCCGCGCGTTTACGGCCATCGCAAGGATTAAAGATGTTCGATGCTATTCGAAAAAATGCTATAACGCTGGCGGCGTTTGCGGTAATCACCACCGGTGTGACTGCTGTGGTGAACTATGTCACCAAGCCCACGGTGGAGCATCAGACGGCACTGCAGCAAAAGAACCTGCTCGATCAGGTGGTGCCCACCGATATGTATGACAATCATATTCAGCAAGAGTGTTTTCTGGTCACCGACGCGGCGGCGTTAGGCAATAACAAGCCGCATCATCTCTATCTGGCACGTAAAGGTGATCAGCCTGTCGCGGCGGCGCTTGAGACCACCGCGCCAGACGGCTATTCTGGTGCAATTCAGATGCTGGTCGGTGCTGATTTCCACGGCAAAGTATTGGGCGTCCGTGTGGTGGAACACCATGAAACACCCGGGCTGGGCGATAAGATCGAACTGCGTATTTCTGACTGGATCAATAGCTTTAACGGCAAAGTGGTGCACGGTGCCGACGACAAGAACTTTGCGGTGAAAAAAGATGGCGGTGAATTTGATCAATTTACCGGTGCCACCATTACTCCGCGCGCGGTGGTCAATGCCACCAAACGCACCGCACTACTGATTGAAACGTTGCCAGCGAAGCTCTCTTCGCTGCCTGAATGTGGAGATGCACCATGAGTGAAGCGAAAAACCTGCTGGTTGGTGGCCTGTGGAAAAATAACTCCGCCTTAGTGCAGTTGCTGGGTCTGTGCCCATTGCTGGCCGTGACCTCAACCGCCACTAACGCCCTCGGCCTTGGCCTGGCCACCACCTTGGTGCTGACCATCACCAATAGCGCTATTTCGGCTTCGCGTCGTTGGGTGCCAGCTGAAATCCGCATCCCTATTTACGTGATGATCATCGCTTCGGTGGTGAGCTGTGTACAGATGCTGATTAATGCTTACGCATACGGCCTGTATCAGTCATTGGGCATCTTTATCCCCCTGATCGTGACCAACTGTATTGTGGTGGGCCGCGCTGAAGCGGTGGCGTCGAAAAGCAGCATCCCGCTCTCCGCACTGGATGGATTTGCCATTGGGATGGGCGCGACCTGCGCGATGGTGACGTTAGGTTCGATTCGTGAGTTGATCGGCAGTGGCACGCTGTTTAATGGCGCGGACCAACTGCTTGGGCCGTGGGCCAAAGCACTGCGCATTGAAGTCTTTCATTTTGATTCACCGATGTTGCTGGCGATGTTGCCGCCAGGTGCGTTTATCGGTTTAGGTATGCTGCTGGCGGGTAAATATCTGATCGATCAGAAAATGAAGCAGCGCGCCGCCTTGCGAGCATCGGAACCTGAAATCGCGCCGCAAGGCGAAACCGGGAAGGCCGTGTGAACAAGGACAAGCGACTGCAAATTCTCACGCGCCTGCGTGATGATAACCCCCATCCCACCACGGAACTGAATTTCAGTTCACCGTTTGAGCTGTTGATTGCGGTGCTGCTCTCGGCACAAGCGACGGATGTCAGCGTCAATAAGGCCACCGCAAAGCTCTATCCGGTGGCCAACACCCCTGCAGCGGTACTGGCGTTAGGCGTGGATGGCGTAAAGGAATACATCAAAACTATCGGCCTGTTTAACAGCAAAGCGGAGAATGTGATCAAAACCTGCCGCATTCTCATCGAACAGCATGCTGGTGAGGTCCCGGAAGATCGCGCGGCATTAGAAGCCCTGCCTGGCGTCGGTCGCAAAACCGCTAACGTGGTGCTGAATACCGCCTTTGGCTGGCCAACCATTGCGGTGGATACCCATATTTTCCGCGTCAGCAATCGCACCCGTTTCGCGCCCGGCAAAAATGTCGAAGAAGTCGAAGACAAGCTGATTAAAGTGGTGCCATCCGCCTTTAAAGTCGATTGCCACCATTGGTTGATCCTGCACGGCCGCTATACCTGCGTGGCACGCAAACCGCGCTGTGGATCTTGCCTGATCGAAGATTTGTGTGAGTTTGACGCTAAAGAGTCTTAGTGTCCGTCAGGGGCTTCAGCCACGGCTCCCACAGAGAGACTGACTCCGTCGCCAGCGCGCGAAGACGGTTCTCATCCGCACCGCAGGCGTTAATCAGGGATTGCAGGGTCATAAGTCTTCCTCGCTGACAAAGGTTTCATCCGGCACGTCCTGTGTGTCACTGATAATGAAAATATCGTTCGGGAGCGTGAAGTTGCGCAGCTTCAGCAGCGCCAGCGGCCCCTCACCCGCTTCGGTGCGCAGAATGTAGTTCAGCGGGCGACCGTCGGGAGCCTGCCAGGTGAGCTGCCAGCTGCTGCTGATGCCCGGATTAGCGCTGACCTGGGCTTTATCCAGCAGGCGAATCAGGCCCCAGCTGCCCGGCATGTCGCCGTACTGGCGGGTGCCGGCCTTCGTGCTTATCCAGCTCAGCGATGCGCCCGGCGCTTCGGTGTCGGCAGGCCAGGTGAAGCGTTTCCACACCGGCTGCTGATTCATGTACGTGAGCCTCTGGCTGTCGATAATCAGGTCAGTCTGCATCACGTCTGCGGCCGTACCGGGACGCAGCTCAAAGTGCAGCCCGGCCTCTCCGCGGGTGAACACCACGTCCGATATCCGGCTCAGCTGGTTCATCGCTTTCAGGAATGCGGGATTGAACGTCAGTCCCTGGGCGTTGATGCTGTCCGGCACCAAGCGGGTGCCTTCGCGGTGCAGTACGCCGCTGAGACGCGACTGCAGGAAGCGGGTGATGCGGCCGTTGTCCGCGTTCAGATATTTTGCCAGCAGCGGCAGTGACACCTCGCTGCTGACATTCTTAAAGGGATAACGCCCGCCAAACGCGCTGTTCCACTCGCTCACCACCGCCTGCTGCCACCGGGCGTTCAGGCTTTCCGCTGCAGGCCTCAGCACCTGCTGCCAGGCCTGCTCCATCGGACGCACAAACACCGTCTGACCAAAGCCGCTCCATTCCTGCCCGAGTCCGGCGGCGACCAGGCTGCCGTAGTCGCGGGTGTCAGTGAGGTCAACGGTTTTCCCCTGGAACACCGTCTGCGCCAGCGTCTGCGTCATGGCCTGCGGGTCTGCCGCGTTGGTGACCTGCTGGAGACGCAGACGCACCTGCGTCACACGCGTCAGGAAGGTGCGCAGGCTCATACTGCTGCTGCCCTGATTATCCATCAGCGCCAGCAGCGGGCCGAAGGTGGCATTAAGGGGGCCGGTCGGGCCGCTGTTCTGGTCAATGGCCGGGCGTTTTTCCCGACTGAGCAGGTTCTGCGCGGATTTCACCAGGGAGTCGGCAATGGCATCCCCACTCTGCCCGGTCCGTCCCTGCACGCTGAGGGTGTTCATCAGCGCCACCAGCGGCGACTGGCGCACATCCGCCATCAGCGTGAGCTGATCAATTGCATCGGAAAGCGTCGGAGCAGGCTGCAGGCGCAGGCTGTTGAGGAAGTTCAGCCAGGCGGCGCTGTAGTCAGAGAAGTAACGGCTGGTGAGCCGCGCTTCCAGCGCTTCGGGTGAGGATGCATCACCGGCGGGCGGCGGTGCATCGCTGAGTACCCAGTCCATCTCCTCACGCCGCTCCCGCGCCACTTTTTCAATCGCGGGTTTAACGCCATCTTCCCAGGCCTGGCGGGTGAACATGCCGGGCACAACTTCATCGGTGGTAAACAGGCGACCCGCGTCCGTGTCGCCGGTCATATCGGCCAGCCGCAGGTCCGCATACTGTCGGGCGACCTGTGAGAGCACCCGCTGGTACTGGCGGGTTTCGCTGTTGGTCACCCCCATCTGACGTACCAGCAGGGTGCGCACCTGCCTGACCAGCTCCGGGTCTGCTTTCAGCGCCCATTCGGGGCGAGAGATGAGATTCTCTGCATAGAAGGCCAGTAGAGGACTCCCGGCGCCCTGCCAGTACGCGTTATCCAGGCCCTGCCGCTGCACCCAGTTCTGCATCAGCGTCTGGCTGAACCAGCCGGCGTCCATGCGTTCCGGGTGCGTCATCATCAGATACAGCCTGAGCTGCGTGTAGGCCTGCTTTGACTGCGTTTCGCGCAGCGGGCTGTCGGGTGGGAGTGCCGCGAACGTATTCAGGCGGCCTAGCAGCGTTGCCGCCGCATCACGCAGCAGCGGCAACGCTGCTTCACCATAGCGCGGCCAAAGCGCCGTTAGCAGCGCTTCATTCTGATTGAGGCCCAGGCGGCTATACCACGGCTCAGCGTGCTCAACCCGATACTGCAGGCGCTCGATGGTTTTCTGCAGCACAGCCAGTGACGCCAAACGCTGCGGCAGAGGCTGGCGGGCATCAACCACCTGCTCCGTCTGCGCCTGCACTTCACCAATCACGCTGCGGTTGGCCAGGAAGGATACCAGCATACCCGCCCCCCAAAGCACCACTAGCGCGTAGGACACAGCGGCCAGAACACCCGCCCAGGAAAGCCCCGGACGTACCGCGCGCAGATGCGACGGCAGATGTTTAAGCGAAGCCGGTATTGCATCCCAGCGATTATCCCACCCCCAGTGGTGCGGCATGCTGTGTTGCGCGCCAGCTGAAGGCGTGCTGAACACCATGCCAGCCAGCGGCAGCGGATGAAAAGGGTTTTGCAGCGGCGTGAGCAGCGCAGTCAGCGATCCCGGCTCACGTACCAGCTGGTCAGCGAGGCTCAGCAGAAATCGATGTTCCGAACTGCCTGCGGCCTGCTGAATGCCCTGAGTGGTAAGCTTTTCAGCCAGTTCGGCGCATAACGCAACGGCATTTCCGGCATCCGGCATCATACAGCCAACCGCCTGCGTCTGGCGTCCCGGCTGCTCGCCCGCGCGTAGATGTAGCGACCAGACGAACAGCGGCAGTCGCCAGCCCAGGGCCTTATAGTGAGCCGCCAGCTCATGAACAGTAGCATCTATTGCAGCGGCGGAAGGCAGCTCGGCTGGAGGCGAACCGTTAACAACGGCGAGGCGATCGGCAGCCGAAGTCACCCAGACCAGCGCATCGGCGGGCCTGCGCCGCAGGCGCTTCAGGGCTATTAGCCAGTTCTGATCGGAATATGAAGCCGTGTCACCTCCCCACAGCAGCAGCGTGCCGCTATCTTCCTGCCAGAGCTGCTCAGGCAGGCCAGGCGTCAGACGCTCCACATCCGCTACGCTACCAGTAATCAGCAGGATACGGATTTTGCGTTTCCAGAACTGGCCATATTGTGTGCGGAGAGCCTGCCTGAGGTGCTCAAGCAAAATATTGTGATTTTGAACAGATGTGCTTTTAGTCTGTTGTAATGGCGAATCATTTTCTAATACCTGTTCAGGCTTATAGGGCTTTTGACCTTCATTGCATAATCTTTTCTGATAGAGATAAAAAATAAAAACTGCCATCATTAAGAAAATAATACTACATCCCCAAATGACCCAAACAGATTCTCTACTCACCCCTAATGCATCTATATTTCTTTTTAAAGTGTAAATCAGAAATGCGCTTACACATTCTAGCGCGACAACCAATATTGCATAGCCAGTCACGCTAAAACCGCATGTGGATTGCTTAGTTTTTTCCATCATAAAATAACATCCCTGTAACCAGACAAATTGAATAAGTGCCATCTCTATTGCCACAAATTAACAATTGCGCTTCTTCAGATTGAATCGCAGCTTCTGTTATTAATGACAACGATGTAGGGAAAGATAGTGGACCAGGAGGTCCAAACGAATGATTGATCACTAAAAAAGGATGTCGGGGAGGAAGCGACCATTTATTTGAGTGGGCATACTGTGCAAGCTCGATCTGAGCTTTTTCTTCAATTCCTGTCAACCATACACATTTGATATCAGAACTTTTAAGATTGTTATATTCAACCAGCACATCCAGAGACTGAGTTAGTGATTCTGAATGCAAAAACCTTCCAACACCCGCTTGTGCATTCAATGAATAGCTTTTTATTGTCTCTTTGCTGCATATCAACTTTGCAGAAATAAATTCACTGTACTCAACTTCACGCGAGTTAGGCCAGTCCTGTAAGGTAATAATCAATGTCAACCCTTGGATCTTGCGTGACTCTTTCCCTGAAAAAAAGTCATCAACGGAGCTTAGAAATGCTGGAATTAGATCCCATTGTCTATACACAGCGTGAGAAACTAATTGGATATCATGATTTTTTGTAGTCAATACGACAATGTCATATAAGATGTTTCGATAATCCGAAACCTGATCCTCAATTTCTTTATCCAAAAAATCAAATTTAGCATTGAGTGTGGCGAATTTAGTATGCAACCCTCGCCCTTTCTGGGGGTATGCAGGAATATCAGGAAGAGCACCAGTTAACGCCAGACTTCCTTTTAGTTCAGGACATATAATGACATTCGCTATTATCGGTCTTTGCCACATAGCCCAACGTTGCCATTGAGTCTTAGTATATTGTGTTTGTATATTCCACAATATTGCCACATTCGAAGATTGCTCATACCGAAATAATGCCATTCCCAGAAAACAAAACCAGATTAATAATGAGGGAAGCAGTCCATTGATAAATACATCTAAAAATGTTCGGGCGTGAAAAAGAAAGATAGTGATTGATGTGCCAGAGCCTACCAACACAAAAAGAACAGTAAGCCAGAATTTCTTTGATGGAGGGTTCAATACTTTTTTATGTGGGATATTCGGAATCGGCCAATTCATCTTATTTACTCAACCCTTTCGTTTCTAAAACTAATGATTCTACAACCGCACTCACAAACACAGTCATGTACAACCACCTGAACACCGTTATCAAATAATGTTGGATCGCCTTGCTGAATCTGATTAGTTCCATGTAGTGGACATGAAACCCTATCACCAACTATTGCAACCTGAATTCCTTCAACATACATAGTAGATGAGGCCGTTATTACCTCACCACCATGGGTGGTTGCATCACCCAGACAAGTTAATGCTGGCATAATCTTCATCCTTTAATTAAACAAGAAATAACTGAATGCAAAAAAATGAAAGTGCACTTTCATAACTATGAACCCCTTATAATTATAAAAGCCACAAACATGCCAAAAACATATCCTCCATGCAAAAGACAAGATAACAGACTGTACAGGCCAACACGCCCATCCTTATTCTTTCTAATAACCAAAAACACTATCGACCACAAATAAAAAAGACATGAAAAAAGCATAGATGAGTAATATATGATTATCCTATATATATCCCTACCCAAAAAAAACGACTCTGAACGGTATACTTCAAAGTCAAAAAACTGCAAGATAACCATTGCAAACGCACCGATAAAAAAAGACACAAAAGGTATTCTCTCGGAAATTGAAGAATCCCGAGAGACTACCACCACTCCTTTTATTTTCATGATTTACCCTCGCAAAAAAATAATTTCAACGATTAAGCCATGTGGATCATCAACAAAGCAATGAACTCAAGAGATAAATATCTCAATAGCTTACCCATCATATTGATATTACATCGATAGATTTCGGCTACACCAGGCACTGGAAAGATAAGGAGAGTTTATTTTAACTTCATGAGTTCATTTACTCTCAAAAACGATGACAACTCCATTCGATAAAAACAGAAACATCACCCCAAATAATAAATGATATTAATTCAACACCCATATGAATACCCAAGCTGCTTTCTGTAATACTCAGATAGCTGCTAAATATATCAATCATTCACTCAGTAACTTCTTCAGAAAGCATTATTTCTTAATCGAAAAGAATGAGTTATACGATCCCATATTTCCACTAGTTCAGCATTGTTGTAAGTCGGCGGGGGCATAGCATGATTATTTAATGTCAGGTCAAGATTGGGGTTTTTGAATTCCGCTGTTTTCTCATTGGCTATAGCGGTAAACAATAACTGTGCAGAGGCGTCATCAGGCGACGTTTCTGACGGAGCTGTGGCAAGCCATTCACTTGAATCAAACCCGGCAATCTGTGTTTTACCCTTACGCAGTGTCCGGGCATTAATTTGATTCAAATAAGACTGAATTTCACCGCTTCGCTCCAGCATATTGGTGCTTTCTTTTAAGGCATTATTGCTCCAGACTGTAAACGAAAAGACCGGATTATGCGGATAGACAAAGGTAATATCCTCCTTCGCTAGCGCGCTTCCGTCGCGGATAAACCCTTCTGAAATACAGGCCCCCGGCTGTGTCGGGATTTCATCGTCTTTACGTCCGCTCAGGCGAGACATCAGATCTTGGAGCTCTGCAATTTTCTGTGGCTTATCATTGGCCATCCAAGCGAGTCTACCAACCTCTTTGCGTAACCAAAACTCACGTTCTTTGGCAAATTTTTGGTCCGAGTAATCGGTAATGTTCTGAGTGAGAATAAACGCCACTCCGTCTACGTACAGGTGCCCTTCCAGAATGCGCCCAAAACCCGGCACGCTCTCATTTTTATTACGATCAAATATCACCGCATTCTCACTAACCCGGTACACCTGCTTGAGAAAAGGCTGATCCACTTTTCTTACTGTGTGTCCGTTCTGTAGCTCCTGTTCGCGTCTCCGGATACGCTGTTCAAACGCTGGACGGTAGAGCCGTTTGCTGCTGATACTGACCTCATTAATCTGGGCGCTGTCCGTCAGAGTATTTTCAAAAGAGGCCGGAACCTCAAACACATAACGCCCTACGCACTGGGCTTTCGTGGTGGCAAAAAGAGTATCGACCATACGTTTTTCCTTGTCCGTTAACGCCGACGGCGTATGCACAAATGTCACATAGTTGTAAATATAGAATCCTGCTGCCAGCAGCACCATCGCCAGAGGGATAAGCAGTTGAAGAAGGAATTTTTTCATGGTGTAGGCACCTGCTGCACGATTTTCACCACCGAGCGGATTGTGAACATCAGGGCATCTGACAGGTCGCGGTCAACCGAACGGGAACGGTCTGCCGGGGCAACGGCATAGGCCCCTTCATGGTCAACATCAGTTGCCAGCACACCTCGAATTCGGGGGGACGTCGTGCGGATAGCCGTAACCGGTACCGTGCCGTCTCCAGGCGTTCCCGCAGAAATCAGCTCATGGGTTCTCAACGAGGATAACTCAAGAGGTTTTCCATCATCCTTCCTCACCCTTTGAGCTTCCTTCACGCGCACAGGAATATTTTCCTTCCACGTCAGGAACTCGTCAGACGGATTGTCCGCACTCGCACCGTAAAACAGCCAGGTCTGCGGATGGTATTTGCCGTTCAACTCTTCAATGAATTCTTTAACTTCCTCATTTATCCTCGTTTCATATTTATTCCACTCATCTTCAGTATTACCCAGCAGCAAATCCTGCTCACACAGCCGCCACCAAGCCGCTTTATTCAGATAAATCTCCTTATAAGGATCATCCAGTGGCAGGGACTGGCGGGAATTAGCCCCTTCTATTCTCAGCCAGCCCGAACCATAAGTCCTGCTCGGTAAAAGCTGTAACGGACCGGGGGACTGCGCCAGTACCGGCATCAGCTTTTCTGCATTATCCCCGATAATCATCCCGGTAATGCCCCTCTCACCGATTTTCATCCGCCGGTAGGCCGTTGGCGAGCCAAGGTCCGGCATCACCCCGTGCACTATCCCCAGTATATTTTCCTGTCCGTTCATGTTTTCTGAGTAGTGCCGGGCAACCAGTCCCCCCATTGAGTGGGTGACCAGAATGACTTTATTTATCGCCAGACGGCCGTGGTAGTCCCTTAGTACCTTACCGATATACGCGCCCAGCAACATCGCTGAATCCGCATTGGACTGAAGCCAGTTGTAACCAAAAACGTGCACTGGGTATAAAAATCTATAACTGTGTGCCGCTTCATCAGCAGTTAAAACCTGTTCTATCGGTTCATCTCCTATTCTTACACCTACAAAACGCTGCCGTGTCGTCTGCATCTGAGCCTCTCTGAAGTAATTGTCCATCAGGATGTCATCGTCGTTGAGCAGGTATTGCAGCCGATCTAGTGCCTTCCCATAGCTCTTATAAAATGCACTTCCCCATCCTCTTTCACGTCGGGAGCTGAATTTTATATCTTCCATGGCTTCGTTGAATATTTCGCCACTGTCATCCACAGTAGTGGTCCTCGGATCAAGAAGAAACTTCCTTTTCTCCGCGCTAGCCATCGGCCATTTGCCAAGCGATGTAGCACTGAACTGCCAGACTTCACTATTTTTGTTTTTCAGATTTGACCCCATTACCCCCGGAATAAAAATAACCGGGATCACTTTTTCAGGCGGCGCGAGGCATAGCGCAAAATGTTCTTTTTCTTTTTTTTGGGGAATGATTTGATAATGAAAGTTCCCATTTTCATCCCAGATGGGGCGATGGTAAGACCGATTTTTTTCGTCCATGCATTAACCTCCAGTTATTAATCGCCATAACAAAAATTATTACTCACCCTGATAATACTTGGCATTAAGTGTTGATAATTAAATAAATCACAGACAGACCACATTAGAATAAAACTCCACGATATATTTTAAGAAAGTTGGTGGTTTGTTGCCTTGCCTTGCCTGAAATTCATTAGCATTAATAAATGATGGAGTCTTACTAAGATTTAAATTACCACCTTGAGAAATTTCTCGTCATGTATTCTTAATTACTTTCACCACCCCCATACAAATACCTTTATATTGTACTGATTGCCCAGTTGCATCATTAGCGATTTTACTGTTGCCATTAACACTTAAAATGCTAATACTCTGCCCTCTAATAGGAGGATTATAAAACGGCCTAGTCATAATGGGAGTAATTCCGAACTCGGACTGACTCCATGTTTGCGCCATCTCACTGGCACTCTGGCCCCCAAACTTTTGCCACACTGCCGCTCGTTGAATGATTTTATCTGGAGCACCGCACTCAACTTCTCCATTTCCAATCCTCAGATAAGCACCACCACTACCGATTAAAAGAATTTCCTTAGAAGCGCGAATAATTATTTTTCCTTCGCTGCTGCTTATTCTCACATCTTTGAGAGCATCCAAAGTTACTTCATCTCCCTGCGCCTGAATTTCCACTTTACCTTTAGCCGCAAAAATTTTAATTCCTAAACCCTGAGCAAATAAACTAATAACACTTCCAGCGGCGACTCTGAATGCTTTAATAATACTGAAGTCTGCATTACTTCCACTGGTTGCGATCAGATTCTCTCCAGCAGATATTTGCAGACTCTTTGGGGTTGTCTGGGCGATACCGTGAGGAGCAGACATTAATAGAACAGACTGCTTTAGTTCTTTCAAAGCATCATTGAGGAGTGCCTTTTGGCTTTGTAGATCAGCAAGCTCTGCTTTGGCCACTTCAGCCGCACTTCGCAGTGATTCGGTTAAGCGCTGAGCCTGCTGAAGTTCATTTACCGCCGCTTGCATTGCCAACATATTTCCTTCAGCGTGTGACTGCTCATCAGCGCTGATGAAAATTCCAGCCCCGCCGCGAATAGAAATATGTTTATCGGTACGTAACTCTGCACCTTCCCCACGCAACGATCTTGAAGCATCAACGTTATGACCAAGGTTAAGCTGCGTCTTCCCCCCATACTCCGTGCTGAGCTTGATATGCTCCTCACCACGCTTGTCCTCCATACGCAGCTTATTCAGCCCAGCCGTGCGGATAACGTTGCGGGTACTGTTTTTCTCAGTAACGTGATCAACATGACGCGAATCATGCAGCGCATGTGCAATATAAGGCTGGTCCGGATCCCCCTCACGAAACGCTATGGCCACCTCCGTTCCCTGTATCAGCGGAAAATGGAAGCCGTACCCATCCCCACCGTAAGGCTTCGCGAGGCGAACGGGCATACTTTCAAGACCGCGATCCTTGCCCTCCTCGTCCGCATCAAACACCACACGGTATAACCCGGATGCATCCTGCCAGGCATAGATGTCGTTGTCTTTCGCGCTGGTCACGCGAGCCGTCATGGTGCCGCTGACTTTAGGCCGGGCAAGCAGAGCGGGACGCCAGCAAAGCGTCTCACTGTAAGGCACGGCATTCAGACTGGCCTGGAATGCGGAGCGCCGGCTCGCACTGACATTGATTCGGGTGATTAAAAAGGGAGTCTGCAACCGCGCGGGCAGCGTGGGTATGCCTGTCTCGGTGACAGAGAAAACGTGGCCCGGGCTAATAAAGGCGTCGTTGCATATTCCCGTTATCAGCGTCTGTCGGGCAAGAAAACGTTCATGGTCGAGACGGGCATAAAAGTTTGCGGTCTCGGCCTCCGGAACATACTTATCACCGCTGTAGGGATGGCGCGGACGATAGTGATACACCTCCCCGTAAGTGATGTTGTCACCATCACCCCGCGTCATATCTGCCTTCACCGACCGCAGCACGCGCTGTGCCTCACGATGGTTGTAATCCTTTGCTGTCACACCCGCTTCAACCACGTTATGGGTCAGATTCAGATTCCAGATGGATTCCTGGGCGTTGTCTTCCAGGCCCGATGGGCTGTTCAGCGGCAGCGATTTCTGCTCAGAATAAGCGCTCTGCGTGTCCCCAAACCGGATGACTTCAGTCTGCGTATCGGGCTGAAGCGTGAAGTAGTAGAAGATGCCGATTTCAGACACCAGACGCTGAACAAACTTCAGGTCACTTTCCTGATACTGGTTAATCTGTTCCCTTCTGGGATAGTCATGCTTCAGGCTGAACTCATATTCCCATCCATGAAAACCATGCTCATCCAGTATCTGACTGACGACTTCCGGCACGGATTTATTCACAAAGAAGCGATGTGTGCGGTATTGCTTATCCAGAAGCGCAAAGCGGGGCTCAATAATAATGAGATAACTGACCTGGTCGGCGGAACCCGTCAGGCGGCGGAAATCGGTGATATAACCGTGAACAATCTTCTGCGATTCGAATTTCTGCAGAGGTCCAATGCCCATAGTCAGCGTCACCGCTTTGCGCAGCATCAGGTCTGGTGAAATGTCATTATCCGGGCTGGTGAACATCACGCTGTAAAGATAGTTCTCGCTCAACGCTTCCATGCCCGTAAGATTTTCCACATCAATCGGTGAGTTGCAGGCTGGAATCAATAAAGAATAACGATTGAGCGTAGAGGAAATTGCCGATGCTGTTTTTTCTATTAGGCCAGAGGGGGTCATTGTCATTCTCTCCTTGATGACGAATTGTTATGTCTCCCACTAATTGCAGAGAGAATAACGTCAGTAATATTTTTATTTCTTGATTGCCGATATTGACTTCTTTATCAAGCTATCAGGGATTAACGTCACCGATATCGCATGCTTTTCCACAGGGAAAAAACGCCACCAGTGATTGTCATACGACTGCTGCGACGACTAAAATTGATAAATTCACACTCTGTTTCAGGCACGCTACCGCCCCTGGCCGTTAACCGAAGCCTATAAGGTCTGAGGCATCTGTAAATCGGTGTATTTTTCAGAGGCGTATCTGCGCGCAGGCGAACCTCTGAAAAAGCGGACAGTGAACCACCCACGCGGGCTTACGCGAAGGCGCGTTCGTTCAAGGAATTGGAATGAATGATTTTGACATCCTTGTAAGTCCAGGTTTTTATTCGCGGCGCAGTCCAATCTGCTCCAGGTCGTTGTGCTTCTTTTTATAAGTGCCCTTGATGTCGTGCATCACAGGGTTAATCTTCGCCACCCTTAGGTTCTCCTTATGAACGTGAGGGGAAGCTCGATTGACTTATGCGCCCCTGTGGTGTGCAGGTACTGGCGTAAATTGGAACGGACTTTCAAAGCACCCGCTTGATAAGCCCTACTCATGATTCAATCGTATAAATAGTGAAGAAAAGAATTAAGACCCAACTTTTCCTGTGAGTTCGTGCGCGAATATAAAGTAATTAACGGACCTAAATCAACACTCTGCCACGACCGTTTATCGCTGATTTGTATAAGGAAATTCTTAAATTTGACTTTAAGTCATTGTTAGATAGCTCATAACTTAATCAGGAATATCTGAAAAAATTTTTTAAGAAAATTTATTTTCAGGCGGTCATTTCGTTTAAATGAGAGAAAACCAGTAAGCAGATCTAACAACTTTCATCTGGGGATTACTTTGGGGGGGATTGCAGTGAACATTGCGCCCGGTACACATTGCCGAGGTTGAGGGGGAAATGCGCCGCCGCTATCTCTGTTTCACAAATAGCACTCAGTTTGGGACACATTTTCCTTTCGATCAGAGATGCCGGCAGGTCTGGGCTTTAACCGAAAGGGTATAATCCAATGCATTAACGGGTTGCTATTAATGGAAAAAAACAAAAGTGGTCATGTAGAATTAAAAGAAATCGTCCTTAAGCTAAAACCTCATGACATTAAATAATGGTTATTTGGGACTTCACCATTCCAATTTGACGCCAAAACCCCAGTCTGAGCCTATGCCGATGATCGATCGCAATCTTGCGCTGTGGTATCGGCAGTTTGGCGATCCTATTGATGTACTGACGCTGGAATCTTCCCCTTTAGCCCCACGTCCCGCTGACTTGTTGCGTGTACAAATGCACTATGCGCCGATTAACGCGTCTGACCTGATCCCTATAACCGGTGCTTATCGTCACCGTGTCGCGCCGCCACAGGTGGCCGGTTACGAAGGTGTGGGTACGGTGATCGCCGCGCCCCCCTCTTTTCAACATCGGGTTGGCCAACGTGTGCTGCCGCTGCGCGGCGTCGGCTGCTGGCAACATTATGTGGATATCGATCCGCAGCTCGCTATTCCGGTGCCAGAGGACATCCCCAGCACGCTGGCGGCTCGCGCCTATATCAATCCGCTTGCCGCTTTGCTGATGTTGCGGCAATGGCCGGTCAGCGGTAAAAACGTACTGATCACGGCGGGTGGATCCGCCTGCGCACTTTTGCTGGCTCAGTGGGCTCAACTGCACGGTGCACATCAGGTTGTGGTGGTGTATCGCGCTTCTGCACATGCAGAAAGGCTGCATGCCCTGGGCCTGACTGTGTTGCAGGATACTGCGCAGGAAACACTGAAAGCGGTGAGTGCACAAACAGATATCGTTTTTGATGCGGTGGGTGGCGATGTGGGACAGCTCATCTGGCAAGCACTACCTGAGCACGCACACTTTGTGGCTTACGGTGTGTTAAGCGGCACGCCGGTAAAAGTGAATGCCAACCGTCCGGCGCTGCACTGGTTTCATGTGCGGCACACCCTGGGCGATATTGGCGCGGCGCAGTGGCAGCAGCTTTTCTTAGCGCTCTGGCCGCTGCTGCGCAACAGCGAATGTGGCGAAGTGGAGATTTTCCCGTTGAGCGAGTGGCGCGCGGCCATCGAGAGTTATCACCAGTCAGGGCGGTCACGCAAGCCTATGCTGTGTCTGGACCGGTGAAGAGAGGCTATGCAGCCTCTCTGTTCAATCGATTATTTTGCCGCAGCCTGCAGCCAGGCAACCACCAGCGGTGATAGTCGATTTTGCAGCGCCGCCCGTTCTGACTGGAACAGCGTTGCGACAAAGAACGGGTGATCGGTCAGTTCAACACCGCGCACGTCCCGATCCAAATCCCACGACGTAATCTTCAGATTATGGGTCGCCAGCGCGTCACTGAATTCCGGGTTCACGCCGAAATTACAGTGATACCCCTCATCACTCTCCACCGCGCCGTAAGCTTGCGCAATCCTTGAGCCGGGTTCGAAAGTCACCGTGCCACGCTGTTCCACCAGCGAACAGGCCAGTGGGGCAATCACCCAGCGTCCACCTTCATCGGTTTCCGCATGCCCTGCATCTTCCCAGCCCAGCACGTTACGGGCGTACTCCACCACCGCATACTGAAAACCGCCACATGAACCGAGGAACGGTTTGTGGTGTTCACGCGCCCAGCGGATCGTTGCAAAGACACCTTCGTCGTTGAGATACGGGCTGCCCGGCACCACCCAAATGGCATCGTAATCGTTCCAGTGATGTTGATTGATGTCTGGAGTGGCGATCCAGTCGGCGGTGACGTCGAGCGAGAGAGATTTTGCGGCAAACTGAACAGCAGGAGGAATGGCTTGATGTGCAACGGCATTGGCACGGTAATCGCCAACAAGGGCGACACGAACTGACTGCGTCATGGTTACGTCCTTTCAGGGAAAAAACGAGGTTACAGCAAACATCCAGAGCTGTCTAAGCGCATTTTAGCGAGGTATCACTCACTTTCGTTAACGCGCATTTAGGTTAATACCTGCTTTTTATACGGTTAAATGTTCTTCTTTATGGTGATTAACTCGACGGATGTTGACCACGCAATCGTTTACTTCTTTTACGGTTTTAATTAAATCGTAATTTTGTGCGCAGGATCAACAAATTAGCCATCTGGAAACTTTAGCCAGCCTATTACGCTCAACAATCAAGCAATTGTGCTTAGTAAATGCGCATATGCGGTCTTTATTTTGGCATAAATTATCATATACAGCGTTATATCCTGCAAAACAGACCTTAAGCGGTTTATATCAGGAAAATGATCCAAAGGATCTCCAGCTAACACGTTTATTCTGATATAATGCCACACAGCAATATTTAACACTGATTTACAACTTTTTATAACGGCATTAACCCTACCTGTTACAAGTATTTCAGCGTGCAAAAAATGCTTGCCCTGTTGGTCTGATTCAGCCAAATTAGGCGCCGTTTTTCCTTTCTAATAACAATGTTGCGCGGGATTACTCAGCCCGACGCAGACTTAATTCCTGTCGCAAAACAGGCTATGTATAAACTGAGGTACAAGTGTCAACTGCAAACAAACACACTGACGAGGCAGTAAGCCTCAACGCGTTCAAACAGCCGAAAGCGTTTTATCTAATCTTCTCCATCGAACTGTGGGAGCGTTTCGGCTACTACGGTCTGCAAGCCATCATGGCCGTTTACCTGGTGAAACAGTTGGGGATGTCCGAAGCGGACTCTATTACCCTGTTCACCTCGTTCAGCGCCCTGGTTTACGGCATGGTCGCGATTGGCGGCTGGCTGGGCGATAAAGTCTTGGGCACCAAACGTGTGATTGTGCTCGGCGTTATCGTGCTGGCACTCGGCTATGCGCTGATCGCCTTCTCAGGCCATGATACCGCGATGGTGTATGTAGGTATGGCGACCATTGCCGTGGGTAGTGGCTTGTTCAAAGCCAACCCTTCTTCTTTGTTGTCTACCTGCTACGAGAAAGATGATCCGCGCATCGATGGTGCATTCACCATGTTCTATATGTCGATCAACATCGGTTCTCTGTTCTCAATGATGCTGACACCGTGGTTGGCTGCACATTACGGCTGGGGCGCAGCGTTCTCGCTCTCCGTGGTGGGTCTGGTGATTACCTTACTGAATTTCCTGTTCTGCCAGCGCCTGGTGAAAAACTACGGTTCTAAACCGGACTTTGCTCCACTGAACGTCAGCAAACTGCTGATGACGCTGGTAGGTGTGGTGGCGCTGGTTGCCATTGCGGCCTGGCTGTTGCATCACCAAAGCATTGCACGTATGGCGCTGGGCGTGATTGCCATTGGCATCGTGCTGGTGTTCGCGAAAGAAGCCTTTGCGCTGCAGGGTGCGGCTCGCCGTAAGATGATCGTCGCCTTCCTGTTAATGCTCGAAGCGATTGTGTTCTTCGTGCTGTACATGCAGATGCCGACTTCACTCAACTTCTTCGCCATTCGTAACGTTGAGCATGCCATTCTGGGCATTACCTTCGAACCTGAACAGTTCCAGGCGCTGAACCCGTTCTGGATCATGCTGGCCAGCCCGATTCTGGCGGCGGTTTATAACAAGCTGGGCGACAAACTGCCGATGCCGCATAAGTTCGCGATTGGTATGGTGCTCTGCTCTGCTGCCTTCCTGGTGCTGCCGTTTGGTGCCAAATTCGCTAACGATGCCGGTATTGTTTCGGTGAACTGGTTGATCATCAGCTATGCACTGCAGAGCGTGGGCGAATTGATGATTTCCGGTCTCGGCCTGGCGATGGTGGCACAGTTAGTCCCACAGCGTCTGATGGGCTTCATCATGGGCTCGTGGTTCCTGACCACGGCGGGTGCCGCAATGATTGCCGGTAAAGTGGCTAATCTGATGGCCGTGCCAAATGATGTGACCGATCCGCATACTTCGCTGGAGGTTTACAGCCATGTGTTCCAGCAGATTGGTATTGCTACCGGTGTGATCGCCATCCTGATGCTGATCACCGCGCCACTGCTCAACCGCATGACGCAGAATGATGCTACACAGCCTGAACTGAAAAGCGCCAACGCGAATCAGTAATGGATGTGATGTCACGAAGCCGGGCCAACGCCCGGCTTTTTTATTTCCTGTAACGCATTTCTTTCCCTCGCTTTAACGTTTCCTGCGGTCAGTGCTTCGCTTTTCATCCCATAACCCGCATGATGACGGCTTCTTGTTAAGCAAGCGGTCATCGTCATGGATCGATTCGAAGAACTTCAGGTGTTTGTCGCAGTGATTCAGCAAGGCAGCCTGGCGGGCGCCGCACGTCTGTTACAGCGATCCCCACCGGTGATTACCCGCACATTAAGCGCACTTGAATCCCGTCTCGGCACAACCCTGATAGAGCGCACGACACGACAGCTGGCCCCCACAGAAGCGGGCTGGCGCCTGTTCGAACAGGCGCGACAGTTATTAAGTGATTACCACAGCGCACTGGACAGCGCGCATCACAGCGGCTTACAAGGACTCCTGCGCATTACCGCCCCCGTGCCATTCGGCCGCCTTCACATCATGCCGCTGGTGAATGCCTTCTTACAGCAACATCCCGAGATGCAGATTGAAGTGGTGTTGAGCGACAGCTATCAGGATTTAATTGAAAATGGCCTGGATATCGCCCTGCGCATTGGCGAACTGCAGGATTCCTCGATGGTGGCACGTAAGGTGGGCAGCGTACGTTCTACCCTGGTGGCCAGTCCCGATTATTTACATCGCGCCGGGGCCCCCTCACATCCCAGTGAACTCACTCAGCATGCAGTGATCACCAGCCTGCGGCACACGCGAGAATGGCGCTTTGCCCAGGACTTGCGCGTGCGGATCCTGCCGCGATTGCGGGTCAACGACATTGAAAGCCAGCTGGAAACGCTGCGCGGCGGCCAGGGGATTGGCCGTTTGCTGTCATATCAGGTGCTGGGAGATCTGCGCGAGGGCAGACTGATCCACTTATTACCCGAGTGGGAACCTGCACCGCTACCGGTGCAACTGGTGACTCAGCGGGTGAAAAATATGACGCCGAAAGTACGACAGTTCTGGGAATTTGCGCTTGAACAGCTGCCTTCGCTACCCTGCTTTGTTGCAGATAAGCCAAAGGCAGCGCCGAATTCCTGATCACTGTCACTGGTATTTTTATTTAGCAGTTTTATGCTGTTTCGATCACAACCACACTTCCAGGAGAAGCCATGATGAAACTCTATTGCAAGCCCGGTGCCTGTTCGCTGTCACCGCATATTGTTGCGCGTGAATGCGGGTTGGACTTTACCCAGGTCAATGTTGACCTGCAGAAAAAGGTCACCGAGCAGGGAGACGATTACTGGCAGATTAACCCCAAAGGACAGGTTCCTGCGCTGCAATTTGATGACGGCAGTTTGTTAACCGAAGGCGTTGCTATTGTGCAGTATCTGGCGGATTTGAAGCCAGACCGCAATCTGCTGGCACCCACCGGCAGCCTGACGCGCTACCACACCATTGAATGGCTGAGCTTTGTCAGCAGTGAACTGCATAAAACCTTCTCACCGCTGTTCCGTCCGGATACCCCGGAAGAGTACAAAGCGATTGTGCGTGCACAGTTAGAGAAGAAATATCAGGTTGTGAATGAAGCGCTGCAAGACAAGCAGTGGTTGATGGGTCTGCGTTATACCGTGGCCGATGTCTATCTGTTTGTGGTTACACGTTGGGCAAAAGCCATCAAGCTGGATCTGAGCGGGTTAGCCGCGCTGGAAGCCTGGTTCAACCGTGTGGCAGAACGTCCAGCGGTGCAAGCGGCGTTGAAAGCGGAAGGTTTGGTTTAACAATAGACAGGCGCACCCTGTGCGCCTGTTATTCATGCTGTCAGCAGGCAACCGGATGGTCTCCCGCTTGATCTGTGCGGTGTACGCTTTACAGCTTCTCGGCGGCAAAGTGCTGAGTCGGTTGCGCAATCGCGTCCTGTGCCGCGACCAGTTGCAACTCGTACTCGCCCATCTCATGGGTTTTCAGCATCACTTCATAAACCGCTGCGGTAACGTGCTCCAGCGCATCCTGCAACGATTTGCCGTGCAACAGATCGACCAGCAGTAAACCACTGGTCAAATCGCCCACGCCCACCGGCTGACGGACGCCAAAGTCCACCAGCGGACGGCTGATGTGCCAGCACTCATCAGCGGTGACCAGTAGCATTTCAAACCGATCGCTGCGACGACCAGCACGCGCCAGATGCTTCACCAGCACCACTTTCGGCCCTTGCGCCACTAACGCGCGTGCCGCCACTACCGCCTGCTCTACATTTGCCACTTCATGGCCACTGAGCATTTCCAGCTCCAGCAGATTCGGTGCGATGATATCGCTGGCCGGCATTGCCATCTTGCAATGGAATTCCGCAACGCCAGGCGCCACGATGCAGCCCTTCTCGGGATGGCCCATCACCGGATCGCAGAAGAACCAGGCGTTCGGGTTGGCGGCTTTCACCTGACGCACGATCTCCAGAATCTGCTCGCCCTGCTCCGCAGACCCTAAATAACCGCTCAGCACCGCATCACAGGTCTTCAGACGGTCAATCGCCGCAATGCCTTTGACGATGTCGGTGAGATGCGTGGCAGGCATCACAGTGCCGGTCCAGTGACCATATTGCGTGTGATTGGAGAACTGTACGGTGTTCAACGGCCAAACGTTTGCGCCCATACGACGCATCGGGAATTCGGCGGCGCTGTTACCGGCGTGGCCGTAAACCACATGTGATTGGATTGCGAGGATATTTTTCATTATTGCCCTGTACTGCCTTGCCATAAAAAAGGGCCGGAAACCGGCCCTCGAACCTTACTGCCAGTTAATCAGGCAGTAGTGTTTTTTACCGCGACGCAACAGCGTGAAGCGACCAAACAGTTTGTCGCTGTCGCTGAAACGATACTCGGCGTCAGATTGTTTTTCACCGTTGAGAGAAACGGCGTTGGAACC
The DNA here is from genome assembly GCF_051336905.1 of Pantoea sp. C8B4. Lineage (NCBI taxonomy): Bacteria > Pseudomonadati > Pseudomonadota > Gammaproteobacteria > Enterobacterales > Erwiniaceae > Pantoea > Pantoea sp. C8B4. The sequence continues at coordinate 350,823 of NZ_JBGMNK010000001.1, forward strand.
GATCATGGTACGAGCCTGACCGCGCGAAGGCACCAGCTCTGCCGCCACCAACGCCTGTTGCAGGTCATCTTCTGCATTCAGATTGATCACCGGCATACCGTCCTGCGCCAGCTGTTCGAAGTCCGCTTCAGTCATCTCGGTCAGGCTGCCGGAGAACAGGCTGTCGGTAATACGCTTAGCGGCTGTCAGACCGGCTTCACCGTGCACCAGACGCGTCACCTGTTCTGCCAGCACATACTGCGCGCGTGGCGCTTTACCGCTGTTCTTGTCTTCTTCTTCCAGCGCATTGATCTCTTCAATGCTCATAAAGGTGAAGAACTTCAGGAAGCGATAGACGTCAGCATCGGCGGTGTTGATCCAGAACTGGTAGAACTTGTATGGGCTGGTTTTCTTCGCATCGAGCCACACTGCGCCACCTTCGGTTTTACCGAATTTGGTGCCATCAGATTTGGTGATCAGCGGAACGGTCAAGCCCCATGCCTGCTGCTGATGCAGACGGCGCGTCAGATCGATACCTGACGTGATGTTGCCCCACTGGTCGGAACCGCCAATCTGCAGCACCACATCGTGACGCTTGTTCAGTTCCGCAAAGTCGTAACCCTGCAGCAGGTTGTAGGAGAATTCGGTGTAAGAAATACCCTGATCTTCACGGTTCAGACGCTGTTTCACCGCTTCGCGGTTGATCATCTGGTTCACCGAGAAGTGCTTACCGATATCACGCAGGAAGGTCAGCACGTTCATGCCGCCAAACCAGTCGTAGTTGTTCGCTGCGATAGCACTATTATCGCCGCAGTCGAAGCTGAGGAAAGGCGCAACCTGGTTGCGGATCTTTTCAACCCATTCGCCCACGGTATCAGCGGTGTTGAGTTTACGTTCTGCTGCTTTAAAGCTGGGATCGCCAATCAGACCGGTGGCACCACCCACCAGCGCGACCGGCTTGTGTCCGGCGTCCTGAAAACGTTTCAGGCAGAGCAGCGGCACCAGATGGCCCAAATGCAAGCTATCAGCGGTCGGATCGAAGCCGCAATAGAGTGCAATTGGCCCTTGCGCCAGTCGCTCTGCTAACGCTTCCTCGTCCGTTACCTGGGCGACTAAGCCCCTTTCTTGCAATTGTTGTATCAGGTTACTGCTGGTCATCACTGACTCCAAATTGATCAGACTGCACCTAGGCTGGTACACAGCTTTCCGCTGAGATGCGGATACGAAAAAAATGAGGGCTATAGCATAAAGCGCTGACGCCAACTGCGCCAGCGTTGATAGGGGATAAAACGCAGTTTTACGGCGCTAAACGGTCAATCGTCCAGCCGTTGCCTTCACGTTGGTAGAGGAAGCGATCGTGCAGGCGATGTTCGCCGCCCTGCCAGAACTCCACGGTGTGGAATTTAACGCGATATCCGCCCCAGAAACTGGGTAAAGGCACTTCACCCTGCTGGAATTTCTGCTTCAGCTCGAGGAATTTGCCTTCCAGCACGCCGCGCGCCGAAATTCGGCTCGACTGCTTCGACACCCAGGCGCCGATCTGGCTATCACGTGGGCGGCTGCTGAAGTATTTCAGCACTTCCAGTGGCGACAGTTTTTCCACTTCCCCTAACACCATCACCTGGCGTTCAAGGAAGTGCCATGGGAAATGCAGCGAGATGCGCGGATTGTCCGCCAGCTGCAGCGCTTTGCGGCTGCCCAGATTGGTGTAAAACACCATGCCTTGTTCATCGTAATGTTTCAGCAACACAATACGCTGATAAGGCTGGCCGCTGCTGTCAACGGTGGCGACGGTCATTGCTGTTGGATCGGGCAGTTGGGCATCGCACGCCTGCTTGAGCCAATGTTCAAACAACGCCAGCGGATTGTCTGGCAGATCGTTACGTCTAAGCCCGCCGCGCGTGTACTCACGACGTAAATGGGCAATGTTTTGCAAGCTGTCACTGTCGCTCATGCTGATTCTCTTCGTTACTGGGCGGACGCATCCGCATTTTGCAATTCACAGTCATTAATCACGATTTTGTCATTACGCTCAACAAAAGCGCCATTGCCTTTAGACCAGAAGACATAAGTGCCGTCGCTGTAACGCGCGCCCGAGGCCGATACGGTTTGGGTTAAGGTGAGCGGTTTACCATCCAGAATAAAGCTAACCTGCTGCTTCGGATTGTCCAGTGTCACCGTTAACGGTAACGTGCCGCACTGATAGCGCAATGTCTGTGGTGTCGGCTGCTCTTTGTGCATCATGCCGCAGCCACTCATCGTGACGACACAGCTCAACAGGATAACGATTTTTTTCATCTTTCACTCCTTAACGTGTCAATCGGGCATTCGCCGGATAAATGGCACCCAATACACTCATTTCCCGTGCACCGGTGACGGCAGGCAAATTGCCTGGCAAACCGGACAAGGTGCGAAACGCCAGCCAGGCGAAGGCCAACGCTTCCATATCATCACCACTGATCCCGGCGTCATCCGTCGTCCCCACTTCTGTTCCCGGCAAATGCGCCGCCAGCCGTGCCATCAGCAATGGGTTGCGACTGCCGCCACCACACACCAGCAGGCGATCGCAGCCATCATTGAGCTGAACTTGCTGGGCAATGGTCAGGGCGGTGAGTTCACTGAGTGTGGCCTGCACATCCTGCGGTGCCAGCGCCGGGAAACGCTGCAATTGACGTTCAACCCAGCCGAGATTGAAATATTCACGACCGGTACTTTTCGGTGGCGGTAGCGCGAACCAGGGATCGTTAAGCATTTCATCCAGCAGTGCAGGTACGACCTGACCACTGCGCGCCCAGCTGGCATCTTTATCATAGGGCAAGCCCTGATGGCGCCAAATCCAGGCATCAATCAGCATATTGCCAGGCCCGGTATCAAACCCACGCACCGGCTGGCCGGGAATCAACAATGACAGATTGGCAATACCGCCAATGTTGAGCACCATACGCCGTTCAACGCTGTCCATCAGCAGCGCCTGATGGAACGCGGGAACCAGTGGAGCGCCTTGTCCGCCTAAGGCCATGTCGCGACGACGAAAATCGGCCACCACGGTAATTCCCGTGGCTGCGGCGATTTGATTGCTGTCCCCAATCTGTAGCGTATTCGGGGCGTCGCTTTGCGGCTCATGCCACACGGTCTGCCCATGGCAACCGATGGCCATGATGTCATTGGCTTCCAGCGATTGCTGCTGCATCAGCGTTAACACCGCTTCTGCAAACAGTTTGCCTAGTCGGGTATCCAACTGACCCAGTTGCGACAGGGTCAGCGATTGACCCTGACAGATTGCCAGCACTTGTTGACGAATTTCCTGCGGCATCGGGTGGCAATAGCTGGCCTGCTGCGCCACCATGTGCTCATCAATGACCGCCAGTACGACATCTACCCCATCGAGGCTGGTGCCGGACATCACACCAATATAGCGTCCTGATTTCATAGCGGTTCCTTACCCACGCGCGAGTCTGCAATACGATTCTGTTTAGCCTGGCAAATATCAGCGGCTAATTCTATGATAAAATTCCGCTTTTCAACCGCACAGCACACGGCATTTCAGCGATAAAATATTTTCAGCACGAAATTGAATTTTTGTTGAGGGGCAATGGTCTATCCTTCGCCTCAGCCGCGTATTATTTGGACATAGAGTCAATTGCCAGCTTTCTGTCTTATACTCTTGCTGTAGAGGACGAGAACATGGCGTTTTTTTGCATTAAGGAGCTTTCTGATGATTAAGCGTTTTGTAGCCGTGGCACTGACCGGCCTGACGCTGGCAGGTTGTGTCAGCAATGACACCCTTTCCGGTGATGTGTATAGCGCCAATGAAGCCAAACAAGTACAAAGTGTCTCATACGGTACTCTGGTGTCGGTTCGCCCGGTTAAAATCCAGGGTGGCGATGAAAATAACGTGATTGGCGCGATTGGTGGTGCGGTACTGGGTGGTTTCCTCGGTAACACCATTGGTGGCGGTACCGGTCGTAGTCTGGCTACGGCAGGTGGTGCAGTACTCGGCGGCGTAGCAGGCCAGGGCGTGCAGGGTGCGGTCAACAAGTCTGACGGTGTTGAGCTGGAAATCCGTAAAGACGATGGCAACACCATCATGGTGGTGCAGAAACAGGCCGCAACCCGTTACTCAGTGGGTCAGCGCGTCGTCATGGCGTCGAATGGCAGCCAGGTGACCGTTTCACCACGCTAAGCGAACAGATAAAAAAAACCGACGCCAGCGCGTCGGTTTTTTTATTTCTCGCGGTTCTGGAACTCGAGAATGTTTTTTTCCAGTCGAGCAATCAGCGTGACCATTTGATTAATCTCTTCGAGGCTGATGCCTGAAAGGATGTCATCGCGGGTAGCATCAATCACATTTTCAACCTGCTCGATAATCGGCTCGGCCTGCTTCGTCAGCTTAATGCGTTTGGCACGACGGTCGTTAGCGCAGGTGGCACGCGTAATTAATCCCTTCTCTTCCAACTGATCCAGCGTACGCACTAATGAAGGTTGTTCAATACCAATGGCTTTTGCCAGCTGGATTTGCGACTGCTCTGGCGGAAGTTGATGAATATTGTGTAACGTCACCCAATGCGTTTGTGTCAACTCAAGCGGCTTCAAACGCTGGTCAATCAAGGCACGCCAGATGCGTACCAGCCGAGACAGGTCTGTACCGAGGGGCGTATCCATTTCATCTCCTTATAATTAGCTTGCTAGCTATCAAGCCAGATTTTACACTATTCTGCGAGTTTACAGGACAAATTACAAATCCCAGGCCAGACGGCACGCTCTCTTCTACGCTAGTTTGAGAGAGAACCTGGGACAATGAAGGATGAAGACACGTGTCCATTACCGCACTTTCCACCACTGCTCCGCTAACCGACCTGGTATTCGGTGCCTCGCTGTTCTTTCCGCCGCTGTTTAAAGCTGTGCTGCTGGGATTCTTTTTCTGGTTACTGATTCACCCCTTGCTGCGCGGCTGGATGTATTCCGGCGACATCTGGCATCCCACCTTGATGGATCTTTCCCTGTTTGTTTTGTGCGTCACGGGCGCACTGTGGATACTGAGCCTCGGATAAATCACCATGAAATTCAACCCTTTTAAATATTTTTCAACGTTGGTGGTGTTTGCCCTGGCCCTGATTGCCGGCTGGTGGATGTGGAACTACTACATGCAATCACCGTGGACGCGTGATGGCAAAGTACGCGCGGAGCTGGTGGATATCACTCCTGAAGTCTCAGGACGCATCATTGATCTAAAGGTACAAGACAACCAGTTTGTACATAAAGGTGACACCTTACTGAAGATTGATCCCGTTCCCTGGCAAATCGCCCTCGATAATGCGGATGCCCAGTTGGCGAAGGCCCAATCCGATTTGGCTAAAGCTCAACATGAGGCCAATCGCCGTGCCAGCCTGCCACGTAATGTGATCTCAGCAGAAGATATGGACGCGGCGCGACTGACGGCGAACGCCGCCGCAGCCACCGCTAAAGCTGCGCAGGCGAGTCTGGATCAGGCGCGCTGGAATCTGCAACAAACCACCCTGACCGCGCCCACCGACGGTTGGATCAGCAACCTGACGCTGCGTCCCGGTAACTACGCCACCGCCGGAACGCCACTGTTCGCATTGGTGGATAGTCACTCCTACTATGTGATGGGCTACTTCGAAGAGACCAAACTGCGTCACATTCAGCCCGGCGCAGACGCGCAAATCGTGCTCTACAGCAACGGTGCTCGCTTACAGGGCAAAGTCGAGAGCATCGGGCGCGCCATCTACGATCAGAGCGTTGCGACGGACAGCGGATTAGTACCGGACATTAAACCCAATGTGCCGTGGGTGCGTCTGGCCCAGCGCGTGCCGGTGCGCATTCGATTAGCGGCCATACCGGATGATGTTCCGCTGGTGGCGGGTACCACCTGCACGATTTCCATCGCGCATTGAGGCCGTCATGAATTTGCAATGGCTGGCCTGGCAAAATCTGCCGTGGATTAAAGCAACCGGCGGCCAATGGCGTTATGCCTTGCGTAATGCGATTGCGATGTGCCTGGCACTGACGATCGCGTACGCGCTGCAACTGGATGAACCTTATTGGGCGATGACATCCGCTGCCGTGGTGAGTTTCCCGACCGTGGGCGGGGCGATCAGTAAAAGTCTGGGCCGAATTGTGGGCAGCCTGCTCGGTGCCACCGCCGCACTGCTGATTGCCGGGCATACGCTCAACGAGCCCTGGTTGTTTGCCTTTTTCATGGCCGGCTGGCTGGCGTTTTGTACCTGGATCGCCAACCACTATCAAAACAACGTCGCGTACGCCTTCTCACTGGCCGGGTACACGGCTGCAATTATCGCCTTCAGCAGCGTGAACATTACCGATGTCACCCAGTTGTGGGATATCACTCAGGCGCGCGTTTGCGAGGTGATTTCAGGGATTCTTTGTGCCGGGCTGATGATGATGGTGTTGCCCAGTACATCAGATGGCAACACCTTGATGACTTCACTGCGGCAAATGCACGCCCGTCTGCTCGATCATGCGGTGTTACTGTTGCAGCAAAGCAGTACTGACAACGTACGCACCGCACATGAGAATGTCATCAGCCAGATTCTTACCATGAACCTATTGCGTATTCAGGCATTCTGGAGCCACTACCGCTATCGCCGTCAGAACAACGTGCTTAATTACGTTTTGCACCAACAGTTACGGTTGACCAGTGTCCTCTCCAGTCTGCGCCGCATGCTGCTTAACTGGCCGGACGCGCCCCCGGAACTCTACACCGCCATTCAGCAGTTGTTACATGAACTGGCATTACCGCAGTGTGATAAATATCGCCTGGCGCGGATATTGCGCAGCGTGACACCAGAAGCCATCGGCGATTATCGTCAGCGCGCCTTTGTTCAGCGTCTGCGCTACTTCTGTTGGGTTTACCTCAACGTCAATCGCTGGATACGTTTGATTGAACGCGCTGATGCCGATACACGCTTTCAACCCCCCAAAGTGCCCTCACTGGCACGTGAAAGTGACAGCGCCGAGGCCGGCTGGAGTGCGTTGCGCACTTTCAGCGTCATCATGCTGGGCTGTGCATTCTGGATTGGCACGCAATGGGATGCAGGCGCGGCAGCGTTAACGCTGACGGCCATTGCCTGCGTGCTCTACTCTTCCGCACCCTCTCCCAGCGGCAGCGTATCACTGCTGCTGAAAACCCTGTTGTGGCTGTCGCTGTTCAGTTTTTTATTACAATACGGGTTGATGGTGCAGATCAGCGCTCTGTGGCAATTTCTGCTGGTGCTGTTTCCGCTGCTGATGACCTTGCAACTGTTTAAGCTACAGCAGAAAAAACGCGCGGGAATGTGGGGGCAATTTATTGTTTTTATGGGTTCCTTTATTGCCGTCACCAATCCGCCAGACTGGGATTATCAAAGCTTCCTCAACGATAACCTGGCAAAAGTGTGTGGCGTACTGCTGGCATGGATGGCTTTTCAGATACTGCGTCCCAGCTCCGATGCACGCCGCAGCCGTCGGCATATTCGCGCGTTACGTGATGCGTTTCTGGACCAGCTGCGACGACATCCCCGCCGGAGCGAAAGCCACTTTGAATCGCAGATTTATCATCACATCAGTCAGTTGAGCAATAGTCGTGATGAACAGGCGCGTGTCTGGCTGCTGCGCTGGGGCGTGGTACTGCTCAACTGTTCTCACATCGTTTGGCAATTACGCGAATGGCAACCCGCTTCAGGCACTCTGGCGCAAATGCGCGATAGTAGCTTGCAGGATTTACAACGGATTATGAGCCTGCGCGGCGTGCGCCACACCTCGTTGCAGGCCACACTCGATGAGCTGGAGGGTATGATTGCGCAACTTGAGCAGCAGCCTGATAGCGAGGCCAATACACTGGCGGGCATTTTATGGCGTCTGCGCTGCTCATTGGCGCAACTGAGTCAGGCAGTGCCGGATTGATTACTGGCAATACTGCGTGGTCTGACGGTTAAAATCGTCCTGCAGCTGCTGCAAGGTTTTGTGCCCTTCAAAACGGGTTTTATCTTGCTCGGTCATCGGCTCAATCACCAGGTATCGCTCTTCATACGAATAGATAAAGCGACGATCGAGAAACGTACCGGTGAAGCTTTTTCCGCGGATTGAGCCACACACGGTGGTTAACGAACGATGAAAAAATTCGGTGTGCAGGAAATTGGTTTCAGTGGCACTGCGCAACACATTCTGACAACCCTGCGCCTGTAAACGCTCAAGCGTGTGCGGGGTCAGCCATTCCCGACCGCGGGCGATATCTTCGCAACTTGCACGCAATGGGTTGGTGTCAATGGTGCGCTGTAACTGGCGGCTGGTATCTAATCTCAACTGTGTTTCGTTGGGTTGATCACATCCCGCGAGTAATACACATAACAGCAAAATCCCACGCGTTTTCATTCCTGCCCCTGAGAGGTTCTATTCCTGAATCAACATCCTAGGACGGATATCGCGCGGAGTGAAGCGGGAAAGTGGGTCAGAATTTTTCCGGCATTGAAAAGAGGCAGACGGCAGATGGCCTGCCGTCCAGAACGTTAAATCACGCCGCAGGCAAATCGGGCACCGCCTCCGCCTAACGGTTGTGGATGGTCAGCATGATTATCGCCCCCCACATGGACCATCAATGCCTTACCTTTGACTTCGCTCAGCGATTTAATTCGTGGCGCAACCACGGGATAATCGGCCTTGCCATCATCAGTGACATACAGGGCAGGCAGATCGCCCAAATGGCCATCGGCGTAAGGTCCAAGATGTTTACCGGTATTTTGTGGATCCAGGTGCCCACCCGCTGCGCCGGCCGCAACGGTTTTGCCATCCGATTGCCCTGGCTCACAGCTGCCTTTGGCATGCACATGGAAACCGTGGATACCCGGTTTAAGGCCCGTCAGCGCGGGAGCAAACTGCAAACCATACGGCGTTTCACTGATAGTGACTTTACCAATGGCTGCCCCGATACCCTGTGCGGTGACCTCATGCAAGGTCACCTCTTCAGAGGCGGCCTGTGCCCCAGCGGCACAAACCAACGCCAGCGTGGCGATGAGGATTTTCTTCATAACGTCTCCTTACGGTTGAAATGCTTTGTAAGCCTGGACCGGAATGGACCATGCTGCCGTAATTTGACGTAGTTTTACGCTTCAGGGCACATCAAAACCGAGCGCCGCTTTGCGAATGCGGAACCACTGCTGACGGTCAAGCGTGAGTTGGCCAGCACCTGCCGCTTCGCTGACGCGCGTGGTTTTACCCGATCCGATGATGGGCAATGGCCGGCTTGGCAATTTCATCACCCACGCATACACCACCTGTTCGATGCTACTCGCGCCGATTTCCTGTTTTACCCGCTCAAGCTCATCACGCAGCGGCTGATATTGCGCATCGTTAAACAGGCGCCCGCCCCCTAAACATGACCAGGCCATTGGGCGGATACGCACCTGCTGGCATTGATCGAGCGTGCCATCGAGCAACGTTGATTGCTCCAATGGCGAGATTTCCAGTTGGTTAGTGACCAGGCTGAACGGCAAACGTGATTGCAACAGCGTGAACTGGGAGGCGGTAAAGTTTGATACCCCAAAATGACGCACTTTGCCGCTCTGATGCAGTGCCATAAAGGCTTCGGCAATTTCATCTGCATCCATTAATGGGTCCGGACGATGGATCAGCAGCAGATCGAGATAATCGGTGTTGAAGTAACGCAGCGAATTTTCTGCGCTGTGCAAGATGTGGCTGGCCTCGGTGATGTAATGGCCGATTTTATGTTCAGGCTTAGCACGCGTCGCAATGCCGCACTTGGTGACAATCTGCAGTTTTTCACGCAGCCCGGGCGCCAGGCGCAGCGCATCACCAAAGGCGGCTTCACAACCATAGTTACCATAGATATCAGCGTGATCGACCGTGGTGATGCCCAAAGACAGATGATGCTCGATAAAAGCGACCAACTGCTGCGGCGTCATGCCCCACTCCAGCAGACGCCAGTATCCAACGATCAACGGTGAGAATTGAGGTCCCTGCGGGGCGATAGTTTGCGGTTGTAACATCGGTTAACTCCCTTGAACACGAAAGCGAATCTGGGAGTATAACGGAAAGGCAAATCATCGTTTTCTTAAAACAGGGAGGGTTGTTCCGGATCATGATTTTCATCGACTTTTTGTTGTCGGTGCAGGCGCAACCAACGCTGGCGACAAAGCCGTAGCACATCGCGTTTTTGCGCATCGGTAAACTTCATCCAGTTAAAACGCTCCTCACGGCTTCGCAGGCAGCCACGACAGTAGCCCCGTGCGTCACTCTGGCAAATGCCGCGACACGGGCTGGGAACAGGGAAGAACTCTAATTGCTCGGCCACATCCACTCCGGTTTAACAACAAACTTCATATTGATAACAGCATAGTGACATTGTGCAAAGCGTATACGCAGTTCGCCCACATTTCATCCAGCTATTGCCACGGAAACGGATATTTACCATTGAAGCCAGCGCAGAAACCTTTGGTTGGGTACTGTTTAATAAGCGTTAAGGTTTTCCTCATGTTGTATTCATACGATTGTCACATTCCATCCAGCCATTGAGTTTTCATGAAATTCCCGAACAAGTTACAGTGCCATACCAGCAGTTTTAATCTGATTGCCGCCCTGTTTTTTACCTTCGTGCTCAACGCCCTGTTTCTGCTACGCGCATGGGAAATTATCCCTTACGATCGCCTGCACGATTATCTGTTTGCGGCCAGCATTCCGGTGGTTTTGGCCTCGGCTTTCTATCTCATTTTCTCACTGCTGGCATGGCCCTATGCGCGCAAGCCGCTGCTGATTCTATTGGTGCTGGTCAGCGCCGCCGCTAACTACTTTATGCACAGTTTCGGCACGGTGATCGACACCAACATGATTGAAAACGTGTTTGAATCGGATGCTCAGGAGGCCGGTGCGCTGATCAGCAGCAGCTACGTGGTGTGGATGATTTTGATGGGGTTGGTGCCCGTCGCCGCCATCTGCATGGTGCGGATTAAAACCGGACAACGCTGGTGGTGGAGCCTGCTGCAACGTTTGGCCGGGGCGTTGGGCGCCATTCTGCTGATTCTGCTGATGGCGGTGCTGTTCTACAAAGATTACGCCTCGCTCATTCGTAACAATAAAGGGCTGGTGAAGATGATCACCCCAGCCAATATCGTCAGCGGCACCGGTCATTACGTCGATCAGCGTTATCTGCAAGGCAGCCAGGCGCTGGTCAAAATTGGCCAGGATGCCAAAAAAGGCCCGCTGATCGCGGCTGAACCGAAGAAAACGCTGGTGGTATTGGTGGTAGGCGAAACCGGACGTGCTGAGAACTTTTCTCTTGGCGGCTATGCGCGTGAAACCAACCCTGAGCTGAAAAAGCAGCAGGTTATCTACTATCCCGATGCCAGTTCGTGTGGCACGGAAACGGCCATCTCCGTACCCTGCATGTTCTCTAACATGCCGCGTGAACATTATGATGCCAATCTGGCCCATCACCAGGAAGGCGTACTCGATATTCTGGCACATGCCGGGGTGAGCGTGCTGTGGCGTGAAAACGATGGCGGTTGTAAAGGTGCCTGCGATCGCGTGCCGCATACGGATATGACGCAGTGGAATCTGTCGCAATATTGTCACGATGGTTTCTGTCTGGATGATGTTCTGCTGCATCGTTTTGATCACTACGTGGACAGTCTGCACAATGACGGGATAATCGTTTTGCATCAAATGGGCAGCCATGGCCCGGCCTATTATCAGCGCTATCCGGCAGAATTTCGTCGCTTCACGCCTACCTGCGACAGCAACCAGATTCAGGATTGCGATCATCAGGCGCTGGTAAACACCTATGACAACTCTTTGCTGTATACCGACGATATGGTGAGCCGCACCATTGATAAACTCAAAGCATTAAGCGACCGCTTTAACGTCGCATTGGTCTATCTCTCGGATCACGGTGAATCATTGGGTGAACATGGTATGTATCTACACGGTGCGCCCTATCTGTTTGCCCCTTCACAGCAGACGCACATCCCACTGCTGATGTGGATGTCACCCGGCTATGCGTCGGCGTTCCACATTAATGAGTCCTGTTTACGCCAGCAGGCTGCGAGTGAGAAAGTGTCGCAAGACAATCTTTTCCATACGGTTTTGGGCATGTTCAACATCCAGACACAAGAGTACCAACCGCAACTGGACATGATCAGATCGTGCCAAAATGCCGGATAAGGTTTGCATTAGACCGACTGGTCTAATACTGTGTGGTCCATGAACAAAACTGTGCAACGCAACGAAACCCGTGAACATCTGCTCGCTACTGGCGAGCAGGTTTGTCTGCAACGCGGTTTTACCGGAATGGGGCTAAGCGAAATGCTGGCGCTGGCGGAAGTGCCGAAAGGCTCGTTTTACCACTACTTCCGCTCCAAAGAAGCTTTTGGCGTCGCATTGCTGGAGCGCTATTTCGTTCACTATCTGCAACAGATTGAACAGCAGTTAAGTCAGCCGGGTTTATCGGCACGGGAACGTTTGCTGGCGCACTTCCGCTATGGCGCAACGCTGTTTATCGAGCAGGGTCATATAGTAGGCTGCCTCGGCGTCAAGTTATCAGCGGAAGTGTGTGATTTGTCAGAGCCGATGCGCGATGCGTTACAACACGGTGCCAGCGCAACTATCGCAATTTACGCACGCTGTCTGAGTGAGGTCGCTGCTGAACAGGCGCTACCTTACGGACAAACGCCCGAGCAACTGGCCCAGCGCTGTTATTTGTTATGGCTGGGTGCCAGTTTACAAAGCAAAATTTCACGAGAGCCAGGGCCGATAAGCCTGGCACTTGAAACCATTGAACAGTGGCTGAATGGCCACTGATTTTTAAAAACCGCAGTTTCTAGACGACCGGTCTACTTACAGGAGTCATCATGGCGAGTAAACAGCTGTTCTCCCCACTTAAAGTGGGCGCGATTACCGTACCTAACCGTGTCTTCATGGCACCGCTGACGCGTCTGCGCAGCATCGAGCCCGGCGACATTCCTACTCCGCTGATGGCGGAATATTATCAGCAGCGCGCCAGCGCCGGTCTGATCATTACTGAAGCAACGCAGATCTCTTTCCAGGCGAAAGGTTATGCTGGCGCACCGGGTTTGCATACTCAGCAGCAAATCGCCGCGTGGAAAGTGATCAATGAAAGCATTCACGCCGCGAAGGGTCACAGCGCGGTGCAACTGTGGCACACCGGCCGCATTTCGCACAACAGCGTTCAGCCTGAAGGCAAAGCGCCCGTCGCCCCTTCAGCTATTGTTGCCGGTACCCGTACTTCACTGCGTGCTGAAGATGGCACCGTTTACCGTGAGGACACCTCACTGCCACGTGAACTGAGCGTGGCAGAAATTCAGCAGATCGTTAAAGATTTCGGCCAGGCGGCAGCGAACGCGCGTGAAGCCGATTTCGACCTGCTGGAACTGCATTCAGCCCACGGCTACCTGATGCATCAGTTCCTGGCGCCGGGTTCTAACCAGCGTACCGATGAATACGGCGGCTCGATCGAGAAGCGTGGTCGTTTTGCGCTGGAAGTGGTGGATGCGGCGATTGCGAACTGGTCTGCCGATCGTATCGGCATCCGTATTTCGCCAATTGGTGCCTTCCAGAATCTGGAAAATGGTGCAGACGAAGAAGCAGCAGCGCTGTGGTACATCTCCGAACTGGGGCAGCGTGGCCTGGCGTATCTGCACCTTTCCGAACCAGACTGGGCCGGTGGCCAGCCTTACAGCGATGCTTTCCGTGCTAAAGTTCGTGCGCTGTTCCCTGGCGTGATCATCGGTGCGGGTGCATACACCGTTGAAAAAGCCGACGACCTGATTGCGCGCGGCTTAATCGATGCTGTGGCCTTTGGTCGCGACTTTATTGCTAACCCGGATTTGGTTGAGCGTCTGCAGCAAGACGCACCGCTGAATCCACAGCGCCCGGAAAGCTTCTACGGCGGCGGCGCTGAGGGCTATACGGATTACCCAACCCTGTAAGAATCAGGCTGCCGCACCGGATGTGCGGCAGTGCTGTTTCTTCAGGGCATTAACTGGCTATACTTGCTAGTCTTTGTCATTCCCTGATGACTTTTCAAAAGAGGATGTTATGCGTTTACTTCACACCATGTTACGCGTTGGCGATCTGCAACGTTCTATCGATTTTTATACTCGTGTACTGGGCATGCGCGTACTGCGTCAAAGCGAAAACACCGAATACAAATACACCCTGGCTTTCGTTGGTTACACCGAAGAGAGTGAAGGCGCGGTGATCGAACTGACCTACAACTGGGGCGTTGATAAGTATGACCTCGGCAATGCTTATGGCCATATTGCGCTGGGCGTCGATAACGTTGCAGAGACCTGTGAACGTATCCGCAGTGTCGGTGGCAACGTAACGCGTGAAGCCGGTCCGGTTAAAGGCGGCACCACCATCATTGCTTTTGTTGAAGATCCCGATGGTTACAAAATCGAGCTGATCGAAAACAAACACGCTGGTCACGGCCTCGGTCATTGATGCCGTTAGTCAGTCTGCTAATTTGCAGGCTGACTTCCCTCTCCTGCTGCACCCTCCCGTAATTTTTGCCATAATGCACGCTGCCCCATTTCTTGCTATGAGATCCTGATGTCTGAATCGAACGCCTTAAACGCTCTTCATCAACGCTTCCGTGGTTTTTATCCTGTGGTTATTGACGTCGAAACTGCCGGCTTTAACGCGCAAACCGATGCGCTGCTGGAAATTGCAGCGACCACGCTTAAGATGGATGAGGACGGTTGGTTACACCGTGATGAAACCCTGCACTTTCACGTTGAGCCGTTCGAAGGCGCGATCCTTAATCCTGCGGCGCTGGCGTTTACGGGCATCGATCCCTCCAACCCTTTACGTGGTGCGGTAAGCGAGTACGAGGCGCTGCATGCCATTTTCAAGATGGTACGTAAAGGCACCAAAGATCATGGCTGCAATCGCGCGATTATCGTGGCGCACAATGCCACCTTCGATTTGAATTTTGTGATGGCAGCGGCCGAACGCGCCAGCCTGAAGCGAAATCCCTTCCACCCTTTTGCGACCTTTGATACTGCAGCACTGAGCGGTTTAGTATTGGGACAGACCGTGCTGGCGAAAGCCTGTAAAGCAGCGGGGATGGAGTTTGACAGCACACAGGCGCACTCGGCGCTCTACGACACTGAACAAACGGCCACGCTGTTCTGTGAGCTGGTCAATCGCTGGAAACGTTTGGGAGGTTGGCCACTGGCTTTCAGTGAAGAGCAGACCGAAGACGACGCCTCTGCCTGATGGGCTGATTGAACGATTGAACGATTGATTTTCAAATAAAAGGCCGACATTTGTCGGCCTTCGCAATTATTCCGCTTCTTTATACTTCTCAGCGGTTTCTTTCACCAGCGGCTGCAATTCGCCACGCTGGAACATCTCAACGATGATGTCGCAACCGCCGACCAGCTCACCATCAACCCACAGCTGCGGGAAGGTTGGCCAGTTAGCGAATTTCGGCATTTCAGCGCGGATATCCGGGTTCTGCAGGATATCAACATACGCGAAGCGCTCACCACAGGCAGAAAGCGCCTGCACAGCCTGTGCAGAGAAACCGCAGCTTGGCAGTTTCGGGGAACCTTTCATGTATAACAGAATCGGGTTTTCTGCGATCTGGCGCTGAATTTTTTCAACAGTACTCATTATTGCCTTCCTTAATCCTTCACTTCGTGTTTGTTTATTGTAGCGACTTCAGCCCCACACTGAAAACGGGATTTTGCGTTACCGACCGGCTGATCGCCATGTTTGTTAAGTGCAAACAGGATAGATAACATTTTCCTATCATTAATAAGCATGAACAAATTAATAATTAGCAATAATTTCGCTGCGTTAAACAGCTGAAATCGCTCAATTTAGCGACATTATCTGCCTGGTAACAGATTAATGGAAAAAGGCCTTACCTTTTGGAAAAAAAGTGGATTAGAATTGCTTCGGCGCTGATCGTTGATCAGATTTCTCTTACTCTGCCGCAGCCTGCTTTTTGCCAGACTGCTTAACCTGTAACCGGACTATGCGTTTACTGATTACGCTTTTCATACTGGCCTTTGCCCAACTGTTCTTTAACGTGGCTTCTGCTTCCCAGCATGCCCCGATTAATGCCAGTTTGCATAACGCCGAGAAAAAAAGTGCGCGCGAAGATGAGCGCCGCAAGCGACGCCCGGTTAAAACAACGGCTAAAAAGTCTCGCCTGACTACCGTGCAGAAGCTCAAGCTGAAAAAGCAGAGTAAAACCGAAACCGCCTTAAACAAATCCAGCCGCAAAAAATCCCTGCTGAAGTCGCCATTGAAAAAGTATGGCCATCAACGCCTCGCGAAAAAGTCCCCAGATGTGGACGATGAAGTTCAGGGACTCACTGGCATTAAGATGAGCAAATCCCACCGCTTGCGCTACCAAAAGGCACGCGAAACCGCGATGACGAAGTTGATGGGACAACTGGGCAAGCCTTACCAGTGGGGTGGCACCTCACCCCATACCGGTTTCGATTGCAGTGGTTTGGTGTGGTATGCCTATAAAGATCTCGTCAAATACAAATTCCCGCGCACGGCGAATGAGATGTATCACCTGCACGATGCCGCACCTATTAAGCGTGAGATGCTGGAGAAAGGGGATTTGGTATTCTTCCGCATCAATAATCGCGGGACTGCCGATCATGTGGGCGTTTACCTCGGCAACGGTAAATTCATCCAGTCTCCACGCACCGGTAAAGACATTCAAATTAGTGCATTAGGCGAAGACTACTGGCAGAAACACTATGTGGGTGCGCGCCGTATGATGACACCAAAAACTATTCGCTAATTGTTGCGCAACAACATCCTGTGGCTCTTGCCACAAAAAAAGCCGGACGCTTAATCAGTGCCGGCTTTTTTTATTGATGCGATTTGAATTAATGAAGAATGGCGGTGAAGCTAAACGCAATAATCATCAACAGTGCGCCAACCGTGGTCATTAGCGCCAGCTTTAAATCTGTACTCATCACTACTCCTTAGTCACACATTTATTAGGGTTAAAACAATTTTCGCACAGCGGTGGGCAAAAATCTCGTCTTATCCGCGTTGGCTTGCTAGAATCGCCGCCTTTCGTTGCGCAACTGATTTTGCGCATGCTGTATTTACAGCCTGCTGAAGTGGTTTTCCCTGCCTGAAACGGCAGATTTTCCCCCTTTTTAGGGCGTAAAACCCTTCGCAGACGCAAACGTTTAACAATATACTTATCAGTAAGTTGCGATAAGCCGGGGAGTACCTTTTTCATGGCAACAATTAAAGATGTAGCGAAACGCGCCGGTGTATCAACTACCACCGTTTCGCATGTCATCAACAAAACGCGTTTTGTCGCAGAGGAAACGCGTAACGCCGTATGGGAAGCGATCAAAGAGCTGCACTATTCGCCGAGCGCCGTTGCGCGTAGTTTGAAGGTGAATCACACCAAAACGCTGGGACTGTTGGCCACCTCCAGTGAAGCGCCCTATTTTGCCGAAATTATTGAAGCCGTTGAGAACCACTGTTTCGAACGCGGCTATACCTTGATTCTGGGCAACGCACATAACGATTTACAAAAGCAGCGCGCTTATCTGTCGATGATGGCGCAAAAGCGTGTGGATGGTCTGTTAGTCATGTGCTCCGAGTATCCTGACGATTTGCTGCAGATGCTGGAAGAGAACCGCAATATCCCGATGGTGGTCATGGACTGGGGCGCCTCACGCGGCGACTTCACCGATACCGTGCAGGATAACGCCTTCCACGGCGGTTATCTGGCGGGTCGTTACCTGATTGAGCGCGGCCACCGTGATATTGGTGCCATTCCGGGCCAAATGGAGCGCAACACCGGCGGGGGGCGCCATGCGGGCTTCCTGCAGGCGATGAGCGAAGCCGGTGTGACCGTGCGGCCGGAATGGGTGGTTCAGGGCGACTTCGAGCCAGAATCGGGTTATCAGGCGATGCAGCAGATCCTTAATCAGAAACAGCGTCCGACCGCCGTGTTCTGCGGTGGCGATATCATGGCGATGGGCGCGATTTGTGCCGCCGATGAGATGGGGCTGCGCGTGCCGCAGGATATCTCCGTTATTGGCTATGATAACGTGCGCAACGCGCGCTATTTCACCCCGGCGCTGACCACGGTCCACCAGCCGAAGGCTCAGTTGGGCGAGAAAGCACTGGAAATGTTACTGGATCGTATTACCAGCAAACGCGAAGAGCCGCAAACCATAGAAGTGCAGCCAACATTGATTGAGCGCCGCTCTGTGGCGGACGGTCCATTCCGCGATTACCGCCGTTAATGCTGATTTTCGCTGAGCCATTCGTGGTTCAGCGTTTCAGCATCGCCGAGATAGGCGAGTAACCACTCCAGCGCGGGTGACGCGCGCTGTTCTGACCAGCTGACGCAGCAGGGGCTTTCCGGAAACGGCTGCGGCAGTGATAACTCCACCAGCGCGCCATTGTCGAGTAAAGGTCGCGCAAGGTGGCCTGGCACCATGCCCACGCACAATCCCGCCTGCAAACAGTCCATTCCCGTTTCCCACTCTGGCACCACCAAACGCCGCTGATTATCCAATGTCCAGGTCATGCGTCGTGGTAATGCGCGAGAGGTATCTTCCAATACCAGCGATGGCCAGGCACGCAGCGCTTCTTCATTAAGTTCGATATGCGCGGCCAGAGGATGGTCGGGACTGACCACACAACGCCAGTTAAGGGCGCCCATGTCCTGAAACGCAAAACGTCCGCCTACAGGGATCGCCTGGGTGGCGCCAATCGCCACATCGACCCGCCCGTCCGCTAAGGCATCCCAAACACCGTTAAATACCTCGTAGCTGATAATCAATTCCATATCCGGGAAATGACGGTAAAAGTCCTTTACCAATTGCCGGGTACGCTGTGGTTTTACAATGCAATCCACGGCAATACTGAGTTGTCCGCGCCAGCCATTCGCCAGTTGCTGGCACTGCCTGCGGGTTGCCAGCATTTTTTTGATAACAGATCGCCCTTCCCGCACAAAATGCTCGCCTGCAGGGGTTAAAACCACCTCACGGTGCTGACGCTCAAACAACGGCACGGCCAACCAGGTTTCCAGCTGGCGCACCGTGTAGCTGACGGCAGAGGGCACGCGATGCAACTCCTGGGCCGCAGCACTAAAACTGCCATTGCGCGCGACAGCGTCCACCACTTCCAGCGCATATTCAGACCACATATTTTTGCCTTCAAAAATTTTAACAGCACCGCGCAAATATTAGCGTTTCACAAAGAATGACGCACTCTTTTACACTCCCCGGCGTTCAATCTGCCAATGAGAATCACTATGTTGTCGTCAAAAGGATTTATTCCCTACCTTGCTGTGCTCAGTATGCTCGGCTTCCTCGCTACGGATATGTATCTGCCCGCCTTTGGGGACATGCAACGCGACTTCGCCACCGCACCGGGCACCATCAGCGCCAGCCTCAGTCTGTTTCTCGGTGGATTTGCCTGCGCGCAGGTATTCTGGGGACCGCTGTCAGACCGTTTTGGACGTAAACCGATTTTACTGGCAGGTTTGACGATTTTTGCCCTGGGTTGCCTGGGGATGTTATGGGTGACGGACGTCAACATGATGCTGGCACTGCGCTTTGTGCAGGCTGTTGGTGTGTGCGCCGCTGCAGTCAGTTGGCAGGCACTGGTGGTCGATCGCTATCCCAAAGCCCAGGCTAACAAAGTGTTCGCCACCATTATGCCGCTGGTTGCCCTTTCCCCCGCGCTGGCCCCTTTACTGGGAGCGTGGCTGATGGGCCATTTCCACTGGCGCAGCATCTTTATCGCGCTGACGATCATCACCGTGCTGCTGATCATCGGAACCTTGCAACTTGCCGCGCCTAAAAAAACCAAAGCCGATCATACCCCGCAACCCGGCTGGCTGAATCTGCTCACCACGCGTGTTTACAGCGGCAACGTGCTGATTTACTCGGCGTGTTCTGCCAGTTTCTTTGCCTGGTTAACCGGTTCGCCCTTCATCCTGGCGTCAGCGGGTTTAACCCCCGCCGATATTGGTCTGAGCTATATTCCGCAGACCATTGCGTTTCTGATTGGTGGCTTTGGTTGCCGTGCGATGCTGAGCCGTTATCAAGGGTCACAACTGCTGCCATGGCTGTTGGTGCTCTACAGCCTGAGCATTTTGAGTCTGTTTGTCGTCGCGATGATGCCCGCGCCCTCTTTGATTGCACTGCTGCTGCCCTTCTGCGGCATGGCACTGGCGAATGGCGCCATCTATCCGATTGTGGTGGCCAGTGCATTAGCGCCCTTCCCACATGCCACAGGCAAGGCGGCGGGACTCCAAAACCTGCTGCAACTGGGCTTGTGCTTTATTGCCAGCCTGCTGGTCTCGGCCGGATTACAACAAGCGCTTTACAACACCACACTGGTGATGGTCGCCACGGTAGTTCTGGCATGGGCCGGTTTCATCTGGCAACGCAGCCTAAACGCACAAAGTGATATTGCTCACACCTCCCGTCCCTGCGAAGATAATCACTGATGCAACGATTATCGTTAGCAAACTAACGATAACTCGTTGAATATTGACCCACGTGAGCATATACTCAGTGGGTCAGCATTTCTGCAACAAATCAATAACATAATTGCATTAATTTTAAGCGACTCTGTCGCTGGGATGGCGTCTGCACGATCTTCCTCTCCTGATTGGTGCCAGACATTTCTATTCAGATTCATACCTCTGTAAAACGTCGGATATCTGGCGCACGGATTTTCCGTGAGTTCTCTCACAGGCCTTAGGAAATTGACTATTATTTCCACAGGTTCAAATCGGAAGGGTGATGGAGAAGCTATGAGTTCATCGTGTATAGAAGAAGTGAGCCTTGAAGAAAACCACTGGTTTCGCATCGTCAACGAATTACTGGAACGCGCTGATGTTGCAGTCAATGGCACACGCCCCTGGGATATTCAGGTCAAGCATCCGGATTTTTTCAAACGTGTTTTGCAGGAAGGATCGCTAGGTCTGGGCGAAAGTTATATGGATGGCTGGTGGGAATGCGAACAATTAGATGTCTTTTTCCATCGCGTTCTGCAACACCATCTGGATAAACAACTCCCGCGTCATTTTAAAGATACCTTGCGTATTGCGGCCGCGCGTTTAACCAATTTACAGTCGAAAAAACGTGCCTGGATTGTCGGGAAAGAGCATTACGACCTCGGTAACGATCTTTTTTCACTGATGCTCGATCCCTTTATGCAGTATTCCTGCGGTTACTGGAAAGACGCTGAAACACTGGAACAGGCTCAGTCTGCCAAACTGGATATGATTTGCCGCAAGCTTCAGCTTGAGCCAGGCATGACGCTGCTGGATATCGGCTGCGGCTGGGGCGGATTGGCGGAATTTGCCGCACGCAACTACGGTGTTAAAGTGCAGGGTGTGACCATTTCCGCAGAACAGCAGAAGTTGGCACAGCAACGCTGCGAAGGGTTGGACGTCAACATCTTGCTGCAGGATTACCGCGATTTGAATTTGCAGTTTGATCGCATTGTGTCTGTCGGGATGTTTGAACACGTGGGGCCGAAAAACTATGCCACTTATTTTGATGTTGCCGATCGCAATCTCAAACCAGACGGCATATTTTTACTGCATACCATTGGTGCCATCACCACCGACATGAATGTTGATCCCTGGATTGATAAATATATCTTCCCTAATGGATGTTTACCGTCTGTGCGCCAGATTGCGGATGCCAGCGAAAAACATTTTATTATGGAAGACTGGCATAATTTTGGTGCGGATTATGACACCACATTAATGGCATGGCATGAACGGTTCCTGGCGTCCTGGCCGCAGCTTGAAGAAAAATATGGCGATCGCTTCAAACGGATGTTTAGTTATTACCTCAATGCTTGCGCCGGCGCTTTCCGCGCGCGTGACATCCAATTGTGGCAGGTGGTCTTTAGTCGCGGTAAAGAAGGTGGTTTACGCGTTGCGCGTTAATCAATGACAGCAAGAGAAAAGGCGCCGCGGCGCCTTTTTTATTGGATTACTCTGCGTCTGCGGCTTGCGCCAGCGCAATGGCCGCAGCTTCGCGCTGAGCCAGCACGCGTTCCACCGTCTCGACAATCGCCTGAGTATGGGGATCGATCTCAATATTCACCTTATGCCCCAGTTTTTTCGCACCCAGCGTGGTGCGCTCCAGGGTTTCTGGAATCAGATGCACGCAGAATTTACTCTTGGTGACGTCACCCACTGTCAAGCTGATGCCATCGATACCGACGAAACCTTTATGCAGGATATATTTGATCTGAGAAGCATCCTGCAATTTAAACCACACTTCACGGTTATTTTCTGACTGGATGATTTTGCAGATTTCAGCAGTGGTCATAATATGGCCAGACATTAAATGTCCGCCAATTTCATCACTGAACTTCGCCGCGCGCTCAATATTCACTACATCGCCAACCGCTAATTCTCCCAGGTTGGTAATGCGCAGGGTTTCTTTGATCAGGTCGAAGCTCACGCGATCGCCCTCAATCGCCGTCACCGTCAGGCAGCAACCGTTGTGCGCCACCGATGCCCCCAACGCTAATCCCGGTAAGAGCTCTTCCGGCAGACGAACGATATGGGTACGAAACAACTCTTTTTCTTCCACGGCGATAATTTCGGCCGTGCCCTGCACAATTCCAGTAAACATACTTTCAGCCTCTGCGAAGTTTGCGTCAGTTTATCACAGCTTGGGTTGCGCGGTTTAATTTGCCGGAGTTCAAACTTTACACAATTAACTTAACAAAATGCGATCAAAGTTTGGTGGAACGCAGCGCTACCGCTACACTATGCCGCGCATTCTTTGGGGATATCCCCCTCTTCTCTTCTTAATTTAAGCAGGTGTTACGTGCAGAAGTATTTAACAGAAGCGCGTCAATTGCTGGCCCTCGCGATCCCGGTCATCCTTGCTCAGGTGGCTCAGACGGCGATGGGTTTTGTGGATACCATTATGGCCGGTGCGGTGAGCGCCACGGATATGGCCGCCGTTGCTGTCGGCACCTCTATCTGGCTTCCCGCCATTCTGTTTGGTCATGGTCTTCTGCTGGCGTTGACGCCCACCGTTGCACAATTCAACGGTTCAGGACGGCGCGAACGCATCGCGGAACAAGTGCGTCAGGGGTACTGGCTGGCGCTGGCAGTCGCCTTGCTGATTATGCTGGTGCTGTGGAATGCAGGGTATCTGATTCATGCCATGCACGATATCGATCCGCAACTGGCCGCGAAAGCCGAAGGCTACCTGCATGCATTATTGTGGGGTGCACCCGGTTACCTGTTCTTCCAGGTGGCACGTAATCAGTGCGATGGATTATCAAAAACCAAGCCAGCCATGCTGCTGGGCTTTTTAGGCTTGCTGGTTAACATTCCGCTGAACTACGTGTTCATTTATGGTCATTTCGGTATGCCCGCTCTCGGGGGCGTTGGCTGTGGTGTCGCCACCGCCTCGGTTTACTGGGTGATGTTTATCGTGATGCGTTTCTGGGTTAAACGCATGGCGAGCATGCGCGATATTCGCATGAACAGCCGCTGGTCTCCGCCCTCACGTGTCATTTTGTCACGGCTGTTTAACCTCGGGTTACCCGTTGCGCTGGCTCTGTTCTTTGAAGTCACTTTGTTTGCGGTGGTCGCGCTGCTGGTCTCTCCGCTGGGGATCGTCAAAGTCGCGGGTCATCAGATTGCGCTGAACTTCAGTTCGCTGATGTTCGTTTTGCCACTGTCACTCGGTGTCGCGACCACCATCCGCGTGGGATATCGTCTTGGGCAGGGCTCAACTGAACAGGCGCGCGTGGCGGCATGGACGGGACAAGGTGTCGGTATCAGCATGGCCGCTATCACAGCGATCTTCACCGTCACCTTCCGTGAACATATCGCCGCACTTTACACCGCCAATCCAGAAGTGATTACGCTGGCCGCCCAGCTTATGCTGCTCGCTGCCATCTATCAGTTCTCGGATTCCATTCAGGTCATAGGTAGCGGGATTCTGCGCGGCTACAAAGATACGCGCTCAATCTTCTTTATCACCCTGATTGCCTATTGGGTGCTGGGTTTGCCGGTGGGTTATATTCTGGCGCTCACCGACTGGGTGGTACCGCAACTCGGTCCAGCAGGATTCTGGTGCGGATTTATTGTCGGCCTGACGTCTGCTGCCGTCATGATGATTTGGCGTATTCTTCGGTTGCAACGTTTGCCGGCGCAGATAATTTTGGCGCGCGCGGCCCGCTAAGTGGCTGAACAGGCCGTTATTTGCTCCCGCAATGCCTAAAAAAACAGCGGGTCGCACAGATGCTGGTCAGTCGTCATGGAAAATCATTTTTTCCCTTGCCAGCATCGCGGCCTGCCGTTAATATTCGTCCCCGCTGTCGCCCTGACAGCATGTTGCGCTCTTAGCTCAGTTGGTTAGAGCACCACCTTGACATGGTGGGGGTCGATGGTTCGAGTCCATTAGAGCGCACCAAGTGCGTCCGTAGCTCAGTTGGTTAGAGCACCACCTTGACATGGTGGGGGTCGGTGGTTCGAGTCCACTCGGACGCACCAAATTTCTAAAATGCGCTCTTAGCTCAGTTGGTTAGAGCACCACCTTGACATGGTGGGGGTCGATGGTTCGAGTCCATTAGAGCGCACCACTCTTTGTTTTCTCTCTCTTTGCGCAACACCCCTTTCCTTGATCTGTATCGTTTTCTCTCTCAGCTTTTATATTGGTTTTCGCATACTTAGCGTCTATACTATGCCGCGTTGTCCACCTGAAAGGTTTCAGCGCTAACGTGCCTATGCAAACAACTCAAATGATTTGCGCAACACTGCTCTGCCAGTTCCCTCGCGTACTGCATAACTTCTCTGCACGCTTAGCCTCTGTCACCTATTCTTACTCCTGTACGATCCAAACCAACACCATACACATTTTCACTTCGCTGCCTTGCGCTGCGAATCCCGACCTCTATCATCCATCACAACTTACAGAAAACCTGACATGAAAAAGACCAAGATTGTTTGTACTATCGGTCCGAAAACCGAATCTGAAGAGATGCTGACTCAACTGCTGGAAGCGGGCATGAACGTCATGCGCCTGAACTTCTCTCACGGGGATTATGCCGAACATGGTCAGCGCATCACTAACATGCGTGCCGTCATGGAAAAAACCGGTCGTCAGGCCGCGATTCTGCTGGACACCAAAGGTCCTGAAATTCGTACCATGAAGCTGGAAGGCGGCAACGATGTTGCATTGAAAGCCGGCCAGACTTTCACTTTCACCACCGATCAGTCAGTGATTGGTAACAGCGAACGTGTTGCTGTGACCTATGCAGGCTTCACCGAAGACCTGAAAATCGGCAACACCGTGTTGGTCGATGATGGCCTGATTGGTATGCAGGTGACTGAAGTGACAGAAAACACTGTCGTCTGTCATGTGCTGAACAACGGTGACCTCGGTGAAAACAAAGGCGTTAACCTGCCAGGTGTTTCTATCCAGCTGCCAGCATTGGCTGAAAAAGACAAACGTGACCTGATCTTCGGCTGCGAGCAAGGCGTTGACTTCGTGGCGGCTTCCTTTATCCGTAAACGTTCGGATGTACTGGAAATTCGCGAGCACCTGAAAGCCCACGGCGGCGAGCACATCCAGATCATCTCTAAAATCGAAAACCAGGAAGGCCTGAACAACTTCGAAGAGATTCTGGAAGCCTCTGACGGCATCATGGTTGCACGTGGTGACCTGGGTGTTGAGATCCCGGTTGAAGAAGTGATCTTCGCGCAGAAGATGATGATCAAGAAATGTAATAAAGCACGCAAAGTGGTCATCACTGCGACGCAGATGCTGGATTCCATGATCAAGAACCCACGCCCTACCCGTGCGGAAGCAGGCGACGTGGCGAACGCCATCCTTGATGGTACTGATGCGGTAATGCTGTCGGGCGAAAGTGCTAAGGGTCGTTACCCGCTGGAATCCGTGACTATCATGGCAACCATCTGTGAGCGTACCGACCGCGTAATGAAATCACGCATCGGTGAGCTGCAGGATTCACGCAAAATGCGCATCACTGAAGCGGTTTGTCGCGGCGCAGTGGAAACAGCAGAAAAGCTGGAAGCCCCTGTTATTGTGGTGGCGACCGAAGGCGGTAAGTCTGCCAAAGCGATTCGTAAATACTTCCCGGATGCCACCATTCTGGCGCTGACCACCAATGCGACCACCGCACGTCAGCTGATTCTGAGCAAAGGCGTAGAGACGCGTCTGGTGACTGAAATTGCCTCAACGGATGATTTCTACCGTATTGGCAAGGAAATGGCGCTGGAAAGTGGCTATGCACAGAAAGGCGACGTTGTGGTGATGGTATCAGGTGCGCTGGTTCCAAGTGGCACGACCAACACCGCTTCAGTCCACGTACTCTGATTTTTGCCTGAAGTTTTATTTAAAAGCGCCTTTTTGGGGCGCTTTTTTTATTCTTGCGCTAATACAAAATCCAGATTTTTCCAATCGATAATAACTATTCAATATCCCGCACAATTAAGGTTAGTCCGATTAAATCTCTCTGTTTTAGCTAAATATTTTCATCATCTTCTGCGAAACGCTGCTTCTTTGAGCGAACGATCAAATTTAAGCATGTTCTCATCAAAAATTTATTCTCAACTCAAAAAGCTTTGTGTAATACTTGTAACGCTACATGGAGATTAACTCAATTCTAGAGGGTATTAATAATGAATCGTACTAAACTGGTACTGGGCGCGGTAATTCTGGGTTCAACTCTGCTGGCTGGTTGCTCAAGCAACGCTAAAATCGACCAGCTGTCTTCAGACGTTCAGACTCTGAACGCTAAAGTTGACCAGCTGAGCAACGACGTGAACGCAATCCGTTCTGACGTTCAGGCTGCTAAAGATGACGCAGCTCGCGCTAACCAGCGTCTGGACAACCAGGCTCACTCTTACCGTAAGTAAGAGTTCTGGTTTGAAAAATGGTGCCCATGTGGCACCATTTTTTTTGTCCTGATTTTGGTTCTGAATCAGGGTTTCGCGCCGCTCTCACCCATCGCCTGACTGATGGTCGCTTGTCCTGCCCCAGCGCCACTCTGCTGCGTTTGCAGTACATCCGGTAACGCCGTGTCCTGCGTAACGGGTTCGCCGCTGCTCACCAGTACGGGCATCCCTGAACGACGCGCCATCGCCTCTTTGATCAGTGCCGTGTCACTCTTCTGGCTATTGATAAACGCCTTAGATTTTGCGGTCAACGCAATCGGCATCGTTTGCGGATCGTCCTTCTCATTGCGCGACAACGGCTGATGCACCTCTACGTAACGCTTGCCATCCGGTTCCACCGCATACTTGATCGGCTCGTTAACGATCTGCACCCTCGTTCCCTTCGGCACACTGTTGAACAGCGCTTCGATATCATCCGGACGCAAACGAATACAGCCCGAGCTCACGCGCATCCCAATACCGAAATCGGCGTTGGTGCCGTGGATCAAATACTGGCCGGTCCCGCGCGCCAGACGCATCGCAAACAGACCCATCGGGTTGTCTGGCCCGGCCGGAACGACACCCGGTAAGGTGATGCCCTCTTTCGCGTAGCGTTTGCGGATATTGACGGTAGGCGTCCAGGTGGGATTGGGGATTTTCTGGCTGATGCTGGTGACCATACTGGGTGTCGCAGCGCCCAACTGGCCGATTCCGATCGGATACACCACCACGCGATTCTCCCCTTTCGGATAGTAGTAGAGACGCAGCTCCGCAAGGTTGATGACGATGCCTTCACGAGGTGCATCAGGCAGCAGCATTTGTAATGGAACCGTCAGTTGCGTCCCCGCTTTGGGCAGCCAGGGATCGACACCAGGATTGGCCTCCAGCATGCCGAGCATCCCAATCTTATAATGCGCTGCGATGCTCTCTAAGGGCCGTTTGTCGTCAGGGACAGTGGTCAGGGTATTCTCGCCAATTAAACGGCTGTTATCGGCTGGCAGGGGATATTCCGTTGCAAATGCAGGTGCAGAAAGTCCGAAGCAGGACAACAGCAATGCACCGGCTAAACGTAACGCTGGTTTCATGCAATTTTCTCTTTGTCGGATGGAACAGACCCCGGTCATGCCGGGGTCTGGAGAGTGTAACTTAGCTGAGGCTTTGAGCGTTATGACGGATCGCGCGAATCATCGCTTCCAATCCTTGAGAACGTGTAGGAGTGAGGTGTTGAGTCAACTCTAATTCTGCGAACCAATGACCGACATCCAGCGCGAGAATCTCCTGCGCTTGCAAGCCCTGATAGAGGCTAAATACCACCGCAATCAAGCCCTTAACGATGGCGGCATCACTGTCCCCTTCAAAGGCGATGGTGCCATCAGCTTGTGGGGTCATGCGGATCCACACCTGGCTCTGGCAACCGGAAATCACATACTCTGGCTGCTGTAAGCTTTCAGAGGATTCTGGTAATTTCGCACCGAGTTCAATGATGTAGAGATACTTCTCTTCCCAATTAGCGCAACGGTTAAAGTTGCGCACCAGCTTCTCTTTCTCTGGCAAATTCGCCATGGATAACTCCTGAAATCTGCTCAACCGCCCAGCAGACGATGAATACGCGTCAAACCTGCTGCCAGGCGATCGGCTTCTTCTTCACTGTTATACAGTGCAAACGAGGCACGACACATCGCGGGCACCGCATAATGGCGCATCAGTGGCATAGCACAATGATGGCCGGTGCGGATCGCAATGCCGTATTGATCGAGGAAACTCCCGACATCGAATGCATGATGCTTACCAAGGTTGAATGCCACCACGCCACTGCGCTGTGCAGGACCGTAAATGATCAGGTCTGGCACCGACGCGAGCTTATCTAATGCATAACGCATCAGTGACGTCTCACGTTCGTTGATGACATCTAAACCCAGCTCACTGATCCAGTTCAGCGCCGCGCCCAAGCCGATAATGCCACCGGTATTCGGTGTGCCGGCTTCAAAACGCCATGGCGTGCTGTTCCAGGTGGTGCCAGTTGGCAGCATCACCTGATCGATCATTGAACCGCCGCCTTCCCACGGTGGCATGATCTCCTGCAGTGCTTTACGCGCATACAGTACGCCGATGCCGGTCGGCCCATAAATTTTATGGCCCGAGAAGACGTAGAAATCGCAATCGATATCCTGCACATCCACCTTGTGATGCATCACCGCCTGAGCACCGTCTACCAGCGTGATCACGCCAGCGGCTTTCGCCTGTGCGACGATGGCTTTTACCGGGTTTACGGTACCGAGCACGTTGGAAACATGCGTCACCGCCAGCAGGCGTGTGCGGCTGTCGATCAACCCACTCAGTTGCTCAAGGGCTAATTCGCCTTGCTCGTTAAGCGGCAGAACGCGAATCTCAGCCCCGGTGCGTTGCGCCACCATCTGCCACGGCACGATATTAGCGTGGTGCTCCATCTCCGTGATGATGATGTTATCACCCGATTGCAGCTGACTGCCGCCCCAACTGTTGGCCACCAGATTGATGCCTTCAGTGGTGCCTTTAACGAAGATAATCTCTTCTGGCGATGCCGCATTGAGAAAACGCGAGGCTTGCGTACGCACGTTTTCCATATCGGTGGTGGCTTGCGCACTGAGCGAGTGGATGCCACGGTGCACGGCGGCATAGCCGTGCTGGTAAAAATAACTTTCCGCATTGATAACCGCGAGCGGGCGCTGAGCGCTGGCCGCGCTATCAAGGTAGGCCAGCGGATGTCCGTTGACCTCACGTTTCAGAATCGGAAATTCCGCTCTGATTCGTTCGAGATCGAAAGTCATAACTCAACTCCAGGGAAACGCGCACTAATGCGTTCCAGCACCAGCTGGCGCAGCGGTTCTTCTTCCAGCAGTTCGGTCAATTCAGCTGCGAACGCATGGATAATCATCTGCTGTGCGGCATCTTCAGGGATACCACGCGAGCGCAGATAGAACATCTGCTCATCGTCGATACGGCCAATCGTTGCGCCATGGCTGCACTTCACATCATCCGCATAGATTTCCAGCTGCGGCTTGGTGTCCACTTCCGCCAGGCGACCGAGCAACAGGTTGTTGTTGGTCATCTGTCCGTCAGTTTTCAGTGCATGCTTCGCCACTTTAATGTGACCGTTGAAAATCGAACGGCCCTTATCGCGCGAGATGGTTTTGTGCAGCTGACGACTCAGGCAGTAGCCTTTGTTGTGTTCCAGATAGCTGCGGGTATCCGCCACTTCTGCGTTGATCGGCAGCACCAGACTGTTCAGTGACAGCTGGGTGTTTTCACCGTTGAGCTGCACGCTGGTGTTGTGACGAGACAAGCCGGCACCCAGCAGGAAGCTGGTGCTGCTGACCTGCGCATCACGACCAATCACGATATCATTGTGTGCAAAGTGATAGCTACTGCTCTCTTCAAACGCCAGCTTGATGTGTTTCAGTTGGGCATTGTCGGCGACGGCAAAGGTAAAGCGAGCACCAGTGAAGTGTGCCGCACCGTTCAGCGTCACGTAATGCTCAATCACTTCAGCTTCGGCGCTCTGCTCCAGCTCAAGATGATGGCGGTGATGAACGGTGTTCAACGCATCGGCTTTGCCGCTGGTGATGTGCAGTAAATACAGCGGACGTGCCGCCGACTTGCCGCGCGCCAGACGAATGGAAGTCACTTCTTCCGCCAGGCTTTCGGTCAGATGCAGGAACACTTCTGGCTGCACCGCAGCCGGCAACGGGCGGCGTTCAGCCGCACGGCTGTGCTGCACGTCAAACAGATCGGTGTCGCGCGCACTCAGCTCAGGCTGGAAGCGGCCATCAACAAACACCAGACGCACCGCATCCACCGGCAGCGCCAATTCAGCAACCTGCTCCGCCGTAACGGTCTGCGCTTCTGGCAGCACGAACTGGTTGGCGAACAGGCCATCCAGCGCGGTGTATTTCCAGTTTTCATGCTTACGGGTCGGCAAGCCGACACGCATTAATTGCTGCCAGTGCTGCTGTGCCTGCAGAGAACGCACCTCACCGCGCGATTCAAACAGGTGATGCCACTGTTGCAGGGCGTTATCACTCTTCGTCGGTAAGCCAGCCATAGCCTTGCTCCTCCAGCTGTTTAACCAGCGAGAAATCGCCAGACTTAACGATTTTGCCCTGATACAGCACGTGCACGTGATCTGGCTTGATGTAATCCAGGATGCGCTGGTAGTGGGTCACGATAATGAATGAACGCTTACCGTCACGCAGGCTGTTAACGCCTTCAGCGACGATTTTCAGCGCATCGATATCCAGACCAGAGTCGGTTTCATCCAGGATGCACAATTCTGGCTCAAGAGCGGCCATCTGCAGAATGTCGTTACGCTTCTTCTCACCACCGGAGAAGCCAACGTTCACTGAACGGGTCAGCAGATCTTCAGGCATCTTCAGCAGTTTAATTTTGTCTTCGATGAAGTCCTGGAAATCAAAACGATCCAGCTCTTCCTGCTCACGGTATTTGCGCACCGCATTCACAGAAGTCTGCAGGAAGAATTGGTTGCTGACGCCCGGAATCTCGACCGGGTACTGGAACGCCATGAAGATGCCTTCGCCCGCGCGCTCTTCTGGTTCGAGTTCCAGCAGATCTTTGCCATGGAAACTGACCGAACCGCCAGTGACTTCGTAATCTTCACGACCTGCCAGCGTTGCAGACAGGGTACTTTTACCCGAGCCGTTAGGGCCCATGATGGCGTGGACTTCGCCCGGCTTCACTTCAAGGTTCAGACCGCGCAAAATCTCTTTGTCTTCAACGCTAACCTGTAAATCTTTAATGCTTAACATACTCTTTCCTTCACATTGCTTCCGGCAACGCGTGTGGCATCAGCCCACACTGTGCTCAAGGCTGATAGCCAACAGTTTTTGCGCTTCCACGGCGAATTCCAGTGGCAGCTCGGAGAAAACATCTTTGCAGAAGCCGTTGACGATCATCGAGATCGCATCTTCTTCGCTAATGCCGCGCTGCAGGCAGTAGAACATCTGGTCTTCGCCAATACGCGAGGTGGTGGCTTCATGTTCCAGCTGTGCTGTGTTGTTGCGCGTTTCCACATACGGGAAGGTGTGCGCACCGCACTCGGCACCAATCAGCATCGAGTCACACTGGGTGAAGTTACGCGCGTTGGTCGCGGTTGGCATGATTTTTACCAGACCACGATAAGTGTTCTCACTCTTACCGGCAGAGATCCCTTTCGAGATGATGGTCGACTTGGTGTTTTTACCAATGTGGATCATCTTGGTACCGGTATCCGCCTGCTGACGGCCGCTGGTCAGTGCGACAGAGTAGAATTCACCCACAGAGTAATCACCACGCAGGATACAGCTTGGGTATTTCCAGGTGATGGCTGATCCCGTCTCTGACTGTGTCCATGACATCTTGCTGTGGTCGCCTTCACACAGCGCGCGCTTGGTCACGAAGTTGAGGATACCGCCCTCGCCTTCACCGCCCGGGAACCAGTTCTGTACGGTGGAATATTTCACTTCGGCGTTTTTGTGGATGATCACTTCAACCACTGCGGCGTGCAGCTGGTAAGTGTCACGCACCGGCGCGGAGCAGCCTTCGATGTAGCTGACATAGCTGTCTTCATCGGCGATCAGAATGGTACGTTCGAACTGACCCGTTTTCGCCGCGTTGATACGGAAATAAGTCGACAGCTCCATCGGGCAACGCACGCCTTTGGGGATGTAAACAAAAGTACCGTCTGAAGCCACAGCAGAGTTCAATGCTGCGAAGAAGTTATCGTTGTGGGGAACCACAGTACCGAGATACTTCTGCACCAGCTCTGGATGATCGTGAATCGCTTCACCGAATGAGCAGAAGATAATGCCTTGCTCAGCCAGTTTGTCACGATAGGTGGTGGATACGGAAACAGAGTCAAAAATCGCATCAACGGCGACTTCACGTCCTTCACGTACCGGAACACCCAACTGATTGAAAGCGTCTTCCACTTCTTTCGTCAGGTAATCGCTTGACGCTACGCTGCCAGACGTTTGCTTCGCACCCGGTTCAGACGCGCAACTATCATCGCAATTGCCGCAAGACGGCGCGGAATAGTAGCTGTAGTCCTGATAATCGAGTGAGGCGTAGTTGGCTTTCAACCAATGTGGTTCTTCCATCTCTAACCAGGCACGGAAGGCCTTGAGGCGGAATTCCAGCATCCACTCAGGTTCGTTACGTTTGGCCGAAATGGCACGCACCACATCTTCATTGATGCCGTGTGCCAATTCGTCGGTTTGCAACTGGGTAAAGAAGCCTTCTTTATAATTCAGGCTACCTTCCCACGTTTGTACATCGTCAGATGCTTCGCTGTGTCGTGACATTTTACTTACTCGACGCCAAAACTCTCACCGCACCCGCAGGCGTGCTGAGCTTTAGGGTTGTTGAATTTAAAAATCTGGTTCAGGCCTTCACGGACATAATCCAGTTCGGTACCGTCAACAAACGGCATAGCCTGAAGAGGCACAAATAATTTTGCGCCGAATTGCTCAAACGTCAGGTCGTCATCGGCTGGCTCTTTTGTCAGATCCATAACGTACCCAAAACCGGCACAGCCGGACTGCTTCACACCCAATCTCAGGCCCTTAACTTCAGGATCCGCCTCAACCAGGTTAAGAATCTGTTTCGCTGCCGATTCGGTCAGCGTAAGCCCTTTCCAGACGAAATCGTCGGGTGAAAAGGAAGCTGCATTTACTGATGACATAGTGCTACCTCGTAAGTCTGGGCCTTTTCAGGCTATCCCCCTATGGTAGTGATATCAGATACCACTTCAACCTCTTGTTTTGCAGGGATAATCATCTCGTGCTGTTTTTTACTGTTGCTTTATTAAGCATAGTCTCTTCAATCGAGCTTGTGAGCGGCATTCCCGTGCGCGCCACGCCAGCGTAACCCGTTAAAATGACGTAAAATTTAGAAATTCAACTTTACGACATCGTCATGATTGATAGGTTACGCCTTTCTTCAATGTAAAGAGATTGTTATTGCCGATTTTAGTAACAGGCAAAGGAAATCAATAAAATTTCATTGCGGGAATTGCATTCCTGACGCGGTTGAATATGATAATGATTATCATTAACCCATTTAGGGTAGCGACATGACGCTTACCGTCTCAGCCTGGTTACAACACAAAATCGATGAATATAAGTTTTCAGTGCGTGATATCACCGTCGACTTCTACATGGCTCAGGCTAAGCTCAACCGCACCGATTGTACTATTGACCAACTGCGTCGCTTTAACGACACCTGTCTCGACATGGCAGAAATCTGCGAGCTTAACGGCGACGACCAAAGCTATCTGCATGCCATGGGCAAGCTCCATCACCGCTTAGTGCAGGAGATGGGCAATGCCGATCGCGACCGTTTATTCCGTATTCAGGCCTATCAACTGGCGCGCCTGTCGTTGACTCGTTTGTGTCATCAACTGGCGCTCAGCGGCGAGTGGGATAAAGCCACCAGCCTGCAGAGTGATTTCGTCCGTCACGCAGGCTGGATATTCTAATCCAGCTTTGTGACGACTCCTACAATTTGTTTACATCATTTCCAGTAATGCCTGCAGCGGATGGCGCATGCCGTTGCCCTCGGCGCGTTTAACCTGGCTGCGACAGGAGAAACCTGTCGCCAGACAACGCTGACGTGGCAGTTTCTGTAATTGCGGATGCCACGAGAGTTCGTAGATGCCCAGTGAATTTTCGAGGTTCTTGCTCTCATGTCCGTACGTCCCCGCCATACCGCAACACCCGACGTTGACGTTCTCCAGCTTCGCACCGAAACGCGCAAAGATGTCCTGCCACTGATTCGGCGTAGAGGGCAGCGCAGTGACTTCAGTACAGTGCGCAAACAGATACCAGGCCTCGCCGCTGGCAGCTTGCACCGCGCGCGCATTCAGGGCCTGCTGCAACCATTCGTGGACCAGTTGCACCTTGAACTCACCACGCTGCTCACCCAGCACTTCCTGATATTCATCGCGATAACACAGCACCGTTGCGGGATCGACCCCAACCATCGGCATCCCCAATTGGGCGACACGATTTAGAAACTCGGCGGTTTTACCGGCAGTGCGCGCAAAGCGCTGCAGGAAGCCTTTCACATGCTGCGCTTTACCGTTCGGTGAGAAGGGTAATAACACCGGACGATAGCCCAGCTTTTCAATCAATTTGACAAAATCGGTCACCAGCTGTGCTTCGTAATAGCTGGTGAACGGATCCTGCACCACCAGCACACAGTTTTCACGCTGCGCGATATCCATCGCTTCCAGCTGTTCCAGCGTCAGGCTCATGGCTGGATGCCCACCGAGTTGCTGTTTCAGACTTGGCGATGAAAGCAACGGCAGATCGACCATGCCAATGTGGGTTTTACTGAGATCGCGCACCCACGGTTGCTTAAGGAAGAAGTTGAACACCTTAGGCGCTTTGGCCATCAAAGGCGCATAACTCTCAACGGTGGCCACCAAATGATCGCTCACCGGACGCAAATAGCGCGTGTGATAAAGCTGCAGGAAGCGCGAGCGGAAGCCCGGTACATCAATCTTAATCGGGCACTGCGTCGAACAGGCTTTGCAGGCTAAACAGCCTGACATCGCCTCTTTCACTTCATGAGAAAAGTCATACTCGCCCTGCTTCGCGTGCCAGGAGTTACGCGTGCGTTGGATCAGTGTGCGCAGGCTGGCCCCCTGTTTCGGCAGCGCCTGTTCCAGCTGAGAGGGATCAACGCCCTGCTCTGACAGCAAACGCAACCATTCACGCGTTAGCGTCGCGCGTCCTTTCGGCGAATGGATACGGTTGCGGGTAATCTTCATCGATGGGCACATCGGGCTACGCGCATCAAAGTTGAAGCATAAGCCGTTGCCGTTGCACTCCATGGCGCCGCGCCAGTCAGTTCGCACCGTGACCGGAATCTGACGATCGTAAGTGCCACGTTTCACCGCATCCACCTGCATCATCGGCTCGTTGCTGCTCAGCGGGGTGCATATCTTGCCGGGGTTCAGGCGATTATCAGGATCAAAGGCCGCTTTAATCGCGCGCAGTTCGTTGAACAGCGTCTCGCCAAAAAATTCCGGGCTGTACTGCGCGCGGAATCCTTTACCGTGTTCACCCCACAGTAATCCGCCGTAGCGCGCGGTCAGCGCCACCACTTCGTCGGAGATTTGCTTCATCAGCATCTCTTGTTGCGGATCGCACATGTCGAGCGCAGGACGCACGTGCAGAACACCGGCGTCCACATGGCCAAACATGCCGTAACTCAGGCCATGGCTATCGAGCAAAGCACGGAAATCGACAATGTAATCCGCCAGTTGTTCTGGCGGTACTGCCGTGTCTTCCACAAACGGAATCGGCTTAGCGCGCCCTTTGGCGTTGCCCAGCAAGCCCACCGCTTTTTTGCGCATATTATAAATGCGCTCGATACCGCCTAAATCATTACACAGCTGATAGCCGATCACACCGCCCTGCTGCTGCGCCATCAACTCCTCCAGCCGAGCGCACAAGCTGTTGACCTGCTGTTCGATTAATTCGCCGTTGTCACCGGCAAATTCAACAATATTCAGACCGAGCATTTCCTTATCCGGCACATCGGTAATCAGCTCTTTTACCGAGTGCCAGACAATATCCTCTCGTGCCAGATTCAACACTTTAGAATCCACGGTTTCCACTGACAGCGCTTTGGCTTCCACCATGAAAGGGGCATTACGCAACGCAGAGTCAAAGGAGTCATACTTGATGTTCACCAGACGACGCACTTTAGGGATCGGCGTGATGTCCAGACGCGCTTCCGTAATAAAGGCCAGCGTCCCTTCTGCACCGCATAACAAGCGCGTCAGATCGAAGGTTTGCATGTCATCGCTGAACACATGACGCAAGTCATAACCGGTCAGGAAGCGGTTAAGCTTAGGGAATTTATCCAGAATCAGGTCACGCTGATCACGACAGCGGTTTAACACCTGTTGATAGATGCGCCCTTCGGCTGTCGGTGTTGTTGCTAATTGCTCAGCCAGTTCGGTGGGCATCGCGCGGGTATCCAGGATATCACCGCCGAGCAGAACCGCCCGCAATCCCTCCACGTGATCCGAGGTTTTACCATACACCAGCGAACCCTGCCCGGATGCATCGGTATTGATCATGCCACCTAAGGTAGCGCGATTACTGGTGGAGAGCTCCGGCGAAAAGAAGAATCCATAAGGCTTCAGCCAGGCATTGAGCTGATCTTTCACCACGCCCGCTTCCACACGCACCCAACCCTGTTCAGGATTGATTTCAAGGATGCGATTCATGTAGCGCGACATGTCGACCACAATGCCCTGATTGAGTGACTGACCGTTGGTACCCGTTCCGCCGCCGCGTGGGGTAAACACCAGGCTGTTAAACCGCGTTTCACCTGCCAGACGCGCGATTAATGCCACGTCCGCCGTCGAACGCGGAAACAGCGCGGCATCGGGTAACAGCTGATAAATGCTGTTATCGGTAGAAAGCGAGAGACGATCGGCATAACTGGTGGCGGTATCGCCGGTGAAGCCTTGTTCTTTTAATGACTGCAGGAATGTCAGCACCAGTTGAACGAGGCCTGGCGCCTGGGAAATCTGTGGGATCATTATTGCGTGACCGAGATGTTGTAAACGTTTGCGTGGTTATTTTTTTCAACCATTGGTTTTATCATATTTTTTTATCGCCTGCTGTTTTTTCAGGAAAGACCTTCGCGCGCCCTGCTTTTTTCTGTTTAATTTTCAGGAAATAGCTCATCATTGATCAGGGCCCACGCGGTCCACCACGAAGGATTAATTGAGGTCAAAACGTTGTGATGAAAAGCCTGCAACGCGGTATGGATCTACCGCAACTGCTGTTCTCGTTGATGTTCATTCTCATCATGATCATCGCCTGCCTGTGGGTGGTACAACCCTTTATTCTGGGCTTTGCCTGGGCCAGCATGGTGGTGATTGCGACCTGGCCATTAATGATCCGTTTGCAGCATCTGCTGTGGGGACGACGATCGCTGGCGGTGATCGCCATGACCATTCTATTACTGCTGCTGTTTATTATTCCGATTGCCCTGCTGGTGAGTAGCCTGATCGACAACAGCGCGCCGGTCATCGCCTGGGCAACGCAACGCCATCTGGTTTTCCCGGACTTTGTCTGGCTGCGCGAGATTCCTTATGTCGGCAACAAAACCTACTCCAGCTACCACAAAATGGTCGATGGCGGCGGTACAGCGATTTTAAATCAGCTGCAACCTTACATTGGTCGCACCACAGGCTTCTTTGTGGCACAAGCCGGCCACTTCGGCCGCTTTATGATTCACCTCGCCGTCATGCTGCTGTTTAGCGTGTTGCTCTACTGGCGCGGTGAGCAGGTCGGCCACGGCATTCGCCACTTTGCTTATCGCATGGGCGGACGTCGCGGCGATGCGGCGGTGCTACTGGCCGGGCAAGCGATTCGTGCCGTGGCGCTGGGCGTGGTGGTGACGGCGCTGGTGCAGGGTGTGCTGGGCGGTATTGGCCTGGCAATCTCCGGCATCCCTTACGCCACTCTGCTCACCGTGCTGATGATTCTGACATGCCTGGTGCAGTTGGGGCCGTTAGTGGTGCTGGTACCGGCCATCATCTGGCTCTACTGGAGTGGCGATACCACCTGGGGCACGATATTACTGGTGTGGAGTTGTGTGGTCGGTACGCTCGATAGCGTGTTGCGTCCGATGCTGATTCGCATGGGTGCAGATTTGCCGATGATTCTGATCCTTTCCGGTGTTATCGGTGGATTGATCGCCTTCGGCATGATTGGGCTGTTTATTGGTCCTGTGGTATTAGCCGTGTCCTATCGTCTGGTTTCCGTATGGATGCATGAAGCCCCTGCCCCGGATGATGACCCGCAAACGGTCATCGAAGCTCTTGCCGAACACGAGGAAGAGCAACCTTAAAGCAGACCTTTTCTGCGAGCGGTGCAGATAAATGCACCGCCTTCTTCTCGCACTCCTGATTTGCCTTACCTACCGCGCTGAAAGCAACTTAATCGCTGTCACATAATTGCCTGCAACACCTTTTATTTTTCATAAGCGATTTTTAAGAAAAAACGCAGATTTAGGCGCTTTAGGTGGATTTCGCTAACGGAATGATTATTTTTCGAACTGAATCATCAGGCGCAACCGTTAAAAAAGCACAGAAAAGATTATCAGCTTTAAACTAATAAGAGGATTCTTAAAGACGCCAGCAAGCCTGATGAATAACATGAATCCTATGTTTGAGATCAAACCACTGATTTTTAAACAACCTTTTTCCCCTGAGTAAAGTG
Organism: Pantoea sp. C8B4; assembly: GCF_051336905.1. Taxonomy (NCBI): domain Bacteria; kingdom Pseudomonadati; phylum Pseudomonadota; class Gammaproteobacteria; order Enterobacterales; family Erwiniaceae; genus Pantoea; species Pantoea sp. C8B4. The sequence continues at coordinate 390,048 of NZ_JBGMNK010000001.1, forward strand.
AAGAATTGCTGTGTGTAGTCTTTGCCCATCCCCTGTGATGGGCTTTTTTTTTGTATTTTTTATGGATAAAGAAAAGGCCAGCAGCGCTGGCCTTAATGATTTCATCAAGGACGCTTCAGATTTACCCCGAACGCGTCCTAATTGATGTCTGATTACTGCTTAGCAGCATCCAATTCCGCCAGATTTAACCAGGTTTGCACCACGGTATCCGGGTTCAATGACAGGCTATCAATCCCCTGCTCCATCAACCATGCTGCGAAGTCTTCATGGTCTGAAGGGCCCTGCCCGCAAATTCCCACGTATTTACCCTGTTTCTTCGCGGCCTGAATTGACATCGACAGCAGCGCCTTCACGGCGTCGTTGCGCTCATCAAACAGCGCCGAGACCACACCAGAATCGCGATCAAGGCCTAGCGCCAGTTGCGTCATATCGTTCGAACCGATAGAGAAGCCATCGAAGTACTGCAGGAACTGCTCAGCCAGCAAGGCGTTTGATGGTATTTCACACATCATGATCACCTTCAAGCCGTTCTCACCGCGCTTCAGACCTTGCTTACCGAGTTCTTCCACCACGGCCGCCGCCTGGTCAACGGTGCGCACAAATGGAATCATAATCTCGACGTTGGTCAGACCCATTTCATTACGCACACGTTTCACGGCTTCACACTCCAGCGCGAAACAGTCGCGGAAGCTGTCCGCCACATAGCGCCCCGCGCCACGGAAGCCCAGCATCGGGTTCTCTTCTTCTGGCTCGTAACGCTCGCCACCCACCAGGTTGGCGTATTCGTTCGATTTGAAGTCTGAGAGGCGCACAATGACGCGCTTCGGCGCGAAGGCCGCACCCAGGGTAGCGATCCCTTCGGTCAGACGGGCGATGTAGAACTCAACCGGATCGTCGAAACCTTTCATCATTTGACGAATCTGCTGCTGCAATTCCGGTGTCTGCTGGTCAAATTCCAGCAGGGCTTTCGGATGCACGCCGATCATACGGTTGATGATAAATTCCAGACGTGCCAGACCGACACCCTCGTTCGGCAAACAGGCGAAGTCAAAGGCACGATCCGGGTTACCGACGTTCATCATGATTTTCAGTGGCAGGTCCGGCATGGTATCCACTTGCGAGCTGGTGACTTCAAAGTCCAGCAGATCCTGATACACATAACCGGTGTCGCCTTCAGCACAGGAAACGGTCACCTTATGCCCATCTTTCAGATGGTCGGTGGCATCACCGCAGCCAACGACAGCAGGAATGCCCAGCTCACGCGCGATGATCGCCGCATGGCAGGTACGGCCGCCACGATTGGTGACAATCGCGGAGGCTTTCTTCATGATCGGTTCCCAATCTGGGTCAGTCATGTCAGTGACCAGCACATCACCTTTTTCGATGCGGTGCATTTCGCTGATGTCATGAATCACTTTCACTTCACCCGCGCCAATGCGATGGCCGATGGCACGACCTTCGGCCAGCACCTTGCCTTTCCCTTGCAGGTTATAGCGCTCCATCACCTGACCGTTTGACCGCACGGTTTCCGGACGCGCCTGCACAATGAACAATTTGCCAGTGTGACCATCTTTGGCCCACTCGATATCCATGGGGCGTTTGTAGTGCTGCTCAATCAACACCGCCTGACGCGCCAGATCCTGCACTTCTTCATCGGTCAGACTAAAGCGGTCACGCTGCTCCTGATCGACATCTTCAATGCGCACCTGCTCACCGTGTTCCTGAGAATCGGCATATACCATGCGAATCTTTTTGGAGCCCATGGTGCGGCGAACGATGGCCGGGCGATTGGCTGCCAGCGTCGGTTTATGCACATAGAACTCATCCGGGTTGACCGCCCCCTGCACCACCATTTCTCCGAGGCCAAACGCCGAGGTGATGAAGACCACCTGGTCGAAACCGGATTCAGTATCAATAGTGAACATCACGCCGGAAGAGGCAAGATCGGATCGCACCATGCGCTGAATACCAGCTGACAGGGCCACGCCACGATGGTCGTAACCCTGATGCACACGATAGGAGATCGCACGATCGTTAAATAAGGAAGCGTACACGTGCTTCACGGCCACCAGCACCGCATCGAAGCCCTGCACGTTAAGGAACGTCTCCTGCTGCCCCGCAAACGAGGCATCGGGCATGTCCTCCGCGGTGGCGGATGATCGCACCGCAAAGGAAGCGTCGGCATCATCAGAGGAGAGTTGCTCATAGGCAGTACGAATCGCCTCTTCCAGCTCAGGCAGGAATGGCGTGTCCACAACCCATTGACGAATTTGTTTACCGGCCTTAGCCAGCTCTTCAACATCATCAATATCCGTTTTGTCCAGCAAATCATAAATGCGCTGGTTCAGTCCGCTTTGATCGAGAAACAGATTAAAGGCGTAAGATGTCGTGGCATAGCCGTTAGGCACGGAGACGCCCAATGACGACAAGTTAGTAATCATTTCTCCCAGGGAAGCATTCTTGCCCCCCACCCGATCAACATCATGCATGCCAAGCTGGTTGTACCAGAGCACTAGCGACTGTTGGTCTTGATTGGACATTGAGATTATCCTTCATTTAAATGATTGGAGCACATGGAACAATTTGCTATTCGCCAAAACAGCCTGGCACAATCAATTAATAAAGACTAAGTGTTGAATCGTTAAAGCAGAAAAAGAAACGCAAAATCGGACTAGTACCTGTTAGTGCTAGCGTTGCGCAACGGGCTTATTTAATGCTGAAACATGGCCGCAACGATATTTTTCCCCTTTTCAGAGGGTTAGCCATTGCTTTTTGTTGCGCAACAGATTCAGACTTTATTTTTACCTTGTGATAAAAATTGCGGGGAAATAGCCGTTTTCAAAACAGCATTTCATCTAATATTGTTCATCACACAAATCAAATTCCAGCAGAAAGCGCTAACGATATGGATATTTCATTTTATTTTTAATTAAAATGAAATATCAGCAATGACATTGTTACGCAAAAGTAAATAAGAGGGGATTTCGCCTATGAGCACTGAGCGCAGTGTGTTCTACATTTCAGACGGTACCGCCATTACCGCGGAGGTATTGGGGCATGCCGTTTTGTCGCAATTCCCTGTGAACATCAATAGTGTGACCCTGCCCTTTGTTGAGAATGTTCAGCGAGCTCAGGCGGTGAAGGCGCAGATTAACGCGCTGTATCAGCAAAGCGGCGTACGTCCGATTGTGTTCTTTTCCATCGTCACCCCGGATGTGCGCGAAATCATTCTGGAAAGCGAAGGCTTTTGTCAGGACATCGTGCAGGCATTAGTGGGCCCGTTGCAAAGTGAACTGGGCGTTGCTTCAATGCCAGTGGCGCACCGAACCCATGGTCTGACGGCGAGCAATCTCGGCAAGTATGATGCGCGTATTGCCGCAATTGATTACACCCTGGCGCACGATGATGGTATTTCACTGCGTGGTCTGGAAGATGCGCAGGTCATTTTGCTCGGCGTCTCTCGCTGTGGCAAAACACCCACCAGCCTCTATCTGGCAATGCAGTTTGGTGTACGTGCGGCAAACTATCCCTTTATCGCCGATGACATGGATAACCTAAAATTGCCGCCGGCGTTACGCGCCCATCAACATAAGCTGTTTGGATTAACCATCGATCCTGAACGTCTGGCGGCGATTCGGCAAGAGCGTGCAGAGAATACCCGTTATGCCTCAATGCGCCAGTGCCGGCTCGAAGTGGGAGAAGTGGAAGCGCTCTTCCGCACGCATCAGATTCGTTACCTTAACAGTACCAACTATTCGGTCGAGGAGATTGCCACCAAAATCCTCGACATCATGGGTCTGCGCCGCAGCATGTATTAATCGGTACGCCAGGCCGTAAAGCCTGGCTTCCGTCTTGTTTCGCTCACCTTTCTTTTTAGCGGGTTGAATTCGCGGCCTATTGGTTTATTGTGACCACCATCACTTCCCGGTATTTCACCGTTGCGAAGAACAGATTTTGAGAATCCCAATGAACAAGACTGATGAACTGCGTACTGCGCGCATCGGCAGCCTGCTAACGCCTGCTGCGCTTGCGCAAGAACACCCCATTTCACCGGAGGTGGCGGCCACCGTCACCGCTGCGCGCCAGCGTATTGCACGTATTTTAACCGGCGAAGATCCACGCCTGTTGGTGATTATCGGCCCGTGCTCGCTGCACGACCCTAAAGCCGCGCTGGAATATGCCGAACGCCTCAACGTGTTACGCGAACGTTATCAGGACCGTCTGGAAATCGTGATGCGCGCTTACTTCGAAAAACCGCGCACGGTGGTCGGCTGGAAAGGATTGATCTCAGATCCGGATCTGGATGGCAGTTTCGACGTTAATCGCGGCATCGCCATTGCCCGTAAACTGTTGCTGGATATCAACGCCACCGGTATGCCGACCGCCACCGAGTTCCTCGATATGGTGATCGGCCAGTTTATTGCAGACCTGATCAGCTGGGGCGCCATTGGTGCACGCACCACAGAGAGTCAGATCCACCGAGAAATGGCTTCGGCACTGTCGTGCCCCGTTGGTTTTAAAAACGGTACGGACGGCAATGTGCAAATCGCGGTGGATGCCATTCGCGCCTCACGCGTCAGCCATATGTTCCTTTCGCCGGATAAGCACGGTCAGATGACGATTTATCAGACCAGCGGCAATCCGCATGGTCATGTCATTCTGCGCGGTGGTCGTCAACCTAACTACCACGCCGAAGATGTCGCGGCCGCGGCCGCAAATCTGCGTGACTTTAATTTGCCGGAACAGCTGATCATCGACTTCAGCCATGGTAACTGCCTGAAACAGCATCGTCGCCAGCGCGATGTTGCGGATGATGTGGCAGCACAGATTCGTGCGGGATCCCGTGCGGTCGCAGGCGTGATGATTGAAAGCTTCCTGCAGGAAGGCAATCAGAAAGTGGTGAGCGGTGAACCGTTAAACTACGGTCAGTCCATTACCGATCCCTGCCTGAGCTGGGAAGACAGCGCCGAAGTGCTGGAGAAACTGGCTGCCGCGGTCGACAGCCGTTTTTAATCACCTTAGCTGGAGCAACTCACCTCCAGCGTTTTGCCCCACTCTGGCGGCCGTTGGCGTAACTCTGCGCTGACGGCCGCATCATCAAATGGCTGCTGTAAGGCCAGATGGAGCCGCTCCAGCGCCGCCTTCTCACCCTGCTCGACTTCTTCAATCACCTGCTGTGCCAGATAATTGCGCAACACCAGCGCCGGGTTGGCCGCTTTCATGACCTGCTGGCGTTGTTCATCTGATGCTTCATCCTGCAGCAGACGCTGACGATAGCCGTCGTACCAGTGGTCAAACGCCTCGCGATCGATAAATTCATCACGCAGCGGCGAACGCTGTTGATGCTGCTGCGTCTCACTCAGTAAGCGGAAGGTCAGCGTGTAATCGCTTCGCTCTTGTGTCATCAGCGACAGCAGTTGCGTCAGAATCGCGTTGTCATTGGCATCGGCAGTCAGAAGACCCAGTTTAGCGCGCATCTTCTCACCCCAGACCCGCATCAGTTCCGTTTCATACTGGCTGAGCGCCTGTTTTAACTGATCCGTGCTCATCAACCCTGACAATGCATGCGCCAGACGGTTGAGGTTCCACAAACCAATCATCGGCTGATTCTCAAAGGAATAGCGCCCCTGATAATCGCTGTGATTGCAGATGAATCCGGGCTGGTAATCATCAAGGAAGCCATACGGACCATAATCCAGCGTCAGTCCGAGGATCGACATGTTGTCGGTGTTCATCACGCCATGCGCAAAACCTACGCTCTGCCATTGGGCGATCAGGCTGGCAGTGCGTTTCACGATATCGGTAAACCACAGCACATAGCGGTCAGCGTCATCGCTTAGCTGCGGCCAGTGATGATGAATGGCGTAATCCGCCAGTTGCCGGACCTTATCCTGCTCGCCGCCATAGTAAAAATGTTCAAAGTGACCAAAACGCAGATGACTCTCAGCGATGCGCATCAGCATTGCCCCGCGTTCCTGCGTTTCACGCAGCACCGGCTCATCGCCAATCGCCAGAGCCAGCGCGCGAGTGGTGGGAATCCCCAAATGATGCAGCGCTTCCGAAGCCAGGAACTCACGCACGCTGGAACGAATCACCGCCCGGCCATCCCCCATACGCGAATAGGGCGTTAATCCCGCCCCTTTCAAATGCCAGTCGAGTTTACGTCCGTTCGTCAGTTGCTGTTCACCCAGCAGAATGCCACGCCCATCACCCAGTTGGCCGGCCCACACGCCAAATTGATGTCCGCTGTAAACCTGTGCCAGCGGTGCCATACCTGGCAATAGTTCACGACCACTCCAGACGCCGTGCCCCTGCCCAGTGAAGAGCCCGGCATCCAGTTCCATTTCTGCCGCCAGCGGCGCGTTATGATAGAACAGACGCCCGCCTTCCAACGGCGTTGGCATCAGCGCCGTATAGCATCCCGACAGCTCTTGCTGCCAGCTGTTAATAAATTGCATCACCACTCCAGAAGGTGCACACGAAAAGCACCGACAGTGAGTTTAAAGAATAGGGTTCAGTGTAACGCTGGGCGTCAGCGGATGACAGTTGAAAGGACTACTGCTGTGAAGGGGTATGCGAAGTCACATCAGGATAAATAAGATCACCTAACCGTTCCGCTTTGACAACCGGGAACAAATTGCCTTGCAGTTGAGCTCCGCTCAGGGTGCTGACTTTCTCCAGCATGACGTTATCGTCAACACCACATATTATGAGCTGATCGGCATAATCTGAGAAATTATCGATGACCGTTTGGATAAAGGGTGTAAAAGATGCACGTTTAGCCAGGCCTTGTATAAAGGTTTTATCCAGTTTCAGTACACTAAAGAGATTATCGTAAACTGCGGTCGCAGGTGCTTTACCCGCACCAAATTGGGAAAGCGATAAACGGAATTCCTGCTGTAATGTGGCCAAAAGTGGCTGCGCTTTTCCGCGCGCTAATTGCGGAAACGTTTCGCTAATATCGAGAATAATAAAAGGAAGTTGTTTAAATTTCCTTAACAGAAATTCACTTTCAAGCAGCGTTAACGCCATCGAATCATCAATACGAACCAGAGCGATAATTTGATGTAGCTCAAAAAAGTCACGGTACTTTTCCAGTAAAGAAAGCTGGCTCTGCATTAACCGTAATTGCTGCGCATCGTCTAATTGCGGCAACAGCAAATCCTGCGGCAGCGTAATAGGTGCGCTGTCGTGGACGAATTGCGTCACCAGCTCGACCGCAGTCAGCTGGCCCGCCAGTGTATAAACTGGATAGAACCAGGTTTCCGACTGATAGTCGGCAGATAAATGGACTTTCATTTTAGCAGCCAGAAGCAGTGGCAATTGGCGCATCGTATATCAATGAAAACGGTCAGGCAATAGGACCAAACGTTAGAAGAGACGCAATTTTTTGCCTGATTAAACCGTTTTAAGCCATAAATAAAACTTAAGCCAAATAACCGGGGTGGTTGTCCATACTCATTAAATAAATTCAGTCTTATTTTTAGTATTAATGCGGTCGCAGGTAAAGTGCCATTTTAAATGAGAGTTAAATTCGAGGGGAATTCAATAATAAATCGGCTGAAAAACCATGAAGAGAATAGGTCATTCAGCACTGGTATGGTAATCACTCAGATACGACGTGCCTGCCAAAATACCTTGCGCCAATAGACATTATCCAGTGAAGAGCGAATCACGCCCTGGCTGGTAGAAGCGTGGATAAAGGTGTTATCGGTATCATAAATACCCACATGCAGGCCATTCTCTCCGCTGCCCGTTTTAAAGAAGACCAGATCACCGGGCAGCAAATCGCGTTTATCAATGCGTGTACCAATATCCGTCTGGTCGACGGTAGAACGCGGCAGTTGCATATCGAATTTATCGCGGAAGGTTAGATAAACAAAACCAGAGCAGTCTACACCGCCTCGACTTAATCCACCGTAGCGATAAGGTGTGCCACGCCAGCGACCTAACTGATCGTTGAGTTGAGCAATCACGGTGATGGAATCAGAAAGACGGCCATTCGGCGGCGGCGCGTGATGGCTACTACACCCAGCCAGCAGCATCATCAGAAGAAATACCGTTATTCGCATCAGAATGTCCCTAAATCCGTCGCCCGGATGACACTTTAGCGGCAAATCTGCTTAACAGGCAATGTTATTCAGGGAATAAACAGCAAAGGGCCTTGCGGCGTATCCAATTGTTCAAACTCGGTTTGGTAAAGCGGAGAGAGATTGGCGGCGGTGAGGACTTCCCGCGCACGTCCCTGCATGACCACTTCCCCCTGATGCATCAACCCTACGCGGTCAGCATGGCGCAGACTGTGGTTAAGATCGTGGCCGCTGGCAATCACCGCGATACCGGCGCGGCACAGCTGGAGCAGCAATTTGTCCACGGCTCGCTGCTGTGCGACATCCAGCGCCGTCAGTGGCTCATCCAGAATTAAAAGCTTGCCGTGAGGATTGATCGCTGGATGGATTTGCATCACCACCGCCGCCAGCCGCACGCGCTGCCATTCGCCTCCGGAGAGCTGCGTCAGCTTACGGGTTAATTTGTCCTGTACGCTGAGTTGCGTCAGCACATCATTGAGTGTGACATCTGCCTGCGGCGACGCCGAAGAGAAATGCAATCGTAGATAGTGCCAGACGGGCATGGTCCCTAACGCGGCCTGTTGTTGCGGTAACCAGGCACGCCACTGAGCCAGCGCGGACCCGCTTAAGCGGCTCAACGACATTCCTGCAAGCTGAATCACGCCTTGAGCCGGTAATAATCCCGACAGCGCACTGAGCAAAGTACTTTTTCCCGCGCCATTCGGGCCCACCAGATGTATCCATTCACCCGCATTAACGCTGAGATCAACCGGAGCCAGACGTCCCGCGACGCTGACTCCCTGACACTGCAACAGCATTTACTCTGCCAGCGCCTGCTCAACGCGTTTCAGGATGATCGGATCATCAGGCGTCATATCCGGAGAAAAACGCGCAATCACCTTGCCCTGTTTGTTGATGAGGAATTTTTCGAAATTCCACAAAATGTCGCCCTCAGCTTTAGGTGCACGACCTTTGCTCACCATACGCTCGAGGAAACCGCTGCCTTCAGGACGTTCGGCTTCCGGCTGCGCTGCCGTTAACTGCGCATACAGCGGATGACGATCTGCACCGTTCACATCGGTTTTATCGAACATCGGGAAAGTCACACCATAAGTGGTGCTACAGAAGGTTTTGATCTCTTCGTTGCTGCCCGGCTCCTGCTCCAGAAACTGGTTGCACGGGAAACCCAGCACGCTAAAGTTTTTGTCCTGCCAGGCTTTCTGCAGTGATTCAAGTTGCTCATACTGCGCCGTCAGCCCACATTTTGACGCCACGTTGACCACCAGCAGTACGTTGTCCTGATACTGTGCCAGCGTCGTTTTTTCGCCGTCCAGGGTAACCAGTTCTGTCTGATAAATGCTCATTGTCGATTCCTGTTGTTGAGACCAAGATGCCAGCCATTGCTAGCGCGAAGATTTCACTAATAGCACGATAAACAGCGGTGCGCCGAGGGTGGCGGTGACCACGCCAATCGGCAGCTCTGCCGACGTCAGCACCAGTCGGGCGATAATATCTGCCCCGAGGAGCACCGCAGCCCCTGCCAGCGCCGAGGCGGGCAGCAGGTAACGATGATCGCTAAAACCGCTTAAGCGTAACAGATGAGGGATGACCAATCCGACAAACCCGATGGCACCGGCCATCGCCACGCTGGTGCCAACCAGCCAGCCCATCGCCAGCACTAACAGGTTGCGCCATAACAACAACGGCAGGCCTAGCTGACGCGCCGAGGTTTCCCCCAGTGAGAGTAAATTCAGCGTCCGCGCGGTGGCGGTAAGCAGCAGAGTAACCGGCAACAGCGCCAGCATCATCCAGCCATAGCGCCAGTCAATACCGCCAAAGCCGCCCATCATCCAGTACATTAACTGCCGCAGATCGAGGCTGGTGCTAAAGTACACGGCCCATGTCATCACTGCGCTACAGATAATGCCGAGCGCGACCCCCGTGAGCAATAAGCGGTTGGCTGAAAGCTTGCGATGGGCAAAGTGCAGCAGGATCAGCGTGATCAATAATGCGCCCGCCATCGCCGCCAGCGCCAGGCTCCATAATGAGCCATTGCCGAGCATGACACCCAACACTAACCCAATGCCCGCGCCATTTGATACGCCAAGCAGGCCGGGTTCTGCCAGCGGATTGTTGAACAGCGCCTGCATCACCACACCACACACCGCCAGTGCAGCGCCCACCAGCAGCACGGCCAGCGTCCGCGGTAAGCGTAACTGCCAGACGAAGAGCTCACCCTTCGATGAAAACCATTGGGTTGGGGATATCCAGCTGTCTCCAGCACACAGACTGAGTACAAACAGCAGTAGCAGAGTGGCACTCAGCAGCATCAGCCAGCGCTGGCTGCGACGATCGGCCTGATAAGCAAGCTGGTCCAACAGAGTCATAGATGAGATTGGCTGAGAAAACAGAGATTTGATTGTAGTGAGATTGTGGCAAAAAGAAAGCGGCACCGAGTGGGTGCCGCTGAGTAATACTTACTGATGAGGCGGGATCGGTTGACCGTGATTATCACGCTTATCGTGGTTATCGTGGTTATCACGCGGGTCATGATGCTGGTCGCGCGGCTGCGGTTTGTTATCGTGGCGCGGCGCATTGCCCGGGTGCTGTGACTGCCAGCCGTTACCGTTCCAGTAACCGTGTGGGCCTTTCATGCCAACACGCTGATTGTGGTGCTGTTTCCACCAGGTTGGCGCTCGCCAGTCGTAGCCATCCCAATAGTAGCCACGTTTATCCTGATCACCGATATGAATAGAGACACCCGGTGTGTTGATGTTAACGGAAACATTGGCGCTAGCCAGCAGCGGCATGCCTAACAGGATGCCCAGTAAAAGTGCTGTCTTTTTCATCAGCAATACCTCTTGTTATGTGATGGCGCTGTTATAACAAATGGATTGCGACAGTCACTATCAGCCAGTGCCGATTTTCATCCTATTTTCCGCATACTTACGAAATCCTGACATTATGGAAAAATTGCGCAGAATGGCTATCTTGCAGCCAATAAAAAAGGCCGCTAAGCGGCCTTTTTGTCATACTGAAATTAGTCAGCGTCCTTCGGTGTCGCGTTCTCAACGCGACTTTTCAACTTCTGTCCCGGACGGAAGGTCACCACTCGGCGGGCAGTGATAGGAATATCTTCCCCCGTCTTCGGGTTACGGCCCGGACGTTGGTTTTTGTCACGCAGATCAAAATTACCAAATCCGGACAGTTTAACCTGTTCTCCGTTCTCCAACGCGCGGCGAACTTCTTCAAAGAAGAGCTCAACCAACTCTTTGGCATCGCGTTTGCTCAACCCGAGTTTTTCAAACAGGTACTCTGACATTTCAGCTTTTGTAAGCGCCATAGGTTCAATCCCTCAAGGTTGCCTGGAATCGCTCTTTTAATGCCGCAACGCATTTGGCAACGGTCGCGGCAATCTCCTCTTCTTCGAGTGTCCGGCTGGTATCCTGCAAAATCAGGCTAATCGCGAGGCTCTTTTCGCCCTCGTTCACGCCCTTACCACGGTACACGTCAAACAAGTTTACGCCAACTACCTGATTTACGCCAACTTTCTTACACTCCGCGATGATATCTGCTGCGGGCACGTTTTCAGCCACTACCACAGCGATATCACGACGGTTCGCCGGGAAGCGTGAAATCTCGCGCGCGTCAGGCAGGACGCGGTCTGCGACCTTATTCCAAAGCAGTTCAAACACTAAGGTGCGGCCGTTGAGATCCAGCTTACGTTCCAACTCCGGATGAACCACTCCGATAAATCCGATTCGTTCGCCGCGTAAATAAATTGCCGCGCTCTGTCCTGGATGCAGTGCCGGATTAGCTTCTGCACGGAAAGAAATCTCATCAAGTTTACCGGTCAAATCCAGTAGCGACTCTAAATCGCCTTTTAAATCATAGAAGTCAACTGTCTGGCGCGCCAGATCCCAATGCTCTTCGTAACGATTACCGCTCAGAACCCCCGCCAGCATAAGATCCTGGCGAATACCGAGATCGGCCTGCGTATCAGGAACAAAGCGCAAACCGCTCTCAAACAGGCGTACGCGGCCTTGCTGACGGTTCTGGTTATACACCACTGCACCAAGCAGGCCGGTCCACAGCGACAGGCGCATCGCCGACATATCGCTGGAAATTGGGCTTGGCAGAATCAGCGCTTCTTCGCCTGGATGCAGCAACTGCTGCACTTTGGGATCAACGAAGCTATAAGTAATGGCTTCCTGATAACCTTTATCGACGAGCAGGTTACGCGCCCGCTTCAGCGACAAATCCGCTTCGCGATGCTGAGTCATGATCAGGTTGGCTTTCACTGGCACGTCTGGGATGTTGTTGTAGCCGTATACGCGAGCCACTTCTTCAACCAGATCTTCCTCAATCGCCATATCGAAACGCCAGCTTGGCGCAACGGCTGTCCACTCGCCATTGCCCACGCTCACTTCGCAACCCAGACGCGTCAGGATATCGGTGACCTGCTCATCGGCGATCACGTGACCAATCAGACGGTCCAGCTTTTCGCGACGCAACGTGATAGTGGCGCGCTCAGGCAATTTACTGGCGTCGGTTTGATCGATAACCGGACCTGCTTCACCCCCACAGATGTCGAGCAGCAGCTGGGTAGCACGCTCAATGGCTTTGAATTGCAGCGCCGGATCAACACCACGCTCGTAACGATGCGACGCATCGGTATGCAGGCCCTGACGACGTGCACGGCCGGTGATCGCCAGCGGTTCAAAGAAGGCACACTCGAACAGCACATTTTTGGTTTCTTCGTTCACACCAGAGTGTTCACCACCAAAAATACCGCCCATCGCCAGCGCTTTCTGATGGTCAGCAATCACCAGCGTATCGCTGCTGAGTTTGGCTTCAGTGCCATCCAACAGCGTCAACACTTCGCCCTCTTCCGCCATACGCACCACAATGCCGCCGTCAATGCGGTCGAGGTCAAAGGCATGCATTGGCTGACCCAGTTCCAGCAGAACGTAGTTAGTGATGTCTACCACCGGGTCGATAGAACGGATTCCACAGCGACGCAGTTTTTCACGCATCCACAGTGGCGTTGCCGCTTTTACGTTAATTCCTTTCACCACGCGGCCCAGATAACGTGGGCAAGCCTCTGTGGCGTCCACGCGAATCGGGAAGGTATCGGTGATTGTTGCCTTAACGGGCTCAATCGTTGGCTCAGTGAGCGGCAAACCGTTGACCACCGCCACATCGCGCGCGATGCCGATAATACCGAGGCAATCAGCACGGTTAGGCGTCACACTGATTTCAATGGTGTTGTCATCCAGTTGCAGATAGCTGCGGATATCCGTGCCAATCGGCGCATCAGCGGGCAGTTCAATAATGCCGCTGTGATCGTCGGAAATACCCAGCTCAGAGAACGAGCACAGCATGCCTTCTGAAGGCTCACCGCGCAGTTTCGCGGCTTTGATTTTGAAATCGCCTGGCAGCACAGCGCCGACGGTCGCCACCGCGACTTTCAGGCCCTGGCGGCAGTTTGGCGCGCCACAGACGATATCCAGCAGGCGCTCGCCGCCCACGTTGATTTTGGTCACGCGCAGTTTGTCGGCGTTCGGGTGCTGGCCGCACTCCACCACTTCACCCACCACCACGCCATGGAACGCACCGGCGACAGGATCCACGCCGTCCACTTCCAGGCCGGCCATGGTGATTTGCTCAGACAGCGCAGCGCTGTCCAGGGCTGGATTTACCCATTCGCGTAACCAGAGTTCACTGAATTTCATTGGATAACCTGCCCTTATTTAAATTGTTTGAGGAAACGTAAATCATTTTCGAAGAAGGCGCGCAGATCGTTCACGCCATAACGCAGCATGGTGAGACGCTCCATCCCCATGCCGAAAGCGAAGCCCGAGTAAACTTCCGGATCGATGCCGACATTGCGCAGCACATTTGGATGCACCATGCCGCAGCCCAGCACTTCCAGCCACTTGCCGTTTTTACCCATCACATCCACTTCTGCGGAGGGTTCAGTGAACGGGAAGTAAGAAGGACGGAAGCGAATCTGCAGGTCTTCTTCAAAGAAGTTGTTCAGGAAATCGTGCAGCGTGCCTTTCAGATTGGTGAAGCTGATGTCTTTATCAACAATCAGGCCTTCCATCTGATGGAACATTGGGGTGTGCGTTTGATCGTAGTCGTTACGATACACGCGACCTGGCGCGATGATGCGGATCGGTGGCTGCTGATTTTTCATGGTGCGGATCTGCACGCCAGACGTCTGGGTGCGCAGCAGACGGGTGGCATCGAACCAGAAGGTATCGTGGTCAGCACGTGCTGGATGGTGGCCGGGAATGTTGAGTGCGTCGAAGTTATGATAGTCATCTTCGATTTCTGGACCCGTGACCACCGCAAAGCCCAACTCGCCGAAGAAGTTTTCGATACGGTCGATGGTGCGGGTCACCGGGTGCAATCCACCGTTCTCAACGCGACGACCAGGCAGCGAGACATCAATGGTCTCTGCGGCGAGGCGCGCATTCAGTTCAGCGCTTTCCAGGGTGTTTTTACGCTCGGTAAGGCGGTCTTGTACCTGCTGCTTCGCTTCGTTAATCACCGCGCCTGCTGCCGGACGGTCTTCCGCTGGCAGTTCACGCAGGGTGGTCATTTGCAGCGTCAGGTGCCCTTTCTTACCCAGGAATTCGACGCGCACGGCGTCCAGGGCGGCGATATCCGACGCCTCGTCGATAGCGGCCGTGGCACGGGCCACCAGGTCTGCGAGTTGGGACATGATTTCCTCTTCTTCCAGCCGGGCTGGTCAGTTCTTGTAAGGACCGTGAGATCCGATTAAGTGTCGCCAGAAACAAAAAAGCCTCCACGAGGGAGGCTTTCAGCGCGATTTTTCGTTTCTTTTCTTATGCGCAAAAGCCCCCGATTGTCAGGCGCTAAAGTAAAAAAAGAAACGGAAAATAGCAGCGTGCATGCTTGCGTTACCTTGTCTTGATAGAAACCGCACTATTGAAAAGCCCAGCGATTAAAATGTCAATCTTTTGCGTGAGTTGCAGGCAATAAAAAAGGGAGCAAGCTCCCTTTTTCATCTGACTTACGCCAGAGCTGATTTTGCTTTTTCGACCAGTGCCGTGAAGGTCACTTTGTCGAATACAGCGATGTCAGCCAGAATCTTACGGTCGATTTCAATAGAGGCTTTTTTCAGGCCATTGATGAAACGGCTGTAAGAGATACCGTTCTGACGGGCCGCAGCGTTGATACGCGCGATCCACAGCTGACGGAACTGACGCTTACGTTGACGACGGTCACGGTAAGCATACTGACCAGCTTTGATAACAGCCTGGAAAGCAACGCGGTAAACACGTGAACGTGCACCGTAGTAGCCTTTAGCTTGTTTTAAGATTTTCTTGTGACGTGCGCGAGCAATTACACCACGTTTTACGCGAGCCATGTGAGCTCTCCTATATCATATTCTGTGATGCCCTATTCCCTGCAGTACGCAAAGTGTTCAGGCAGATTTATAAAAAGTTTACTTATGCGTACGGCAGGCAGGCAACAACCAGACCCAGATCGCCTTTAGACACCATGCCTTTCGGACGCAGGTGACGTTTACGCTTGGTAGACTTCTTAGTCAGAATATGACGCAGGTTCGCGTGCTTACGCTTGAAGCCGCCAGAAGCGGTCTTCTTGAAGCGCTTAGCCGCGCCACGGACAGTTTTAATCTTTGGCATTTTTACAAATATCCACTTCGCATTGTTAATAAAATGAATCAGACAGGCGAATAAAATTCCGCACAGCGCGAACGCTGCGCGGCATTATTACTTGAAGGCCTACTGTTTCTTCTTCGGTGCGAGCACCATGATCATCTGGCGGCCTTCGATCTTAGTCGGGAAGGACTCGACAATGGCCAGATCCAGATCTTCACACAGGTCTTTACGGACGCGGTTAAGCACTTCCATACCGATCTGCTGGTGCGCCATTTCACGACCACGGAAACGCAGCGTGATTTTGGCTTTATCGCCCTCTTCCAGAAAGCGAATCAGGTTGCGTAGTTTGACCTGATAGTCGCCATCATCGGTACCAGGACGGAATTTGATTTCCTTAACCTGGATAACTTTCTGCTTCTTCTTCTGTTCCTTAGAAGACTTACTCTTTTCATAAAGGAACTTGCCGTAATCCATAATACGGCAAACCGGCGGTTCGGCGTTCGGGCTGATTTCAACTAAATCTACGCCAGCTTCTTCGGCTTTCTCAATTGCTTCGCGCAATGTCACAATGCCAAGTTGCTCGCCGTCTACGCCAGTTAAGCGCACTTCGGTAGCACGGATTTCGCCGTTGATACGGTTCGGACGCGTCGGTTGTACTCGTTTTCCGCCTTTAATAACCTTATTCCTCTAATTGGTGAAGATGTCGGCTGCGAATCTCTTGTTGCAGCTTCTCAACAAACACATCTACGTCCATGCTCCCGAGGTCTTTACCACGGCGGGTGCGCACGGCAACTTTGCCTGCTTCCACCTCTTTCTCACCGCAAACCAGCATATAAGGGACGCGACGTAATGTGTGCTCGCGGATTTTAAAGCCTATCTTCTCGTTTCTCAAGTCTGCTTTGACACGAATGCCAGCTTTCTGCAATTTCTTTGTCAATTCACTGACATATTCTGCCTGACTGTCGGTAATATTCATCACCACAGCCTGCACCGGGGCCAGCCAGCTCGGGAAGAAGCCCGCGAACTCTTCGGTCAGGATGCCGATAAAGCGCTCCATTGAACCGAGAATCGCACGGTGAATCATGACCGGCGTCTGACGATCGTTGTTTTCACCCACATAAGTGGCGTCCAAACGTTTTGGCAGGGAGAAGTCTAGCTGAACGGTGCCGCACTGCCATGCGCGGTCGAGGCAATCGTACAGGGTAAACTCAATTTTCGGGCCGTAGAAGGCACCCTCTCCAGGCTGATATTCGAACGGAATTTCGTTCTCCTTCAGCGCTTCTGCTAAATCCACTTCCGCACGGTCCCACATTTCATCGGTACCGATACGTTTCTCCGGACGGGTCGACAGTTTCACCACGATTTTTTCAAAACCGAAGGTGCTGTACATGTCGTAAACCATGCGGATACAGCTGTTCACTTCATCACGAACCTGATCTTCAGTACAGAAGACGTGCGCATCATCCTGGGTAAAACCACGAACGCGCATCAGGCCGTGCAATGCGCCTGAAGGCTCATTACGGTGGCAGCTACCAAATTCCGCCATACGCAGCGGCAGGTCACGGTAGGATTTCAGACCCTGATTAAAGATCTGAACGTGGCCAGGGCAGTTCATTGGCTTGATGCAATATTCACGGTTCTCTGAAGAGGTGGTGAACATCGCTTCTTTGTAGTTTTCCCAGTGGCCGGTTTTTTCCCACAGCACACGGTCCATCATGAACGGACCTTTCACTTCCTGGTAATCGTACTCTTTCAGCTTGGTACGGACGAACACTTCCAGTTCACGGAAGATGGTCCAACCGTCGTTGTGCCAGAACACCATACCTGGCGCTTCTTCCTGCATATGGTACAGGTCAAGCTGCTTACCGATTTTACGGTGATCGCGCTTCGCCGCTTCTTCCAGACGCTGCAGATAGGCAGCCAGCTGCTTCTTGTCGCCCCACGCTGTACCGTAAATACGCTGCAGCATTTTGTTGTCGCTGTTGCCGCGCCAGTAAGCACCGGAGATTTTCTGCAGTTTGAAGTGATGGCAGAAACGCATGTTCGGCACGTGCGGACCGCGGCACATGTCGATATATTCTTCATGATGATACAAGCCAGGTTGATCATCGTGGCTGATGTTTTCGTCGAGAATGGTGGTTTTGTAGCTTTCGCCACGCTCAGCAAACACGTCACGCGCTTCCTGCCAGCTCACCTTCTTCTTCACAACATCGTAATTAGTCTCAGCCAGCTGGTGCATACGCTTTTCCAGCAGCTCAAGATCTTCCTGCGTCAGTGTGTGATCCAAATCGACGTCATAATAGAAGCCGTTATCGATCACCGGACCAATCGCCATTTTGGTATTCGGCCACAGCTGTTTAATTGCATGCCCTAACAGGTGTGCACAAGAGTGACGAATAATTTCCAGACCGGCTTCATCTTTGGCGGTGATAATTGCCACCTGAGCATCTTCGGTGATCGGATCAACCGCGTCCACCAGCTCGCCATTAACACGACCGGCAATGCAGGCTTTCGCCAGACCCGGTCCAATATCCAGAGCGATGTCCATCACGCTGACCGGACGGTCAAATACGCGCTGGCTGCCATCAGGAAGAGTAATTACTGGCATTTCATATCCTTAATTGCAGTGGTAAGCCACACGAAAGCCTACATGCAACATTGAGTTCTGTTTGAGTAACCCGGCGTAATGTCAGACCCACGTTGTCGGAATGACGCCAGGAATGTAAAGCGCCGGAGATAATAGCAGCTTTCTGCCGCGATCTAAACCCGCGAAAAATGCGCTAAGCCATCGACAGATAAAAAAAAACCGCTGCGCGGCGCAGGCCGGCAACGGTTTCTTCATCACGGCTCGCTTACATCGCGTAAGAAAGCTGGATGGTGGTTTTGGTGTCAGTACGATCCGGCGCAGACTCTGGCGGATTGTTATTCCAGGTCACGTTGTAAGCCAGCTTCAGTGCAAAGTGCGAGTTAATCGCTACCTGCAAGCCGGTTTCGGAGTTCACCGTCGTGTCATCACCGAAGCTGCTCAGCACAGATACACCCTGAATGAACTTGGTGGTATCCGTCAGCTGCCATTGATAACTCACCGCACCATAGCCCAGGGCTTTGGTTTCGTGGCCACCCGCGTGGAAGTCATCATAACGAACACCTGGACCGAATTCAGCACGCAGTGAATGCACCGGGCCGTTAAGGATCTGGCGACCGTAACCTGCGGTCAACACATCGCGTGAGTCATAACCGTTGAAACGGTCGCTCAACCAGCTTGCCTGGCCGAACAGGTAGTCAGCACTGTTCAGGTTGTAACGAGTACGACCACCCAGGCTGTAGGTCTCTGACGAACGCTCATCGTTTGAGGAGTTGTTCGCGGCATTACCCCAGAGACTGTAAGCGGTGTTGGTCTGATACCAGGTCATGTTGGTCGCAGCACTCAGCGCTGAACTGGTGGTGTTACCGGTTTGAGCCAGATATCCCGCTGACGCGCTGCCTTCAAACGGTTTTTTTGCCGTTGAAGGGTCATCCATGGAGGTAAAAACGGTGTTATCAGCTAATGCCTGGTGACAAAATGCTCCAGCAGAGAGCAATACAACAGCGGACAGCTTATTAAAGGCTTTCATTAAATGTGACCCGTACGGCAGTTTAAAAAAGAGTGAGTCTGAAGAGTTTTCCCGGCCAATCAATGCAATTTACGGTAAGTTTTGTAAAAAAGTATGAAGGTGCCAGAAATGCCAGGTTCCGCGCTGGAACCACATGGTTAATAGGAGCTTTCCCATTTCCGCTGCGCATTATAAGAGGCAATTAACCAAATAGCAGCCCAATTGATACAAGAATTTTCTGAAGCCTGTTGACGCAGATTTACGCCTCCTTTCCCCTCCCAATTGCGCAGAATTCGCTCTATTCGCAGCGCTGGTCTACGCTGGAATTTGTTCCATAACAACGAGGTGAATGATGAGTGACCACGACCTGAAACGTTACATTGTCACGCTAAGCTATTCGGATGAGAGCTTAGGCGATCTGCAATCTCTAAACAGTGTGATGGTCAATGGCGGTTACACCACGACCCTGCATGACGACGAGGGCCGTTCACATGAATTGGGGACCAACAGTTTTGGCATCATCACTGCCCTGGAACAACACGAGATTGCGGAACACGCAGCCGGGCTGGCCGATGTTGCTTTGCACCGCCAGGCAGAGGTGAAAATCAGCACGCTATCCGAATTTCTAAAGGCAAAACCCTGACGCGCCACAAATAATCGCCCCACCACTGGTTTTGCTGAAGTTTTGAGCGCTACAATCAAACTTACGCAGCGAATAAAGAGGATTACCCAATGTGGTCAGCCATTAGTCGTCTGTTAAGCGAACACGCCGGTGAAGCTGAAATCACTGAACGTTACGAACTCCCCGGTGGCGATGTGCATCCTGCCTGGCGCCTCCGCTACGGCGATCTCGACGTTTTCGTAAAATGTAATACGCGCGATATGCTCACCCTGTTTAGCTGGGAAGCGGATCAGTTGGGATTGCTGGCGCGGACACAGACGGTCCGGGTGCCAAAAGTGTATGGCGTCGGGAATGACCGCGACAGCAGCTTTTTGCTGTTGGAGTATATTCAGCCAGAGGCGCTGAACGAACAGAGCGCCTTCCAGCTTGGCCAGCAGTTGGCTCACCTGCATCAATGGAGCGAGCAACCGCAGTTTGGCCTCGATTACGATAACAACATCACCACCTCCCCCCAGCCCAACAGCTGGCTACGCCGCTGGTCGGTGTTCTTTGCTGAACAGCGTATTGGCTGGCAACTACAGCTGGCCGCAGAGAAAGGGGTGCAATACGGCAATACCGAACTGATCGTCGATTGCGTGCAACGCGCGCTGGCCAATCATCATCCTCAGCCTTCTCTATTACACGGCGATTTGTGGCCTGCTAACTGCGCGGATAGCAGCAGTGGGCCATGGCTGTTTGACCCCGCCTGCTATTGGGGCGATCGGGAGTGCGATCTCGCGATGTTGAATTACTACGTCGAATTGCCACGCCAGATTTACGAGGGATATCACTCGGTGTGGCCGCTGGCAGAAGGGTTTTCGCAACGACAGCCGGTGTATCAGCTCTACTATTTGCTCAACCGCGCCAACGTGTTTGCCGGTAGCTGGACAAACGCCGCACAATTCGCGATTGAGCAGTTGTTGAATGAAGATGAATTGGGACAACGTCAGGCCAGGCCGGCCTGACGCCTTACAGCATGCCCAGTAATTTCAGGACAAAATACCCCGCAATAGCAATCACAATCGGCAGGATGTAGAGCGGGAAAATTTGCAGCAAAATAGTATGTCGCGGGACATGGATCTTCTCTTCCAGCTGCGCGCGCGTGCGCCCTTCTGCACCTTTGGTTTGTTCAAGAATCAGCTGATCCTCAATACCTTCTTTGATGTGACGTGACTGACGCCACATGCGCGCGCCTGACGCCTGCAGCGCAATGCCGACAAAAATCAGGATGTAGATAATCCAGAAGCCAATATTGGCACCGCCATGAAACTCCGGCACCGGTGAGTTTTGCCAAAACAGATTCAAAAACGGCGTATTGAACTTGATCATGTCGACCATGACATGGACAAAGTCGAGCATCACGGCATCAATGCCCGGCTGCTTTTCACTGTGTTTAAACATGAAGCCGAGAATTGAAATAATGGTGGATAGCAGCGCCGGAATAAAAATTACCCAGCCAGCCACTCGCTTAAGGATGGCGATGCGGCCAGCCTGTTGGTAAGTCATGGTGTCTCCCTTCACATACAGTAGTTTTGCCCTAAGTCTACCTGCACTGCGGCTTTTTTTCCTGAAAAATGCGTAACCTGCCGTGAGTCGGATTTACCGGCTGCACATGGTAAGGTAGGGCAAATTTCAAACGGAGCTGTTGTATGTCTTATCGTCGCCCGGTGTTGGCCGCTATTTTTGATATGGACGGATTGCTGATCGATTCTGAACCCCTGTGGGATCAGGCGGAACTGGATGTGTTTGCCAGTTTGGGGGTGGATATTACCCGCCGCCATGAACTGCCCGATACGCTGGGTTTGCGCATCGATCAAACCGTCCGTATGTGGTTTGAAGCCCTGCCGTGGAACGGCCCGGATCAGGCGGAAGTCACGCAACGTATCATTGCCCGCGCACTGGCATTGGTTGAGGAGACGCGTCCATTACTGCCCGGCGTTGAACAGGCATTGCAACTTTGCCAGCAGCAGGGATTGAAGATCGCCCTCGCCTCAGCGTCACCGCTGTTTATGCTGGAGCGCGTGCTGGAGATGTTCGACCTGCGCAAATACTTCGACGCCATTGCTTCAGCCGAAGCCCTGCCTTACAGCAAACCTCATCCACAGGTCTATCTGGATGCGGCGGCGAAGTTGGCGGTGGACCCGCTGAACTGTGTGACGCTGGAAGATTCGTTCAATGGCATGATCGCCACCAAAGCCGCGCGCATGCGTTCGATTGTGGTGCCTGCAGCCGAGTACGCGGATGATGCGCGGTGGACGCTGGCCAATGTGAAGCTGGCGAATTTAACCGAGTTGAAAGCTGAGCATCTGTTCAATTAATTCTGATACACCTGTGTCGGGCCAGGACGCAGCCCATCCACTCTCGTTGCCCACCTGTGGGCAACGCTTTCCATTGTTCCTCTGAGCACTCACTACGGCAATAACCGCGCGTATTTGATCGCCTACACAAATAAATAAAACAACGTTTCATTTTTATTGAATTCATATCCCATCCTGCCTAAGATGCCCAAAGACCCACTTCGGGACACTTCCTTTAACTTTGAGAGGTCTGAGATGGACGTTCGTCAAAGCATTCATACTGAGCATGCAAAAAATCTGGACACCGCCGGATTACGTCGCGAATTTTTGATCGAGAAAATTTTTGCGGCCGACAATTACACCCTCACTTACAGCCACATTGATCGCATCATCATTGGCGGTGTTATGCCAATCCAGCAGTCGGTGACGATTGGTGAGGAAGTTGGTAAACAGCTGGGCGTCAGCTATTTTCTCGAACGTCGCGAGCTGGGCGTGATCAACATTGGCGGACCGGGCTTGATTGACGTTGATGGCAAAACCTGGGAGGTGGGCCATCAGGAGGCGCTGTATGTGGGCCAGGGTGCCAAAAGCGTGGTTTTCCGCAGCAGCAACGCCAATCTTCCAGCGAAGTTTTACTACAACAGCGCACCCGCACATACCCGTTATCCGGATAAAAAGATCACCCTGCAGGATGCAGTCAAAGCCACGTTAGGCGATGCTGCGACCTCAAACCGTCGCACCATTAATAAATTTATCGTGCCGGATGTGTTACCTACCTGCCAACTCACCATGGGACTCACGCGTCTTGATGACGGCAATCTGTGGAACACCATGCCGTGCCACACCCATGAACGTCGTATGGAAGTGTACTTTTACTTTGATATGGCAGATGACAGTGCCGTTTTCCACATGATGGGGCAGCCGCAGGAAACGCGACATTTACTGGTGCACAACGAGCAGGCGGTGATTTCACCGAGCTGGTCAATTCATGCCGGTGTGGGGACACAGCGCTATACCTTTATCTGGGGCATGGTGGGCGAAAACCAGGTGTTTGATGACATGGATCACGTCAGCATCAGCGCGCTGCGCTAACAGGAGCGAAAGATGATCCTTAACGCATTTAATCTTGAAGGCAAAATCGCGCTGGTCACCGGCTGTAATACCGGTTTAGGTCAGGGGATGGCCTTAGGGTTGGCGCAAGCCGGCTGTGACATCATCGGCGTTAACCGTGCCGGTCCTGCCGATACACAGGCTAAAGTTGAAGCCCTGGGCCGCCGCTTTTGGTCGATTCAGGCCGATTTGACTCAGCCGAAAGGGGTGCCGCAGATTGTTGAGCAAGCCGTGGCTCAGGCAGGACGTATCGATATTCTGGTGAATAACGCGGGCATCATCCGCCGTGAAGATGCGCTCAACTTCAGCGAGCAGGACTGGGACGATGTGATGAACATCAACAGCAAAAGCCTGTTCTTCCTGTCTCAGCAGGTGGCGCGTCAGTTTATTGCTCAGGGCAACGGCGGCAAAATTATTAATATCGCCTCAATGCTCTCCTTTCAGGGCGGCATCCGCGTGCCCTCTTACACTGCGTCGAAAAGCGCAGTGATGGGTTTAACGCGGCTGATGGCCAATGAGTGGGCGAAACACGGCATTAACGTGAATGCCATCGCTCCTGGCTACATGGCGACCAATAACACCGAACAACTGCGTAATGATGAGTCGCGCAATGAAGAGATCCTTGGGCGCATCCCTGCCGGACGTTGGGGTGTTCCGGATGACATGATGGGTCCGATCGTGTTTCTGGCTTCTGACGCTGCAGATTATGTGCACGGCTACACGCTGGCCGTCGATGGTGGATGGTTAGCACGCTAACCTGTTCTTTTCCCGCGTCATTATGACGCGGGAAAGCGAAAAATATTAACGCTTCGTTACAGCGTCACCGTTCTATTTCACTGGATAAATCCCTATACTGGATGCATCGACAGTTTTTGCAGCCAGGTTTCATCATGACGGCCGAAGGCCATATCATTTTTGCCATTGCCAGCGCGATTTTTGCTAAGCGTGCGGAGCTGACGCCAGTCATGGCCAGCGCCGACTGGTGGCATCTCGTGCCTGCTGCACTACTGACCTGTCTGCTGCCTGATATTGACCATCCTAAATCCGTGTTAGGCCAGCGCCTGAAATGGATCTCGCAACCTATCGCTCGCGCCTTTGGTCATCGTGGATTTACCCACAGTTTGCTGGCGGTGGCGGTCAGCCTGTGGCTATTCCAGATTAACGTCCCGGCGGACTGGTTCCTGCCTGCCGATGTCTTACAGGGGATGACGCTGGGCTATCTCAGTCACATCGTCGCCGACATGTTGACCCCCGCAGGCGTCCCCTTGCTGTGGCCGTGCCGCTGGCGTTTCCGTTTGCCGCTGCTCAACAGCCAAAAAGGTAATCAGCTGGAGCGCGCACTTTGCCTCGCATTGGTCGGATATGCACTGTGGTTTCCCGCTGGCATGCCCTCTTTTGGTGCCAACGGTTGGCCCGAGCAACTGTTTAATACGCTGCAAAATGGTGTCGGTCGGCTGGTTAATGGTCAAAACGGTCAATAATCAGGCAAATAAATCAATAAAGTTATAACCCATTCCTTTTGAGTATAAGCCTGCACTTTCCTGAACTGGTAACATTCCTGACATTCCCTGACGGGAACTTACTGTTTTCCGTGCCAGCCAAACGTGCTGCGCGGCACACTTCTGGAGTCGAGTATGGATTTTCCCCTCATTATTAATATCATCGCCTTCGTTGCGTTGCTGATTCTGTTGAATCGCATTGGCAACCAAAGCTGGAGCCTGTCGAAACGTGTGCTGACTGGTTTAGTGATTGGCGTGCTGTTCGGTCTGGCGCTGCAAACCATTTATGGCGAAAACAGCCCGGTGGTTAAGGATTCAATCAGCTGGTTCAACATTGTCGGCAACGGTTATGTCCAGTTGCTGCAGATGATTGTGATGCCGCTGGTGTTTGCGTCGATCCTGAGCGCTGTCGCGCGCCTGCATAATGCCTCTTCACTCGGCAAGATCAGCGTGCTGACCATTGGCGTATTGCTGTTCACCACCGCGATCTCCGCGCTGGTGGGTGTGATGGTCACCGGGCTGTTTGGCCTGAGCGCGGAAGGTCTGGTGCAGGGTGCGCAGGAAACCGCACGTTTGAGCGCGATCCAGAGCAACTATGTAGGCAAGGTTGCAGATCTCAGTACGCCGCAGCTGCTGCTCTCCTTTATCCCGAAAAATCCGTTTGCCGATATGGCGGGTGCTAACCCAACCTCGATCATCAGCGTGGTGATCTTCGCTGCCTTCCTCGGCGTGGCGGCATTGCAGCTGCTGAAGGATGACAAAGTCAAAGGCGAGCGCGTACTGGTGGCAATTGATACGCTGCAGTCCTGGGTGATGAAACTGGTGCGTTTGATCATGAAGCTGACGCCGTACGGTGTGCTGGCGCTGATGACCAAAGTGGTGGCGGGCTCTAACCTGCAGGACATCATCAAGCTGGGCGGTTTTGTGGTGGCCTCTTATCTCGGTCTGGCGATCATGTTTGGCGTGCACGCCCTGCTGCTGTCCGTGAACGGCATCAACCCAATGCGCTTCTTCCGCAAAGTATGGCCGGTGATCACCTTCGCTTTCACCAGCCGTTCCAGTGCGGCCAGCATTCCGCTGAACGTGGAAACGCAGACGCGCCGTCTTGGTGTGCCGGAATCGATTGCCAGCTTCTCGGCTTCCTTTGGTGCCACCATTGGTCAGAACGGTTGCGCCGGTTTGTACCCGACCATGCTGGCGGTGATGGTTGCACCAACGGTCGGCATCAACCCGTTTGATCCGATGTGGATTGCGACACTGGTCGGTATCGTTACGCTGAGCTCAGCCGGTGTTGCTGGTGTTGGCGGCGGTGCCACTTTCGCTGCGCTGATTGTGCTGCCAGCGATGGGCTTGCCAGTCACACTGGTTGCCCTGCTGATTTCCATCGAGCCGCTGATCGATATGGGCCGTACCGCATTGAACGTCAATGGTTCGATGACAGCAGGTTCACTCACCAGTCGCTGGCTCGGTTTGACTGATAAAAAAGTGCTGGAAAGCGACGAGCACGCTGAACTAGCGCATCGCTAATTCCGACGCAACAGAACAACGGCAGCCCTCATCGCCTGCCGTTGTTTTATGGCTGAAACTCCGCAATTCCCCCCGATCGTGGCGCTAGCGTCAGGAAAGCGTTAAGCATGGTAAACAGACGAAAAATCAGCCACTTTTCACTTGAGTTTTGTCATTAAAAGGCGAATTCTGCTATCAGTCATAGCAGGAGAATCACAGATGAAAAACGTTATCGCCTCGGTGCTGGCGTTAACCTTATTAACGCCAGCCATCAGTTTTGCCCACCCTTACGGCTGGGGCCTCGGCCCAGGTCCACATTGGGGTGGGGGTCCACATTGGGGAGGTGGCCCACGTTGGGGCGGCCCGGGTCCGTTGCGCTTCTTACCTGAAGCGGCTACTGCGGTGCTAATTGGCGGTCTCACCTATTACATGCTGAATGGCAACTACTACCAGCGTCAGGGCGATACCTATGTCGTCGTTCAGGCGCCTGAAGCACCGCCAGAGGGCGGAATGCGCGTGCTGGATTTCAACGGAAAACGCTATTACGTGCAGGAAGGTCACTACTATCAGCGTGAGATGGGCGGCAATTATGTTGAAGTGCCCCGCCCGTACGGACTGTAAGCGCAAAACGAAAAAAGGCCCGTCATCGACGGGCCTTTTTGTATTCGGCAAGCATTACTGTGCAGCTTGCGGATCGGTATCGTAGTCTTTACAGCTCTGGAAGCCGTAGTTCATCACGCGGCCCACATCGTTGTAACTGACAAAGTAGGTCTGTGCTTTACCATCACGCTCGCCGAGCACGTAGGTCTGGCAAGTACCACGGGCATGTACCATGGTAATTTCAGTTGATGGCGCACCCGCAATCTGGCGGACCTGATCGCGCGTCATTCCTTTTTTCACATCTTTAACCACCGGCTTAGTCACATAGCTTTCGGCTTTGTCATAAGTCGTACAACCCGACAAGGCTACCAGCGTCATAGCGGCAGCGATACATCCCAGCACTTTATTCATCTTTATATTCCTCATACTTTGTCCATGTCACAATAAGCCTGGAACATAAATCCAGATTTATCAACTTAATGGCTTCGCTTTAAGCCCATTCTGAAGCGTTAGTTTTGCGTAAAATTGCTGTGTTGCCGCTTCACGCTTCGTATAATCTCCCGGCAAAAAAATCTTAAGACATCAATAAAACAGAGGATCAATGACACCTGCACACTCTAATCGGCTGGTTTACGCCATTACGCTGGGCCTGCTCGCGGCACTTGGACCGCTCTGTATCGACCTGTACTTGCCCGCCTTACCTGAACTGGCGCGCGATCTGCATACCGAAACCGCCACCGCGCAGTTAAGTTTAACCGCAGGATTACTGGGCCTCGGCGCAGGACAATTGCTGTTTGGCCCGATGAGCGACAAGTTTGGCCGAATCCGCCCGTTGTTGCTGTCGCTGGTGCTGTTATTTATCGCGTCGATTGGCTGCGCGCTGGCAAAAGACATTCACTCCCTGTTGGTAGCACGTCTGTTTGAAGGTCTGGCGGGTGCAGGCGGCGCGGTGTTGTCACGCGCTATCGCACGCGATATGTACAGCGGCCATGAACTGACTCGCTTCTTTGCCCTGCTAATGCTGGTGAATGGCCTGGCGCCGATTGGTGCACCGGTGCTCGGCGGTGTGTTAATGACGGTGCTGAACTGGCGCGGCATTTTTGTGGTACTCGGTTGTATCGCTGTACTGCTGATCTTCCTCGCGCGCTGGAAACTGCACGAAACGCTGCCCGCCGAACGTCGCAGCCAGGGCTCAATCTTTTCCGCCTGGGCAGCACTCGGCCAGGTGATCACTCATCGTCCCTTCATGGGCTTCTGCCTGACGCAGGGCTTTATGATGTCCGGCATGTTTGCCTACATCGGCGCTTCCCCCTTTGTGTTACAGCAAATCTACGGCCTGTCACCTCAGGCGTTTAGCTTTTGTTTCGCTGCCAATGGCTTCGGCCTGATTATTGCATCTCAAACCAGTGCACGTTTGTGCCCACTGTGGGGAGAATATCGCGTGCTAAAAGGCGGGCTGACGCTGGCATTCGTGGCATCGAGCTGTCTGTTATTAGCGGGTCTGACCGGGGCACCGCTGCCGGTGATCCTGCTGGCACTGTTCTTCACCATTGCCAGTAACGGTGTCATTGCGACGACGGCTTCGTCTCTGGCGATGCAGAGTCAGGGGCATCGTGCAGGCAGCGCCTCAGCGGTGATTGGTGTCACCATGTTCACGTTAGGTGCCATTAGCGTGCCCGTAACCGGTTTGGGCGGCACCTCAGTATCGAGCATGACGGGCACTATCTTTGGCTGCTTTATGCTGGCAATTTTGATGTTCATCCTGTTGGCACAAAAACCGAAAAGCGCCTGAAAAGCCTGCAAATAAGTGCGACAACAAGCCATGCGGCTTGTTGTTTGACAACGGAGGCGTTAGCTTTAGCAGATGATTCGTATTGTGCCGTCAGGCTACTGACTTGAGGAGAGGTTCATGTCACTGCAGCAGGAAATCATTGAAGCGTTGGGTGTTAAACCCGTTATCGATCCGCAACAGGAAGTCCGCGTCAGCGTCGATTTTCTGAAATCCTACCTGAAAGCCAATCCATTCCTGAAAACGCTGGTGCTTGGCATTAGCGGCGGACAGGACTCCACGCTAACTGGCATCCTGTCTCAAACCGCCATTCGCGAGTTGCGAGAAGAGACCGGCGATAAGGACTACACCTTTATCGCGGTACGTCTGCCGTATGGCGTGCAGGCCGATGAGCAGGATTGTCAGGATGCGCTGGCGTTTATCCAGCCGGATCGCACGTTAGTGGTCAATATCAAAGAAGCGATTCTCGCCAGTGAGTGCGCGTTGAAAGAAGCGGGCATCGCAGTCTCCGATTTCGTACGCGGCAACGAAAAAGCCCGCGAGCGTATGAAGGCACAATACAGCATCGCCGGTATGACCAAAGGCGTGGTGGTAGGCACCGATCATGCGGCCGAAGCCGTAACCGGCTTCTTTACCAAATACGGTGACGGTGGCAGCGATATCAACCCGATTTTCCGCCTGCATAAAGGCCAGGGTAAACAGCTGTTAAAAACGCTGGGCTGCCCGGAACACTTGTATCTGAAACACCCGACGGCCGATCTGGAAGACGATCGTCCTGGCTTGCAGGATGAAGTGGCACTTGGCGTGACCTATCAGCAGATTGACGCTTATCTGGAAGGGAAAACCATTGATGCCGCCGCTGCCAAGACCATCGAAGGCTGGTATCTGAAAACCGAACACAAACGTCGTCCGCCGATCACCGTGTTCGACGACTTCTGGAAAAAGTAACCGCCCTGCGTTTCCCGCCGCTGTTGTGGGAAACGCCCTCCTTCTGCCGCTGACTGGCGAGAAAAGCATCACGCTGATATACTGGACGGACAACCAGTAATCGGAGTGTGTTTTGGTCAGACGTGCAGCCATTCACCGCCTGGAATTCGACGCGGCGGCGATTTATCAATATCCCGAACATTTACGACAATGGCTGGAAGGATTACCGAATCAGCCAGGCGTGTATACCTTTCACGGTGAGAGCGACAGCCTGCCACTGTATATCGGCAAAAGCGTCAACCTGCGCAGCCGGGTGATGTCGCATTTTCGCACGCCGGATGAAGCCAACATGTTGCGTCAGGCGCGGCGTGTGACCTGGATCCCTACCGCGGGCGATCTTGGCGCGCAACTGCTGGAAGCGCAGATGATTAAAACGCAGCAGCCGCTGTTTAATAAGCGCCTGCGCAAAAATCGTCAGCTCTGTTCGTTGCAGCTTGGCGATGGTGCTCCGCAGGTGGTTTACGCCAAAGATCTCGACTTCTCCTGCTCCCCCAATCTCTACGGTTTGTTTCGCAGCCGCTTAGCGGCCATGGAAAAACTCAAGGCGATTGCCGATGAACAACGCCTGTGCCATGGATTACTGGGATTAGAGCGCTTATCACCGGGACGCGGCTGTTTTCGCGCCGCGCTAAAACGCTGCGCCGGGGCGTGCTGCGGTAACGAATCCGTTGAAGCCCATCAGCAACGTTTGCATCAGGCACTGGAACAGATGCGCGTGGTGTGCTGGCCGTGGCAAGGTCCAGTTGGCATGGTAGAAGTGGGAGCAGAGATGACACAGATTCACGTCATCGATCACTGGTTCTGGCTCGGTTCGGTCACCACCGAAGCGGAAGCCCGCCAGCTACAGCGCGCACGCCAGGGTTTTGATCATGACGGCTATAAAATCTTGTGTCGCCCGCTGCTGTCCGGGGTTTTCCCGCTGATCGAACTCTAAAACAAAACCGCCGACGCTGCCCAAAGCATCAGATGCAGTGGACAACGTCGGCGGTCTCAAACCGATGAGCTAAACGGCTTATTCACCATCAGCCGGCGGTGGCGGCATTTTACCGTCATGCGGGCCTTTCTCTGTCAGACGTTTCTCAAAGTTGGCGTTGTACTGTTTTTTCTGTTCAGGTGTCAGCACATTGTAAATCTTGTTCTGCGTTTCCATCATGCTCACCGCACGATCTTTCGCGTTGGCGGTCATTTTCTCAGCCTGCGCTTCGGCTTTCGCTTTATCGAAAGTATCTGAAGCGATGATGCTGTGGTTAGCACGACGCTCTTCCAGAGATGGACGTTTCATCTCTTTATGGCTGTCACGCATGATGGTTTTGATCTGCGCTTTCTGCGCATCCGTCAGATTCAGGCCTTTGAACATCATCTCCATACCGTGATGACGCATTGGCGGCTTGTGCATCGGTTTTTCGCTACCTGCTGGCGGTGGTGTCAGATTGTCCGCTGCAGCGTGGACGATGTTGGCAGCACCAAGAGCCATTGCAGTAGCCAGGAACAGGGAAGTGAGTTTACGCATAATATTTGTCCTTACTATTCAGTTTCATGACGACAAGGTGTGTCGCGTCTTCGGAAACAAGCATACGACGCCAAACGTCAACTACTCAGAGTCTGAGTAAAGCCCTGAAAGCATAAAAGACAGTAATCAGGCAATCATGGAGAGAAAGAGAAGAAATGCGTGAGGAATTGCAAAAGAGTATGACAATCAAAGGGAAATGCGCAGGAATTAAGGAGGAGTGTAACGGTATTGTCGGATTTGCGGAAGGGAAAAATGGGTGAATATTCTTCACCCACCTTATTTATAACGTCAGAGCCTGCGTCTGCTCGTTCTCTTCCACCAACATCAGGCCGGCACGCAGCCCCGCGGCGACATTTGGATTGGGAAACAGCACATATTCACGCGCCTGTTGTACGTAGTAGCGCGTCTCCCCCTCTTCAGCCAGCAACGTGCCCTGCGGGAATGCCGTAAAGTTCAGCGTTTCTGGCCCCATGTGCAACACAAACGCGTCACCGTGACGGGTAATCTGCTGCGCCACACGATAATGCCGCGGCTGTTCCCGCACTTCTGGCAGTGGGTCGCCATACAATAATGCCGCCAGCGCCTGCTGCACCGCCGAGAACTGGCTGAGATCATTTTCACCAAACGGCAGGGCTTTACCCAGCTCCAGCGTACAGCTTGCCGCATCATGATGTTCACAGCTGTAGTGGGTAAAAGTGCCGCCAGGGGAACGATGAAACACCAGCGCTTCCAGCTCTGCCGCCGCCAGCCAGTGCAGAAAGTCGTGCGGCCACGGTTGAGGATTCAAGGGCATCACACCAAAGCGCGCATGGTACGAGCCACGAATCGCGGTATGCAGATCGAGATGCCAGCGTACTTCATGATCGCGACATTCGCGCCAGAACTGTTCAAGCGCCTGTTCCAGTCGCAACGTGCGCTGAGCTTCAGGCAAATCGGACACCTTCTGCCAGCGCCCACCGAACAAACGGTTAATATCATATTGCTGATAGCGCTTGCCGCTGCGTAGCGCATCGGGATTGCCCAATATCACCAGCAACCGCACCGCTAACGGTTTTTCTCCGCGCAGCAGTGGCGTCAACAACAGGTTAAGAATCTCAACCGGCGCCGTTTCGTTGCCGTGCACGCCCGCTGACAGCACCAGCGCCTGATGCGTCGGTGCATGGGGTGTCAGGGATAGAATGCCCTCATCGTGCCACTGCCACTGTAAATGGGCATTGCTGCCCTGCCGCTGCTGAGGCGGCTTACCCGACAGGGTTTGTTGTAGAAAATCCTGCATGTACACTCCTTTTCAACTCAGAAGCTTCACTTACCCTCTGAGGTTAACGCTGAAATGCGTAGACACTGTCTAAGTCTAGCAGCTGTGTCAGCTCATCCAGCGCGGTGCGTCCTTCACGCAGTAACTGTGGATCGGCCAAATCGGCTTGGGTGAGGCGATCGCGATAGTGGCGATCGACCCAACTGTTCAGGGTGGTGAACAGGCGATCGTTCATCAGTACCGCTGGATTAAGGGCCTGACGCTCTGCTTCATTGAGCACCACGCGCAAACGCAGACAGGCTGGCCCACCGCCATTGCACATACTCTCACGCAGATCGAACACCGTGAGCTCACGAATCGGTCCGCCGCTCTCCACCAGCTCGCTCAAATAGCGCCACACGCCCGCATGCTGGCGTGACTCTTCAGGCAGTACCAGTCGCATCCCACCTTCAGGATGCTGCAACAGCTGGCTGTTAAACAGATAGGTATTCACCGCGTCGGCCACTGACACTTTATCGCGCGGCACCACAATCGGCTGGAAGCCGGGCACGCGCGCAGCCAGCTGTTGTAATAACGCCGGCTGATCGACAAACGCCTCTTCATGGCAGAACAGCACCTGCTGGTTGCTGACGGCGATGACATCGTTGTGGAATACGCCCTGATCGATCACCAGCGGGTTTTGTTGAGCAAACAGCGTGCGATCGTCGTCGAGTTGATGCAGGCGCGCCACCGCGGCACTGGCTTCCCGCGTCTGACGTGCCGGATAACGTGCCGGTGCAGCGCCCTGCTGTTGTCCATCACGACCATAAACAAACAGCTGAACACCTGCATCGCCATACTCCGCACCAAAGCGGTTATGGTTGGCAGCACCTTCATCGCCAAACAGCGCCACCTGCGGCAAAGCATCATGCACGCTGAAATGTTGCGGATCGCGGAAAATGGCGCGCAGCAAGTCGGCCGTTTCCGGCGCTTCGATGGCACGGTGGAATTTATTGTTAAGGTTAGCCACGGTAAAGTGCACGCGCCCATCGGCACTGTCGGCTGAAGGCGAGACGGTGGCGGCATTGGCCACCCACATTGCCGAGGCAGAACTGGCTGCAGACAACAGTTGCGGTGCCTGCCGGGCGGCTTTCTCCAGCACCTGTTCGTCAGTGCCAGCGAAACCTAACTGGCGCAGCAGTGGGATATTCGGCCGCTCATGCGGCGGAATCACCCCTTGCACATAGCCCATGTCCGCCAGTGCTTTCATTTTCAACAGGCCCTGTTTCGCCGCCAGACGTGGGTTTGAAGGCTGCAGCTGATTACGCGTTGAGGCTTCATTACCAAATGAGAGCCCGGCGTAATGGTGCGTCAGGCCGACCAGACCGTCAAAATTGGCTTCAAACGCTTTCATCATTCAGCTCCTTCCGCGGAGAAATCCAGTCCCGGCGATAAGCTGCCCGGTAAGGCCAGGCTCGGGCTCTCCAAAGATGCCATCGGCCACGCGCAGTAATCTGCGGCATACCATGCACTGGCGCGATGATTACCGGACGCACCTACACCGCCAAACGGCGCTGAGCTGGCGGCACCGGTTAACGGTTTGTTCCAGTTAACAATCCCGGCACGCGCTTCCAGCAGCAGTTGGTCAAACTGCGCACGCTGCGGAGAAATCAAGCCGCAAGAGAGGCCATAGCGCGTCTGGTTGGCGAAGCGAATCGCCTGATCGTACTCATCGTAGCGGATGACCTGCAGCAGCGGACCAAACACCTCTTCGTCGGGCAGTTTCGCCACGTCCGTCATCTCAATGATACCGGGAGTGATAATGGCGCTGTCGCGGTCGGGCCAGTGCATCGCCAGTAACACCTTGCCGCCAAGATCGATACGCTGCTGCCAGGCGGCGTAAATATGTCCAGCGGCGGCAGGTGAAATCACGCTGCCCATAAAGGGCTGCGGTTCAGCATTCCAGGCGGCAGGCTGCAGACGAGCGGTCACTTCCACCAAACGCTGCAGGAAGGCATCCCCTGCGGCTCCGCGTTTCACCAGCAGACGACGCGCACAGGTGCAGCGCTGCCCGGCTGTAATAAAGGCAGACTGAATCGCGATGTGCACTGCGCCATCAAGGTCTGAGGGGTCCTCGACGATCAGCGCATTGTTACCGCCCATCTCCAGCGCCAGCATTTTCTCAGGCTGACCGGCAAACTGGCGATGCAGGTGATAGCCTGTTGCGGCACTGCCGGTAAACAGCAAGCCATCGATTTGTGGCTCATGTGCCAGTGCCTGGCCGGTTTCGCGCGCGCCCTGCAATAGCGCGATCACACCCGCTGGCAGCCCCGCTTGCTCCCACAGCTCAACGGTTTTTTCCGCCGTCATCGGCGTAAGCTCACTCGGTTTGAACACGACACAGTTGCCCGCCAGCAGCGCGGGAACGATATGTCCGTTCGGCAGATGGCCAGGAAAATTGTAGGGACCAAACACTGCGAGTACGCCGTGCGGGCGATGGCGCAACGAACTTTCACCCTCGGCCTGTTCTCCGGTACGCGTGTGGTAGGCTTTTACCGAGATGGCGATTTTATTGATCATCGCCTGCACTTCGGTCAGAGTTTCCCAACGGGGTTTACCGGTTTCTTTGGCGATGGTTTCTGCCAGTGCAGTTTTGTGGCTCTCGAGTAATTTGGCAAAAGCTTCCACTACCGCCTGACGTTCCGCGAAAGGCTTGCGTGCCCAGGCGGGAAAGGCCGCGCGCGCCGCTTCGCAAGCCGCCGCCACCTGTGCACCGGTCGCTGCCCGTCCCTGCCATAACGTTTCACCATTCACCGGGTTTTGTTTGGTTAACGCTTCAGCGCCGCCCGTCAGCCATTGACCATTAATGAAGTGCGTCATGCTTTTTTCTCCTCGCGGCACAGCGTGACCACACGCAATGCATCGCCATAATCGCAGCGCAACGCCGTGCGCTGATGCTCATTGATGCGGACTTTTCCGCTCGCCATATCGACGGGCAGCAGCGCCACGCGGAAATGCTGGTAATCACCGTTGGCGACCAGGCACAGCGGCCAGCTGTCATCGGCTTCCCCGGCTTCGGCCTGAAGCAGGTGACTTTTACGGATGGCGCGAATGCGATCAATCTCGCACTCCAGCGTTGGGCCGCCGTCAAAGATGTCGACGTAATTGAGATAACGAAACCCTTCCGCTTCCAGCACGGCGCGCGCGGGTGCCGTTTTCGGATGCACTTCGCCAATCACTTTCTGCGCCGCTTCACTGAGATAATGGATATACAGCGGATGTTTTGGCATCAGCTCAGCAATAAAGGCTTTCTGCCCGGTGCCGCTGAGGAAATCGGCTTCACGAAACTCCATGGAGAAGAAACGGCTGCCGACGCTGTCCCAGAACGGGGAATGCCCGGCGTCATCACTGACACCGCGCATCTCAGCCACCACGTGCTTCATAAAGCGATCGCGGAAATTAGCCATAAACAGGAAGCGGGATTTCGACAGCAGATGGCCA
The DNA here is from genome assembly GCF_051336905.1 of Pantoea sp. C8B4. Classification (NCBI taxonomy): domain Bacteria; kingdom Pseudomonadati; phylum Pseudomonadota; class Gammaproteobacteria; order Enterobacterales; family Erwiniaceae; genus Pantoea; species Pantoea sp. C8B4. Next base: position 426,062 of record NZ_JBGMNK010000001.1, read on the forward strand.
TTTTTTCCATCGCGATAATCGGGATCGAGGAACAGCGTGCACAGTTCGCTACTGCCGGTGTGATCGTTACTTAACGACAGCGTTGGCAAACTGGCGTAAACATTCAACTCTTTCGAAGCGTGTACCTGCGTACCCACCCGGAAGTTGTACCACGGGTCTTGCAGGCCCACGGCCACTTCAATGGCACAGATCCCAACAGCGCGATTGTCTGCGCTATCGGCCAGTACAAACACATAGCCTTGTTCAGCACGCGAAAGCGCGCCCTGCCAGGTGAGCAAAGAACGCTCAATACGCGCTTTCAGTGTCTCGCTATCGGCGGGCAGCGAGGTTAAGCCGCCCCCGGTTTTGCCCGCCAGCGACAGCAACTGCGCAAGGTCGTCACGTTCGACGGGGCGAATCACCATCATGATGCAGCTCCTTTGAGCACGCGAGCGCAGGCACGTTCAAAGCGCGCCAGTCCCTCTTTCACTTCCGCTTCACTGATATTCAGCGCGGGCGCGAAACGCACCACGTTAGCACCGGCAATCAGCACCATGACGCCCTCTTCCGCCGCCGCCAGGTTGAACTGTTTCGCTTTCCCGGCAAAATCTTCATTCAGCACGGCTCCAATCAACAGCCCAAGACCGCGAACTTCTTTAAAGATCGGCAGGCGCTGGTTCATCTCTTGTAATGCCGCGACAAACCACTGATGGCGCTCTGTGACACCTGCCATAAAATCGGGTTGGTTAATCAACTCCATCACTTTACCGGCGACGGCACCTGCCAGCGGGTTACCGCCGTAGGTGGTGCCGTGGGTGCCCACGCCCATCACCAGCGCCAGGTCTTCACGTGTCAGCATCGCGCCGATCGGGAAGCCACCACCCAGCGCTTTGGCGGTGGTCAGCACGTCCGGCGTCACGCCATAGTGCATGTAGGCATACAGCGAACCGGTACGCCCCACGCCGCTCTGCACTTCATCGAATATCAGCGTCGCCTGATGTTTGTCGCACAATTCACGCAGGCCGCGCAGGAAAGCCGGATCGGCCGGTACAACACCGCCCTCACCCTGAATCGGTTCAACAATCACGGCACAGGTTTGGTCAGTGATCAGTGCTGCGGCAGAGGCCAGATCGTTGAAGCTGGCATGTTCAATCGCCGGGGGTAACGGCGCAAAATCACGTGAATAAGCCGGTTGGCCACCTGCTGAAACAGTAAATAGCGTGCGTCCGTGGAAAGCATTATTGAAGGCCACGATGCCATTTTTCTCGGCGCCAAAACGATCGTGCGCGACTTTACGCGCCAGTTTCAGTGCTGCCTCATTGGCCTCTGCCCCGGAGTTACAGAAGAACACGCGATCGGCAAAGGTGGCGTCAATGAGCTGTTTAGCCAGGCGCAAAATAGGTTCGTTGGTATAGCCATTGCCGGTGTGCCATAGCTTACCGGCCTGCTCTGTCAGAGCCTGTTGCAAAGCGGGATGCGCATGTCCCAATGCATTAACCGCGATGCCGCCTGCAAAGTCGATGTAATCCTTACCTTGCTGATCCCAGAGCGTTGAGCCTTCAGCACGCACCGGTACAAAAGCTGCGGGGGCATATACCGGCATCATCCATTGATCAAAATCGTGACGTGAAACCTGCAGTGACATAGCCATTTCTCCTGCTCCAGCTAAGTGAAGCTATTGTTTTAAAATTGTTAAAATCCGTTGTGTCGCAGCACTACTGTAGAGTGCAGTAAGCGTGCCAGCTAGCGGAAAAAATGCATAAATGGGTTTGAGTAACGCAATATCAATGATTTACATTAGGTCACTATTCACATTAACTGCATAAAAAGTGAATATCAGTCTGATGGAGAGAGGAGAGCAGCTATTTATTTAGCAGATTTATGCATTCACAAAATGAAATAGCGCTTTTGTGATCGCACAGCAAATATTTCGCCAAAAAGTCGCGGCGTTCGCCCTGTTTTAGGGCAACTTGTGCATTTATGGTGCACGGATGTGCAGGAAATGTGCATCCAAATCGGCAAGCAGAGGTGGCACTCACTCGCTCCTGTTTAACAATCTCTTTGCATATTTGGCTGCATTTTGAACAACGCCTTAATTAAACGTAAGTTAAACGACGTTTAGTGACTAAGGTTATTATCATTGCAGAAATAAAAAGACACAAAGAGATTAACCAGATAATTACCATGCTAATGATTAGGTGGTTTTATATATTTGTTATTGAACAATAATGCATAGGCTTGTGCTATTTAACCATCATAGAAACAGGGTGATTTACTTTTCTTTAATTTTACAAATATTAATATAAAACAATTAGTTATCTATTTATATTGATGCGATACATATTGATATTGGGATAAGTTTATCCAATGTAGAATCCCATATAATGGAAGTTAAGATTAAAAATCACACAAAAAGCCAATCGGAAATATTTAGTTACATATATTGCACTGTTGATCTTGAACCTTTTGTGTCATTTTCTTTTCACCCCGATGACGGGGATACAATTAAAAAATATCACAGGGTAAATTATAAATGATGAAGCGCTCCTTACTGGCAGCAGTGATGCCTTTACTGCTGGGACTTTCTTCGGCTCAGGCCGCCGAAATCTATAACAAAGATGGCAACAAACTGGACCTGACCGGCAAAATCAACGTTTCGCATCTGTTCTCTGATAACGACAGCGCAAACGGTGAAGTTTCTTCCTATACCCGTCTGGGCTTTAAAGGCGAAACCAAAATTAATGACCAGCTGACCGGCTATGGTCAGTGGCAATACCAGTACAGCCTGAGCAACACTGAAGGCAGCGATGCCAACTCAGGCAACAAAACCCGTCTGGGCTTTGCGGGTCTGAAAATTGCTCAGTTCGGTTCAATCGACTACGGCCGTAACTACGGTCTGGTGTACGACGTACTGGGCTACACCGATATGCTGCCGTACTTTGGTGGTGATTCAGGTTACACCGATGCGTTCCTGTCAGGCCGTTCTACCGGTGTGCTGACCTGGCGTAACAAAGATTTCTTCGGTCTGGTGAAAGGCTGGAACTTTGCCGCGCAGTATGAAGGCAAAAACGAGCGTTCTGACAGCGCAACCGCCAGCAACCTGGCGGTACGTCGTTCGAATGGTGACGGCTTCGCGCTGTCAACCTCTTATGACTTTGACTTTGGCCTGAGCCTGGTCGGTGCTTACGCTAATCTGGATCGCGTGACGGCACAGAACACCGCAACCTACGGCCGTGGCGATAAAGCACAGAGCTGGGCAGCCGGTCTGAAATATGATGCCAACCAGATTTACCTGGCGACCATCTATGGCGAAACGCAGAACGCGACGCCGATCGGTAATAACGGTTTCGCTAACAAAGCGGTTAACTTTGAAGCCGTTGCACAGTATCAGTTCCTGAATGGCCTGCGTCCTTCACTGGGCTATGTGTCTTCTCGCGCGAAAGATGTCGAGAACAATGTGGGCGATACTGACCTGTTCAAATACGTTGCCGTTGGCGTGACTTACTACTTCAACAAGAACATGTCTGCTTACGCAGAATATAAAATCAACCTGTTGAAAGATAACAACGCGTTAAACATCAACACTGACGACGTAACTGCTGTTGGTCTGGTGTATCAGTTCTAATTGAGTATCCCTCATTGCATACCGGCTAGTGTCGGCTGGGTATGAGCAAAGGGCAGCGCAAGCTGCCCTTTTTTATTGTGCATTTGACCGTCAATGAGCGATCACGGCGCCAGTAAATCGAAACGATTATCCTCACCGGAATTGATGCTAAACGGTTCCTGTAATTGCAGCGTAATCCAGTTGGAAGTCACCCTGCTGCCCTTGCTGTCTTCCAGCGTCACAGATAGGCGATAGCTGTTGGTGGCGTCAGATGCGCTGTTCCACGTGGGCATAATAATGCTCCATCCTTGCGGATCGTTAGGATTGGCACCCGGCGTTAAGCTCAGTGCCTGAGTGTCGCCCTGCCAGACCACTTTAGTGATCGGATTGGCATTACGGATTTGCAATTTCAGCGGCAGGCTTTCACCGCCGTTTAATTGCCATGGCGGCGTAGCGAGGAACACGGATAAAGTTTTGCGCTGACGATATTCCATCACCGGCGTAGTGTTGCGGGTGACCATGTCGTAGCGACTGCCACGCAGCGAACGCGCTTCTGCCACGTTATCGGCACTCAACTGCTGGCTCAGCGGCACGCCGAAACGGTAGTTAAGATGCAAACCCAGCTGATCCTGACTTTCACCTTCATTACTGGTTTTGTGGCTGGCAGAGAGTGTGACCAACGGCACAGGCGTGTAGGAGACACCAAAGGTCAGCGCCGAAGGATTGTGATAGGTGTTGCCGCTGCTAAACAGATCCACATCATTGCCCAGATACTGCTCCCAACTCACTGACATCCCAAGCTGGCGATAGAAAGGCAGATAGCCCTGGGTGGTGAAATCGTAACCGCGTGCTAAACGCTGTTGCTGGAAAGGATCGCGATTCTGCCAACCCGACAGTGGCGTGTAGTAGTTAGCCGAGAAGCGCAGGTAATCGCCCCACGCTTCGGTGCCCACTGAAGCGCGCTGCAATCCGCTGTTGAACATGCGATCGACAAAACCGTTGTAACCTAGCAGCCATTTACCCGCCGTCCAGCGTTGTCCCAAGCCGATATTGCCCACCAGCCCATCATCCGTTTGATGAAAGCCGACTTCACTAAAGGTCAGGTATTGGTAGCGATCGGCCCACGGCGTAAGCAAAGAAGCGCCACTGCCGGTGAAGTTACCGTCCATATCGACGTTAAAATCGATTTGCGCTTTACCGTAAGGCGACAGCAGGGATTGGCCTTCATCCACCACGCGGTTCGCCACTTCATCGCGGAAATGGTTAAACGCCCAGATGCCCGCCTGATGACCAAAAGTGTTGTCGCTGGTGCTGTCCTGACTGGCTTCACCAATGCTCTTGGCGATGGTGGCCAGATTCTTGCTGAAGGCCGCATTCTCGTCTTCATAGCCGAGTGCGGGCAGGTCGCTGGCCATTTTCTGGAAACGTTCGGGATCGCTAAAGGGCGCATCAGCAACGTGCGTGTCAGTGACCAGCGCCAAAGCCGGTGCAGTGAAAAGCAGCCCCGTTGCGGCAGGCAGCATGCGCAGTGATTTGAAAGCGGAAAAAACAGATGTCATAGCAAAAACAGGCTTTTATCCAGTTTAGAATTTGAGGTGGCTCACAAAACTGTACTGGAATACCCTAACACATTCTGCCGATATTGCAGAAAAGGCCGGGCTGAATTAGGACATTGCCTGATTAGCAAATGCACCATTTTCTCTTGATCACCAAATCGCTCCGCATCGCGTAATGTTCGTCAGTTCAGCGACAGGTGATAACGCAGGCTGGTGCCGTATAGGGGCTGTAGCCCGCACTCCAATATGCTCGCCCACAAGAAAAAAGCTGCCATTTTAACAATGACAGCTTTTGCAAATAGGGCTTTAACTAACGAGCGTTACCCCCCGCAGAGCGCCCTGCATAAAGCCCCGCCAGGCGCTCACGGCTGCTGCGATCAGGAGAAAATCAGCCCGCCATCCACGTTGATGGTTTGACCGGTAATGTAGCGCGCATCATCCGACGCGAGAAACGCCACCAGACCGGCGACATCTTGTGGCTGTCCGGCGCGTTTCAACGGAATATTTTCCACCCATTCCGCCATCAACTCGCCTTTGCCGTACTGCTTTTTATCGCTGCTCAGGATTTCTCCCCACACGCGATCGTTATAATCCCACATCTCACTTTCGATGATGCCCGGACAGAAAGCATTCACGGTGATGTGCCATGGCGCCAGTTCCAGCGCCAAACTCTGAGTAATACCGATGACGCCCATTTTACTGGCTGCATAGTGTGGCGTGTAAATAAAGCCCTGCCGCCCCTGCCCTGATGAGGTGTTGATCAGGCTGCCGCTGCCCTGTTTCACCATGTACTTTGCCGCCTCACGACAACACAGCCAGACGCCAGTGGTGTTCACTGCCAGAATTTTTTCGAAATCACTTTTCGGCATCGCGTCGAAGCGATCGATGGTGATCACGCCGGCGTTCTGAATCGAGACATCAATGGTGCCAAAGCGCTCAGCGGCCTGCTGATAAAGCTGCTGTACTTCGGCCTCATTGGTCACATCCACCTGCAGCGCCAGAATCTCGCTGCCAAACTGCTCTTCCAGCGCCCGCGCCGTGGTGAATACCCGGTCCGAGTTGGACACCATGACCAGTCTTGCACCATCACGTGCAAATCGTGCGGCAATGCCCGCGCCAATCCCGCGGCATGCGCCGGTAATCACCACCGTTTTTCCACTAAAATCGCGTGTCATATTGCCTCCTGTTATCCATGCGTTGCTTCAGGCAGGGCGGCCGATTGCTGCTTTTTTTCATGTCTGCGCAGCAGCACCACCTTACTTTGTAATTTTTGCTGGAACTGGTCGATCACTACGGCGGTGACAATCACCAGCCCTTTAATCACCATTTGCCAGAAATCGCTGACGCCCATCATCACCATGCCATCGGCGAGGAACACGATAACAAAGGCACCGATGATCGAACCTGATACGCGCCCGCGCCCTCCTGCTAACGCAGTTCCGCCTAGCACCGTCGCGCCGATGGCGTCCATTTCGAACATGTTGCCGGTCATCGGGTGCGCAGTTTGCAGCTGAGATGCCACGATCAATCCCACCAGCGCAGCGCATAAACCGGAGAAGGCATAGACAAACACTTTGACCTTGATGATCGGTACACCGGCCAGGCGTGCCGCAGATTCATTGCCGCCGGTGGCATAGATATAACGACCCAGTGGGGTTTTACGTGTCAGATAGAGGCCGAGCAGCAGGAAGCCGATCATCAACCAGATAGGGATGTAGACACCAAGCACACTGCCCGATCCCAAAAACGCGAAACCGGTATTGCCCAATGCTGGCATCCCCACCAGATTGGCGTAAGTGCTGCCATCGTTGAACAGCAGCGCGGCCCCGCGAGCCACATACATCATGCCGAGGGTGCAGATAAAGGGTGCCACGCCCAGACGCGTCACGACGGTGCCGTTGATCAACCCCAGCACAATGCCAAACAGCGCCACCACCAGAATCACTTCCGGCACGTTAAAGAACAGCGTGTTGCCGCCCCACAGCGGCACACCATTGGTGAGCAAAGCCCCCGCCACCATGCCGCAGATGCCCGCCACCGCACCGACCGACAGATCGATGCCACCGGTCAGGATCACCAGCGTCATCCCAATCGCCAGCAGCCCGGTGATGGCCACATGCTGCGTCATGATCAGTAAGTTTGAGGTGGTCAGGAAATTAGGCACCATAAAGCTGAAAAAACCGACCACGATCAGTAACGCGATAAAGGTTCGCGCTTTCAGCAAGTACATATAAAGCAGGTATTTCTGGTTCATTTATTGATCTCCTGCGGGCTCAATCATGCGGTGTTGAGGCGCTAATCAGCGCTTCTCGCGTTGCCGCGCTGCGCGGTAAGTCGGCGGTAATACGGCCATCGGCCATCACCAGAATGCGATCGGCCAGTGCCATCACCTCATCCAGTTCAGAAGAGGAGAACATCACCGCCAGACCTTGCTGTGCGAGATTGCCAATCAGGTGGTACACGTCCGTTTTGGCCCCCACATCGATCCCGCGCGTGGGTTCATCCAGCAACACCACTTGAGGGCCCGTCATCAGCGCTTTTCCCAGCACCACTTTCTGCTGGTTACCGCCGCTGAGTGAGGTAATCGGCAGTTCCGGATCGCTCACTTTGATGGCGAGATGACCAATCATTTCATCGACGCGACGCTGTTCTTTGTGGGGATTGAGTAAGCGCAGCGCACGGCGAAAACCGCGCAAACTGAGATCGCTTAACGTCATGTTGGCGGTGATGGACATCAGCTGCACCACGCCTTCGGTTTGTCTATCTTCCGGTACCAGCGCAATGCCTTTCTTTAACCGCTGCTGGAAATTGCGTTTATCCAGCACTTCGCCATTCAGGCTGACGCTGCCAGACTGGCAGTGCATCATGCCAATCAGCCCTTTAAACAACTCCGTGCGTCCCGCGCCCAGCAAACCGTAAATGCCGATCACTTCACCCTTGCGCAGTGAAAACGACACATCATTGAGCTTGTAGCCGCCATTCTGATGCAGTGCCGTCAGGCCGTTGACGTGCAAAACGGTTTCGCCCTGAGCCGCGGGCTGATAGTCAAAGTGTTTTTTCTTGTCGCCGACCATCTGTTCGATGATCCAGGGAACCGAAGCGTCACGCACTTCTCGCTCGCTGATAAAGCGACCGTCACGAAAAATGGTGATGTGATCGCCAATTTCCATCAGCTCTTCCAGCCGATGCGAGATATAGATGATGGTCACGCCACGCCGCTTCAGCTGGTCAATGACGTTGAACAGCACTTTCACTTCAGACTGGCTCAGCGCACTGGTGGGTTCATCCATGATCAGCACACGCGTATCTTTGGACAACGCCCGGGCGATCTCGACCAGCTGCTGATGGCCGATGCCCAATTCCCCCAGCTGTGCATAAGGGTCAACATCCAGCTCCAGCCGCTCCAGCAATGATTTCGCCAGCGCATACTGATAATTTTCGTTGATCACGCCGCGCTGGAAAAACTCGTTGGCGATAAAGATGTTGTCCATCACATTCATGTTGGGGAACAGGTTGAGTTCCTGAAAGATGATGCTGATGCCGTGCTTTTCCGCCTGGTGGGTGGAACTGAGCGACACCACTTTGCCGTCCAGCAAAATTTCACCGGAGGAAGGGGTTTCCACGCCTGCCAGCATTTTCATCATGGTGGATTTACCGGCACCGTTTTCGCCAATCAGCACGTTCACTTTGTTGCGATAGACGCGGTAATTCACCTGATCGAGTGCGGTCACGCCGGGGTAAATGCGTGACACATTACGAGTTTCGATGATCACGTCACTTTGAGGATTTTGCATACCCGCTCCTTACTGCCGCACGATGGCAGCAGGTGTGACATTCGGCACCTGCTCAGGCGTATCGAAGCTGCTAAACACGCCGGAAATTTGCACCTTATCGCCGACTTTGGGCTTGAAGGCGCTCATCATGTTGGCTGCCTGCTGATTAATGGCGCGGCTGTAGTCGCCAAACAGCACCTGATCGTTGAAGTCCTGATAGCTGGCCCCTTTATAGGCATCACGCAGCACCGTGCCAGGGAAAATCGGACCGACCTGCACCGTCACGTTATCGCCTGATACATCTTTCACCGTCATGCGGCCATTACGTGAAGTGGTATTCACCGCTGTGACTTCACCACTGACCTTGACGCTGAAGACACAGGGGTTCTCTTCCTGTGCGCGGTAGCCGTAGGTTTGACAGGCGCTGTCAAAATCTTTGGAGGACTTCAACGCATTCAGCAGTTCAGCCACTGGCTTCGCATCGTGCTGAATCTGCGGCACCAGTTTCTGCTGCCAGGTCTGAGCAATATTGGCCATTTTGGGATTGGGGGGATTTTTCAGGTCGGCCAGCTCCTGCTGCGACACAATGCGGCAACCGCTAAGGATCACGATAGGAAGCAGTAACCAGAGTCGTTTGTGCATCACATTCTCCTGGGCGCCTGCTGTGCAGGCGCACCGATTATTGATTACGACTTGTAGTTAAAGTCCTGCACACCTTTAGCATTGTCCGGGGTGATCAAAATGCCGCGGAACATCACGCGCTGCTTCTCTGGCTTTACCCCTTTCTGGATGAAGTTGTCGAGGTCGGTCACACCCTGCGCAGCAATAGCCTGTGCCTGCAACATCACCGTGGCTTTCAGATCGCCTTTTTCTACCGCATCACGCTCGTCGTTGCTGCCGTCGATACCCACCACGGTGACATCGGTGCGGCCTGCGGCTTTAAGTGCCGCAATTGCGCCCAGCGCCACTGGTCCGTTACCGCAGATCACGCCTTTAACATCGGGATGGGCCTGCAGAATGCTGTCCATAATGCGTTTGCCATCGATCAGGGTGCCTTTCGCATCCTGACGCGCGACAGATTTCATATCCGGATACTGATCCAGCACCTGGTGGAAGGATTTCGAGCGGGTGACGCAGTTGTTGTCAGCGAGGTTACAGGTCAATTCGGCATAGCTGCCCTTTTCACCCATTTTCTCCACAAACACGTTGGCCACATCAGAACCCGCCTGGAAGTTGTTGTGGGTGATTTGCACCAGCGCCACATCGTCTACCGGAATCTCACGGTTGATCAGCACCACGGGAATACCCGCATCTTTGGCTTTTTTGATTGCCGCGACGCTGGCGGTGGAGTCGGCGTTATCCAGCACAATGCCCTGCACTTTTTTACCGATGGCGGCATCGATCAGTTCGCTCTGCTTCTTAACGTCTTCACCATGCGACAGCACGCTGGTTTTATAGCCCAGCTCTTGCGCTTTCAGGTTGGCGCCTTTGGCTTCGGAAGCGTAATAGGGGTTATCCAGTGAGTTCACCAGAATCATGATGGTGCCTTTGTCGGCAGCGAAACTGGATTGGGCGATCAGGCAACTGGCAATGGCAGTGAATAACAGGGTACGTTTTTTCATGTTCGTGCTCTCTCGTTGTTTTGTTGTTATTGCAGGGTTGAGGCCGTACTGGTGCTGGCGCGGCATTACCAGATGGTGAAGCCGCCATCGATCATTAAATCTGCGCCGGTGATCATGTCGCTGCCGTTGCTGGCGAAGAACAGCACGGCAGCGGCAATTTCATCGGTGTAAGCAAAACGCCCTAGCGGGATCAGTTTTTTCATCTGTTCGCCTTTCTCACCGCGCCAGGCCTTTTCGCCCATCGGCGTCAGCACCACGGTGGGTGACAAGGTATTCACGTTGATACGGTGTGGTGCGAACTCTTTGGCTATGACTTTGGTCATACCGAGCAGACCCGCTTTGGCAGAGGTATAGGCCACGTGGTTATCAATGGCGATGGAAGCGGCCTGTGAAGCGATATTGATGATCTTGCCGCCCTTACCGGCGCGCACCATGCGTTTGCCCGCCGCTTGTGAGCAGAGAAAAGGCCCCGTGAGATTAACGGCGATCTGCTTTTGCCACTCGGCAAAGTCGGTTTCCAGTACCGGCTGTAACATCACATAACCCGCGCAGTTCACCAGGATATCGATGTGACCGTAATGCTGTTCGACGTGATCGAACGCCACCTCCACCGAATCAGCATCGGTCACGTCACAGCACACCAGCAGCACGCGGTCAGCGGAGAATTGTTCCTGCACAGCCGCGACGCGATCGCTTTCGAATGGAGGGTAAAGCAGGGCCAGTCGCGCACCTTTTTCTAACAGCATGGCGTTACTGGCCATGGCAATACCACCGAGGCCACCGGTCACCACCGCCACCTTGCCGGTGAGGTCCAGATCGGTATTCACGCCGTAGCGCAGGTTGACATCGTATTCCCCACTCATCCTTTCTCTCCTGTGTGCATTTTCAGCGGCTCTGGTTATCTCTGGCCGGATAGGTTCGCAGTAACATTGATTTTCGAACAAAAATATAAGCTATCGTTTCGCAATGGTTTGTGGGTGAGATCAAATTTCATACAAATGATTTAAACTATTTTTATCCATCTGTTTTTTAAGTAAATAACTAAATGACGCGTTTTTTGATATAGAAATAACGGCTGGCAGGTGTATGTGAAATCAATTGCATGGCTTTATCTTATTTTCATTCGAAAATGCATCTTTGTGCGAGCCGCCTCGCAAATCCCTGGCACGCAGAGTAAAATCATCACGGGTTTTCTTATTGCCAAAACCAGACCGTGATTGGAAAGAGGGAGCATTTCGATTGAAAAGCAAAACTGAGCAGCTGGCTGACATGCAGCAGCGTCGTGAGAAGATCCTGGAGATGATCCGCGAAGACGGCACAGTCACGGTTAAAGCGCTTACCGATACCTTTGGCCTGACCGAGGCAACCATCCGCACCGATTTGCGTATGCTGCAAAAAGCCGGGCATGTGCAGCGTTATCACGGTGGCGCCACGCTGATGACCGGTAAGCAGAACACCGGCGCACTGCTGCTTGAGCGTCAAACTCACCTTGATGAGAAAGAAGCCATTGGCCGGCTGGCCGCGCAGTATGTGGAAAATGGGGATACGGTGATTTTCGATTCCGGCACCACGACCACCGCCATTGCGGAGGCGATTGGCCACATCCGTCGTTTATCGGTGATCACCACGGCGGTGAATATTGCGCTGAAGCTGGGGGGGGAACCGGGGATTAATATCCTGCTGACGGGCGGTACCTTCAAATTTCCGACACTCTCGACGTCCGGTGAGAAAGCGGCTTCTTTCTTTGAAAACGTGCTGGCCGAAAAGCTGTTTCTCGCCACCGCCTGTATTTCGCCGCGCCTCGGGTTGAGCTTCCCCAGCGAGACGGATATCAAAGTGAAGATGGCGATGATCAACTCCGCCAGTACGGTGTTTGTGGTGGCAGACTCCAGCAAAATCGATAAGGTGTCGATGTTTGCCCTGCCCTGTGACTGGAGCAAAATCCATTATTTGATTACCGATCGCGGGATCACGTCGGCGCAGATTGCGGCGTTTGAAGCGTTAGGTGTACAGGTGTTGGTGGCAGGCATTGAAGAGGCAAAAAAACGCGCGGTGTTTTGAGCATTCATTCAGGGGCGGCCAACTCGCCGCCCCCTCGATGCTGATTAGAAACCTAAGCTATCCAGCAAATCATCGACCTGATCCTGGTTCGCGACCACGCCTGGTGCATTGGCATGGATCTGCGGGCCATTCAACAGGCTGCTGGCGTCTTTGCGCGCGGCAGCGTTGGCTTCAGGCATATTCTCCAGCAGCACCATCAGCAACTGACGCTCGATCTCCTGGATCACATCCATCATGCGCTTGATCACCTGACCAGTCAGGTCCTGGAAATCCTGCGCCATCATGATCTCGAGCAGCTGCTTGTTGGTGTACGAGGTATGCGACGGCACATCACTGAGAAATTCGCGCGTATCCGAAACCAACTCGCGTGCATCCGCCAGCTCAATCGGGTTTTCAAACCACGCATCCCAACGGCCTTTCAGCTGGTTGGCGCTGGCTTCCATTTTGTCCTGGTGTGGCTGCGCGGCTTCAACGCAGTTTAGTGCGCGTTCTGCCGCTTGCGCCGTCATCTGCACCACGTAATCCAGGCGGTCACGGGCGTCCGGAATCGCTTCCGCCGCTTCGGCAATCGCCTGGTCTAACCCCAATTCGCGCAGGCTGTCGCGCAACATGCGCGTCAGCGAGCCGATACGGGTAATAATGTCGTGTGCCGAGGCTTCTTCGGTTGGTTTCGGAAGGTCGCTCATCACATCTCCTTACATACCCAGTTTTTCGAAAATTTTACCCAGCTTTTCTTCCAGCGTGGCTGCGGTGAACGGCTTCACTACGTAACCGCTGGCACCGGCCTGGGCGGCTGCAATGATGTTCTCTTTTTTCGCTTCGGCGGTGACCATCAGCACGGGCAGTTTGCTCAATGCCGCATCCGCACGAATGGTCTGCAGCAGTTCCAGACCGTCCATATTGGGCATGTTCCAGTCGGATACCACGAAATCAAAACCACCCGCACGCAGTTTGGTCAGTGCATCAACACCGTCCTCTGCTTCTTCAACGTTGTTGAATCCCAGCTCTTTCAGCAGGTTGCGGACGATACGACGCATCGTATTGAAGTCATCCACCACCAAAAAGCGCATGTTTTTATCAGCCATATCTACTCCTGTGTTGTCTCGTCCGGCAGGACGGGCTCGTTAAATTCGCAATGCCTGTCCGGCGCTAATTTTTGCCAGCATGTGCTGACTGATGTGTCCTAAATCGACTACTTCACTGGCACCGCCCATCGCAATCGCTTCGCGCGGCATACCAAAGACGACGCAGCTGGCTTCATCCTGCGCGATGGTCCAGGCACCGGCACGATGCATTTCCAGCATCCCGGCGGCACCGTCGTTACCCATCCCGGTGAGGATGACACCCACGGCATTTCGTCCTGCGTGTGTCGCCACGGACCGGAACAGCACGTCAACAGACGGCTTATGGCGGTTCACTGGCGGTCCATCATTCAGTTTCACCACGTAGTTAGCGCCACTACGGCCCAACTCCATGTGCATGGCACCCGGCGCGATATAGGCATGGCCGGGCAAAATACGTTCGCCATCTTCCGCTTCTTTCACGGTAATCTGGCACAGCTTGTTCAGGCGCTCGGCAAACGAGCGGGTAAAACCTGGCGGCATATGCTGAGTGATCAGCAGCGCCGGGCTGGTCGCGGGCAGCGGTTGCAACACATGGCGAATCGCCTCCGTACCGCCGGTAGAAGAACCAATCGCAATCAGCTTCTCACTACTGAGCAGCGGGCCGGCTTTCAGCGTCACCGGGGCTGGCGTCGCAGGGCGCGCATGCAATTTCGCCCGGGCCGCTGCACGAATTTTATCGGCGATCATCTGGCTGTAAGCCAGCATCCCTTCGCGAATCCCCAACTGCGGCTTGGTGACGAAATCCACCGCGCCCAACTCCAGCGCGCGCAGCGTCACTTCTGATCCTTTACCGGTCAGCGATGACACCATCACCACCGGCATCGGGCGCAGGCGCATCAGCTTTTCCAGGAAGTCGAGGCCATCCATACGCGGCATTTCGACGTCCAGCGTCAGCACCTGTGGGTTGTACTGCTTGATTAAATCCCGCGCCACCAACGGATCGGGCGCGGTGGCGACCATCTCCATATCGGCGTGGCTGTTGATGATCTCCGTCATCAACTGTCGCATTAGCGCGGAGTCATCCACGCACATCACGGTGATTTTGCTCATCGTCTTTCCTTGGTCAATCCATAGACTGTCTGTCCACGCAGCCAGAACTCTTTACTGATCTGGCTGAAGTTCTCTGAGTGTCCAGCGAACAGCACACCGCCGGGCTTCAGCAGGGGAACGAAACGGCGCAGAATTTTTTCCTGCGTCTCTTTATCGAAATAGATCATCACGTTGCGACAGAAAATTGCGTCGAACGGACCCGGCAACGCCCAGTCGTTGGCCAGTAAATTCAGCTGCGAATAGTTCACCATGCTGGCGAGATCGGAGCGTACGCGTACCATGCCTTCATGCGGGCCAGTGCCACGCAGGAAAAAGCGTTGCAGCTGCGATTGCGATAAGGTGCGCAGCTCTTCCTGGCGATACACCCCCGCCACGGCTTTTTCCAATACCTGTGTATCAATATCGCTGGCGTGGACCTGGAATTTGCCCGGTCCGGTGCCCAGCGTTTCGGCCAACGTCATGGCGATGGAGTACGGCTCTTCGCCGGTTGAGGCGGCGGTACTCCACACGCTGTAACTGCCACTGCGCTTACGCGCATGATCCGCGAGGATCGGGAAATGGTGCGCCTCGCGGAAAAATGAAGTCAGATTGGTGGTCAGTGCGTTAATAAACGCCTGCCACTCTGCACTGTTCTGGTCTTGCTCCAGCAACGCCAGATAACGACCAAAATCATCAATGTTCAGCGTGCGCAAACGGCGCACTAAGCGGTTGTAAACCATCTCCCGCTTGTGATCGGCCAGCACGATGCCTGCGCGTTGATAGATCAGCTGGCTGATACGACGAAAATGCGTATCTGAGAGCGGCAGGCGCTGCACCATTTGCGAGAGCAGCGTTGTCGCTTCACTTTGATCCAATAACGTCGATTTCTTCATGTCAGGTCACCCGGCAACAAACTGATTAAATTGTGATACTGCGATTACTGCTGCGCTGCCAGTTGGGCCGCCTTGCGGCGGCCACACGGATTAAAAGGTTTCCCAGTTATCGTCCGCGCTACGTGCACCTGCGGGTTGAGCCAGCGCTTTGACTGCGGCTGGACGCAACATTTTTGGCGCTGTAGATACGTTAACGGCCTGAGCGACAAATTCTTTACCAATATTGAACACCGCAACCGACTGTTTCAGTCGACTGGCCTGATCTTCCAGTGCGGCAGCCGCCGTGGCTGACTCTTCAACCAGCGCGGCGTTCTGCTGTGTCACGCGGTCCATCTCGTTCACGGCCAGACCCACCTGGTCGATTCCGCGACTCTGTTCATCCGACGCCGAGGCGATTTCGCCCATGATGTCGGTGACGCGAGTGACGGCGTTGACGATGTTGGTCATGGTTTCGCCTGCGCTCTCCACCAGCACCGAACCGGTGTTGACGCGACTCACCGAGTCTTCGATCAGGCCTTTGATCTCTTTCGCTGCCTGGGCGCTGCGCTGTGCCAGACTGCGCACCTCACCCGCCACCACCGCAAAGCCACGGCCCTGTTCACCCGCACGTGCCGCTTCAACCGCCGCGTTGAGTGCCAGAATGTTGGTCTGGAACGCGATGCCATCGATCACACTGATGATGTCGGCGATTTTCTTCGAGCTACCGGTGATCTCTTTCATGGTGGTGACCACGCCATCCACCACTTTGCCGCCGTGCTGCGCGGTTTCAGAGGCAGTCAGCGCCAGTTGTGAAGCCTGACGGGCGTTTTCGGCGTTCTGCTTCACGGTCGCGGTCAGCTGCTCCATGCTGGCAGCCGTCTCTTCCAGAGAAGCGGCCTGCTGTTCAGTGCGTGAAGAGAGATCGTTGTTACCCATGGCGATTTCGCTGGCACCGGTGTAAATAGCGTCTGAACCATCACGCACGGTACGTACGGTATTCGCCAGCTCCTGCTGCATGTGCTGCAGTGAGGTCAGCAGTTCGCCCATCTCGTTGCGCATACTGACATCGATCTGCTGCGTCAGATCGCCACGTGCGATATGACGAATATGTTCGATGCTCTGTTTCAGCGGACGAATCAGCACGTTGCGCATACCGCTCCACACCAGCGCAATCACCAGCAGGGTCACCAGCAAGGTGCCGATCACCAGCATGATGGAGTGCTGATAGGCGCTCTCATTGGCATCAATACCCTGTTTAGCCAGCACGATGTTGTAGTTCAGCCATGCGGTGTAATCCTTTTCGAATTTATCCTGCATACCTTGCGTAGGCTGATCGACAAAGCCTTTGAAATTCCCGTTACCCAGGAAGTCAATCAGCTCGGCGAGTCCGCCGCGGAAGGCGTTGTAGTTGGCCTGCAGCGTCTTGACGTTCTCTGCGCTTTTGCCCTTCTCAGACAAATTCGCGTTGAACTCCGCAAAGGCCTGGTCAGCGGTTTTCAACTCCTCACTTGCCAGCGCGACCAGATCTTTCACGGTTGCGCCTGAGCCAGCCTGCTGGCTGTCCAGCAAATAGCGGATCCCTGCACGGTTCAGCGTGTTACGCGCCTGAACCAGCGATACCCAAGAGGTGCCCATTGCCCGTTGCAGCGTACTGAGACGCTGGTTGTAGGCAAAATTCTCTTTATCGGCTTTCACCGTGGTAAAAAACATCCCTCCGGAAAACAGCTGCAGCAAGGCAAACAGTGCCAGCACACATAACAGCCCGGAAACGACACGAATACGACTAAACATAAACACCTCATTGGTTGGCGGATCGCTCCTGTTATCGGCGTTCACAGGGGGATCTTTATGTTGTCTGCAACGGGTTGGACCAGCGGGAATTAAGGAGGATCTGGGATAAATTAAAGTGTGCCAACAGGTGAACGGACGCACCTGCGTGCGCCCGGTTAAAAACGTTTAAAATGTCTCCCAGTTGCTGTCACTCACTGGCGTGGTGACAGCTTTGCGCGGTGTACTCAGCACCGGCTGCACGCTCGGTGACGCGCGCACCACCGCAGTGGCCTGCGAGGCACGCGGCACGCGGAATACCGCCACTGACTGGCTCAAACGACTGGCCTGCTCTTCCAGCGACGCCGCAGCAGCGGCGGATTCTTCCACCAGCGAGGCATTCTGCTGCGTCACGCGATCCATCTCCGTGACCGCCTGGCCGACCTGATCGATACCGCGGCTCTGCTCATCCGACGCTGAGGCGATTTCGCCCATGATATCGGTGACACGCGTCACCGCGCCGACGATATCATTCATGGTTTCACCGGCGGTGCCGACCAGCTGCGAACCGCTGTTAACCCGATTCACCGAATCCTCAATTAAACCTTTAATCTCTTTCGCCGCCTGCGCGCTGCGCTGTGCCAGATTACGCACTTCACCGGCGACCACCGCAAAGCCGCGGCCCTGCTCACCCGCGCGAGCGGCTTCGACCGCCGCGTTCAGTGCCAGAATATTGGTCTGGAAGGCAATCCCATCGATCACGCTGATGATATCGGCGATTTTCTTCGAACTGCCTGCAATATCACTCATGGTACGCACCACGCCATTCACCACTTCGCCGCCTTTGCGTGCGGTATCAGAAGCACTGAGCGCCAGCTGAGATGCCTGACGGGCGTTCTCCGCATTCTGCTTCACGGTTGCCGTCAGCTGCTCCATGCTGGCCGCCGTCTGTTCCAGCGAAGCCGCCTGCTCTTCAGTTCGGGCGGAGAGATCGTTGTTGCCCGCCGAGATTTCGCTCGCGCCGGTAAAAATGGCATCCGAGCCATCACGCACATGACTGACGGTACGCACCAGCGACTGCTGCATCTCATGCAGGCTGGCTGCCAGTTGGGTCATCTCGTTACGCCCTTCGACGGCAATATTCTGCGTCAGATCGCCCGAAGCGATATGGCGGATATGGCCCAGCAGCTGATGCAAAGGCTGAATCAGCACCGCACGCAGACCGTACCAGCAGCCGACAATCACAAACACCACCACCAATGCCACCACCGCCAGCAGCCACATCATGGTGTGGAACGCTTGCTGGTTCTGCGCCACGCCTTCCGCCGCCAGCGCACTCTGCGCCGTGCGCCACTCTGCATAAGTGGCCTTCATCTTCACCTGTTTGGCTTCAATGTTCTGCGCAAACATGCCTTGCAGATCGTTAGCTTTCAAACGTTCCAGCATCGCTTTCAAGCCATCGTTGAAGGCGGCGTAGTCCGTTTCCAGCCGATCGCGCAGTGCGTCCGGCAAGCCTGGCGTACCCGGCAGATCGTAGTAACGCTGGTAGTGCCCGGCAGCCACATCCAGTTGCTTTTCCGTCTGTGCAATCAGCGCCTGAAGCTGGCCGCCGTTGGACTGTGCGGCCATGCTGCCCTGCATGCGCAACATCGCGCGGTTTAATACGGTACGGGTCTGGTTGAGTTCAATCCAGGCGTCGGACATCGCGCCGACGTTGTTGGTCGACGTCTGTGCCACGGCAAAAGCTTCTTTATCTTTTTGTAAGGCAGACCAGAACAATCCGCCCGACAGTAACTGCAAAGCACCAAAGACCAGCAAGACTGCGATCAGGCTGGTGACAACATTGATTCGTTTTAACATGGGTTCTCCAAAGAGTGAGGCATTTCGGCTCCCGCTGTTATCGACCGCAGTTGTTAAATTTTGAGGGGCTTTAAAGGATTTTACGAAATATAATTCTGCCAATAACTTTCTTTACAGTGTTTTATAACTAAAGAAATTGTCATTAAAAAAAATGCGCCTTTACCGGATAAACGATAAAAGCGCATTGATGTTGTTGGAATAAAAGGATATTGCGGCAGTGGGTGCGCCAGCGCACGCCACTGCAAGCGATTAAAACGTTTCCCAGTTACTGTCGCTGACCGGCGCCGTCACGGCTTTACGTGGTGCACTCAACACCGGCGGCGCGATCTGCGGATGGCGCACCACGGCAGTGGCCATGCCAGGCTGTTCGGCACGCGGCACACGGAACACCGCCACAGACTGGCTCAGACGGCTGGCCTGCTCTTCCAGCGAAGCCGCTGCCGCAGCAGACTCTTCGACCAGCGAGGCGTTCTGCTGGGTCACGCGGTCCATTTCCGTCACTGCCTGACCGACCTGATCGATACCGCGACTCTGTTCATCAGACGCTGAGGCGATTTCGCCCATAATATCGGTCACGCGGGTGACCGCATTGACGATTTCACTCATGGTTTCACCGGCGGTACCCACCAGCTGCGAACCGCTGTTGACGCGATTGACAGAATCTTCAATCAGACCCTTAATCTCTTTCGCCGCCTGGGCGCTGCGCTGCGCCAGGTTGCGTACTTCACCGGCCACCACCGCAAAACCACGCCCCTGCTCGCCAGCACGTGCCGCTTCTACCGCGGCGTTCAGCGCAAGGATGTTGGTCTGGAAGGCGATACCGTCAATCACGCTGGTAATATCAGCGATTTTCTTCGAACTCCCGGCGATATCGCTCATGGTGCGCACTACGCCTTCCACCACGTTGCCGCCCTTCTGTGCGGTTTCAGAGGCACTCAACGCCAGCTGTGACGCCTGACGGGCGTTTTCGGCGTTCTGTTTCACTGTGGCGGTCAGCTGTTCCATGCTGGCTGCGGTCTGTTCCAGCGAGGCGGCCTGCTCTTCCGTACGGGCTGAGAGATCGTTGTTACCCGCGGAGATTTCACTCGCGCCGGTGAAGATCGCATCAGAGCCGTCACGCACGTTACTGACAGTACGCACCAGCGACTGCTGCATGTCATGCAGGCTGCTCGCCAGTTGGCTCATCTCATTGCGGCCTTCAACGGTAATACTCTGGGTCAGATCACCCTGCGCGATCGACTGAATGTGGGCAATGTTAGTGTTCAATGGATTAATCAGAATGCGGCGCAGGTTCACCCAGCACAATCCAATCACCACTAATACCACCACCATGATAGCGCCCAGAATCCAGCTCATGCGGCTGAAGGCATTGGCATTTTTTTCCTGGCCTTGTGCTGCCAGCTTCGCCACATCCGCACGCCAGTCGGTGTAAGTTTTCAGGAATTTGCTCTGGCTCGGTGCCACCGGCACGCTGCCCGCTTTTGATAAATCGTTAGCAATCAGCGCATCCTGCATCTGTCCCAATGCCGTGGCGTAAGCCGCATAGCCCTCATCCAGTTGCCCTGTGAGTTCAGCATTTTGTCCCGGTGTATCCGGAATCGCTTTATAGAGTTTGAAATTATCCGCTGCTTTTTGCTGGAACTGCTTGCTGTCGTTGAACAGTCCCTCAATATCCGGCTCTTTGTTGGCCAGTTTACTGGTGGCGATACGCAACTGGATGCGCGTCAATACAACACGGCTTTGGTTGAGGCTCATATAAGCATCATTCAGCGCCGAAAGGTTTTGGCTCGCTAGCTGCGACACATTGAAGCTGGATTTGTCGTCGTTTAATGCTTTGAGAAATATTGATCCGGATATGACCTGCAGCAGGCCAAACATCAGTAGCACCACCAGCAGACTGGTGACTACGCGAATTTTTTTTAACATAGATAGCCCTGGGAAAAGTAAGTAAATGGAACGCAGTATTTATCGGCGGGCGAGGCAGGGAGTTTAATGAAAGTTGTGTGAATAAATATTGTTATTATCTGATTTTTATAGAAATTATTTCAGTGAGGGATTATCACGGGCCGATGTTGCCAGCCCGTGATTGTCGATGATTACGCGCTACGCAGCGTATCCACCAGCGCCATCTCTTCGCTGCTCAGCAGCTTCTCGATGTCGACCAGAATCAGCATACGCTCGCCCAGTGCGCCGAGGCCGGTCAGGTACTCGGTAGACATGGTTACAGCGAATTCCGGTGCCGGACGAATCTGTTCTTGCATCAGAGAGAGCACGTCAGACACGCCATCCACCACGATACCCACCACGCGGTGCTCAAGATTCAGCACGATCACCACGGTGTTTTCGTTGTATTCCACATCCTGCTGCGCGAACTTCACGCGCAGGTCGATGATTGGCACGATCACGCCACGCAGGTTAGTCACACCCTTGATGAACTCAGGAGTGTTAGCAATACGCGTTACCTGATCGTAACCCCGAATCTCCTGCACTTTGAGAATGTCGATGCCGTACTCTTCGTCACCCAGGGTGAAAACTAAGAATTCCTGGCCCACGGTTTCGCCAGCGATTTTGGTCACGGTTGCCATGTCAGTCATTTTTTTGCCCTTTATTTATCTATTACGCTGCGGCACCGGCCACACGCTTTTCACGGTTCAACGATTGCAGTGCAGAAACATCCACAATCAGCGCCACGCTACCATCGCCGAGGATGGTGGCGGCAGAAATGCCCGGCACTTTGCGGTAGTTGCTTTCCAGATTCTTCACCACCACCTGATGCTGGCCAATCAGCTGATCCACCAGCAGTGCATAACGACGGCCTGCGCTCTGCAGAATCACCACGATGCCCTGGGTCGCATCGGTTTTGGCATTCTGTACATCAAACACATTCCACAGCTCAACCAGCGGCAGGTATTCGCCACGCACTTCCAGCACGCGCTCGCCACCTGCCAGCGGTTTCAGCTCTTCAGCCGTTGGCTGCAGGGATTCCATCACCGCGTTCAGCGGCAGAATGAACACTTCATCCGCCACGCGCACTGACATGCCATCCAGGATAGCCAGCGTCAGTGGCAGCAGGATGCGAATGGTGGTGCCTTTGCCCTGCTTCGAGGAGATTTCGACGTGACCGCCCATCTCCTGAATGTTTCGTTTCACCACGTCCATGCCCACGCCACGGCCGGATACGTCAGTCACCTGCTCCGCCGTTGAGAAGCCCGGTGCGAAGATCAGCATACCGACTTCTTCATCGCTCATGCTGTCGCTGACCGGCAGGCCAGAGGACAGGGCTTTCGCCAGAATACGTTCACGGTTCAGACCGGCGCCGTCATCGATCACTTCGATGCAGATATTGCCGCCCTGATGTTCTGCTGACAGTGTCAGATTGCCCACCGCCGTTTTGCTAGAGGCCAGACGCTTCTCTGGCGTTTCGATACCGTGGTCAAGACTGTTACGCACCAGGTGCGTTAACGGATCGATAATGCGCTCGATCAGGCTCTTATCCAGTTCAGTTGAGCTACCCAGCAGCGTCAGCTCCACTTCTTTGCCCAGCTTGCTGGCCAGATCGCGCACCAGACGCGGGAAGCGGCTAAACACATACTCCATCGGCATCATACGAATCGACATCACCGACTCTTGCAGGTCACGCGCGTTACGCTCCAGCTGGCCCATGCTGTTCAGCAGGTCGCCGTGCGCCACAGGATCCAGTTCGCCAGAACGCTGTGCCAGCATCGATTGGGTAATCACCAGCTCGCCAACCAGGTTGATCAGCTGATCCACCTTCTCAACCGCAACACGAATACTGCTGGATTCGCTGGTTTTAGCCGGCGCTGCCGCACGTTTCGCTTCACGCTTGGCTGGCGGGGTGATGTCGGTTACGGTGGCGGTTTGCACCGGTGCAGGGGCTTCCACCGCAACGGCTTCGGCAGGTGCTGCTGCGTCGGCGGCCGCGCCTTCCGGGAAATGAATCTGCGCTTCATCAATAACAAAACAGAGCACCGCAACGATGTCGTCTTTTCCGACGCCATCAATGGTCACTTCTAACGAGTTGGTGCCTTTCACCACGTTGGAGACAGTGCCGAGATTACCCAGCTCCTCCAGCATCAGTTCCGGCTCTTTCTCTTTCAAATCGATCAGTTGCAGGCGTAAACCCGCGGCCGTGGCCGGGGCTGCGGCGATCTCCACCACGTCGGCCACTTTTGCCGGCTCGGGTGCGATTCCTTTGGCTTCCAGCGCCAGCTGACGCAGTGCTTCGCAGATATATTTGAAGTTTTCTGCGTTGGGTTCCTGCGCCGTTTTATAGGCATCGAGCTGTTCTTGCATAATATCTTTGGTTTCCAAAAACAGGTTGATGATGTCGGTGCTGAGCTGCATTTCGCCGCGGCGCGCACCATCCAGAATGTTTTCCAGGATGTGGGTGGTTTCCTGTAAAACCGTAAAGCCAAACGTACCGGCTCCGCCCTTAATGGAGTGGGCGGCGCGGAAGATGGCATTCAACTGCTCGGAATCGGGCTCCTGGGGATCCAATCCCAACAGGTGTTGCTCCATATCCGCTAACAGCTCATCGGCTTCATCGAAAAACGTCTGGTAAAAATCGCTGATGTCCATGCTCACGGGATCACCTCGGCTGTGAGGGTTGGTCTGGTGTCACCGCGCCTGCCGCTGGCTGCGCTGCTGGTGCAGGTGCCACCGCACTGGCCGGCGAGGCCGGAGTCGCGGTAGAACTTGCGGGTGCAGCAGATGCAGCGGGACCGGTCGGTGCGGTAATGTCGGGAATAATTTGTGCCGGGTCAGTTATCTGCGCGGCATCGCTCTCAGAGTTCTCTTTCTCAATCGCAGCCTGGGTGTCATGGTTCAACACCAGCAGACTGATACGACGGTTTACAGCATCGTTCGAACCACGATTCTTTAACTTCATGGTGTCAGCCATGCCCACTACGCGCAGCATTTTGCCCCCATCCAGTCCGCCAATGACTAATTCACGACGTGAAGCATTGGCGCGGTCTGCTGAGAGTTCCCAGTTGCTGTAGCCACGGTCGCCAGACGCATACTGAAAATCATCCGTATGCCCAGCCAGACTGATTTTGTTCGGAATATCATTCAGAACCGGCGCAATAGCGCGCAGGATGTCACGCATGTACGGCTCCACTTCTGCGCTACCGGTTTTGAACATTGGGCGGTTCTGGCTATCAATGATCTGAATGCGCAGCCCCTCCTCCACCATGTTGATGATCAGATGCGGACGCAGTGCTTTCAGACGCGGATCGGCTTCAATCAACTGGTCCAGCTTTTCGCGCAGACGATTCAGACGAATCTCCTCCAGCTTTTTCTTCTGCGCATCCATATCGACCACTTTCTTCACTTCACCGTCTTTACGCGTTGGATCATCACCGCCGCCGGGGATCGGGCTTTCGCTATCGCTGCTGCGCTGGCCACCGGTCAGCGCGACTTTCAGCGGCGTACGAAAGTATTCTGCAATCTGAATCAACTCTTTCGGGCTGGAAATTGAGAGCAGCCACATCACCATAAAGAACGCCATCATCGCCGTCATAAAGTCGGCATAGGCAATCTTCCACGAGCCGTGGCTGCCATGATGACCTTTATGTTTGCGCTTTTTAACCAGCACAATGGGGCGATTGCCTGCCTTCATGAGTTCTGATCCGAGGTTTGTTTCGCAGGATTTTTCGCGTTACGCACATGCTCTTCCAGCTCGGAGAACGACGGACGCTCAGCGGAATACAGGGTTTTACGCCCAAATTCCACGGCGATCTGCGGTGCGTAACCATTCAGACTGGAGAGCAAGGTCACCTTGACGCACTGCATCATTTTGGTGGTTTCGGCACACTTCTGACGCAGCACTGACGCCAGCGGCGAGATAAAGCCATAAGCCAGCAAGATGCCGAGGAAGGTTCCCACCATGGCGTGTGCTACCAGTGCGCCCAACTCTGCTGCCGGGCGATCGGCTGAGGCCAGTGCGTGTACCACGCCCATCACCGCCGCCACGATACCGAAGGCAGGTAAGCCATCGCCCATGGCCGATATACTTTGCGCCGGCACTTCACACTCGTGCTCGTAGGTCTCGATCTCTTCGTCCATCAGCGCTTCAATTTCAAACGCATTCATATTTCCGCTCACCATCAATCGCAAATAGTCGGTAATAAAATCCACCAACTGTTTATCGGACAAAATACGCGGATAGTTAGCAAAAATTTCGCTCTGGCTGGGATCTTCAATGTCACGTTCTAATGACAGCATGCCTTGCTGACGTGATTTCGCCATCAGGCGATACAGCAGTGCCATTAAATCCATGTATACAGCTTTGTTATATTTCGAGCCGCGCATTAACATTGGCAAGGCTTTTAATGTTTTCTTGATCGACTTGCCATTGTTGCCCACTAAAAAGGCACCAATACCGGCACCGCCGATAATAATCAGCTCGGCAGGTTGATAAAGCGCCCCCAGATGGCCACCGACCATCATATAGCCGCCCAACACGGAGCCGACGACCACGATATAACCCAGAATAATCAGCACAAAAAATCCTTACGTCCGTAACGTGTTGGTAGAAGTTAAGCCAGAGAGCCGCAGGTGTTATTCGTAAATCGTGGGCAAAAAAAAAGCAGCGGACTAAGCCGCTGCTGGATGTTTTCCACGATGCGAACAAACTTAAACGGCGCGTTTAACCTGTTCATCCAGCAGTTGTGGAAAGGTATCGGCAGAATCTGCAGAAAGTTTACGTCTTTTTACGGCACGTGATGGCGGCTGGCACAGGCTGCAAACAAAGCTGCCAACAGGCTGATGAGCGTGATTAATAAAGCTCCCGCCACAGCATTTACAGTCAGACAATTCCAGCATGCCGCTTTCAACGAATCGCACCAGGGTCCATGCACGCGTTAGCGCCAACAGCGGGCCCTCGTCCGATTGCGGACACTGCTCAAGATACAAGCGATACGCTTTGATCACCGCTTCAACACCATTGCTCAGCCCGGTTTTCAACAGGAACTGCCAGGCATTACAGAACATGGATGAGTGAATATTTTGTTCCCAGGTCATGAACCAATCGGTTGAGAATGGCAGCATGCCTTTCGGTGGTGGTGCACCACGCAGCTCTTTATACAGTTTAATCAGGCGACCACGGCTCAGCTGGGTTTCACTCTCCAGCATTTGCAGTCGTGCGCCCAACGTAATCAGCTCCATGGCCAGCTGAATATCGCGCGCTTCCTGAACAATACTTTTTTCGGTCATTAAACCGCCCTCTTCTTCGCGGAAGCATCATCTTTTGACGCGTTCCGCAGTAAACGGCTGGATAATAAAATGCCGGTGTGGATTTGCTGCAGGTCATCCACGCGTGATTCTTGAGTCAAACGATTAATATGGTTGTGATCGGTAAAGCGGAACTGGCAAACCAGTTGATTGGTTTCCGCTAATTTTACCATCTCAGGCAAGGTTAATTGCGACAATGCATCTGCCATCGATTCGTCGATGCCTAAACGAAACATTGCTGAAGCTTTTTCCTGGTTAATTAAACGCTGAGCAAGAAGCAAATATGACAGATTGATGTCATATATATGTTTTAGTAATTCTGATGTACCCATTTTTTTCCATCCTGATAGAAGCGACACATATACGGCCACAGAATTAAAAGTTCTATGGTTCGGGTTGCTGGTTGGTAAATCTAAAGATGGCAAAAAATAATCAGGCAAAGCCAACGTGTACTGAACTGTTTCACTTCCCGCCGGGACACTGATCAGTAGTAGTCAAAACTCCAGGCCAATCTTTTCTTGAGTTGTAACCATCTTCCGTGACGTCTGCTTACAGTTTTTTAAGACTAATCCGAAAACAACGCAAATCTATATCGTCTGATTTCTACATACAACGTGAGTGGTGCGAAATTTTAGATAAAGTGTGATCTGCGTCACACTTTTAAGGCAAATTTTTTCCTGGAAGCTTCAGAATTGCTTTTCTGTTGTACGTTTTTTGAGCGAATTTGAATTGTTTCGCTAATATTTCACTCTAAAAAGCCCCTGTTTAGCCTGTGTGGTCGATTGTCATGACAGCGCGATCTTTTATCTGTTGAGTTGGTTTTAAATGGCGATATGCAGCCACTTATAATCATAAAGGCAGCATAATATGCTGATTTTAGGAAAAACTATTTGCTTCTAAATTAATCACTTACAGGGAATATTGCTGAAAGGCACTACCACCATGATGATAGATAAGCGTGAAGACTGGACGCAGCGCGCCTGGGAACTGTTAGGGCTTTGTAGGGAGTGTTTAGCGAACGGCAGTGGATGTAACAGTGCGTTACATTAGTGATATGAATGAATTGGGGATTTGACGCATTGATTTGAGATAACTATCGGCCTGACCAACCAAACCTTTAGGGCTGACATGAAAAAAAAGCTTTTTTCGCGTTCAATTGCACGCTTTTTAACCAAAACGTGCGATTTTGGCTGCCGTGTCAGGCAGTTACCTCTTAAGTAAATGAAAACGATTTCGCAGGTTTAAGATGGGTAGTGAAAACGGTGCGCAGAACTGCGCACCGGAAAGCAGATTTAGGCGAGTTTCGGGAAGGTCGCGACTTTATTGGCGATACCATGATCGGCGCTGCGCGCAGGTAACGCATTTAAATCACGCAGGAAGCTTTCACGCCATTGCGTAATATCCTGCTTACGCAACACCGCCATCATGTCGTTGTAGCGTGAAATACGCTCCGTGCGCGGCATGGTGAGCGCTCTGTTGAGTGCAGCGGCCACCTCGTCACGATCGTAAGGATTAACGATCAATGCCGACGTCAGCTCATTTGCCGCCCCCGCAAAGCGAGACAGCACCAGCACGCCCGGATCGTCCGGGTCCTGCGCGGCTACGTACTCTTTCGCCACCAGATTCATGCCGTCACGCAGCGGCGTGACCAGACCCACATCGGTTAAGCGGAAGATTTTCATCAACAGGCGGCGATCAAAGTGCTGGTTCAGATAATAGAGCGGTGTCCAGCCGAGCGTACCGTACTTACCGTTAATGCGCCCCGCTTCAGTCTCTAATTGATGGCGAATATCCTGATAGGCCTGCACATCGCCACGAGACGTCGGCGCGATTTGTGAATAACGGATATTGCCGCGATGCTGCGGGAAATTCTCCAGCAGTGCCTCATAAGCCAGAAAACGCTCCGGTAATCCTTTGGAATAATCGAGCCGCTCGCTGGCAATAATGTTTTGCACATCGCCCAGCTCACGTTTCATTGCCGCCATCTTCGGTGGCAAATGTCCCTCTGCCATCTCTTTTATGCTGTCCGGTTCGATACCAATCGGATACACCTCAGTCATAAAAGTATTGCCAAAGGCACGGTGTTTCTTCTCACCTTTATTCTGCAACTGCGTCAACTGGCTCAGGCTATCGAGGAAGGCCACGCGATCGGATTCGGTCTGGAAACCCAGCAAGTCATAATCGCACAGCATCTCCAGCAGCGTCTGATGCGGTGGCAGCGCATTAAAGATTTCCGGCGTCGGGAACGGGATATGTAAAAAGAAGCCGATGCGATTATTCACACCCAGCTTGCGCAACTCGGCCGCAAACGGCAGCAGATGATAATCATGGATCCATAACACATCGTCGGGTTGCAGCAGCGGTTTCAGGCGCTGCGCCAGTAAGGTGTTCACGCGGCAATAGCCATCCCAGGCTTCACGCTGATACTGCACTAAATCCAGACGATAGTGGAAGGCAGGCCAGATAACGGTATTGGAGAACTGGCAGTAGTACTGATCGTAATCGTTCTGATTGAGCGGCAGAGAAGCATAGGTGATGCCATCCTGCTCGACTTGCGAAAGAGGCTCATCTTCCTCGCCAGAAAATTCACTGATCTCTCCGTTCCAGCCAAACCACAAGCCTCCGGTGGTGCGTAACGCGTCCAAAATGCCCACCGCAAGACCCCCTGCGCTGGCTTTGCCTCCATCCGGAATGGCGATACGGTTAGATACCACGACTAAACGACTCATAACCTTGACTCCTTACCGACGATGTCATGTTCTAGTTGTAATAATAGTTGCGCCAGCCAGTGCCATACCGCGTCAACGCTGTCGAGACGGTAGCGCGCATGGCTGGCGCCTTCTCCGACCTTGACTGAAATGCCCTGCATGGCGTTCACGGCGAGAAATCCTTTTTCATCGGTCAGATCGTCACCCACGAAGACCGGAATACGGCCAATAAAGGGGGCTTCTTGCATGAATTCACGTACCGCCGCACCTTTATCGATGCCCTGCGGCTTCAACTCCACCACGCACTTGCCCGGCTGTAGCGCCAGCGCAGGAAAGCGCATCACGGCGTCTTCTGCCAGTTGCATGATGGATTTCTCGTACTCGGGCGCGTTGCGATAGTGCAGTGCGAACGCCATGCCTTTCACTTCCAGCAGGGTGCCTGGCCATTGGTCGAGCGTTTGCTGCAGTTCGGTTTGTAGCGTTTGCGCAATATCGCCAGGCAACGAATGCCGGTGCACGTGCCCGCTGGCGTCACGGCGTTCTGCTCCATGCACGCCAGCAGCGGGCGCTTCCAGTGGCGCAACCAGCGCATCCAGTTGCGCAATCGGACGGCCCGATACCAGCGCCAGGGCGCCATGACTCAGATTGGAGATTTGTTGCAGATGCTGGCGCACCGATGCGGGGATGGAAACCGACTCGGGTTGCGATTCAATGGTCGCTAGCGTGCCGTCGACATCAAAAAAGAAGGCATAAAGACCGCCGCTGAGTGACGGCAAGGTGCTGTTCTGATTAACCGCAGGGGTCACGTCTCCTCCTGTTCATTGGGCTTTAACAGGATGTTCGAAGTCAGGCTGGGTGTTTTCAGTCCGATGTCTGGACTGAGGCGAGGAGATTGAGCCAAAAACGGGGGACTGCGATAGGTAACTCTCCACAAACGCACAACTTTATTGCCAACACAGCAACCTGACTGCGAACATCGTCAGCCTTAAGTCTAGACGGAGATCACAGTTTTGCCAGGCGCAGCGGGTTAATGCATGAGAAAAGTGTTTGTTTCAGGTCTTTGCGACGGCAAAAAATCGCCCCCTTTCCTTTTATAACGCTTCGCTTTTTTAAGACCTTAATTTTTGCCCGCCCTCTTTCCCTGATGACGCCGCATTTACCAGATTTTCCTCACTTGCATCCGCGCCGCCGATTGGCTTATGGTGCGGTTACCGCGCGATTCAAGGCGGAAAAAAGGCCGAAAAAGGCCCATATCTGCGCCAAATGGCGCTTTCAGGCAGGCATTCAGGACGATGAAAATCCGATCAAGTTCACACTTTAGCGATGTCATGGCGGGTAACAGCCTATGATCCCCCAGAGCTACAGCCAGCGCGTGCATTTCTATTACTGCATTTTGGTGGCGCTGAAGATCAATGCAAAAACGCGCAAACCCGCCGGCGTGCGCGGCAAGAATAACTTTCTGCTGAAGTGGCTGCGCAACGCGCAGAACAACACCATTTTCCACCCCGACATCACCAGCGAAATTGAGTGGCTGCGTGGCAAAATTATCAGCTCCGGGCCGGATGCCGATCTGGAGCCGATGCTGCAATACGTTTATGACACCGCCAAGCGCGCCGAAACCCTGCGGTTAGGCTCTTAGGCCCCCTTACGTAACTCTACCAGGTTGCCTAAGTATTCAACCGAATCTTTCCCGTGATGGGCCTTTCTTATGATGCGTTCTCAACCTGATAAAGAATGAGAACGGAATCATATGAAACGTAAAGCGTTAATTTTTGCTATGCCAATGCTGTTTGCTGCTGGCAGCGCTGTTGCAGCCGAAACCAGTGAAGGCTATTACGCCTCTGCAAAATATCTGCAAAGTGAACAACGTGCCAAAGAGATGGATACCAGCGCACGTCCTGGCGTGGGGCAATTTGTTGCAGGCAATGAAAAGGCACACAACGGCGCGGCAGCGCTTGCAGCCGGTTATCAATGGGGCAATGGCTGGCGCACGGAAGGCGAATATACCTTTGGTCAGAAATCCGAATTCACCAGCGGTTCATCGACTTTCACTTCCAGCTATAACCATCTGCAAACCGATGTCCAGCGCTTGATGCTGAACGTGTATCGTGACTATCAAATCGGCTATAACGTTGCGTTGTACGGCACCGCAGGCGTTGGCGTCAGTAAAATCAAAGCGGGCGGTTGGCAAGGCAATCCCTCTCGTCAGTATGCTTCAACCACGCAAAACAACCTGACCTACAGTGTCGGTGCTGGTATTAGCTACACGCCGATTGATCAGGTGAGCCTGGATCTTGGCTACCGTTATGTGGATATGGGCAAAATAGAGAGCGGATACAACACGTTCGGGAATGCTCGTGGCCTTAAAGATGAGCAAATGAAAGCGCATCTGGTGGAAAACCAGTTTGTTCTGGGAGCCCGTTATTTGTTCTGATGCCTGACGCATCCCTGCGCCTTCCCGCCGGAGGGCGCATCACTATTCTGATTCCGCACTTAGCATGTGTCGGAACCATCTCTCCCTGTTAAAGTACCCTGCTGAAAAGTCAGCGATGGAACGTTTGGCTGCACGACCATCAACAGGGACGGATAACAGGACATCTTACATGAATTTCACCATACGCAAGGCTCAGGCCGAGGACGCGGAACTGCTTCATCAGCTGGGACGCATGACCTACAGCGCGCATTTCAAACATATGTGGGTTTCAACCGACGAAATGGATGCGTTTATCGATAAAGAATACGGCCTGACGGTGCTGCAGAGCAGCCTCGCGGCAGAAAACGAGAGCTGGCTGATCGCCGAGACCGATCACCCAGTAGGTTTTGCCAAGGTCACCTGGAATACACCGGTTCCTGATTCCGGCATGACGGGCGCCATGTTGAATAAGCTCTACCTGAATCCCGATCAGACCGGTAAGAACTTCGGCAAAATCATGTTCCAAAGCATCATCAATGAAGCCCGTGAGAAGCAGGAAGGTTACATGTGGCTGGAAGTGATGGCTGAAAACGTGCGTGCACGTAAATTTTGGGAAGCCTTTGGCATGCAGCACATCAAAGACATCCCGTTCGTTACCGCCTCGCAGCGCAGCACGCTGCAAATTTTGGGTATGGTGATTTAACCCGACAAGGCGCCGCGAACACCGATTTCGCCGCGCCTTTTCCGCCTTTATCTGCGTTCATCCCCGTCTTTACCACTTATTCAGATTTGTTATAACGATATAATCAGTTTTTCTTTCAAGCCATCTCTCCGCATCATAACGGCAACACAGGAGGCGTTATGGCTGATATCTCTCTACACAAACACTCACAGGGTATGGCGCATTTCGCGCCCGGTTTGCTGCTTACGGCGGCCATTGCGCTGGCAACGGCATGGCTCGGTAATCTACCGTCTGTCGCACAACTGGGGTTAGGCGCACTGACGCTGGCCATCATCGGCGGGATCATTCTCGGCAATACGCTCTACCCGACGGTGCACGGTCACTGCGACGCGGGCGTACAGTTTGCCAAACAGAAACTGCTGCGTCTCGGCATTATCCTTTATGGCTTCCGCCTCACCTTCCAGCAGGTGCTGGATGTCGGCGTCAGCGGTGTGGTGATCGATGTACTGATGCTGACCAGCACCTTTACCCTCGCCTGCTGGCTGGGACGTAAAATCCTGAAACTGGATCGTGAAACCGCGTGGTTGATTGGTGCAGGTAGCAGTATTTGCGGGGCCGCCGCCGTACTGGCGACTGAACCGGTGATTAAAGCCGAATCGTCCAAAGTGGCGGTGGCGGTCGCGACTGTGGTGATCTTCGGTACACTGGCGATTTTCCTTTACCCGCTGATTTGGCATAGCGTTTCGCCTTTACTGCCGGGCCTGAGCCTGAGTGAATTTGGTATTTACACCGGTTCGACCATGCATGAAGTGGCGCAGGTCGTGGCGGCCGGACATGCTATCAGCCCGGAAACAGAAAATGCGGCGGTCATTGCCAAAATGCTGCGCGTGATGATGCTGGCACCGTTCCTGGTGGTCATCGGCGTGATGGTACGCCGCAGCGCACCGGCTACCAGCGGGGAAAAACAGCGTATTACTTTCCCATGGTTTGCACTGGCGTTCATTCTGGTGGCGCTGTTTAACTCAGCGCATTTGATTCCCGCCTCGGCGATTGCGGTCATTAATCAGCTGGATAACGTGCTGCTCGCCATGGCGATGGCCGCACTGGGTCTTACCACCCATATCAGTCAACTGAAGCGAGCCGGTCTGCGTCCGCTGTTATTAGGATTGATGTTGTTTATCTGGCTGATTGTCGGTGGCGGCGCGATTAATCTCACCATCCATCATTGGCTTGGATAACTTATTTGCCGCCCGACTGGGCGGCAAATACCTTATTGTTTGAAGTGTTTTCGTGAATAGATGGCGGTCTGTCTGCGGCTTTTAATGCGGAATTTGGCATGAGAGATCACCGTCATCCACTTCGGATCAACCTTGTTGGTCAAATAAACATTCAACTGTTCCAACAGCGCCTCCCAATTCTTCGCCTGCCAGGCTTTGTCACTGCCGAGTGACTCTTTCATTAACTGAATGAGGCTATCCACTCTGGCTTTTACGTCACTCAGTGTTTCTCCAGCCTGATGCGATGCTGCTAATTTCCGGATTTCGGTGGCGTAATAATGGATGTCAATCTCGTTCTCGCGCACGCGAACCTCTGCTTATTATTGGTCCGTAATATTACAGTAACCTAAGTCTGTGAATTAACATAATCGGCAATACCTTTCGCCGCTTCGCTATTGTTACCTATCAGCATTTCTTTTTTCAGGATTGATGGGCAACCTTCACCCTATCAGACAATAAAAAAACCGCCCGCAGGCGGCGTGTCACATCACTTTCTAGCAGATATTGAAATGGGGTTTCATTATTTTAGCGAAATCTTAACGAATTTCTTTCGGACACCCACATCAATTCAACAACCCTTTAAAATCAGTGAATTAGATGATTTTAATCCAGTCAGAATCACTCTTTAATCGTAAATTCCAGCTCACTGAGTTTTTGATACTCCTTCGCCAGCTTTTTAAGTTGCACCGCACGCATTTTATCCGCACGCGCCAGCGCTTCTTCTTCGGTTAACTGAAACTCTTTTTTCTTAAAAAACTGCTCAAAGTTGTACTCACGATCGCGGCGCTGTACAAATACCTCGCCATCATTTTTGAGTTCACCTTCTGCGATGTAGATGCCCCGGGTTAATGCATATTTTGTTATATAGGCTTTTGTCATGCTGTCCTCTCATCTTGCTACGTCGGTTAATTAAAGCAAAATTGCCGCGTAATTTACAGTATCTTGAAGAAAAAACAGTCTATTCCTGGTTAGTATTGCCATTGATTTAATTAATGTTTTAATTAAGCCTAACGTCAACACCAGGAAAAAACACCTCAGGTTTGGAGACAATTAAAAGCGCAGCGAGATTTAAACATTTCAGCTGTGTGAAGCGACCCCACAGGAAATTTCCTCTCAGCCGCGCAAACAACGGCATTCATTTTTTCTGGATATCTTCCCAATTCAGCCCGAAGCGCATGAGGTATTTACGTAAGCGATCGGCATCATTCGGCTGCTTTTTATGCTGCCGTGAGACCGAAAATAAATGCCGTCCCGCTTCAGATAATGTTGAGGTGTGTTGGCAGACTTCCAGCACCGTTTCGAGTTGTTTTTGCTCGAAGAGGTCAATATCGCCAACCATCGACAGTAAGGGGGATGCCACTCGCTCACTCTGCCAGTTTACGCGTAATCGCGCGATCTCCTCGTCTACCAGCATCAGTGAAATACGCCCGTCTTCAGCCAGTGTTGCCATTCGCATAACACTGGCACCCAGTTCACGAAAGTTACCGTGCCATGCAGCTGCTGGTGAGGTGGCAAAAGCCACATAATGCTGACGCGCTTCTTTATCAAACCGCACCTGATGCTGACGCGTGCGCGTAAATCGCTGCAATTCATAGTCGATATTCGGTTCGATATCCTCACGACGCTCTGCCAGTCCCGGCAACTGGAAAGTCCACATATTGATGCGTGCGTAAAGGTCCTCCCTGAAGCGCCCCTCTTTTACCCATTGGCGCATGTCACGGTGCGTGCCCGCAATAAGCTGGAAATCGCTGTTCACTTCACGGTCGGCTCCGAACGGGAAAAAACGTTTCTCTTCAATGGCGCGTAATAACATCGCCTGTTCATCCAGACCCAGTTCAGCAACTTCATCAAGAAAGAGAATGCCACCATCCGCTTCACGCAATAAGCCGCTGCGTGCCGTTAATGCCCCCGTAAAGGCCCCTTTAACATGGCCAAACAGCGTTGACATGGCGTTATCACCACGCAGCGTCGCACAATTGACCGCGACAAACTTGCCCTTCATCTGATGACGTGCGAGACGCAATTGGTAGATACGCTCAGCGAGGAAGGATTTCCCCGCCCCCGTCGGCCCGGTCAGCAACATTGGCGCATCAGAGCGCTGCGCCACCCGCTCAATTTGTTCAATCAGCGCGTTAAAAATGGCGCTGCGCGTTTCAATGCCTGATTTAAGGAACGACACGGAATTCTGTTGTTCGTGCTGAAAACGACTGGTCAGAGTGGTATAGCGACTCAAGTCCAAATCAATAATCGAGTAAACGCCCTGAGGGGATTTCTCCTCCTTCGGCCCCGGTCCAGTCTGTAACAGGCTAGCAGGCAGAAAGCGTGCTTCGGTTAACAGGAACCAACATATTTGCGCAACGTGCGAGCCGGTGGTGATGTGGACCAGATACTCTTCATTTTCGGTATCGAAGGGATAGTTACGAGCAAAATCAAGAAAAGCACCGTACACCTCTTCAAAATCCCAGGGATCGTCAAGACTGATTTGATGAGGCACCACCTGAGTCTGGGGGGAAATACGCGCGATATCTTCAGTCAGTTGCTCCACCATGCCGCGATTCAGCGGTTGATGCAGTACCTCAAACCGGTCCACGGGCAAATCGGCATGCTGACACAGCGCCACACTGGGCCGCCATTTACTCCAGCGGTTTTGCCTTTTGCCACGTTTGTCGAGTTGCGTGCCTAAAACACCTATCACTACCCGTCGCTTCACACTTTATCCCTCAAGATAAAAACTTATCTTAAAGAATAAAAAACTTCTCCTCTACTGGCTATCAAAAATGTCACACCAAAATAATTAACTGCTATAAATCATGCGGTTATTTTAGAATCTGACGTTTTATGATTTTTGGCACGTTATTCGCTATCTCTTTATTACCTCAAGATTTTAAAAGGAATAAGAGATGAAACTAACCACAGGGGTTCATGGCGTTGATGCCGTTATGCGTGAACGTGTCTGTAGTGTGTTACAGCAGATAGAAGCTGAACATGAAGTCCGTGTTCTCTTCGCTTGCGAATCCGGGAGTCGCGGCTGGGGGTTTGCCTCCCCCGACAGTGATTACGATGTGCGTTTTCTCTATGTCCATAAACCCGCGTGGTATTTGCAGGTGGAGCCGCCACGCGATGTGATCGAAAAACCCATCGATGCCGAGTTAGATGTGTGCGGTTGGGAGTGGCGTAAAGCATTGGGCTTATTAAAACGCGCCAACCCAACGCTGATCGACTGGCTTGATTCGCCCATCGTGTACCGCCAGCACGACGGCATCATGGCGCAGCTGCATGCGCTGAGCGGTCGCTTCTTCTCTGCCGAAAGCGCGCGCTGGCATTACCTGTCCATGGCACAAAAGAACTTTCGCCAGTATCTGCAGGACGATGAGGTGCGGCTGAAGAAGTACTTCTACGTGCTGCGTCCCTTGCTGGCCGTTCGCTGGATAGAGGCAGGGAAAGGTGCGCCACCCATGCGTTTTGATCAACTGCTGCACGGCACGGTGCAGGATGGCCCACTGCTGCGCGATATCGCTGAATTGCTGTCGGTGAAGCAGCGCGCCGGGGAGGCGGAGTACGGTCCGCGACGCCCGATACTGCACGCCTTTATCCGTGCCGAACTGGATCGCCCGACAGAGGCGCTGCCACTGGCGCACAGCAACCGAGACAGCGCGCTGCTGGATGCCCTGTTATTCGACGCCGTGATGGCCGATTTCAATGTAAAGGAGGAGATATGATGCGCGCACTGATGCAATCATTAGGACTGGTTTCTGCGTTCCCCGTGGTATGGAAAACCCGGCAGCGCGCCCTGTATACCCTTCTGGCACCGAGCTATGACACTGCACAGCCGTTACCCTGGGATAACACAGTGCTGCCAGCACAGCCGTTGGCAGAGGCCTCCGAGTTACGCTGGGCGCCGGGAGCCTGCGAAGGCACGCTGATTTACCACATCGGCGTCAACTCGGCTGAGGAGGATGCCGCAGCCATCCTCGCTGCGTTACAACGGGTGCTGGCAGCGCCGGGCAAGAAAAATATGCGCGCGCTGTATCGGCTGATCAATCAGCAGTCGCCGTTGTACTACATCGATGCATTGATGGAAGCCATTCCGCAGGCGAACCTGAGCGCAGTTCAGCTCTATCCGCTGGTGATCTGGCTGGTGACCTCCAGCCCGGATCAGAACGTGGTGAAGTTTGCCATGGCAATGACCGCATGGTTCTCACAGCAGCGCACCGTGAAGATATTGCAGGTGCTGGCGCAGCATGACGAACTCACGCTTTATGCGGTGGTCGCGCTGCGAACCATGCTGGATCCAGAGGAGTACACGGCCGTTTGGTTCGCCATGATGCAGCGCGTCGATGGCTGGGGTCGCGTGCATCTGATGGAGCGAATGCCTGCCACATTGAACGCCGCACAACGCGGTTGGTTATTGCGTACGGGATACGCCAACAGCGTGATGATTGAATACACCGCAGTGAACTGTGCGGTGTACGGTGAGTTGCTGGATGCGCTGGCCAGCGAGCACGACGATGCACTCCTGCTAGGCTGTGCGCAGATGCTGCTCGCCATGTTGAGTGATGCGCCAACACCGGACATTTCAACCTATGAAGATGGGCCAATTACGTGCTTACGCTACTTACAACATGTGGTCACCCAGCAGCCAGCACATTCACAACATTACCTCGCCGCACAGGAGATCGGTGCCTGGGTGGCGGGCGAAACGTTGATGGATGCGCCGCTGGCTCAGCGACTGACGGCATTATGTGAGCAGGTGCTGGCGCAACCGATATGGCGGGAGCAGCAATAATAATGTTGAGGTTGGTGCAGGGGCCAGCAAAGCCACAAGTGCGATCACATACTGAGTAAGGCGTACCCCTGATTTTGCAGCGTGGTCATCGTGGTGAGTGCGGAGGGCGTATGGATCACCGAATCTGCGATCCATTGTGGTTCGTAATGATGCCAGGCCAGAGCCTGATCGCACACCGTGACTTTGACGCCCTGCTGCTCCAGCGCCGATATCAGCGCAAGGTTGGGATTATCCACACCAAATAGCTGTCGAAAGCGAGTGTTTTCCAGCATCGCGGGCGTCGCTTCGCCATTCACCGCCACGACAAATTTTAACTGTTTTGCCGGCACACCGGCCGCCACATAGGTATTCACCACTTGTGCCACATGCTCCAGCGCCGGATTAACCTGACTGCGTTCTTCCGCACCACGGCTGACTTTAAAAACCACTTTGTTACTCAGCGCACTGCTGGGCTGGAATGCGCTGCTGGCGTCATAGTGCACTTTGCCGTAACCGGCGATGGCTGGCGTGGTCCAGTTGATGGCGGGATCGGAAGGTGGGGCACTCACTTTCGCGGCAAAGAGGGTTTCATTTTGGCTGAGTAAGGCACCGCATACCCCACCCGCTACTGCGACAACTGCGCTAATCACCACTGAACGCATCTCTTTTCTCCCGCGACATCGTGAAAAATCGGCCTTGGCAAGTATGGCATGGATTGCCATTTTGTCGGCTTATCGCAGAGGTATACGGGCATATTCAGCCATTTCCTAACGCTCGGTGAAAAGCGGTGGCTCATGTTATGCGCTAACCCCTATTCACTTCGCTACCGGGAGATCTGTGTATCGGGTGGTATACGCTGGAGACAACATCTCACGCTTCATCGCCCAGGATTTTTGGATTCCCTGCCCGGCGAACCATAGCTTCCCTTTCCCGCTTTGATTTATGCCATCGATCACTCGCATCAGCATTTCACTATTCGCCTGCGGCTGGATGTCATCAAACAAATTGAGTTGTGCCACGCCCTGACTGAAGAAGTCACCTAACATCACCCCCGCTTTCATATAGCGGCGCCCTTCCCGCCAGATGCGATCCAGCGCCTCGGTGGCCACGCGGATAATATCGCGGCTGTCGTTGGTGGGCGTCAGCACTTTAATGATTGCCTGATTACCGTAAAAAATTTCCCCCTCCGCATGCGGGCTGGTGCGAATAAACACGCCGATCTGTCGACAGTACTGCCGCTCGCCCCGCAATTTTTCGGCGGCGCGCACGGCATAGTTGCACACCGCCTCACGCATGTCGGCGTACTCCGTGATGCGTCCCGCAAACGAGCGTGAGCAGACAATCTGCTGCTTCACGGGCGCAAACTCTTCCAGTTCGAGACAGGGCTCACCGCGCAGCTCGCGCACGGTGCGCTCCAGCACCACATTGAAGTGCTTGCGGATCACCCAGGTGCTCTGCTCCGACAAATCCAGCGCGGTATTGATGCCCATGGCATTCAGCTTTTTGCTGATGCGACGCCCTACGCCCCACACATCGGCCACATCGACTAACGCCATTAACTTCTTTTGCCGCTCAAGGTTGGAGAGATCCAGCACGCCGCCGGTTTTACTCCATTTCTTAGCGGCATGGTTGGCCAGCTTAGCCAGGGTTTTGGTGGGCGCGATCCCCACCCCGACTGCCAGATGCGTTTCGCGTTTAACCCGCTGCTGGATTTCCCGTCCGAACTCTTCCAGCACGCGGCAATTCCGCACGCCCGTGAGGTTCATAAACGCCTCATCGATGGAGTAGATCTCAACGGCGGGCGCCATCTCTTCCAGTATCGTCATCACGCGCAGACTCATGTCGGCGTAGAGCGCATAGTTAGAGCTGAACACATGCACGTTATGGCGACGCAACACATCCTTGATTTTGAAATAGGGGCCGCCCATGCCGATATTCAGCTTCTTAGCCTCGGCCGAACGTGCGATGACACAGCCATCGTTGTTGCTTAACACAATCACCGGCTTGCCTTTGAGATCCGGCCTGAACACCGTCTCGCACGAGGCATAGAATGAGTTCACATCCACCAGCGCAAACATCACCTTCTCAGCGTCTTGATGACATGTTTAACGACACCGAAGATCTCAAACTGATCCGGGTCGGGAATGGGAATGATGGCGTGCGCCGCATTCATCGGTTTGAGGTGCAGACAGGGCTTCAACATCAGCTGCTTCACCGTGAACTCCCCCGAGATGGCCGCCACCACCACATCACCCTGCTCGGGTTTCTCCGCACTATCGACGATCAGCATATCGCCGTCGCTGATTCCGCCTTCGATCATCGAGTCACCGCTGACTTTGATGAAGTAAGTGGCGCTGGGATGTGTGACGCAGAGGTCATTGAGGTCAATACGCTGCTCAACGTAGTCCTGCGCCGGTGACGGAAAACCACACGGCACACGACTGATAAACAAGGGCAAACTGAGGATGGCACGGAGTTCCGCCGGTTGATAAAACACCATAATGATGGCCTTCGAAAAAATACTGTATATAGATACAGTATTACTGATCGGGATGTTTGATCAAGCGGGATCCTTCGGGATGATGCAAAGCAGTTGGCAGGAAAGGAGATTTAATTTTGGGTGGTTTTAACGGTGAGATGGATGTGCTGCGGTGGTTTTGGGCTAGGGTGAAATGAGGGTTCTTCGCTGAGTTGAACGGCTTTTGTCTCACGATTTCATATAGGAAATGCATTTTGTCTCAACCTCAGGACCAAAGCATGTACCGAAAGGCCTTTATTGCGGATACCACTGCGCTGATTTTATTTTTCACCACGACGGGCATGATTAATGAACGATGGATTGCGGGCATGGCGTGGGAACAGGTGCTGCATGCCCGTTTAATTGGTGCAATTCTGATGGTGCCGGTTGCCCGTCCTTACGGTTTGTGGCGCGATTGGGTGATGCAGCGTGCGGGGTCGGGCCGAATTTCGAAACTGCTGTGGGACAGTATCGCGCTGGTGAGTTTTCAGGTGCCGATCTATGCGGCGATCATCGCTTTTAGCGGTGCGTCGGGCAGTGGATTGGTGCGTGGTACGCTCGGAGCTGCATTGATGATGCTGTTTTTGGGCAGGCCTTATGGCGCGTTTCTTAATTGGGTGCGAGGCATGTTTGGTTTGCCGCCGGGTGGGGAAAAGCCGATGTCGTTGGGGGAATGATGGAATGACTGATTTGTACCAGCAGCGGACGCTATGAACCTCTGTTCGGGTTAATCAACGGCAACAGATCAGCATTCGGGAAAGAGTCCATTTGCCAAGAGCGTTGTAACAACCATGCGAGGTAATTATGAAAAAGAGTGAAATCATTATGAAATAAGGGTACAGCCTCAGGTGTATTAGCGTGTACAGGTAAGAATTCCTATAGGATTAAAAACCAAATTCCAGATTAAGTAACCTTTTGGTTGCCGCCTCTGCAGACACTGCGGTTGTTACACGTATATTATGTTTGTCTCCGGCATCATTCAACGCATTAACATAGGCGTCAATGGCCTGGACCTGACTTTTGCTGTAAGAGGCATCATCATTTGCAGGCCGATAAACAATCAACTCATGATGAACTCGGGGCGCCATACTACCCTCATTCTCTTTCACAGTGAGAAGGTCTAATAATCGTGATTTATTTATATCAAAGTGATATGAAATACCACCGCCAGGAATAAGCTTGCCAGTATTCACAGCAATGTTCGGGCTCAAAAAGAAAACTCTTAAATCTCTAGACGAATTTCTTGTTGAAAACCTTGCACGAAAGTACTTATCTAGCCCCGGAGAGTTGGCCACGACAGTATCTCTAAACTTATTTGCCCAACTGTCGTTTTTATAATTATCTTTTTCAATCGGTGCATCAAAGTCTAAGGCTGATAGACTTGCTGACATTGATACAGCTTGTCTTAATACACCGATAATATCCGATGACAAGGCAGTGCGGGGCTCCCCCATCTCTAGTCCACTAAATGGGCATACCCAACCTTCGAAAGATTGCTTGGTGTTTAGATGAAATTGAAGGCTATCAATAGCAGTTTTAATCAAGTCCATAAAAGGATCGGATTTCTCTGCGTACATAGCTTTTGCTTTTTCCTGTCTCAATGCAGAGCGAACCAATGCAGTACCGTCATCTCCCAAGGCAGCAACGGCAATAGTAATGCGTTCACCGGAGGCCATCATTGGCTCAAGATAGACAGGAACCCACTGCGCTTTATAGCTAGGTAAATCAGGCAGTTGTCTCAGAAGACCATCGAAATCAATCATTTAAATTCAATGCCCCCTGCTCAGGATTAAGTTTACGGTAAAGTTCACTGCCTAACCTATTGATACGCGTGGTAAGAAAATCAGACAGCGTACTTCTGTATTTTAATTCAATATATTCGGGGAAAGCATCAGAGCTATAGAGCGTACTAAATCCCTCAAATTGCGCAGACCATTTTATCATTTCTTGTGCTTTAGCCTCACGCACAATGCTGGATCCGCCACACCTGCCACTGACAACATCAAGCAACTGGTTAGAATAAAAATCATCAGTCCAGTCACCCGAAAGCATACCCTCAGGGATGGCTAAGCCATGGTCAATCAAAATAAAGCCATTGCCATCAAAGAGTAGGTTCTCGTCACCTCGGTCAGGATTGGCTATCCATTCGTCAAAACACGCGGCTTTAACCAAACTGGGCCATTCTTCAAGTTTGGCAATGATGGCTGCATCGCCACATACTGCGACCTGCTGAAGATTTGGATGCCCGAGATCAATGCTGCCAAAGTACCACGTACCGTCAGGATCAATGAGAAGAACTGGCTCAGGGATCGGCAAACCGATTTCTCTGCCAATACAGGCACAAATCAGTTCAACGGCTAACTCCCGATCAGGGATCCGTTTTGCGATGACAGCGGACTCTCCACTGTCAATTAAGGCTATACCTCTAACAGGCAAGCGAGATCCTATGCCCAACGGCTTAAAACCCGGCAGTAACCGCCCTATTTTTAATCGCACAATAATCCCAAGTAATACCCATTTTTTCTGATTTTATCTGAGAATCAGAAAATTTTAGAGCTGGGGATTTGAACAGCCTCAATACTACTGTACATAAACACAGCCCACTTAACAAATCATTTATCAACTGATGAGCCTGTGGCTTACATACTGATAAGAACGCGGCTTTAGGAATTTGACTCTGCTTAAATCTAAACATGAACCATTAACTTTGATGTTCTGGTGCCTGAATAAAAAAATGTCTTATAACTGCATCTAAATGGTCCCAGATAGCAAAATATTAATTTAGCCTCGGACTGAGAAAAGCTTCCTTTTTAGGGTATAAGACCAACTTTATCGATAAGGCTTGCAAGCCTAGCTACAAGTTTAACTTAATATTTGTTGACACTATTTGATGGGCTGATTTTGAATAACAATCAGCCCATGTATAAAAATCATATTAGATGTGATATTTTTAACGGTGGGGATCGCCAATGATTTCGTTGGTGTCGAACAATATTTTGCATAACTGACGTTATAAGGTATAACATAAAAAATAATGACGTTACGTACGGATGAGGTAGAAACGTGTTTAGTGCCATCACTGAGAAATTCATGGCTAACAATATGAAAATCGTTGTTAACTCAATTGAATCAAAATTCAATGAGGATTTTTTTTCCTGCTATCGTTCACAAGCAATAGCGGCCGTTGAATATTATGTTCAGTCTATAAAAAAAGATTCATCACTCAGGACCTCGCAGGCAGCCTACAACTTTAGCAGAAACGCAGCGGAAAGAGACATTCTTTCATACCATAACATGCTCCTCTTACCTCCCAATCAAGAACCCGTAATACAGGTCTTTGATTCGTTACGACATGCTTTTAGCAATTATGCAGCGGGCGGAATGCATCAGCTTTATACATGTCAAGAAAAAGAAGAATGGTATCCTGAAATATTACTTGATGAGATATTGAGACCCAATGACATTGATGAATTGAATGAAAAAATCACTCTGTATAGAGGATGTGATGAATCCGAACTGAATAACCGACACTTCGGTCAATCTTGGACGACATCTTTAGGGGTGGCAAAAGCCTTCGCTTATATTCATTATGCCCAACAAACTTGGTTTGATAAAAGCAAACGAGTAGTAATCCAAACAATCATTGATAAAGAGAATGTATTCTTCTCAAGACAAACAGGTGAATATGAGGTGGCAGTCAATACTAACATGTTAGGTGAAGTATTTAGAATATGTTAATTCGCACTTTTCAAATCATAATCTTGACGTAGAATCGCATCGAAATACTTATTGTTTCCAAAGGAATAACCTGCGGATACATTCTATATGGATAGCAAGCATCAGGTATCTTCATCGCCAATAACCCAAGCCCAATGAAGAGAAAAGGCATAATGACACCGGATTAAGCATTAATATTAAAAAGAAATTTCGCTTATTTATAAAGCATTGAAGAAAGGTGGATGGCTTATTGTAAAACTCATAGAATCAATTGGCTGTTCCATTGACAATATCGGTTCTTGAAGCAGTATTATGTAGTA
This sequence comes from Pantoea sp. C8B4, assembly GCF_051336905.1. NCBI lineage: Bacteria > Pseudomonadati > Pseudomonadota > Gammaproteobacteria > Enterobacterales > Erwiniaceae > Pantoea > Pantoea sp. C8B4. The sequence continues at coordinate 470,963 of NZ_JBGMNK010000001.1, forward strand.
AGTTAAAAATAGCTAAGCTCCTCAATTCATGAAGGGTCTCTCCCATTAATCCGCCCCACACCCATCGCCAACTTACCAACACCAATACCCCCCCAAACATTATGGTAAATCTCATGTCCCCCAGTGCTATCCAATTTGTGAATCCCAAAAACTTCAGCAAACATCTCCAAAGCACAAATAAGGATCGAGCCATATGAACATAACCAAAATCGACCATATACACGTCTACGTCGACGATATCGAGAAAGCAGAACACTGGTATCAGGAAATCCTTGGCTTCACCCGTGACAACTCCCTGCACTTCTGGTTTGAGCAAGGAGGGCCGCTGGTCATCAGGAATAATGGCGCATCACTCTCCCTCTTCCTGAGAAAATCCCAGCACCCAGGCCACGCCATGGCTTTCGCCGTGGAGGCGTCAGCGTTTGTCGAATTGATACCTATCCTCAAGTCGAAAAAAATCGCTTACACCGTCAGTGACCACGATATCTCCATGTCCCTATACTTCAGCGATCTCAGTGGCAACAAGATTGAAATCACGTCCTGGGAATATACGCAGGCAAAACAGATATTGGAAAACTCGGCATAACGATTCGTCAGTCAGCAACGGATAACGCTACAATCAGGAACGGATGCACATTTTGAAAGGAATCAAAAATTGAAATTTCACTATTCACTTCATCGCCTTAGCCTGATAAAACAATGGCAAAAAGATAGTTTCAGAATCGTTTTTTTCATTCTCACCGGCCTATTCTTTTCAGCCGTGATCAAATGGCTATTGCCCCAGTTAACTCATGGCAATATCACCGGCGGCTTTACCGGTATGCTATGCGGGCTTGCAGCAAGTTTTTGGTTTACCAATATTGCGTGGCTGAGGATTAAGTCACCCATTCGCTTAAGCGACTTAAATTCAGTTCTGGAGAAGTACCATTACCAGCAAACTGAGCAAGGTGATTATGAGCTTAAAATAGCGAAATACCGAAGATTCAAATCCCAGCGCATTTATATACGCAACGATGGCAACGAGATTACGCTGGAAGGCCCCTACAACACCCTCAAAAGAATCATCAATCAACTCAATAAATAGCCGGAGATTTTGCAGGGACGTTACAAGATAACTGGCGCAAATACTCAGCCAGTCATCGTCGTTATTAACCGTGAATCACCACATTAAACCCTTCATCCGCATGCGGTGCGACGAAGTAGCTGCTGATCACCTCGAACTGCGCATCGGTCGCCGCGAAGTCATGCTCACCTTCTGCATTACGCGCATGCAGACGGCTCTTGCACAGCGCATCGGGCACATCGATAAAGTGCAGCTGATGTTCCGCCTGTGCACTCTGGATCACCGCCTTCATCCACTGACGTTGGCCGACGGTATTCGCCGGGAAATCCAGCACCACTGACACACCGCGCTGTAACAGGGCGATCAGGTGTGGCGTCATCGCATTGCGTAATTTGCCCGCACAACGCACGTAGTCCGCAACATCCTGCATCTCTTCGGCGAACAGATGCGCCAGCCAGGCGTCTTCGCTGATAATCACCGCGCCGGTCTGTTGGGCCAGTTGATGGGCCAGCGTTGATTTTCCGGCAGCGATTTTGCCGCACAGCAGATGCAAAACAGGACGAGATGTGGACACAGACGCAGATTCCATTGACCAGCTCCAGATAAAATGACGCTCTACCATGCCGTTAAATGCCGGTCCAGTAAAGCCTGGCATCTACACTTACGCTATCTCTGCAAAAATAAGGAGACGCATGATGAGTCAACGCCTGCATAAAATCGACTTTCCGGTCAGCAAGGCGCGGAAGTATCTGGAACCTGGTCCAGTGGTGTTGCTGAGTTCGCAATTTGAAGATCACCACGACATCATGACGCTCGGCTGGCACACCATTCTGGAGTTCTCGCCGTCACTGGTGGGCTGCATGATCGCCAACGGCAACTTCAGCCATGAGCTGATTCGGCAAAGCGGACAGTGCGTGATGAACATCCCCTCGGCGGAATTGGTGGATAGCGTGGTGGCGATTGGTAACTGCCATGGCGATCGCCTCGATAAGTTCGATGCCTTTCACCTCACGCCAGAACCGGCAAAAGTGGTGAATGCGCCGCTGATCGATGAGTGCTTCGCCAGCTTTGAGTGTCAGCTGTATGACGACTCGATGGTGAATAACTACAGCTTCTTTATTTTCGAAATCGTCAAAGCGCACGTGGCCGATAAACCGGAATTTCCGCCGACGCTGCACTACACTGGCGAAGGACGTTTTACCGTTATGAGTCATAGCGTGCTCGACAAGCACCATGATTTTAAGCCAGAAATGTTAATTTAAGCGGCTTGAATTCGCCTTCGAGCGCCCTCACAGTAACGCTTTCGACCTGACAGGAGTAATAACAATGGCAACCGAATATGCGGTGATCGCCGGTGGCTGTTTCTGGTGTACCGAAGCAGTGTTCAAAGATGTGATTGGCGTGGAGTCAGTCGAAAGTGGGTATACCGGCGGGGAGCGCCCGAACCCAACCTATGAGCAGGTGTGCAGCGGTGCCACCGGCCATGCCGAAGCGATTCGCGTCGGCTTCGATCCCGAGCAGGTGAAATACGGCGATCTGCTGGACATCAGCTTTGCGACGCACGATCCAACCCAGTTGAACCGTCAGGGCAACGATGTCGGTACCCAGTATCGTTCAGCGATCTTCCCGGCGACCCCAGAGCAGGAAGCCGAAGCGATTGCCGCGATTGCGCGTGCACAAGCCGATCTCAACGTGCCGGTGGTCACCACCATCGAGCCACTGAAAGAGTGGTATCCGGCGGAAGATTATCATCAGGATTACTGGGATGGCGCCGGTCAGCGTAACGGCTACTGCATGGCGGTGATCCCACCGAAACTGCAGAAACTGCGTAAGAGCTTTGCCAATCGCGTGAAACAGGGCTGATTCTGCCCTTGAGATGCGGCTGCTGAACGCCGCATCCATCGCCATCAAAGGTCGTCATTTATGACGACCTTTTTGCATTTAACCGTCATAATAGCGCCCTCTTCTCTTCAGGGAGCGATGATGACCACGCCTCAACCCGCAATCCCCGCGCGCAAGCGGCCGATGAAACTCAACACGCTGGTGACGCTGATGCTCAGCGCGGTGATCGTGCTGGTGCTGCTGAGTGTGCACATGTTCTATTTCTTCCAGATTGGTGCCTCAACCCGCGCCCAGCTGGAAGATAAGGCCATGGCGGTGGCCCGCACGCTGGCGAGATCGCCGGAGATTCAGCAGGCGCTGACGCAACCGGTGGCCAATGCCAATATTCAGCCCATCGCGAAAGCCGTGGAAGAGAGCAACAATCTGCTGTTTATTACCGTCACCAATATGGACGGTATCCGCTATTCTCATCGCAATCCGGAACTGGTCGGGAAGCACTTTATCGGCGAGGACATCGGGCCTGCCCTGCGCGGCCATGAAAACGTCTCGGTGAACAAAGGTTCGCTGGCAAAAGCGCTGCGCGTCTTCACGCCGGTATATAACGTGGAGGATCGGCAGATCGGTGTAGTGGCGATTGGTATCTCCCTCGATGCCGTCACCGATCAGATCAACGAAAGCCGCTGGAGCATTATCTGGACCATCCTGATTGGTACGCTGGCGGGCGCGATTGGCACCTTTGTGCTGGTGCGCGTGCTGAAACGCATCTTATTCGGCCTCGAACCCTACGAGATTTCCACTCTGTTTGAGCAGCGTCAGGCGATTCTCAACTCAGTCAAAGAGGGCGTGGTGGCGATGGACGATCAGGCGCAGGTAACGCTGGTGAATCAGGCCGCGCGCACCCTGCTCAATGAGCCGTCGTCCAGCGGCATGATCGATAACGAGGGAATTGATGATGCCTCGGTGATCAATCAACACCTGCGAGATGTGCTGCACAGCGGCCGTGCGCGTCGTGATGAAGAGCTGAATGTGAATGGACGCTTGCTGTTGTGCAATACGGTGCCGGTGCGCAGCCAGGGACGTATTATTGGCGCGGTCTGTACTTTCAGGGACAAGACCGAAATCAGCCGACTGATGCAGCGCCTGACGGGCATGGTAAACTACGTCGATGCGCTGCGGGAGCGCTCGCACGAGTTCATGAACAAACTGCACGTGATCCTCGGCCTGCTGCACATGAAAAACTATGCGCAGGTGGAAGCGTATATTTTGAAAACCGCCAATAATTACCAGACTGAGATTGGCTATTTGCTGGATCGCATCAAGTCACCGGTGATTGCCGGTTTCCTGCTGAGTAAGATCAATCGTGCCTCGGATTGCGGTCATCGCCTGACCATCAGCGATGCCAGCTTTGTGCCGGATAGCGGCAACGAAGACCAGATGGCGGCCCTGATCACCGTGGTTGGTAATCTGGTGGAGAACGCCATCGATGCACTCAGCGAGCAGACCGAAGGCGAGATCCACGTGATGCTGCACTATCAAAACGGCTGGCTGGCGTGTGAAGTGAGTGATGATGGTCCCGGCATTGAGCCGGCCAATCTCGCGACAATTTTTGATAAAGGGTTCTCCACCAAAGGAGAGAACCGTGGCGTGGGCCTGTTCCTGCTGAAACAGCAAACGGAAAACCTCGGTGGCGGCGTGACCGTTGAGTCAGAACCCGGCGTCTTTACCCAATTTTTAGTACAACTTCCCTGGGATGGAGGAAACCAATCCGCATGATCAATGTGTTAGTGGTCGATGATGACGCCATGGTCGCTGAACTGAACCGATCCTTTATCGGTCAGGTTCAGGGCTTCCACTGCTGTGGAACCGCTTCGACCCTGAAGCAAGCCAAAGAGATTCTGTTCAACAGCGATACCCCGATCGATTTGGTGCTGCTGGATATCTATATGCAGCAAGAGAATGGCCTCGATCTGCTGCCAGAACTGCGCAAAGCCCAGAGTTCGGTCGAGGTGATCATCATTTCATCCGCTGCCGATGCCGAGAACATCAAAACCTCGCTGCACTATGGCGTGGTGGATTATCTGATTAAGCCGTTCCAGTTCCCGCGTTTTGAAGAGGCGCTGACCAGTTGGCGGCAAAAGAAGTCGTTAATGGATAATCAGCACTACTATCAGCAGTCTGATGTTGATCTGTTGATCCATGGCAACCCGGCAACGCAGCATGACAACAAGCGCTTGCCGAAAGGCTTAACGCCGCAGACACTGCGTACCTTGTGTCAGTGGATTGATGTCCATCCCGGCCATGAGTTCTCCACCGATGAGCTGGCGGCAGAAGTGAATATTTCGCGCGTGTCATGCCGTAAATATCTGATCTGGCTGGCGCAGATTAATATTCTGTTCACCAGCATTCACTACGGCGCAACGGGCCGTCCGGTGTATCGCTATCGTTTACAGCCGGAATACCATTCGCTGTTGCAGCAATACTGTCAGTAACGCAGCTGCCAGGCGAAATCGCGCTGCTGGAACTGGAAGTGGCGCGTTGAAGAGCAGATGATCTGTCGATCGCGCGTCACAAACACCGCATCCAGATCGGGCTGGTCGGCCAGATAGGCCAGCCCCTGTTCCACGCCCATGCCGTACAGCAACGTCGTGTAGATATCACCATCCAGAGAGCGATCGGAAATCACCGTCACGCTCAGCAACTCGTTATCCAGCGGATAGCCGGTGTGTGGATCGAAGATATGGTGCCAGCACTTGCCGTCCAGTTCGAAATAGCGCTCGTAAATCCCCGATGTCACCACCGATTTACCCTGCACCTGCAATACACCCAGCAGTTCATCCTCGCGTCCAAACGGCTTTTTCAGGCCAATGCTCCAGCCTTGTGGCTCATGCGGCGGTGCGCCGAGTGTCTGCACATTGCCCCCGAGATTGATCAGCGCCTGCGGCACGCCCTGCTGGCGTAAAAATGCCTGCACCACATCAGCGATGTAACCTTTGGCGATGGCCCCGAGATCGATCTCCATGCCCGGCTGTTGCAGGAACACCGAACGATCTTCCTCATTGAGGATCACCTGGTGCGGATCGGTCAATGGCAGCAGTGCGGCTATTTCATCAGCGGGAGGGACGGCATGGCCCTGAAAACCAATCTTCCAGCGTTTCACCACCGGGCCGATAGTGAAGTTAAACGCGCTGCCGGGCGACACACTGACGGCATGCGCCACGCTGATTAGCCGGAACACGGCCTCACTGACGCGCACCGCATGGCGACCCGCCGCCTGGTTGATCGACATCACTTCGGATTCAGCACGATTAACGGTGAACAGATTTTCTTGCTGCTTGATAAGTTGAAAGACCTGACGGGCTAAGGTGGGGTTATCGTCGAACAGTTTGAGCAGAATGGGAGAACCCATCAGAACAGCGGAGTAAGAGTAGACGCCTTCGGTCATAGAGCCTCGTTTACCCGCCATATTGCGCGCCAGTGCCTTGTGCATGTCACCCGGTGACCGACGGTTGTCAGTCACCGGAATTCACACTCTAACGCCTTACTCTGGTACGCAATATTTGGGGTAATTAACGTTAATTAATTTCCTAACGCCAGTTTAGCCGCATTGTGACCGGCCTTGATACCGAAGATGATGATATCCGCCACCGCGTTACCACCGATACGGTTAGCACCGTGGATACCGCCCACCACTTCACCGGCTGCCCAGGCACCTGGAATCACCTGTTTCTGTGCATCCAGCACCGCGGTATCGATGTTGATGGTGACACCGCCCATGGTGTGGTGCACGCCCGGGGCGATGCGGATGGCGAAGTACGGGCCTTTGTTCAGCGGGTGACGCAGCGCCGTCTTACGACCGAAGTCTTCATCATCCTGCTTCGCCACAAACTCGTTGTAACGGCCGAGTGTGGTTTGCAGCGCTTCCTGATCCATGTTGAGTTTCACCGCCAGTTCGTGCGGCGTCGGTGCGCTAATCACAAAGCCTTTGGCGATGTATTCGTCGGCGGCTTTGTTGTTGGCGCGGACCTGCTCGTCAAACACGATCCATGCACTTTTCTCTGGCAGTGCGATGATCTCAGCAGAGACTTTGTCACGGGTTTCCATCTCATTGTAGAAACGCTTACCGGCCTGGCTGACCAGAATCGCCCCGCCGCCGCGCATCGCTTCAGAAATCAGATAAGAAGTGGTCTGTTCAACCGTTGGGTGAATCTGGATCTCGCCCATGTCTACGGTATCCGCGCCAATTTTCTGCAGCATGGCGATACCGCTACCGGTGGCACCTTTGTGGTTGGTGGTGACGAAGCCATCCAGTTCCGGGCGATACTTCACCACCATCTCGCGGTTGGCACTGAAACCGCCGGTGGCAACGATCACGCTCTTCGCATTGAGAATGCGGCTGTCGTTGTACTCATCCACCACTTTGACGCCGGTGACGACACCGTTTTCCACCAGGATTTCTGAAACGGAGGTCTCCAGCAGCACTTCGATTTCACGTTGGTTGACGTTTTTCACCAGGCCGCTGATCAGGAAGCCACCGACGGCAGAACGGTCTTCCGGGCGGTGCGTGCGGTCAATGCTCATACCACCGGTGATGGTGATGTCACACAGCTCGATATTTTTCGCGGCCAGCCACTCAATCGCTTCTGGCGCCTGCTCAACAAACTCGCGCAGCAGCACCGGGTTGTTTTTGAATTTACCGCCCTTCAGCGTCTCTTCGTAGAACAGCTCTTTGCTATCTTCGATGCCTTTCAGTTTCTGATAGCGGGTTTCGGCGGCGTTCATGCCCACCGAGGCTTTGATGGTGTTACCGCCAATGGTCGGCATCTTCTCGATGATCACCACGCGTGCGCCGTCATCGTGCGCCTGAATCGCCGCCGCCAGACCGGCACCGCCCGTACCCACCACCACCACGTCATAATTGACCGGTGCGTTCGGGTTGCCGCCCTCTTCAATCACATACTCTTTACTGGAGGTGGTCAGTGCGCGGGATACCGCTTTTTTCAGCGCCTCACTCTGCGTAGTGGCGCCGGTGATGGCATCGACGTGCGGGCTGTTCGCCACCAGAATGCGTTCACGCAGGCTTTCGAAGGTGCTGGTGAAATCGACATCCAGACTGGGGTCCGGCACCAGTGAGATATCGGTGATACGGTCCGTGTCGAGCGTCACGTTGATTTTCAGTTTCAGCGCTTCGGCTTCGACTTTCGCCTGGTAAACCCCGGCTTTGTATTTGCGATGGCCGTCGCTGACGTCGCGGATCATCGCATCCACCAGCGAGAAGCGCCACAGCGGTTCTGGAATCGTCAGCGCCTCACGCTTGGTGCTGTCGATGTAGAGTTCCATATGTTCATTTTTGATGATGCGATCCGCCCAGTCCGGATAGGCGATGCAGGCTTTACCGACCGCCACCAGATCAAACCCGTGCTCCAGCGCGTTCTCGGCATCTTCTTTATTCACCACACCGCCCACACCAATCACCGGCACTTTCGCCAGCGTGGCAGAGCGCTCGGCCAGATATTTGGTGATCAGTGGCGTTGGATCTTTGGTATCGACAATGGATGGACGCAGCAGCTGGCCGACGGAGAAGTGCACGTAATCGAGACCGCGCGCCGCCAGTTTTTCCAGCAAATACATCGTGTCATCCCAACGGATACCGGGGACTTCCAGCTCTTCCGGTGAGAAACGATAACCGATGATGAAATCTGCCGCCGCAAAGCGATCGGCCATTTTATGGGTGATCTCCAGCACTTCCATTGGGAAGCGCGCGCGGTTATCGCGGCTGCCGCCCCATTTGTCGTCGCGCTGGTTGGAGTTAGGGGAGTAGAACTGCTGAATCAGATAGGTGTTTGCACCGTGGATCTCAACACCGTCAAAACCGGCTTTGATCGCGCGGTTTACCGCATCACCAAACTTGGTGATCATCACATCGACTTCTTCGGCGGTCAGCGCTTGCGGTTTGGTGGCACCGTCACGCGGTGCAGCAATAGCGCTCGGTGCAACAGGGGTTTTACCACCAATCAGCGCCGGTTCCACCATGCGGCCACCGTGGTAAATCTGCAGAATGGCTTTTGAACCTTCAGATTTGATCGCATGGGCGATTTTCGCCAGCCCGGCAATTTTGTTGTCGCTGTCGATACCCAACGCGCCAGGGAAAGCAGGGCCACGATTATCAATAAAGCAGCATTCAACAATCACCGTACCGATACTGCCCGCACGTACGCGGTAATACTCGACCAGATCGCTGGTGACACCGCCGTCAAAATAGCCGGTACAGGTGGTCATCGGGGCCATCACCAGACGGTTTTTCAGCACCGCACCTTTCGGCAGCGTTAGCGGGTTAAGGATTGGGGTGAGCTTATTCATAATGAGCAACTCCAGAATTAAGAAATTGTGTATTCAATTCTTTGGCGGTTCGGCGCGGCTTTATAATTATTTAAGTGGTCCGATTTCATGGCGTAAATATACCATTTTATTTAGTTACATAACCCAGAATGTTAGTTATATAAGTTTTACGTTTGGAAATGATATTTGATGCTCATTGCCAGAATAGGCGCTCCGCTAAGTTTTAACCAAGACTTGACAAAAATCAACTTTTTCCTTACATTTAAAACAAATGCAGTACTATCATAAAGATAAAAGCCTCCAACCCGCCTCATTTTGCTCGATTTTTCGCGTTTCGATAGTTTGTAGCGTTTAATCCACAGCAGACAGAAAGTTAAATAAAAAGCAAAAGATAAAAATTAAAAAACAGTGCATATTTTTTATTGATCTAGATCAAAAGAGATATTTTAATTAATCGCATCTTAGCTGCATTCAATTGATAATTCGCGTATCGAATTTGCAAAGCAAAGTTTCATCAAAGAACAAAATTTAAATTGTCACGACTCATCTGCTGCACGCATGTTGAAACCAAAAGAACAGTGTGTTCGTGACAATCAATCGCATTCTTCCTAACTTGCAGACAAAACTATGAACACACAAACAACCCAGAGTGCCTCCCCCGTAGTGCCTCCTGCGGCGCCGGGGAAAAAGAATCGCCTGATTATGTTGTGCCTGCCGATCATCGTAGCGGTGCTGCTACTGCTGGTCCCTACCCCTGCCGGGCTGGAACCTTACGCATGGCACTTCTTTGCTATCTTCGTTGGCGTGATTGTCGGGCTGATCTTTGAGCCGCTGCCCGGTGCTGTTATCGGCCTGACCGGCGTGGTGGTGATAGCGCTGTTCAGCCAGTGGGTGCTGTTTAGCCCGGCCGAACTGGCGGATCCCAAGTTTAAAACGGCGGCGCAGTCGTTCAAATGGGCAGTGAGTGGCTTCGGCAACTCCACCGTCTGGCTGATCTTCGGTGCCTTCATGTTTGCCGCCGGCTACGATAAAACCCAGTTCGGACGCCGCCTGGCGCTGATTCTGGTGAAGTATCTCGGCCGTCGCAGCCTGACGCTCGGTTACGCCATCACCTTCGCTGACCTGTTACTGGCACCGTTTACGCCGTCTAACACCGCGCGCAGCGGCGGTACCATCTACCCCATTATCGCCAACCTGCCGCCGCTGTACGGTTCAAAACCAAATGACCCGAGCGCACGTAAGATTGGTTCTTACCTGATGTGGGTTGCCATCACCGCTGCCTGTATCACCAGTTCGATGTTCCTCTCTGCACTGGCACCTAACCTGCTGGCGCTGGCGCTGGTGAAAAGCGTGGTAGGCTTCGAAATCTCCTGGGGCATGTGGTTCCTCGCTTTCCTGCCACTGGGCGTGCTGTTGATTCTCACCATGCCGCTGCTGGCTTACTGGCTCTATCCGCCAGAAGTGAAGGTCAATGACGAAGTGCCACGTTGGGCGACCGCTGAATTGGCGAAGCTCGGCAAGCTGTCACGCAACGAAATCCTGCTGCTGGTGTTTGTGGTCTCAGCATTGATGATGTGGATCTTCGCTGCGGCATGGATTGAACCGGCGATGGCTGCCCTGCTGGTTATCGTGCTGATGCTGTGGACCGGTGTACTCAACTGGAACGATATCACCAGCAACAAAGCGGCATGGAATACCTTTGCCTGGTTCGCCACTCTGGTCGCTCTGGCGGATGGTCTGGCGCGTGTGGGCTTTATCGCCTGGCTGGGTAAAGAAGGTGCGCAGTTGCTGCACGGTTATGACCCACAAGTCTCGGCGGTGGTGTTGCTGGTTGCCTTCTACTTACTGCACTACCTGTTCGCCAGCACCACGGCGCACACCACTGCGCTGTTGCCTGCGATGCTGACCATCGCCGCCTCGATTCCGGGCATCAACATGCCAGTGTTCTGTTTGATGATGTGTGTATCCTTAGGTGTGATGGGTATTATCACCCCGTACGGCACCGGCCCAAGCCCGATTTACTACGGTAGCGGCTACCTGCCAACCAAAGATTACTGGCGTCTCGGTACCATCTTTGGCGCTATCTTCCTGATTGCTTTGATGGTTATTGCCTACCCATGGATGGTGATGATGTTCTGATGATGTTGCTCCGATGTTAAAATCGGAGCCGCGCAGAGCCGTGAAAGTGTTATGATGCTCGCCAGTCAGTCCTTGCGGAGGGCTGGCGAGAGAAAATCAAAAAACAGATCGCCTAATTTGTCACCTGCCACTCTGACAGGCGACACGAAGCTAAGTGAGCCAACATGTCGAACAAACCCTTCTATTATCAGAATCCCTTTCCTCTCGCCAAAGATGATACCGAATACTATCTGCTGAGCCGCGATTACGTCTCAGTAGCCAACTTCGATGGCGAAGAGGTGCTGAAAGTCGATCCTAAAGCCCTGACGCTGCTGGCGAAGCAGGCATTCCATGATGCTTCATTCATGCTGCGCGCCTCGCATCAGGCGCAGGTTGCCGCGATTCTGGCGGATGACGAAGCCAGTAAGAACGACAAATACGTTGCCCTGCAGTTCCTGCGTAACTCGGAAATCGCCGCCAAAGGCGTGTTGCCGACCTGCCAGGACACCGGCACGGCAATCATTATGGGCAAAAAAGGCCAGCGCGTCTGGACTGGCGGTGGCGACGAAGCCGCACTGTCACAAGGCGTCTATAACACCTTTATCGAAGACAACCTGCGTTACTCACAGAACGCGGCGCTGGATATGTACAAAGAGGTCAATACGGGCACTAACCTGCCGGCGCAGATCGACCTCTACAGCGTGGATGGCGACGAGTACAAATTCCTGTGCATCGCCAAGGGCGGCGGTTCTGCCAACAAGACTTACCTGTATCAGGAAACCAAAGCGCTGATCACCCCGGCCAAGCTGAAGAATTATCTGGTCGATAAGATGATGTCGCTCGGCACCGCAGCCTGCCCGCCGTACCATATCGCGTTTGTGATTGGCGGCACCTCAGCAGAAAGCACGCTGAAAACCGTGAAGCTGGCATCAACCCATTACTACGATTCGCTGCCGACCGAAGGTAACGAACACGGTCAGGCGTTCCGTGATGTCGCGCTGGAGCAGGAGCTGCTGAAAGCCTCACAAGAGCTGGGCCTTGGCGCACAGTTCGGCGGTAAATACTTCGCCCACGATATTCGCGTGGTGCGTCTGCCACGTCATGGCGCGTCCTGCCCCGTCGGCATGGGTGTGTCCTGCTCGGCTGACCGTAATATCAAAGCCAAAATCAACCGCGAAGGCATCTGGATCGAGAAGCTGGAAGATAACCCAGGCCGCTATATCCCGGAAGAACTGCGTCAGCAGGGCGAAGGCGAAGTGGTGAATGTCGATCTTAACCCCCCGATGAGTGACATTCTGGCGCAGCTGTCATCCTATCCCGTGGCAACCCGCCTGTCGCTGAACGGCACCATTATCGTGGCGCGTGATATTGCCCACGCCAAGCTAAAAGAGCGCATCGACAACGGCGAAGGTCTGCCGCAGTACATCAAAGATCATCCGGTGTATTACGCAGGCCCGGCGAAAACCCCGGAAGGTTATGCCTCTGGTTCACTTGGCCCAACCACCGCGGGTCGTATGGACTCTTACGTTGATCTGCTGCAGGAAAACGGCGGCAGCATGGTGATGCTGGCAAAAGGCAACCGCAGCAAACAGGTGACCGATGCCTGTCATAAACACGGCGGCTTCTACCTCGGCAGCATCGGCGGCCCGGCAGCGGTGCTGGCGCAGCAGAGTATTAAGAGTCTGGAGTGCGTGGAGTACGCGGAACTGGGAATGGAAGCCATCTGGAAGATTGAAGTCGAGAACTTCCCGGCGTTTATCCTGGTGGATGACAAAGGCAATGACTTCTTCCAGCAGATCCACAATCAGTGTTCTGCCTGTGTGAAGTAAGGCTTTAAGCCGTGCTAAAACAAAAAATCCGCGGCTTAAGGGCTGCGGATTTTTTTATGGGGTGAGCACTACGCGGCGCTTATATCGCACCGATTTGTACGTCGAGCAGCATATCGGCATCATCATCGTTTTGACCAATCACGTAAATCGCCTGACGGCCCGGCAGATTCACCGTGATGATGTGCTGATCGTCGGCATCCAGCACTTCATCATGCTGCTGCTGAAATTTATGCAGTGTGTTCATGTTATCTCCTTAAAATGGCGCACTATCTTAGATTCCCTACTGCTTAATATCGTCAAGACACGGCTTAAATGTAGCGGAATTGTCTGTATTCGTGATGCAGGCACTCTGGCACGGCCAAATGACAGTCAGATTAAAGAAGTAACGCACATTTCTTACGGTGCAGAGGTGAGCGCCGGACACCCCGGTAACGCCGGATAACGGCTGCAATCCGCCGTCACCGCTTTCTCACTGTGCGCTGTCCCTTCCGGTGCCCAGCGGTAATCCACCATATAAGCGCGATACACCGTATTGCCACGGTAGTGGTCACGCGGCATCGCTTTGCCGTAAAACGGGCTGACGTACTCCCAGACAATCTCACCCTGCGGCGTGACCTGGAACAGGCGGCCGCTCTGCCCTTCGTTAATCAACGTGTTGCCATTCGGCAGGCGCTGCGCGTTGCTGATATAGGCGCTGTAGAAGGTGGAGATCGACTGTCCCGACTTCTCACCGGTGTATTCCCAGACGATTTGTTGAGTTTGCGGGTTCACTTCAATGACGCGTGAAGCAGAGAAGAATCCTTGCCGTGAGGGCGGGAATCCGGCGTTGCCCTGATTATCAAAAATCAGAATATTGCCAGCACCCGGCAAACCCGGTCCGATCATGTGCACATCATGCTCGCCAATCAGTTGATCCAGCGGACGTGGCAAAGGCGTATCCAGCTTGAGCGCCGGATAATCGGGCCCGATGCGCCACACTACTTTTCCCGTCTGTCGATCAACAATCACCGCGACATTGCCGTTGCGCGAGTTAAACAGGATGTTGTCAGGGGCAAAACGCGGGTCACCTTTATCAAACCACGGGTTGGGACCCAACGGTGCCGCCGTATTCATATGCAAAAAGTCGGCGTCCTGACTGTCACGGATCATCGCCAGCTGCGCGTCAGAAAAACCCAGCTCATTGAGGTGATCGGCCACTGACCAGCTCCACAGCTTCTCTCCCTGCGGCGACACCTCCTCCAGCGTATTATCGATGATGCGATAGTTGTAGCCGGGCAACTGGCGCAGTGCCGCGCCCAGCACCAGCGTATTCCCGTCTGCCAGCCGCTGGATTTCATGGTGCTGATGCACCGGCTGTTGCTGACTGCCGTATTGCCACTGCACCGCACCGTTCCAGTCTACCTCCGCCACGCTGGCATTCACCATGCCGTTGCCGGGGCTGGCTTCTTTGTCGAGATCTTTCTGACGCTCCAGCTGTACCAGCAGATGACCCCGCTGGCCGTTGACGCGATCAGTGGGTATCGGCCAGCTCGGGAACCCTTCGTACGCCCAGCGATGCACTTCTTTCCCGGTCATATCAATTAAGTGTGTTTGGTTATCGCTGCCGGGGATCACCACATAACCGTTCCAGGCACGGGCGGGATCGTAATACGTGACGCCGGTGGGAATGGCACTCGGGATCGCCGAGACCGTGAAAGAGAGAGAAAGCAGGCAGACAGAGAGCGTTGCCGCAATACGCATGATTCACCATCCTGAATAAGGGAGAAAGAAAACGCCCTTATAGGGTAGATGCGAATGGCGGCAGGATTAGTCCGAATGAGGCATGTGGGAGAAAAGGCAGCGGTATGACCCGCTGCCTGAGTGCTTAGAAGAAGCCCAGCGGTTGCGTGCTATAGCTCACCAGCAGGTTTTTGGTTTGCTGGTAGTGATCGAGCATCATTTTATGGGTCTCGCGACCGATACCGGATTTTTTATAGCCACCGAACGCCGCATGTGCCGGATAGAGGTGATAACAGTTGGTCCAGACACGACCCGCTTTAATCGCTCGTCCCATGCGATACGCGCGGTTGATATCACGGGTCCATACACCTGCGCCCAGTCCGTAGATCGAGTCATTGGCGATGGCGAGGGCTTCCGCTTCATCTTTGAAGGTCAGCACACCGACCACCGGCCCGAAGATCTCCTCCTGGAAGACGCGCATGCTGTTGTCGCCTTTCAGCAGCGTGGGCTGGATGTAATAGCCGCTATCAAAAGCTTCACCTATTTTCTCCACGCCACCACCGTGCAGCACCTGAGCGCCCTCTTGCTGGGCGATTTCCAGATAAGAGAGGATTTTATCGAACTGCTGCTGCGACGCCTGCGCGCCAATCATGGTTTCGGTATCCAGCGGATCGCCACGCTTAATGGTTTTGATACGTTTCATGACGGCTGCCATAAACGGCTCAAAGATCGACTCCTGTACCAGCGCACGCGACGGACAGGTACAGACTTCCCCCTGATTCAGGAAGCCAAGCACCACGCCTTCTGCCGCTTTCTCGATAAAGCTCTCTTCCGCATCCATGATGTCTTCAAAGAAGATGTTCGGTGATTTACCGCCCAGCTCAACGGTAGACGGAATCAGGCTTTTCGCCGCCAGTTCGAGAATATGCCCGCCGGTGGCGGTAGAGCCGGTAAAGGCGATCTTGGCGATACCCGGATGTGACGCCAGCGCTTCACCAGCTTCTTTACCGTAACCGTGCACCACGTTGATGACCCCCGGTGGCACCAGGTCTTTGATCACTTCCATAAACAGGGTGATCGACAAAGGCGTTTGCTCAGCCGGTTTTAACACCACGCAGTTACCGGCCCCCAGCGCTGGGGCCAGTTTCCACGCCGCCATTAACAGCGGGAAGTTCCACGGGATGATTTGCCCGACCACGCCCAGCGGTTCATGGAAGTGGTAAGCGGCGGTGAATTCGTCGATTTCCGCTGCGGTGCCTTCCTGTGCGCGCACGCAGCCCGCGAAGTAGCGGAAGTGGTCTACCGCCAGCGGCAAATCGGCAGCCAGGGTTTCACGCACCGGCTTGCCGTTATCCCAGGTTTCGTTGACTGCGATATATTCCAGTTTCTCTTCCAGTCGATCGGCGATTTTCAGCAGCACCAGCGAACGTGCCTGCGGGGAGGTTTTGCCCCAGGCATCCGCAGCGGCCAGTGCTGCCGCGACTGCGTTATCGACATCGGCCTTGTCCGAGCGCGGGAACTCGCCGATGGTGGAACCGTTAATCGGGGTCGTGTTGACGAAGTAATGACCGTTCACCGGCGCAACGAATTCGCCGTTGATAAAGTTGCCATAACGCGATTGCAGAGTGATGAGAGAACCTTGTTCTCCCGGAGCAGCGTAACGCATGGTGTTTCTCCTTGCGGGACAGAGTGGCGAATAACAACTATGAAACCTGTTATTAACATTGATCGATCAATGTCAGCCTGTCAGATCGCAGAGCGGGAAACTGTGACCGCACCGAAGGAAAATTCCGGGATTGTTGATTTGAGATTTTGCACAGGCGCTAAACCAGGGTTGCGACTAAAGAAAAAGCCTCTGTCACAACAGTTTTCGGTCGCCAGAAATGGCAACCCTACCGCCCTCATGCACGATTTTCGTAGGGTGCAAATTTATGCACATCAGAAATACGCGTAAATCTCCCGCTTCGTTGCGGAAAATTCCGAGTTTTGCCGCATATGCAGCGAAAAGCGAAACAAACGCAATGAATTTGGTCAATATGAAACAGGATACTCATCAGGAGAAAGAGATGTTGGCTTCAGCCCTGACGTTAATGCGCGCCAAAGCGAACTTTGTTCAGCAATTTATTCGAAACCCGCGCAAGATGGGCAGCATCACGCCCTCCTCTGCTGCGCTGTGTCGCACCATGTGTGATGCCGCCAGCTGGGATCACAGCCTGCGTATCGCCGAACTGGGTGCCGGAGACGGGGTGTTAACCCGGCATATTCTGGACAGAATGTCGCCGCAAGCGCAGTTGGATGTGTTTGAGATCAGCCCGGATTTAGTCGAGAGCTTGCGCGAATGGACCGATCCGCGCATGCAGGTACGAGCCTGCTCGGCCGAATACCTGTCTGGTGAATACGATGTGATCTTTTCCGGCCTGCCGCTGCTGTCGCTGCCGCCGGAAACGCGTGAAGCGATTCTGAGTGCCGTCCACGATGTGCTGGGCCCGCGCGGTGTATTTATCCAGTTTCAATACACCTCATTGACCCAACCTACCCTGTCACGCTACTTCACGTGGCAGCGCCAGCGGGTGCTGAAAAATATGCCGCCCGCCTGGGTTTATCGCTGCACTCGGCATTACGCGCCCTGAGCCTGCACGCGCGGCTGCGGCCGCGTTTGCAACCAGAAACGACGCAACAACTCGCGTGACCAATCCTCACCTGCGACCTGCGCACCATCATCACACACGCCCGCCGGTAAACAGGCGGTCATGATGTCGCGGGTAAACTCCGGGTGGAACTGTACCGACAGCGCCTGCGGGGAATAGCGTAAAATCTGGCAACCATCCAGCTCAGATTGCGCCAGTACTACGGCGTGCTGCGGGGGACTAATCACCGACTGGCGATGCGACAGCCATGCCTGAAACTCGCCGGGCAGCGTTGCCAGCCACGGATCGCGCTGCGCCTGCTGCGTCAGGGTTTTCAATCCACGTTCCCATCCGTTCGGGTTATCGCCCACTTTTCCGCCCAACGCATACGCCATCAGCTGATGGCCGTAACAGACGCCCAGCAGTGGCAGCTCGGCTTCCATGGCTCCACGGATCCATGCAGCCGTGCGCTCGCTCCAGTCGGCGTGGTCGGTGACCATTGCCCAGGAGCCGCTGAGAATGGCGCCGCTGACGCGATCAAACGCTGGCAGCTCTTCGCCAAGATGCGGGCGGACAATCACATAGTCATCAGGCTGCAGTTGCAGCGCATCAATAAACCAGATGGGTTGTTCGCCAATTTGCGCCACAACCTGCGGTGGCGGCACTTCGAGTTGAATCAGAGCAAGGGGTAACGCGCGGGTGTGTGTCATTCCGAATTCATTCCTTCACGGAGTCAGCTTTCGGACATCCACTTTGACAGGAAATCAGTGACCTGTCTTATTTTTTTCCTGCATAAGCTCATACCTTAATGAAAAAAATTTTTGCACAATGTCACAGAAATGCACGGCTTCGTGCCATGATTAGGCGGTGATAACCCCTTTCATGTGAAGGATGACATTGTGGCAGTGCGGCATTTCTTTTTGGTTCTGATGGTGGTTTCCATCTGGGCTTTCAACAACGTGGCGGTGAAGTGGGGATTGCTGGAACTTCCGCCGCTCTTCCTTACCTGGATGCGTTTCGTGGTGGTGGCGATTGTGCTGGTGCCATTCTGCCGCATCACGCGTGAACAGCTGCCGTGGCTGCTCACCCTCGCCTTCACCTTTGGTTTTATGCATTTCTCGCTGCTGTTTGTCGGCATGCGCTACACCGATGCCGGAACCGGCGCGATTGTGGTGCAGCTCGGTACACCGATTGCCATGCTGCTGGCGATGCTGGTGCTGAAAGAGAAGCTGCGCCTGGTGCAGTTATTCGGCATCGCGGTCTCGTTAAGTGGTGTGGCGGTGCTCTCTGGCAGCCCAACCATTCCTGCGTGGTGGGTGTTATGTATTTTGCTGTGCAGTGCCTTTGGCTGGGCCATCAGCAATATGATCGTGAAGAAATCGCCGCCGATAAAACCGCTGACGCTCACCGGCTGGATCTCATTCCTTGCCGTGCCGATCGTCGGTGCCGCTTCCTGGCTTACCGAATCGCACCAGTTTTATGCGTTAAGCCACGCGGGCTGGCGCGGCTGGTTTGGTATTCTTTACAGCGCACTGGCTTCCTCGATCGTGGCTTATACCTTGTGGTATTGGTTACTGAAAAAGTACAACGTCAACTTAATCATGCCCTACTCGCTGCTCACGCCAGTGCTGGCGGTTTTGATGGGCGTATTCGTGCTGGGCGACAGCATGAACAGCTTCAAGATCCTCGGCGCGTCTCTGGTGGTGCTCGGTACGGCCATTGCGGTGATCAACCTGCGTAATCTGCGCATGCACGCGCGTTTTCCGCGTTTACGCCGCCGTTAGATCCCCTCTGCTATGCTTGAGTCTCGCGCGTTTTTCGGAGACTCAATATGGATACTCAATCTGCTGCCGCATTATGGCAGCAACTGTGGCAAGGATTGCGTGGCGCGGAACCCCTTCCCGCGCTCAGCTTTCTCCAGCCCGATACTTTTTCCTCTGCGTTTGCCGTCAGTGAACTGGCCGCCACCAGCATTGGGCTCGCAAGCCAGGCAGTGAGCGACTTGCTCGGGCAATCGGCCCCGGTTAGCGTCAATGTGCGGCTCGCCTCTCGCTGGTTTCAGCACAGCCTCATGCCGTTAAATCGTCCTCCTGCCGCACTTTGGGACCCTTTTGCTGGCGACTATGCCACCACCGATGGCTGGATCCGTCTGCACACCAACGCCCCGCATCATCGTGCCGCCATGGAGCAGGTGCTGGGGCAACAAGCCGATCGCGCCGCGTTAGCGCAACGGGTGTCTCAGTGGCAAGCGGCCGCGCTGGAGCAGGCCGTGATCGAGGCTGGCGGCTGTGCTGCGCAGATGCGCAGTGAGCAACAGTGGTTGCAGCACCCACAAGGGATGGCCGTCAGCAGTGAAGCGCTGATCGCCCAACAGGCCACCGGAGATGCACCCACACCCCGTTGGGCACTGCCCATTGCGCGCCCACTGCTGGGCGTACGCGTGCTGGATCTGACGCGCATTATCGCCGGGCCGGTAGCCACGCGTTTTCTCGCCAGCCTTGGCGCGCAGGTTTTACGTATCGATCCTTACGGCTGGGAAGAGCCAACACTGGAAGAGGAGATCACCTGCGGCAAACGCTGCGCACGACTCGATCTCAAATCCCGAGCGGGCGTTGAGCAGCTGCGCGATCTGATCAAACATGCTGATGTGCTGGTGCATGGCTATCGCGCGGATGCGCTGGAAAAGCTGGGGCTGGATGCAGAATCACGCCGCAAACTGTCGCCCGGATTGGTGGATGTTAGTCTGAATGCGTGGGGCTGGAGCGGGCCGTGGCGAAATAGGCGCGGCTTTGACAGCCTGGTGCAGATGGGATGCGGCATCGCTGAACGGGGCATGATCTGGCGTGGTAACGTCCAACCGACGCCGCTGCCAGTGCAGGCACTCGATCACGCCACCGGCTATATGATGGCCGCCGCCGTACTGGAAGGGATGAGACAGCGTCGGGAAAATCACGTTGGCTGGCAGGCACGCTTATCACTGGCGCGCACCGCAAGGCTGTTGCAACAGTTTGGCGCGTCCCCGCCACAGCCGCAGCATGGCATTGCGGTACAGCACGGCGATGCCCTGCCGACAGTAGAGATCAACGCGTGGGGGATTGCCGAAAGATTGCGTGCCGCTGCGTATCTGCCCGGCACGCCGATGATCTGCGCCACGCCGGGCGTTAAGCTCGGCAGCAGCGTAGCCAGCTGGTGATTAGGCTTCTTCGCCGTTGCCTTCGTTCAGTTCATCGTACATCGCCTGAATGGCTTCACGGCTCAGCGCAGCCAGCGTGCGGTAGAAGGCGCTGGTCGCGTGCGCTTCCACTTTGCCCAGGAACGCACCGCACCACGGCAGCAGGTAGTCGTCAAACAGCGCCAGCTGCGCGGCGAACTCATCTTCCGCTGACTGATCTTCCAGCCACGAGGCCGCCAGCAGCAGCACGCCAAAATGATCGGCAGGCGCATCGCTTAACGGCATGCCACGTGAGGCGAGGAAGGCACGAACATCCGCTTCCTGCGGACCGTTTGGCCACTGCGAGGCGTAAGGCGGTACGCTGCATTCGCTGCCGACGAACAGTGCGTTGTAATCCGCCGCCAGGGCCTGCGGATCGCTATTCTGCTGCAGACGTGTTAACAGTTCATCCTGCTCCAGCGGCCACTGAGCCTTCAGTTTGCCTTCACGCAGCATGGTGAAGAGCGGCACCAGCAATGGATCTTGTGGCTGGCGGTTGAACAGCGAGCCGATGACGCGGCAGAGAATGGAAAACTCATTCATGCAACAGAATTCCTTGAGGCTAAAAGTTAAAAGTCCGCAAATTCAGCAATGTGCTTACCGGTTCGCTGTTCGAGGAAGTCGAGCAGGCGGCGCGGCGTGACATTTAACACGCGATCCTCGGGAAAATCCACTTCGCGCGTAATGCGGATGCAGTGTTCGAAATGACCGAGGGTAAATGCGGTGTGCGAATCCGACCCAAACGCCAGACGCCCGCCGGCATCACGCACCGCTTCAGCAATGGCGCGACAGTTCGGTTCGCTGCCCGGACGTGAGTGAGTAAAGGAAGAGTTGTTGATCTCCAGCGCCACATCATAATGCGCCGCCGCTTCAGCAATGGCGCGGATATCCACCGGGAATTTCGGGTTGCCAGGATGCGAAATAATGTGCACCAGCCCACCGGCCATGGCGGCAATCATCGCTTCCGTGTGATGCGCTTTATCACGCGGTGCATACACCGGCTCATGGAAACCCGCCACAATCAGATCCAGCGCATCCAGCATCGGGCCGCTACAGTCAATTTCACCTTGCTGATTTTTGATGTTGGCTTCAATACCACGCAACACGCCTACGCCATCAATCACGCGTGGCCAGATACGCATATTAACGAAGTGCCAGTAGTGCGGCGCATCCGCCATATCCGGGCCGTGATCGGTGATGGCAAACAGCTTCAGGCCATTCTGCTTCGCCTGCACCACATAGTCATGCAGTGTGCTGTAGGCGTGGGTACTGGCAACGGTGTGCATATGCAAATCGACGGGATACATCCTCTTCTCCTGACTCAATGTGAATTAATAACCGCGCTGACGATCGACTAAACCACTCGGTTGATCCCCTTGCTCCAGAGCAAGTATGGCACCAGCAATGAAATCCATCGCCTCGCCGGGCAACGTAATAGCCGCAGTATGTGGCGTCAATGTGACATGTGGATGAGACCAGAGCGGGTGATCCGCCGCCAGTGGCTCGGTCTGGAACACGTCCAGCGCCGCACCCGCCAGTTGACCGCTGTTCAATGCAGCCAGCAGATCGGCTTCCACCACGTGCGCGCCGCGCGCCAGATTGAGGAAAAAGGCACCCTGCGGCAACACGCGCAGAAACTTTTCATCGATCAGGTTGGTGGTTTCCGGCGTGGTGGGCAACAGGTCGATCAGCACCTGAGTGCCATCGAGAAACGCCTCCAGCTGATCGCGACCATGGAAGGTTTGCACGCTATCAATCTGCTTAGCCGAGCGGCTCCAGCAACGCAGCGGGAAGCCCCACTGACGTAAGCTTTCAAGCACGCTACTGCCCAGCACTCCCGCACCGAGCACGCCGATGGTGAAGTCGGCGCGATCCGCTGTGTCGAGTGGTTGCCAGTGCGCCTGTTGCTGCTGCTGACGGTAGTCGGCAAAGCGGCGGAACCAGCCCAGCACGCACCAGTTCGCATACTCCTGCATCTGACGCGCCATACCGGTATCTTCGAGGCGGAACAGCGGCACGTCATCGGCAAGCATTTCAGGATTGGCGCGCAGTTGCTTAAGAATTTCGTCAACGCCCGCGCCCATGGCAAACACGCCTTTTAACGGACGACCAGCCAGCATCTCGATGGGCGGCGAACGCACGATGGCATAATCCGCCGGAGCCGTGTCGCCTGGCTGCCAGTAGCGCACGTTGGCTTGCGGTAAACGCTGACGCAGTCCCGCAAGCCAGCGATCGGGGGCTTGCGACGGGTGATACCAGATAATCTCCATACAGCTCTCCTTTTTTCCTTCAGCCTCAGGCAAATAGCGGTGAAGGGCAAGCAAAAACCTCACTGTTAATGCAATTTCTTGCGTGATTAATTCCCACGGCTTCACATTTCCATGGCTTGAGGCGGCTAAGCGGCGCGTTAACGACTAAAGTTGTTCGGGTGGTCAATGTGTTAGCACACCACCTTTTCGGACAAGGAGAAAAACCGATGATAAAAAATGTCAAATTCACGCCCGCGCCACTGACGTTGCTACTGAGCGCGGCGCTGCTGGCCGGCGCCTCTGTTGCGCAGGCGGAAGATACCAGTCGAATGCTAAGCAGCCAGCCACAGCCGCCCGATATCCGCCTTGGGCCTCTGTTTAATGCGGTACAGCAGGCAAAATTTTATCCGGATCAGAAAACCTTTGCCGATGCGGTTCCGAAGTACAATCCTTCTTCGATACTGGCGGACTGGCAGATGCAAAAGAGCCAGCGCAACTTCGACCTCAAGCATTTCGTGGACGCTAATTTCACCCTGCCTAAAGAGCAGGACAAATACGTGCCGCCTGCCGGACAAAGCCTGCGTGAACATATCAACGGTCTGTGGCCGGTGCTGACACGATCGACACCGACCGCCAGCCAGTATGATTCCCTGTTGCCGCTACCGAAACCCTATGTGGTCCCCGGCGGCCGTTTCCGCGAAGTTTATTACTGGGACAGCTACTTCACCATGCTGGGCCTCGCCGAGAGCGGGCACTGGGATCGCGTGCAGGATATGGTGGATAACTTCGCCACCGAACTGGATAAATACGGCCATATCCCGAATGGCAACCGCAGCTATTATCTCAGCCGTTCGCAGCCACCGTTCTTTAGCCTGATGGTGGATCTGCTGGCGACGCACAAAGGTGATGATGTTTACCGCCAGTATCTGCCGCAGTTGCAGAAAGAGTATGACTACTGGATGGCAGACAGCGATAAAGTCGCGGCCGGAGAAGCCAGCAAGCGCGTGATTAAACTGGGTGACGGCACGCTGCTTAACCGGTACTGGGATGACCGCGATGCCCCACGCACCGAGTCCTGGCTCGACGATGTGAATACCGCCAACAAAGCGCCAGATCGCAATAAACAGCAGGTGTATCGCGATCTGCGTGCCGGTGCGGCCTCCGGTTGGGATTTCAGCTCTCGCTGGTTTACCGATGCCCACAATCTGGCCTCGATCCGCACCACCCAGCTGGTACCGGTCGATCTTAACAGCCTGATGTTCCATCTGGAGCAGGTGTTGTCCAAAGCCTCGAAGCTGGCACAGCAGGATGACAAAGCCAAACAGTTCGCGGCCGATGCTGAAAAACGTCAGGCAGCGATTAATCGTTATCTGTGGGATGAGAAGCAAGGCTGGTACGCCGACTATGACTGGCAGAAAAAACACGTTCATCCGCAGTTAACCGCCGCTACCCTGTTCCCGCTGTATATGCAGGTGGCGAGTGAAAAACAGGCGGATCGCACCGCCAAAGCGGTTGAGAAACAGCTGTTGAAACCGGGAGGTTTGGTGACGACGACCGTGAATAATGGTCAGCAATGGGATGCACCAAATGGCTGGGCGCCGCTGCAATGGGTGGCGGTGGAAGGTCTGGAACATTACAAACAACCCAAGCTGGCGCAGGAAATTGGTCAGCGCTTCCTGCAGAACGTGCAGGCCACTTACGACAAAGAGCACAAGCTGGTTGAGAAGTATGTGGTGGAAGGCGCGCAACTGGGCGGGGGTGGTGGCGGTGAATATCCGTTGCAGGACGGCTTCGGCTGGACCAATGGCGTGACGCTCAAACTACTGGATAAATACTGCCCGAAAGATAACACCTGTAATAACGCGAGCGATATCCCGAATATGCCCGCGCTGAGTGCGGGGAAATAACCTTCTTACTCTACTTTAAATAAAACCGCTGCTACTGCTTTGTTTGTCAAACGGTAGCAGCGCAATCGGTTCGCGCTGTCAAAGCCAGGGGCTTAATGCCATCACCTCAGGTTTCCACACCCTCGCGCACCGCGACAGATTGTATGACTGAATCATGAAACCTGTTCTCACTTAAAGCCGTGCTCGCTACGCCACCCTTCCCGTTCTTTTCCTCACAATCTCTTTCACTCACATTCACAACTTGAAACATACCTCACTAAAAGATAATAATTCTCACTCTTAATTTTAATCTCATTATCAATTTTCGGCAGTGCCGGTTGAGTGCTGCTTTTGTTCTGCTTCCCGTTAAAGGATTTCCGATGACGCTTTTTACCCTTAATCGTGCCCGCGTGCTTTGTGCGCTGGCTCTGGCCCTTCCTGCTGCAACCTTCGCAGAAGAGTCCATCGTGGTCACCGCGCAACCGCAAGAGAGCGCCAGCTCACCGACGCAAGGCTATCTCGCCACCCGCAGCAGCGGCAGCAGTAAAACCGATCAGCCGCTGATCACCACGCCGCAGTCCATCTCGGTGGTAACACGTCAGCAGATGGAGGATCAGGGTGCGCAGGATCTCAATCAGGCACTGAACTATACGCCGGGCGTATTCACTAACTTCGGCGGCGCCGCCACCCGTTATGACACCATCGCGCTACGTGGTTTTCATGGCGGCGATGTCGACAACACCTTCCTGGATGGCTTGCGCATCATGAGTGATGGCGGCAGCTTCAACATCTTGCAGGTGGATAACTGGTTCCTCGATCGCGTTGATGTGATCAAAGGCCCCTCCTCCGCACTTTACGGCCAGACTGTGCCAGGCGGATTAGTCAATCAGGTGAGCAAACGGCCGCAGTTTGCTGAAGAGGGCCATTTCCGCCTGTCGACCGGCACCAACGCCACCAACAGCGCCGCCTTTGACTACACCAATGCGATTAACGATCAGTGGGCCTTCCGTCTCACCGGCATCACGCGTAACAGCGACACGCAATACGTTCACACCCGTGAAGAAAAATATGCGATTTCGCCACAGCTGCTGTGGCAACCCAGCGAAGACACCAGTCTGGTGCTGCGTGCCTATCTGCAAAAAGATCCATCCGGCGGTTATCACGGTTCCGTACCGGCTGAAGGCACGCTTTATAGCCACAATGGCCGCAAGCTGAGTGACGGATTCTACGAGGGCGACAGCGCGCTGGATCAGTTCAAGCGCCACGAACAGATTTACAGCTATGACTTCTCGCACCGCTTCAATGAAGTGTGGTCTGTTTACTCCACCGCCAGCTATAGCCACTCCAATGTCGACCTCGATCAGGTGTATCAGATTGGCTGGGACGCCGCTAACCCGGACCTGCTGACCCGCTACTACTCCGGTGAACGTTCTTCGCTTAGCGCATGGGCCAACGACAACCGTCTGCAGGCCGATTTTGCCACCGGCGCGTTGCAGCATCGGGTGATCCTCGGTGCCGAATACCATCGTTATAAGAACGATTTGAGTAAAGCCAGTGGCTATGCGAGTTCATTAAACCCCTGGACGGGCGAAGCGGTCGGCAGCATGCCGGATTACAGCTGGACCGAACAAACGCGTCGCTACTATCAAACCGGGCTCTATTTGCAGGATGAAATGCAGCTCGACCGCTGGCATCTGGATCTCTCTGGCCGCTACGATCGCATCGTCTCCAATAATGGCACCAGCCGTCGCCAGGATGACCACGTCAGCGGCCGTGCTGCGCTGCTGTATGCGTTCGACAGCGGCATCTCACCTTACGTCAGCTGGAGCCAGGCGATTACCCCGGCTTCTTTGACCGACCCAGACGGCAATCAGCTGAAGCCAACCACTTCCGAGCAGTATGAAGCCGGTGTGAAATACCAGCCGGTGGGCACACGCGATATGTACTCCATCGCGCTGTACGATTTGACGCAAAACGATGTGGCGAACCGTAACGTGGTGGACAGCACCTACAGCCCTTCCGGCAAAGTGCATTCGCAGGGCATTGAGCTGGAAGCACGTAATCAACTGACGCCGCGACTCAGCACCATTGCCGGTTACACGCTGAACCATCTGCGTTTCAAAGATTCCGTTGACGGGAATGATGGCCATACGCCTTACGTCACGCCGAACAGCATGGCGTCATTCTGGGGTCACTATCAGTTTGATTACGGCCTGAGCGCCGGTGCGGGTGTGCGTTATATCGGTAAGCAGTGGGCTGATAATGAAAACACCACCCGTTTGCCGTCAGTGACGCTGTTTGATGCTTCCGTCCGTGCCGATCTCGGTGCGTGGAATTCACAGTTGAAAGGGGCATGGCTGCAGGTCAATGCCAATAACCTGACCGACAAAAAGTATCTCGCGGCCTGTTATGGCACCGGTTATTGCTATCGCGGTGCAGAAAGAACCCTTACCGCCACCGTGGGTTACGATTTCTAACCGGCAAAAAAAAATCCGCATCCCGATGAGGATGCGGATTTCATTAAAACAGAGTGAACGGCTAGGTGCGCACTTTACGGTAGATCCACAGCACCACGATGGCACCAATCACCGCCACCACGAAACTGCCAAAGTTGAAACCGTCAACTTTACCGAAGCCAAACAGGGTACTGATCCAGCCGCCAACCACCGCACCGACGATCCCTAAAACCACAGTGATGATGAATCCGCCGCCATCTTTACCTGGCATGATCCATTTAGCGATGATCCCGGCAATCAAACCAAAAATAATCCATGAAATGATACCCATTTACTGCTCCTTACGTTATGAATCAAGGTGTTCACTGCGATTAGTATAGTCGGATATTTTTAATCTGCTTGATGAACATCACAGTAGATAGAGAGTTAGCAGGCTAAAGCTTTTTGCCACCCTGTCGATAATAATGCGATAGCCGTGTCACCCGTGATAATAACAATCGGATAAGTGGAGCAGGATGTGAAAGACGCCGATAACGAACAATATCTCAAACGAGGCACCCTTGCTGTTTTAAACGTAATGAAGGATTTGTTGCGTTTCCAGACCCCTTTAATGGTCAGTTTTTCGCGCGGTCAATTTATCAGTCGCATGCTGGATGCCGATGAGGATCGCGTGATCTTCGATCTCGGCAGCAATGCGCAGGACAACGATTTAGCGCTGCAGAGCGGCGAAGTGAATATCGCGGCAGAAACTCAGGGGGCAAAAGTAGAGTTTGGCTTGATCAAACTTGAGCGCACCGAGTTTGAAGGCTTACCGGCTTTCAGTGCCCCACTGCCTGAGCTGCTGTGGCAGATTCAGCGTCGTGAGTTTTTCCGTGTTTCCGCCCCGATGGAGCCGGTGTTTTACTGCCATACGCAGTGGCCGGATGGCAGCAATGCGCGTTTTCGCTTGCAGGATCTCTCTCTCGGTGGTGCAGGTGTATTGCTGGACGAAAGCTTGCCAGAGGGTCTGAACCGCGGTGACACCTTTAAAAATCTGCGCGTTGAGTTGGGCGAATACGGTCATTTTGAGGTCACTGCACAGCTGCTGAATATTGGCGAGCGCAGCACCGTCACCAGCAAGAATGAAACCCGCACAACCCCCCGTCTCAGCTTCCGTTTTACCGCCATTGAGCCGGTGCAGGAACGCCAGCTACAGCAGGTGATCTTTGCCCTGGAGCGTCTGGCGCGCGACAAAGCCAATCGCTTTCAGTAATTAGGCAACATGCGGGGATCAGAGTGAACCCCGCCGATTTCTCTTCGACATGATTTATCACGCCTGGGCAAGTGCGGTGTGACTCGTCCTCGCGCGATACGTTGTCTTTAAGACGATAAAGATTAATGGTGTGGTTGATAACGACAACGCGCCACCGCTTCCAGCCAGCCGCGATAATTCTCCTGCATAAGGGTCGCGCGATCGCTGCGCGGCTCAATCACGCTGCCGCCCTGCAACGCCTGCATATCACTGCCCTGCTGCCACCAGCCTAATGAACGCCCCGCCAGCAGCGCGGCACCGAGGGCGGAGACTTCAGCGGTGGGGGCACGTTTCAACGGCCGCTGCAACACGTCTGCCTGTAACTGCATCAGCCAACTGTTTTCGGTTGCCGTGCCATCCACACAGAGCGCGGGCAACTGCACACCACTGGCCTGCTCCATCGCGAAGAACACATCGGCAATCTGGAAGGTGATCGATTCCAGTGCCACGCGCGCCAGCACCTCTGGCGTGGCTGCATCGGTAAGGCCACATACCATGCCGCGCGCCTTCAAATCCCACCAGGGCGCGCCCAGGCCTGACAAGGCAGGCACGAAATAGATGCCCTGATTATGCTCGCTGCGCTGCGCCATTGCCGTCAGTTCACGCGGATCGCTGATGCCCAGCATGCGTCCCAGCCAGGCCGCGCCTGAACCGGTATGGGTGATGTTGCCTTCAAAGGCAAATCGCAGCGTGCCATCGTGCCACGCCACCGTGGTACTGAGGCCGTTTTCGGTCAGCAAGGGTGTGGCCATTGACATCATCAGCGATGAACCGGTGCCGTAAGTGGCTTTCACCACCTCTTCACCCGCACTGCGTTGCGCCTGCAGTGCCGCATGGGAATCGCCAATGCGCGACAAAATGGGTGTACCCGCTTTCAGTCCGGCGATGTCCTGTACCGTGACAACACCCTGCGCACTGGCGGAGGGCACAATATGTGGCAGCGCCGCGCGCGGGATATGGAACAGCGTCAGCAGTTCCTCATCCCAGTCACCGCTGTGCAAATTGTAGAGTTGGGTGCGGGCCGCATTCGCGTGATCGGTAATAAAACTTTCGCCGCCGCTGAGTTGCCAGCTGAGCCAGCTATCCACAGTGCCAATGCAGAGTTCACCGGCCTGCGCACGCGCCTGGCCATCCGGTATCGCCGCCAGCATCCCGGTGAGTTTGCCTGCGGGAAACATTGGATCGACCGCCAGGCCTGTTAAGCCGGTGATGCGTGGCGCTTTACCCGCCATGCGTAAATCACGACAAAACGCTTCTGAGCGACGATCCTGCCAGCTCACCAGCGGCGTCAGCGGTTGCCCGTCGCGGCGCTGCCAGATCAGCACCGACTCGCGCTGATTGCTGATCGCGACGGCGGCCACCTCTGCCCCGTCGCACTGCGCCAGACAGCTTTCAATCGCCTGTTTCACCGCCTGCCAGATCGCCAGCGGATCCTGTTCGGCCAATCCGGGCTGCGGATGGGCTAGCGTCAGAGGCTGGCTGCCGCGCGCCACCACCTTGCCTGCGCGGTCCACCGCTATGGCTTTCGCGTTCGTGGTACCTTCATCAATTGCCAGTATTAATGGACCCGCCATGTTTACGCTCCTGCACACATGCGCACTGCACTCTTCACCACGCTGGCGGCGTCAATACCATGATGCGCGCGCGTGGAGGCACGGTCGCCAGCAATCGCGTATTGACCATCGGGGATGCCCAGACGTAACAGCGGAATGCCGCAGCCGCCTTCAGCCAGCACTTCGGCCACCAGGCTGCCGACGCCGCCGTTAACATTGTGCTCCTCTACGGTGATCACCGCCGGATAATGCTTTAACAGCTCTTGCAGCCGTTGGGTATCGCAGGGACGAATTGATGGAATGGCGATCACACCTGCGCTGATTCCCTGTGCATGCAATTGCTCAGCTGCGCTCACCGCCTCATGCACGGTGGAACCCATCGCCACCAGCACGATGTCGTTGCCTTCACGCAAGACGTCGATTTGACCGGGACGGAACTGGTAGTTTTCGTCGTGCAACTGAGGCAGGTCCTTGCCATCCAGACGGATGTAAACCGGCCCCACATGCGCAAGGGCATAATCGATGATCTGGCGGCACTCCAGCGGGCAGGATGGCGCGTAAATCTCGATATTGCCGAAGCCACGCATCACCGCAATATCATCAATGCTGTGGTGGGTGCTGGCCAGCGGTCCGTAACTGGCACCGGCATTCAGGCCAAACAGTTTGACGTTGGTGTTGTTGTAGCAGACGTCCACTTTTACCTGCTCGTTGGCGCGTGAAATCAGGAACGGTGCGGCATTACAGGTCACCGCCACTTTTCCACCGATTGCCAGACCAGCCGCCGTGCCCACCAGCGTTTGTTCCGCGATGCCGACGTTGATCAGGCGGTCCGGGAACGCCTTAATGAAAGGTGATATTTTTGCCGTTGAGGTGGAATCCGCCACCACTGGCACCAGATCCACACCGCGATTGACCGCGTCAATAAAGGCTTCCACCATCACCGTGGCCAGGTGTTTTGCATTACTCATCTTTTAATTCCTCCAGTGCCAGTTCGATCTCTTCCCCTTTCGGCACACGGTGATGCCACTCTGGTTTGCCCTGAATAAAGGAGATGCCAAAGCCTTTCTCGGTATGCGCCACAATCACCTGCGGTTTGCCGTTACGTGGCAGGTTTTCAATGGTTTCCACCACGGAAGCCATGTCATTACCGTTGCACTCAGTGACCTCCAGGCCGAAGGCGCGCCATTTATCCGGCAGCGGATCGGTGTTCATGATGTCGCGCGTGTGCCCTGCCAGTTGCAGTTTGTTCTTGTCGTTGATGATCACCAGGTTATCGAGGTTGTAGTGCGCCGCCACCAGCGCGGCCTCCCAGTTACTGCCCTCGGCCAGTTCACCGTCGCCGGTTACCACGAAGATGCGGCGGTCGCTGTTGTCTTTCTTCGCCGCCAGCGCAATACCCACCGCCACCGGTAAGCCGTGCCCCAGTGCACCGGTGTTGAGTTCCACGCCCGGCGTTTTCTGCCGCACCGGATGGCCCGGCAAATGTGAATCCGAATGCTGGTAAGTGGGCAGCCACTCGGTTGGGAAGTAACCCGCCTCTGCCAGCACACAGTAATAGCCGCCGACCGCATGCCCTTTCGACTGGATGTAAATGTCACGCTGCGGATCGTTGGTGCGATCCGGCGCGCAATTCAGGATGCGGAAATAGAGCGCCGTCAGGATTTCGACCTGAGAGAGATCGGCACCGGTGTGTCCACCTGCCGGACTACCGGCATTGAGCTGGATGATGCGGCGACGTACGGCGCGCGCTTTCGCTGCCAGGTCCGCCACCGAATATTTGAAAGGATTCATAGACACCTCTGCATTTTAAAGCGTTATTGAATATATATTCACAACAGGTAAAAAAATTTACCCAGATTTTTACCCTAAATAAGCTGAGTTGCGGGAAGACGGCCAACTCGTCAATCCCCAGGAGCCTACTCAGGTAAGTGACTGGGGTGAGCAAGTGCAACCCATGCACCTGCGGCTCAGCTTATGACGGGTAGTGATTAACCTTTGGCCTCACCTTCCTGAATTAATGCCTTCTGCGCCACCACGGCGGCTTTTTGCTGCATGCGGCTTTGCATCTGATCGATGATCACCGCCACGATAATCACGATGCCTTTGATCACCATTTGCCAGAACTCACTGACGCCCATCATGATCAAGCCATCCGCCAGAAAACCGATGACAAAGGCCCCCACCAGCGTGCCGAGAATGGTGCCACGTCCGCCAGCCAGTGAAGTTCCACCGAGCACCACTGCCGCAATCGCATTCATCTCAAATGAAGTCCCGTTCGCCGGATGGCTGGCCACCAGCTGCGAAGACACCACAATGCCGGCAATCGCCGCACAGAAACCTGAAAGGGTGTAGACCCAGATTTTCACCGACTTCACTTTGACGCCGGAGAGTTCCGCCGCACGCTCGTTATCACCAATCGCATACACCTGACGGCCAAATGGCAAGCGGCGCGCCACATAGGCAATCACCAACGCCAGCACCACCATCATCCAGATCGCCCACGGTAAGCCGAGAAAATACCCCGCACCGATTTTGTCGAAACCGGTGTTACCCAGCAGCGGATTGCCCTGCAAGCCGGGGAAGGTTTCGCCGCCAGAGGTCAGCATCGCCGCCCCGCGCAGGATGTACATGGTGCCCAGCGTGCAGATAAACGGGGCCACGTTGTATTTGGTGATGATCCAGCCATTCACCGCGCCAATCAGTCCGCCTACCACTAACACCACGGGCACAATCACCCAAACGCTGGGAAAGATGGCGATGCCAAACATCGGCAATACAATGCCTTTGGTAATCAACCAGCCGGCAATCATGCCGCACAGGCCCAGCGTGGCGCCGATGGAGAGATCAATACCCGCAGTGATAATGACAAAGGTGATGCCGAGCGCCAGAAACGCATTGATGGCGATGTGTTTGACCATGATCACCATGCTGCCCACGGCGAGGAAATCCGGCACGGTAATCGCAAAGAAGCCGACGATGAGGAACAACGCGATAAAGGTGCGCAGTTTTAACAGCAGCAGAATCATGCCTTCACGCGAGTTGAAAACCTTACCTGGCGAAGCGAGCGCCATTGCGCCATTGTTTTTCATGCTCAGAACCCCTGTGCACTTGCTTTAACCAGCGCCGCCTCTTCCGCTTCCGCGCGCGGCAGGTCAGCTGTCAACTTGCCGCCAGACATCACAAGAATGCGATCGGCGACGGCCATAATTTCTTTTAAATCGGAGGTGGAGAACACCACGGCAATGCCCTGCTCTGACAGTTTCACCATCATGCGGAACACTTCCGCTTTGGCACCCACATCGATGCCCCGGCTGGGCTCATCCAGCAGCAGTAAACGTGGATTGGTGAGCAATGAACGGCCAATCACCACTTTTTGCTGATTGCCGCCACTCAGCGCACTGATCGCCACGTCGGGCGACGAGATTTTGATGGCCAGGTTGCCTACCGTACTGTTTACCGCTTCGCGTTCAGCCTGGTCGGAGATCACGGTGCGATGCGATAAACGTCGCCACAAGCTGGCAATGGTGAGATTGCTGGCCACGGAGGAGACCGGGAAAATACCGGCCCGTTTACGATCTTCCGGCACCAGGCTCATGCCCATACGAATACGTTCGGCGGTTGGCAAGCGTGTGGGTAGCGGTTTGCTGTCCAGCCACAGTTTGCCGAGATAGTTGCGCTGGCTGCCGAGCAGGCACTCAAACAGCTCGGTGCGTCCCGCGCCCATCAGGCCATAAATGCCGACGATCTCCCCGGCGCGTACATTGAAACTGACATCGTCCACCAGCGTATTGCCATGGGCACTGACACAGGTGATGTGCTCGGCTTCCAGCACCGCCGCCCCGAACTGACGATTAGGCGGCAGAAAGTTACTCACCGGTTCGCTGCCGAGCATTTCACGCACGATCCAGGGGACATCGATTTCGCTGACCTTCGCTTCCGCCTGAAAACGTCCGTCACGCAGGATGGTAATCACATCACCTATCGCCATCAGCTCTTCCAGCCGATGTGAGATATAAATGATGGAAACCCCCTGCCGCGTCAGTTCACGGATCACGCGGAACAGAATCTCCACTTCGGTTTTGCTCAACGCCGAGGTCGGCTCATCCAGAATTAAGATGTCGGCGTTTTCTGCCAGCGCTTTGGCAATTTCCACCAACTGCTGCTGACCCACTTTCAGGTTGCCGACCATCTCGTCCGGTGAAATTGGCTGGTCGAGACGTTGCAATAACGCAGCCGTACGTCGCTTCTGTTCTGCTTCATTAATCGGGCTGATGCCGCGCTGGATTTCCCGTCCCAGAAAGATGTTCTCCGCCACGCTCAGGTTTTCAAACAGGTTGAGTTCCTGGTGCACCATGCCGATACCGTGTCGGGCGGCGTCTCGCGTACTGCTCAACACCACTTTTTCGCCGTTAAGGAACATTTCGCCGCTGGTGGGCTGCTGTACCCCAGCGAGGATCTTCATCAGCGTGGATTTCCCCGCCCCGTTTTCGCCGATGATGACATTCACTTTGCCGCGCCACACGCGATAATCGACACGATCCAGCGCCAGGGTGCCTGGAAACAACATCGACATCTGTTTGGCCTGCAGGATGATTTCATCGCTCATCATGGATTCCCCTGCTGCAACTGAATCGCCACCACGTCATCCACCTGGTTCGGCTCCATACTGACGGCTAACAGCGCCTGCACCGGTTTGCCGACCCAACTGGCATCCACCGGCGGTAGCTGCTGGACGGCATGGCGGTTCAACGCTTTAGTCAGCTGTGCGTATTGCACCTGATTGGTGAACTCTTCAAAGCGATAGCCCGCCGCATCACGAATCGCATTACTGCGCAGTACCGGCCCAATCAACACCTTGACCGGTTTGCCATTGATGGTGACGGTCAGGCTGCGTTCCCGTTCATTGCTGTTATCAAAGGCGGTGACGGTTCCTCCGGCACGCACAAACACGCTTTCACTGCCCCCCGCTTTGACGGTATGACTTTTGGTTTCCATATCCGCCCAGCTCAGCGCCTGCTTCTCAGCCGGTTGCTGCACCCGGCTGGCCCAGCTCGATTCGGCGATCTGCTGTGGCGTCTGGTTGCTGTAGCCGGGTTTGGCATTCGGATCTTTCGGCATGATGGGATTGCCGTTTGCATCGAGATCCACCACGGTGCAGGCGGTCAATATCAGCGATAAGAGCCCAACCATCAGCCCGGTTGCTGTTTTTCCCTTCATGCCGACCTCCGTCTTATTTCGCCAGGTTGAAGTTTTTCAGCTTCGCGGCGTTGCTGTCGTCGATCAGCACGCAATCCATCAGCTGCTTCTCTTCTTTTTGCGCTTTGCCGTTTTTCAGGTAGTAGTCCACCTGCTCAACCGCCATTTGTGCCTGATCCCAGCCTGGCTGCAGCACCGTGGCTTTGATGTTGCCTTTATTGATGATGGAGTCACGCGTGTAGTCGCTGCCATCAAAGCCGACCACGATCACGTTGGTTTTACCGGCGGCTTTCAACGCGGCTTCCGCACCCAGCGCCATGGTGTCATTCCCGGAAATCACCCCGACGATGTTGGGATTTTTCTGCAGAATGGTTTCCATGCGACTGAAGGCTTCGGTCTGGCTCCAGTTGGCACTCTGCTGCGCCACCATCTTCATATCGGGATAGTCGTCCAGCACATCGTGATAGCCCTGTGAGCGCACGCCCGCATTGGTATCCGACTCTTTGCCCAGCAGCTCAACGTAGTCGCCTTTGCCGTTCAGCAACTTAGCGAACTTCTCTGCGCCCAACTGCGCGCCCTGATAGTTGTTGGAGACAATCTGCGCCACGGCGACGCCGGTTTTGTTGATCTCACGGTCAATCAGGAAGGTGGGGATGCCGGCATCTTTGGCTTTTTGCACCGGGCCGACAGTGGCGTCAGCACCGGCGTTATCCAGAATGATCGCTTTGGCTTTACGCGCGATGGCGGTTTCGATCAGCTGGTTCTGTTTGTTCACGTCATCATCGTGCGAGGCCACCAGCGTGGTGTAACCGAGCGCTTTGGCTTTCTCTTGCGCGCCATCGGCTTCGGCTTTAAAGAACGGGTTATCGTGAGAAGGCGTGATAATAGCAATCAAGCCTTTCTCTGCCGCCAGCGTTGCCGC
This sequence comes from Pantoea sp. C8B4, assembly GCF_051336905.1. Lineage (NCBI taxonomy): Bacteria > Pseudomonadati > Pseudomonadota > Gammaproteobacteria > Enterobacterales > Erwiniaceae > Pantoea > Pantoea sp. C8B4. The sequence continues at coordinate 507,261 of NZ_JBGMNK010000001.1, forward strand.
TGAGGCCAACATCAGTGAAGCCAGTAGGGTCATTTTGAGGACAGAAGCTTTCATTGATTTTTCTCCGCTTGAATATATATTCAATTGCGATTTTATATGCATAATGACTATGCGCTGGCTTCCTGAACTCGTCCATCGCGCGATCCTGAAAAAGCGAAAACGATCACAAAATGTTCTGCGTTGTTATTTATGACAGCCTGATTAACAATACCAGGCAGGTTAAGAGAGAGAAAAAACCATGGCAAAACAGGACGAACAGCGGCTGATGGTGAAAATCGCCACGCTTTATTATGTGGAAGGCATGAAGCAGTCCGACATTGCGCAGCTGCTGAAACTGTCGCAATCCTTTGTGTCACGCATTCTCAATCGCAGCGTGAAAGAAGGCGTGGTGAAGATCAGCGTGGTGCCCCCCGCCAACGTCTTTCCCGAACTGGAGAAGGCGATTGAGCAGCAGTATCAGCTGCCACAGGTGATTGTGGTCGATGTGCCGGATCAGGCTTCCGCGCTGCAAATTAAACAGGCGATTGGATCAGCGGCGGCGCACTATCTGGAAACCCGCCTGCGCGCCGATGAACTGATCGGCATTTCATCATGGAGTGGCACCATTCGCGCGATGGTGGACGCGTTACATCCGCTGAGTGCGCCCTGCAAAGGCGTGATCCAGTTGCTTGGTGGGGTGGGCGCGAACGGCAACGTTCAAGCCACCATCCTGACGCAGAATCTGGCGGCGCTGCTGGATTGTCCGGCCTGGTTACTGCCGTCGCAGTCGATTGAGCATTCAGTGCAGGATCGTCAACGCTTATCAGTAAACCCAGACGTGGCCGTGGTGCTGGAAAAGTTTGATCAAGTGGATCTGGCGATTGTCGGCATTGGCGATCTTGAGCCTTCCGCGCTGCTACGCAATTCCGGCAACTACTATGACGGCGAGATGCTGCGCACGCTGGCCGAGCGCGGTGCGGTGGGCGATATCTGTTTGCATTATTTTGATGCTGACGGAAAACCGGTGTTGAACGCTGAGGAAGATCCGGTGATTGGCATGGAGCTGGCGCAGGTTAAACAGTGCGCGCAAGTGGTGGCGCTGGCAGGCGGCAAAGAAAAAGCCCAGGCGATTCGCGGAGCGTTGCGCGGTGGATATGTGAAAGTGCTGATTGTGGATTATCCCACCGCACGATTGCTGATGGAATGACCGAATTAACAGTGTGCTTTAAGGCGCGGCCCTGACGAGCCGCGCTTCGCCAGGATGACTTAACCGATGGTTCGGTATGCCGTGGTGACCTTCCACAAATAACGTGGTGCCTGTGCCGCCGGATGTTTATCCTGCACATGCTGATAGAATTCGTCCGGCGTCATCGAGTTGATCATCGCAATCGCCCGATCGCGATTCCGTGAGAAGGTGCGCAGCAACGCACCGGCACCGTTGGCGTAAGAAACGATGGTGGCATAGCGCAGCGTCAGTGGATTTCGAATACCGGCCAACTCAGAATCCTGCAGCAGCTTGAGATATGCCGCGCCGATATCGATATTTCTCGCTGGATCGCGCAATTCCGAAGACGTTGGCTGACCGTGACGTCCCTGAGTGCGATACACCGCACGCCCCGCCGTTGAGGCTTTAATCTGCATCAACCCTACCGCGTTTGAGCGGCTGGTAACGGTGGGATTGCCCCCGGATTCGACACTAATAATGGCGCTGATTAACTTCTCATCAACGCCATAATGACTGGCGGCATCTTCGGTAAACATTGACCATGCATCATTCACTTTCGACGGGGGTGCCTGGGTTAATGGCGTATTTTTCTCTGGCACGACCGTTTTTTCTGGCTCACTGGCACAGCCCGCGAGCAACAGCGCAGATAGCATAAGTAGTCGAATTTTCACTGATTTTTGGTTCCGCAATAGAGTTGGCGCAAGCTATGATACCTGGCGCAGCGCAATGCAAAATTACCGTTTATCCTAAATACGTAAAAAACCTTGTGCTGCCGTGACATCGGTAACGGATTTCGCCATCATCGGCAGGCCACTTTAAATCAGGATGAACGCTATGCTTTCCCCCCGATCCATTCGTCTGATCGCCCCCTCCGGCTACTGCCATAATCAGGATGCGGCCCAACGTGCAGTGAGTCGTTTACAGGCTCAGGGACATCAGTTGGACAACTTATCAGCGATTACACGCCGCTTCCAGCGTTTTGCGGGCGAGGACGGGGAACGGTTGAATGATGTGAACCAGCTGGCAACACTGAGCACGCTGCCCGATATTGTGCTGGCGGTGCGCGGTGGGTACGGTGCCTCGCGCTTGCTGGATCAGATTGATTATGTCGGTCTGCAGCGCCGGCTGCTCAATCAACCTATCGCGCTTTGTGGACACAGTGATTTCACCGCGATTCAACTGGCGTTACTGGCGCAAACCGGGCTGGTAACCTTCAGCGGCCCGATGCTGGCCGGCAACTTCGGCGCAGAGGCATTATCCGAATTTACCCTGTCACACTTTTGGCAGGCGCTCTCTTCTCCTACAGTCAATATAGGCTGGCAGACCCACAGCCCGGATGCGGGACGCTGGCAAGGGACCTTGTGGGGCGGCAATCTGGCGATGATCTGCTCTCTGATCGGCACACCGTGGATGCCGCAAATTGAAAACGGCATTTTGGTGATCGAGGATGTGAATGAGCATCCTTTCCGCATAGAGCGCATGCTGATTCAACTGCAACAGAGCGGCATTCTGGCGCGCCAGCGGGCGATCATCACCGGCAGTTTCACCAGCACGTCACTGTCGGCTTATGACAATGGTTTCGATTTTGCCAGCGTATGGCAACGCATCCGCGATGAATATCAGCTACCGGTGATCAGCGAACTGGCGTTTGGCCACGATGCGGACACCGTCACGCTGCCGCTGGGCGCCAGCGCCACCTTACAGCTTGAACAGGGCGAAGCACAGCTTGCCTTCACCGGCCACCCGACATTGCGCTAACGTTTTGCCGCAGGAGACCGACATTGAAGCCACTGTACGAAGATTTGTGGATCTCCACCCCGGAATTTCCCGCCGAAGAAACGGCGCAAGATTTAATGATGCATGGCTTTATGCTGCGCCATCCGCGCGGCAATCTGGTCATCGGCCGTGTCGAACATCCGCTCGATCATGAGTTTCTCAATGATGCGGGCGGCGTGATTCGTCACTACCTCACCCACTGGCATGAAGCCGCGCCAGGCGCCGTGGCGATCCAGCAGCGTTTTAACAGTGCGCTCTACTGTCACAGCCGTTCGCTGGGGCCCGTCAGTCTGATTGTCGAACCCGATGAGACCTTCATTCAGCAGGAAAGCCACTTTGGTGACTTTCATCTGCTGCCCACACCCGGCCACACACCCGGCAGCTGCAGCTACCTTTATCACTCCCCGCTGGGCCAGACCTATCTGTTCGTTGGCGATACCTTGACCTGTGACTACAACCGCTGGATCAGCGTGTTGGTACCGGAGAGTAATCCGTTGGAGTTGCAGCAGTCGCTGGAACTGTATCGCGCACTGCGCCCGGATGTGGTGCTAATGAGCACCACGCGTGGTCACCTGTCATGGGCGAAAGTCGATTTGCAGAGTTGGCTAGCGGCGATCGATGAGGCAGAGCAATCGCCGCTGGATTTGCGCCAGCAGCCACTGATCTAGTTACAGCGATTTACTGAGGTAATGACGCTGATGCAGACGCGGATAATTATCGAGGCTGAAGCGTAAGGTGTAGCCCATCTTTTCATAGAACGGGCGCGCCTGGAAACTGGCCGTATCAACCTGCGCATAAAGGCAACCACGGGCGCGGGCCTCTGTTTCGGCGGCCTGAATCAACTGTGTGCCAGCCCCCTGCCCGCGTAACGCATCGCCGACCCATAGCAGGTCGATGCGCAACCAGTTACCAAAGGTGGAACCGGTCAACCCGGCCAGCTTGCGGCCAGAAGCATCCTTAATGAAGACGCCAATCGCCTGCATCTCACTGGGATCGATAAAGCGGCTGTTATATTCGGTGAGGCCGAGACGAACATCATCCAGATCCTCTGCGGTAACGGTGTTAGTTACGCTTAATTGCATCGTCTTCTCCTTTGACTGGCAACTATGAATTGGGCCGCTGGCTATCGTCGTAACGTTCCAGCGAAAGAATTTCCGCATCGCGTTTTTCGGTGCGATTGCAGGGGATCAGTTTATCGCTATCGGCATAGACAAAGAACGTATCGTCATTATTTTTGTTCACAATCAGCTGGTCGCCATTACGAAAACGCGTGATCGCCACTTTATCCCCGCCTTGCAAACGCGTGCGCTGTTGCCCTGCTGCAATTTGAAAATGACGTGTTGGCCACATCAGCGTGCTTAAACCGTATTCCGCACGCGATACCGTCATGGTCGGGCGCCCCGGGCAGGTAATTTGAAATTCGGTTTCGCTCCAGGCCGGCGCGATTTGGCACGCCATTAAGCCAACGGCAATAGCTATCGCCTTCATTGGGATCTCCGCTGAGGTTAGATGATGATTTCGTTGGGTTTTATGCAGAGAAGCGTAACACAGAAAAAAGCGAGAAGACGAATAATGGCCCGTTGAGTACGGGCCTGCAAGGATAGAAGGGTAAAGAAAACGTTAGTTAACCGAATTCATATCTTTGATTTGATTACGGTTTATCTGCTGTTCTTTACCATCAATATCTTTGTAAGTAATCATGCCGGTATCTTCATCCACTTTAGGTTTACCCTGCACCACAATGGTTTGCCCATCGGTGGTGTGCATGACGTGATCGGATGCGCAGCCCGCCAGCAGTAGGCCGAGGCTAAAAGTACCGATTAAAAGCAATGTCTTTTTCATCTCATCCTCCTTTTGGATTCACTGTCAGGTTTAGCACAGCGCGCAGTAATGTGAACCAGGAGAAAGATTAATCTGTGCAGAACAATCGCTGCGCATCAGCCGATATCGACTGAGCAGCAGCTATATTGCATGGATTTCCATCGCAAACGGATGGGGAAGGAATGACCGAATGGGATTACTCTGCGGCAACCTGTGCGGCGACTAACATTAACGCCAGACCCGCATCTTCCGGATCGAAGCCTTGCATCACTTCTTGTATGGCCGCTACACAGTTCATTACCTGCTTTTTTTTGTCGGCTTCTAATTTATCAATCGCGTGCTGAAGAATCATTAAACTGGCTTCTTCTTCTTTCATAGATTTGCCCTTGTTTTGCTTACCTGATGCGCAACGCTGGCAAGAATAACGTTTATCTGCTACCAAAGTCACCCCTTTACATTCTTACCGCTTAACGATTAAGCAAATGACAAATGGGAAGCGGTGCCAGACCTGCTATGATCAGCATATCAGTGGGCATTGACGGGCCACTGCAAACAAGGAATCGAACCAGGACAGGATCATGTTGCGAATCACGGTAGTACTCACCCTCTTATTATTGGCTGGTTGCAGCTCCACGCCCAAAGGTGTCGACTGCCCGGGCGAAGTCGCGACCATTTATGGACAATCAATGGGGCGGACTCAGGCGCGCATTTTCGATTTGGTGAACGCCTTTACGGTTACGCGTGATGGCGTGGCGGTGAAAAGCGGCACATTGCACTCCAGCGATCGTTTCCAGTATGTCCCTTCTGCCGTGACGCCTGAGGGCTTCACCGCTCAGCGGCTGTCAGATAAGCAATTCCGTCTGATCAACCCTTATCAGAACACCATGATTACCTGGACGTGCCCTTAAACGTGCTTAGCCGGGAAAGATGGTTTATTGTCAGGCTTCCTCACGCTGCGGACCTGTACTATGGAAAAGAGTCTGGACAATAACGGCTACATCGATTTCCCCTTCCCCGCTTCCACCAATGCGGATGGTTCGGTGAATCCTTGTGGATTTGACCTCACGCTGGAGACCGATCGCATCGACGAGATCTCAGCGGGTAAACATTCCGAAAATTTACGGCGTTTACTGGAAGAGGTGAATTTGCAGGAGGGGGTATTTATGACCTTAGCCTGTGACTGGCAGCAGCGTGATGACGGCGTGTGCGGATTTATCGATGTGGCTTTACGCCCGGCGCTATCGAGTGGCAGCAGTGAAGAGACGCAAAGTCTGGATCAGGCATTTGAACTCTATCTGAGCCGACAAGAGAAGCAGCACAACATGCAGAGCGGCACCCTGGTCAATTACGCCCGCGCCGTGCTGGATTGGGGCTGGTCACCTTTGCATCAGCGTCATATGCGCTATGAGAAAGTCACCATTCGCTATTATTGTCAGCAAGCCGACGATGCCGAGTGGTGTTTCGATCATCTACGCCATTTTTTAGTGACCTGGTATCCGGCTTATCGCGGCAATCCCTAAGGGCGTCTCGTGACACCCTATCGGGCTTAGGGTTTGACCAGACGAATCGCATGCTCCAGCATCCGCTGTTCGTCGCGTTCATCATGCGCGCGATGGTGGCGGGTTCGCTGCAATAAATCGGTGATTTCAGCGCGTTTAGTTTCGTGGCCACATTCGGACAGGACAATCACCGCGTCGCCAATCACCCGACACACTTCATCGTAATCGTCTTCACTTAATACATCACGTTTCATCTCTCCTCCCGGTGCTATGCGGCCTGATTTCCGCAAATCAAAAGGCCTGCTACCTCGTTTAAGCCTGGACAGAGTTCAACAATCCTGCAAACCACTGTTACAACCTCGTTGGCCTGCGGGTTGCTGGTCTGAAAATCTGTGACTACGCTGAATCGTAATATTCACAACCAGCAGGGAGTCATCATGACTGATAAAGCGGAAGCAAAATTGAATGAAGCAGCGGGCGCAGTTGAAGAAAAAATCGGAGAATGGACCGGCTCTCGCAAACATCAGGCTAAAGGTGCCGCGCGTCGTTATCCCGCGCAAGCCAGTTATGCTGTGCAGGATGCGGCAGACTGTGTGGTCAAATCGGTACGTGATAATCCGGCAACTGGCCTGGCGGTAGCAGCCAGCATCGGCATTATTGTCGGTTTCCTGCTCGGCAGGAAATAAGCTGCGATGGGGGGCCTTCCTGGCCCCAACGCTTATTGATGATGACCAGCCTCATCCAACCTTTCCTGAATATGTTCATCCGGCGTCTCAGCCACATCAGCCGTGCTGTTATTCACATCCAGATGACGCCCCTGGTGCGCAGTGATATTCACTGGCACGTCAGGTAATTGTGCACAGCTGCCAAATGACACCAGTAAAAAGAACCACGCGGCTAATGACGTCTTTGCCATCTTCACTTCCACCCACACTGTTTTGAGTCGGGCCAGATTGCCTGACAGAGTGCAAATTAGCGTCAGTGCTGCGCAAAGCTGTGTGGGCAGATGTGAGCAATCAGGCTTGCGAACGGCGTGCTTTAAAGCGCGCCACCATGGTCATCAATGCCTGATAAATCAATCCAGCGTACAAGCTTTTCACCACCACCATACTGATGGCCTCACCCTGCGCCTGCCACGAAGTGAACCACATGAAAATGCCCCACAGCAGCGAAAACAGCAGCCAGCCCTTAACGAATTTGATGACACCTTGCATACCACCTCCAGAATCTGAAGCGCAGAACATAGCGGGTTTTGCCGGAAAAGGCACGACGAGGGGTTCATGGATGCTATCTGTTTCAAAGTTTTGCGAAATGTATTGTCAGGCGCGAACCGCCGTTAAGAAATTGCGCACTTGTCGCATACAGTATGATCACAGTTTGTGATTGAATCCCCGCCAACGTTGTCAGGCATGTTGTGAATATGAATTATTTAAGCGATATCCAGAAATTTATTGAGAGTAACACCCTGCTATCCACCACTTTTAGCTTGCTGCTGCTGGTGATTGCGGGAATGGTGACGCATCTGATCTGCAAATTCTTTGTGGTGAAGGTGGTGCGCAAGGTCTTCTTTAGCACACACAAAAAACAGGTTCCACTCGATAAAGATGTGCGGCTTTCTGAAAAGCTCTCTAATTTTATTCCGGTGATCACGGTTTATTACCTGCTGCAGTTTATGCCAGACCTGCCCGAACATCTGCTGATTGCTATTAAGACTATCTGCGGCATTTTGTTCTTTGTTTATCTGTCGCTGTTCTTCACAGAAGTGCTGGAGATTGTTAACAACTCCTACTCCCGCAAATCAAAGCGTAAGAATCACTCGATCAAGGGTTATATTCAGGTCGGCAAGATCCTGGTGCACATTATTTCGGCGATCATGATCCTGGCCATTATGTCGAATAAATCGCCAGTGATTATTATCTCGAGTTTGGGGGCGGTTGCTGCGGTATTGATGTTGGTGTTCCAGCACACCTTAATGTCGCTGGTGGCGAATATTCAGGTGTCATCCAACGACGTGCTGCAACTTGGTGACTGGATTGAGATGCCGGATAAAGGCATTAGCGGCGAAGTGATTGATATTGCACTGCACACCATTACGCTGCGTAACTGGGATAACACGTTGTCACGTATCCCGACGAAAAATTTCCTCACCGAAACCTATACCAACTGGCAAGCGATGTTCTCCTCCGGCGCGCGCCGTATTATGCGTAGCTTCCACCTCGACCAAATGTCGATTCGCTTTCTCGATCACGAACTCATTCAGCAGATGAGCCAGATTCGCGGTGTTAACGAGCAGCTTTCAGCGTTAATGGATGGCCGAGACAGCAATGCTGTGGGCGAACGCTGGTTTGCTGACAACGGCATGACTAACCTGACGGTGTTCCGCAAATATCTCACCGCGTGGCTGTCGCAGCGCGATGATATTAAGCAGGATATGTATATCGTGGTGCGCACCATGAAGCCCTCGCCGGAAGGTTTGCCGGTAGAAGTTTATTGCTTCACCTCGTCGATATTTTGGGTCGAATATGAGAATTCGCAGTCAGCGATCTTCGAATATATCTATGCGATTGTCGGCCAGTTTGGGCTGCGCATGTATCAACATCCGGGCGGCAATGATTTCTGGCGCTTGTCGCAGCAGCATGCGTCATCCGCCAAATCCGTTGAACAGCAGGCCGATTAATTTAGCGCATAAAAAACGGGAGCCATGGGCTCCCGTCTCAATTTCTGGCTGGCAGAAATTACATGTTCGCGATGATCGCGTCACCAAACTCTGAGCATTTCAGCAGTTTAGCGCCATCCATCAGACGCTCGAAGTCATAGGTCACGGTCTTAGCGGCGATTGCGCCTTCCATGCCTTTAACAATCAGGTCTGCGGCTTCGAACCACTCCATATGACGCAGCATCATTTCTGCAGACAGGATAACGGAACCTGGGTTCACTTTATCCTGACCCGCGTACTTAGGTGCCGTACCGTGGGTGGCTTCGAACAGTGCACATTCGTCACCGATGTTTGCGCCTGGTGCGATACCGATACCGCCAACCTGTGCCGCCAGGGCATCAGAGATGTAGTCACCGTTCAGGTTCATACAAGCGATAACGTCGTATTCGGCTGGACGCAACAGGATCTGCTGCAGGAAGGCGTCAGCAATCACGTCTTTCACGATGATCTCTTTGCCGGTGTTCGGGTTCTTGAACTTCATCCACGGACCGCCATCGATCAGCTCGCCGCCGAACTCTTCTTTCACCAACTGGTAGCCCCAGTCTTTGAATGAGCCTTCGGTGAACTTCATGATGTTGCCTTTGTGAACCAGGGTCAGAGAATCACGATCGTTGGTGATGGTGTACTCAACCGCTGCGCGTACCAGACGTTTAGTGCCCTCTTCAGAGCACGGCTTCACGCCGATACCACACTGCTCAGGGAAGCGAATTTTCTTCACGCCCATCTCTTCACGCAGGAACTTGATCACTTTATCCGCTTCTGGCGTGCCCGCTTTCCACTCGATACCTGCATAGATATCTTCTGAGTTCTCACGGAAGATCACCATGTCGGTATCTTCTGGGCGTTTAACCGGGCTTGGGGTACCGGTGTAGTAGCGAACCGGACGCAGGCACACGTACAGATCCAGCTCCTGACGCAGCGCAACGTTCAGAGAACGAATACCGCCACCGACTGGGGTAGTCAGCGGGCCTTTGATGGCAACGCGGTATTCTTTGATTAAATCGAGGGTTTCTTGCGGCAGCCAGACGTCCTGACCGTAAAGTTCTACTGATTTCTCACCAGTATAAATTTCCATCCAGGAAATTTTGCGCTCGCCGTTGTAGGCTTTCTTCACAGCGGCATCAACCACTTTCAGCATTACAGGGGAAACATCAACGCCGATGCCATCACCTTCGATGTAAGGAATGACTGGGTTATTCGGAACAGTGAGTTTGCCCTGAACCAGGGTGATTTTTTGACCTTCCGCCGGAACAACTACTTTGCTTTCCATCAACCTCTCCTTCGAGCGATTTTTTGTTAATGATTTGTAAGATGCGGGTCAATACTACTTGAATATTTCCGCTACGCCAATCACCGCAGTTTCGCGTTATAATGCGCCGATTGTTTCTGACTGCAAAGCCCATGCGAAAAACTTCTCAACGAATTCACCAGGATAAGCGTCCAAACACCGCAGCACGCCAGCCCGTGCGCCGTGACACACGTCCAAAAGGACCGCGACGCGTCATACTCTTTAACAAACCTTTCGATGTTTTACCGCAGTTCAGTGATGAAGCGGGACGCCGCACGCTCAAGGATTTCGTGCCGGTTAGCGACGTTTATGCCGCCGGCCGCCTCGATCGCGACAGCGAAGGTTTGATGATTCTGACCAACGATGGCGCGCTCCAGGCCCAACTGACGCAGCCCGGAAAGCGCACCGGAAAAATCTATTATGTGCAGATTGAAGGTGCACCACAGGAATCAGATTTATCCCTGTTACGCAACGGCGTCACCCTCAATGATGGACCCACGCTGCCTGCTGGCGTGGAATTAGTCACTGAACCAGAGTGGCTCTGGCCGCGCCAGCCGCCGATCCGCGAGCGTAAAGCGATCCCGACCAGCTGGTTGAAAATCACCCTGTACGAAGGGCGTAACCGTCAGGTGCGGCGCATGACGGCGCATATTGGTTTTCCCACCTTGCGCCTGATTCGCTTTGCCATGGGCAAATATCAACTCGACGATTTAGCCCTGGGAGAGTGGCGCGATGTCAGTGCCGACGTTTAGAACACCACTTTTCAATAACTTTTAGTTAACAATTTCGGAGGAAGGATGTTTAAACCTCATGTAACGGTAGCTTGTATCGTGCAGGCGCAAGGCGAATTACTGGTGGTCGAGGAGCGTGTTCACGGCCGTATTACGTGGAATCAACCGGCGGGCCATCTCGAAGCTGATGAAACGTTGCTCGAAGCCACACAGCGTGAGTTGTTTGAAGAGACCGGAATAGACGCTAAACCCGAGTATTTCCTCGGTGTGCAGCAGTGGATCGCGCCTGACGATACACCTTTTGTGCGTTTCCTGTTTGGCCTCGATCTGCCAGAAAAATGCGAGACGTCTCCGCACGATCGTGACATCGATTGTTGCTGGTGGCTGCCGCCAGAGCAGATTCTGACGGCGAATCGCCTGCGTTCACCGCTGGTCGCTGAGAGTGTACGTTTGTGGCAACAAGGCGCGCGTTATCCGCTGCAACTGGTGGCGCCGTTCCAATGGCCGTTTCACGAAGGTGCGCGCCCGGCTTCGGCATGATAGAATGCGCCGCCTGTTTTTATCGTAATTAAGAGTGCGTCATGTCTGACAACAGCCAGAAAAAAGTGATCGTCGGGATGTCCGGCGGCGTCGATTCTTCCGTATCCGCCTGGTTACTGCAACAGCAGGGCTATCAGGTTGAAGGCCTATTCATGAAGAACTGGGAGGAAGACGACGGCGAGGAGTATTGCACCGCCGCTGATGATCTGGCTGACGCTCAAGCCGTGTGTGACAAACTCGGCATCAAACTGCACAAAATCAACTTCGCCGCTGAGTACTGGGACAACGTGTTCGAACACTTCCTGGAAGAGTACAAAGCGGGCCGTACGCCAAACCCCGATATTCTGTGCAATAAAGAGATCAAATTTAAGGCCTTCCTTGAATTCGCGGCTGAAGATCTCGGTGCAGACTTCATCGCCACCGGACACTATGTGCGCCGCGCCGATGTGAATGGCACCAGCCAGTTACTGCGCGGTCTCGACGGCAATAAAGATCAGAGTTACTTCCTCTACACCCTGAGTCATGAACAGATTGCGCAAAGCCTGTTCCCGGTGGGTGAACTGGAGAAGCCTGAGGTTCGGCGTATCGCTGAAGAACTGGATTTGATCACTGCGAAGAAAAAAGACTCGACCGGCATTTGCTTTATCGGCGAGCGCAAATTCCGCGACTTCCTTGGCCGTTACTTACCTGCACAGCCGGGCGAAATCGAAACCGTTGAGGGTGAGATTGTCGGTGAACACCAGGGGCTGATGTATCACACGCTGGGTCAGCGCAAAGGATTGGGGATTGGTGGGCGCAAAGAGAGCAATGACGATCCCTGGTATGTGGTCGACAAAGATGTCGCACGCAATCGCCTGGTGGTGGCGCAGGGTGCAGAACATCCACGCCTGATGTCTGTTGGCTTGATTGCTCAGCAACTGGATTGGGTTGATCGCCAAACAATGACGGCCCCGTTACGCTGCACGGTGAAAACCCGTTATCGCCAGACCGATATTCCCTGTGAAATCATTCCGCTGGATAGCAATCGTATTGAAGTGCGTTTTGACGAGCCGGTTGCGGCCGTCACGCCTGGCCAGTCGGCCGTATTTTATCTGGGTGATGTTTGCCTCGGTGGCGGCATTATTGAACAGCGCCTGCCCCTGGCAGAAGCCTGAGGTCGGCGCTGCCGACGCGATGACAGGAGTTAAGCGTGGCCAAGAACTATTATGAGATAACGCTCGCGCTCGCGGGTATTTGTCAGTCCGCGCATCTGGTGCAGCAATTAGCGCATCAGGGCAGTTGCAACAATGCCGCATTAACCGTGTCGCTGCGCAGCCTGCTGGATCTGAACCCCGGCTCGACGTTGGCGGTCTTTGGCAATGATGAAGCGAATCTGCATCTCGGCCTGGAATCGCTGATGGCGGTGCTGAACAGCGGCAGCCGCCAGGGTGCCGGGGCCGAACTGACACGTTACACCCTGAGCATGATGGTGCTGGAACGCAAATTGCACGGCAACAGCGCGGCGCTGAACACCCTTTCTCAGCGAATTGCGCAGCTTGATCGCCAATTAGCGCATTACGAGCTGGAATCTGAAACCATCACCAGTGCCATGGCAGGGATTTATGTCGATGTCATTAGCCCACTGGGTCCGCGCATTCAGGTCACCGGTTCGCCGCAGGTATTACAGAATTCTCAGGTACAGAGTAAAGTGCGAGCCACCTTGCTGGCAGGTATTCGTGCTGCTGTGCTGTGGCAGCAGGTGGGCGGTGGCCGCCTGCAGCTGATGTTCTCGCGCCAGCGTTTGCTGCGTGAAGCCAAAACCATTTTATCCCGGTTGGGCCCGGCGTATTAAGCGCCGCCCTGCCCTAATTTGTTAACGATTCAGGAGTTGCACTGATGGAATTATCCTCTCTGACCGCCGTCTCACCTGTCGATGGCCGTTATGGCGATAAAGTCAGCCCGCTGCGCGCCATTTTCAGCGAATACGGTTTGCTGAAATTCCGCGTTGAGGTTGAAGTTCGCTGGTTACAGAAACTGGCTACGACCGCAGAGATCAAGGAAGTTCCTGCATTTGATGCTGACGCAAACGCTTTCCTTGATGCCATTGTCGCCAATTTCAGCGAAGAAGACGCGGCGCGCATCAAAACCATCGAACGCACCACCAACCACGACGTCAAAGCGGTTGAGTACTTCCTGAAAGAGAAAGTGGCTGATGTCCCTGCGCTGCATGCGGTATCAGAGTTCATCCACTTCGCCTGTACTTCTGAAGATATCAACAACCTGTCGCACGCACTGATGCTGGAAACCGCTCGCCGTGACGTCATCGTGCCTTTCTGGAACAAAATTATCGATGCGGTGAAAGGGCTGGCGCAGGAATATCGCGATATCCCGCTGCTGTCTCGTACGCATGGCCAACCCGCTACGCCTTCCACCATGGGTAAAGAGATGGCCAACGTCGCTTACCGCATGGAGCGTCAGCTGCGTCAGTTGAGCAAAATCGAGGTGCTGGGCAAAATCAACGGCGCGGTCGGCAACTACAATGCCCACATTGCTGCGTATCCGGAAGTCGACTGGCATCAGCTGAGCGAGCAGTTCGTGACCTCACTGGGCGTGACCTGGAACCCGTACACCACGCAGATCGAACCGCATGATTACATCGCAGAACTGTTTGATTGCATCGCGCGTTTCAACACCATCCTGATCGACTTTGACCGTGATATCTGGGGTTACGTTGCCCTGAATCACTTCAAGCAGAAAACCATCGCCGGCGAAATCGGCTCTTCCACCATGCCGCATAAAGTGAACCCGATTGACTTCGAAAACTCGGAAGGCAACCTCGGTCTGGCGAATGCGGTGATGCAGCACCTGGCGAGCAAACTGCCGGTTTCCCGCTGGCAGCGCGATCTCACCGACTCTACCGTACTGCGTAACCTCGGCGTCGGCGTGGGCTACGCGCTGATCGCTTATCAGGCGACGTTGAAAGGTATCTCTAAACTGGAAGTGAACCGCGATCGTCTGCTGGACGAACTGGATCACAACTGGGAAGTGCTGGCCGAGCCGATCCAGACCGTGATGCGCCGCTACGGTATCGAGAAGCCATACGAAAAGCTGAAAGAGCTGACGCGTGGCAAACGTGTGGATGCAGCCGGTATGCAGGCCTTCATCGACAGCCTCGAACTGCCGGAAGAAGAGAAAGTGCGTCTGAAGCAGATGACACCGGCCAACTATCTCGGCCGCGCCATTCAGATGGTTGATGATTTAAAATAATCATTAAGGGTGTGCCTGCGGGCACACCCTACTCTTCCCCTCAGGCAGTCAAGCAACAGCAAATCGGCAAGTGCATCAATCCCTTGTTACCTGCGTCCGGAATAAATACTCGCCGCTTTTTCCTGCTGTCGTTCAAACGATGACAGCCAAGTGTTGTTCTCTTGTTTAGCTCGCTTAACATATACTCTTGCCATCATCACTGAGTTTGAAGGTAAGGAAATTCTATGCGTGTTCTGGTTGTGGAAGATAATGCACTGCTGCGTCATCATCTCGCCGTGCAGTTACGTGAAATGGGTCATCAGGTGGATGCTGCCGAAGATGCCAAAGAAGCCGACTATTTCCTGCAGGAACACATTCCCGACATTGCGCTAGTCGATTTAGGCTTGCCTGATGAAGATGGCATGTCGTTGATTCGTCGCTGGCGCGGTGATGCTGTGCGTCAACCGATTCTGGTGTTGACGGCGCGTGAAGGCTGGCAGGCTAAAGTGGAAGCACTCGAAGCGGGTGCCGATGACTACGTCACCAAACCTTTCCATATCGAAGAAGTCGCTGCACGTTTGCAGGCGCTGATGCGTCGCAACAGTGGACACGCTTCACAGATCATTGCGATGCCGCCGTTCCAGGTTGATCTGTCACGTCGTGAAGTCACCGTCAATGATGCGCCGGTTAAACTCACCGCATTTGAGTACACCATTGTAGAAACCTTGATCCGCAACGCCGGAAAAGTGGTCAGCAAAGATTCGCTGATGCTGCAACTCTATCCCGATGCCGAACTGCGCGAGAGCCACACCATTGATGTTTTGATGGGTCGCCTGCGTAAAAAGATTCTTGCGCTCCATCCGACCGAAGTGATTAACACCGTGCGCGGCCAGGGCTATCGCTTTGATCTCTGATTTATGAATTGGCTGAATCGTTTACGTCCTTTCTCATTACGCGCCCGGTTTTTACTGGCGACCGCCGCTATTGTGCTGTTTCTGTCGCTCTCCTACGGCATGGTTGCCGTAGTCGGCTATGTGGTGAGTTTCGATAAAAACACCTATCGCGTGATGCGCGGCGAGAGCAACCTGTTCTTCACCCTGGCGCAGTGGCAAAACAATAAGCTGACCATTGCCCAGCCAGAGCGTATGACTCTCAATTTCCCGACGCTGGTGTTTATCTACGATGAACACGGCAAGTTGCTGTGGCAGCAGCGTGATGTGCCGGACATCCGCAAAAAAATTCAGCGTGAGTGGCTGCTCAAGCCCGATTTTTATGAAATCGACACCACAAATCGCACCAGTCTGGCCGCCATCGGTAATAACTCCGAGGTCAAAGAGCGGTTGCATCAACTGGACAGCGACAACAACGACACCTTTACCCACTCGGTCGCCGTCAACCGTTACGATGCCACCACGAACTTACCGGCACTGACCATCGTAGTGGTGGATTCCATTCCCCAGGAACTGCAGCACTCGGATGTGGTGTGGTCATGGTTTAGCTATGTGCTGGCAGCGAACCTGCTGTTAGTGATTCCGCTGCTGTGGCTGGCCGCGCACTGGAGCCTGCGCCCTATTGGTGATTTAACCGCGCAGGTGCGGGAACTGGAAACGGGTCATCGCGAGAACCTGGACGACAATCCGCCGCAGGAGTTACGCAGCCTGGTGCGAAATCTCAACCTGCTGCTGACCAATGAGCGCCAGCGCTACACGCGTTATCGCACCACCCTGTCTGATTTAACGCACAGCCTGAAAACTCCGCTGGCGGTGTTGCAAAGTACCTTGCGCTCCCTGCGCAGCGGCAAGGAGCTCACCGTGGAGCAGGCCGAACCGGTGATGCTGGAGCAGATCAGCCGTATTTCACAACAAATTGGCTACTACCTGCATCGTGCCAGTATGCAGGCCGATCATAATCCGCTGCAGCGCGATCTGCATTCGGTGTCGGCACTATTGGACAGCCTTTGCTCGGCGCTGAATAAGGTTTATCAGCGCAAAGGTGTCGAAATCACCCTGGATATTTCCCCCGAGTTGACCTTTATCGGCGACCAAAATGACTTTATGGAAGTGCTGGGCAACGTGCTGGATAACGCCTGCAAATACTGCCTGGAATTTATTGAGGTCAGCGCAAGGCAAACCGACAAGGCACTGCATCTGTTTATTGATGATGACGGCCCCGGCATTCCTGAAAGCAAACGCGATCTGATCTTCGTGCGTGGTCAGCGTGCCGATACGTTACGTCCCGGCCAGGGCCTTGGCTTAGCCGTGGTCCGCGACATCCTCGAACAATACGCCGGTCAGGTGATCGCCAGCACCAGCCCGCTGGGCGGTGCCCGCATGGAAGTGATTTTCCAGCGTCAGGAAGTTGAACATCACCGCGAGTAGAAAGGCCTGCGGGCTGTTATACTTGCCTGCATTCATGGCCCTAACCGGAACACTCGTATGGACTATCAGCTCGATATTAACTGGCCCGACTTTATTCAGCGCTACTGGCAAAAACGTCCGGTGGTGCTCAAGCGTGGTTTTAAAAACTTCATTGATCCCATTTCTCCTGATGAGCTGGCGGGTCTGGCGATGGAAAACGAGGTGGACAGCCGCCTGGTGAGCCATAACAACGGCAAATGGCAGGTTAGCCATGGTCCGTTTGAAAGCTACGATCATCTCGGCGAGAGCAACTGGTCGCTGCTGGTGCAGGCGGTTAATCACTGGCATGAACCTTCTGCCGCGCTGATGCGCCCGTTCCGTTTCCTGCCTGACTGGCGCATCGACGATCTGATGATCTCTTTTGCCGTTCCGGGTGGCGGTGTAGGCCCTCACTTCGACCAGTATGATGTGTTTATCATTCAGGGCACCGGCCGTCGTCGCTGGCGCGTGGGCGAAAAAGTGCCGATGAAACAGCACTGCCCGCATCCCGATCTGCTGCAGGTTGAGCCGTTTGATGCCATCATCGACGAAGAGATGGAGCCGGGCGACATTCTGTACATTCCACCAGGATTCCCGCATGAGGGCTATTCGCTGGAAAATGCCATCAATTATTCGGTCGGTTTCCGCGCACCCAATGGCCGCGAGCTGATTAGCGGTTTCGCCGACTTTATGCTGGCACATGAGCTGGGCAGCTATCGTTTCAGCGATCCCGATGTACCTTCGCGCGATTGTCCGTCACAGATTTTGCCCTCTGAAGTGGAAGGGATCCGTCAGGTGATGTTGGATGTGATCAACCAACCAGAACAGTTCAATCAGTGGTTTGGCGAGTTTATCTCGCAGTCACGTCACGAACTGGATATCGCCCCACCAGAGCCGCCGTATCAGCCTGATGAGATTTACGATGCGCTGCAGCAAGGCGATGCGTTGACGCGCCTTGGCGGCCTGCGCGTGTTGACGCTGGGCGATGCGGTATTTGTGAACGGGGAACGTGTGGCGTGCGGCCACCCAGAAGTGCTGGCGGCACTGGCACACAATCAGGTGTTAACGCTGGAAGATTTCGGCGATGCGCTGGACGACCCGTCGCTGCTGGCACAGCTTGCGGCGCTGGTGAACAGCGGCTACTGGTTCTTCGGTGAGTAATCTGTTGCACTATAATCGCGTCTCTTTATCACGGCGCGATTTGTCACACGTGCTTGCCGCGACAGAGACGC
The DNA here is from genome assembly GCF_051336905.1 of Pantoea sp. C8B4. Lineage (NCBI taxonomy): Bacteria > Pseudomonadati > Pseudomonadota > Gammaproteobacteria > Enterobacterales > Erwiniaceae > Pantoea > Pantoea sp. C8B4. Next base: position 525,689 of record NZ_JBGMNK010000001.1, read on the forward strand.
TGTCGACTGCGCCGCCACGTAAGATATTGATAAAAGGCCTGCTTAGCAGGCCTTTTTCATACTATTTCTTCTCTGCTGCCAGCGCAGACAAGCGTACAATCACATCTACCGCCTGCGACATCACATTTAATGACGCGAACTCGTGTTTACCGTGGTAGTTATAGCCGCCGGTGAACAGGTTTGGACACGGCAAACCTTTCCACGATAGCGCAGAACCGTCGGTGCCACCGCGAATCGGCTTCACTACCGGTTCGATGCCGCAATCACGAATGGCCTGCAGCGCCAGCTCAATAATCTGCGGATGTGGCTCAACTTTCTCACGCATATTGCGGTAGCTGTCGCTGATTTCCACTTTCACTGAGCACTCAGCCTGCAACCCCTTCCCAACGCGCGCAGCAATCTCTTCCAGCAGCTGTTTACGCTGTTCATAACTGTCGGCGTCGAAGTCACGAATCAGATACATTAATTCGGCATGCTCAACCGTGCCTTTGATGGTATGCAGATGGAAAAAGCCTTCATAACCGTCAGTGAACTGAGGTTTTTCTTTGGCGGGTAGCTCAGCGTGGAAACGCATTGCCAGATCCAGTGCATTCACCATCACGTTTTTCGCACTGCCGGGGTGCACGTTATTGCCGGTGATTTTCACCATCGCGGTCGCGGCATTGAAGTTTTCAAATTCAAATTCGCCGAGATCGCTGCCATCAATGGTGTACGCCCAGTCCGCTGCAAAACCTTCAACATCGAAATGAGAGGTGCCGCGACCAATCTCTTCATCAGGGGTAAACGCCACACGAATCGCGCCGTGCGGAATATCCTCTTTGACCAGGCGTGCCATCGCCGTCATGATTTCAGCGATACCCGCTTTATCATCTGCGCCCAGCAAGGTTTTGCCATCGGTGGTGATCAGCGTATGGCCAATCAACTTGTGCAGGATCGGGAACATCACCGGCGAGAGGATTTCATCGCCGTTGCCCAGCGCAATGTCGCCGCCACGGTAGTTTTCGATAATCTGCGGATTGACGTTTTTAGCGGTGAAATCCGGTGACGTATCCATATGCGAGATAAAGCCAATCACCGGGGTCGGCCAGTCAACGTTGGCGGGCAAAGTGCCCATCACGCAGCAGTGATCGCTCAGGGACACATCAACAAATCCCAGTGCAATCAGCTCTTCCTGTAACTGACGCGCCAGCGTCCACTGCCCTTCACTGCTGGGCACCTGACGCGCCTGCGGTTTTGACTGAGTTTCTACTGCCACATAACTGAGAAAACGCTCAAGTAATTGATCCATTTGTCATCCCTCTAAAGAACCTGCGTTATTATCATGGCGCGTGAGGCGCGCCATGTTGCGTCAAATCATTATCCTTCAGGTTAGCGTTCTCAGCGCAAAGTGCTTAACCAGATATCGTCTTACTTATACAGCCCGCGTAGAAAGGTATGCACAAAATCCGGCACCACTTCACTGGCTAAGCCGTACTGGCTTTCCGCGAACTCATTGCCAACCTGACTGGGCTCCAGATTGAGTTCAACGGTATGCGCCCCCTGCAGTTTTGCTTCATGCACAAAACCGGCGGCGGGATAGACATGCCCGGAGGTGCCAATGGCGATAAACAGATTGGCTTTCTCGATCGCCTGATAAATCTCTTCCATGCCGAGCGGCATTTCGCCAAACCACACCACATGCGGACGGAGTCGGGCCGGGAACTGGCAGCAAGTGCAGCGATCGTCCGGCTTCACATCTTCCGTCCAATCCAGCACCTGTCCGCTGCTTTCACAGCGCACTTTTAGCAATTCACCGTGCATATGCAGCACGCGCTGACTGCCTGCCCGCTCATGCAGATTATCGATGTTCTGTGTCACCAACAGGAAGTTGTCGCCCAGCACCTGCTCCAGCTCGGCCAGCGCTTTGTGCGCGGCATTTGGCTGAATCTCCGGCTGTTGCAACTGACGGCGGCGCGCATTGTAGAATCCTTGCACCAGATCGGGATTACGATGAAATCCTTCTGGTGTGGCAACATCTTCAACCCGATGCTCTTCCCATAATCCATCGGCAGCGCGAAAGGTTTGAATGCCTGACTCGGCGGAGATGCCAGCGCCGGTCAGTACCACGACGCGCGGTTGCGGGTGCGCAGCCAGTTCAGCTTTGCGATCGCGTTCAAAGATGCGCTGGCGAAAGCGCTGATGCACTTTGCGGCGATTTTTCTTGTCGCGGGCGAGTCGTAGGCGGCGGCGCGGTATGCGCATAAAAGCTCCTTATGCTGCGGTGGTTGTCACCGCATGTCGGGTGTTTGGCTCAGGATAATGGTTCCCGATAATAGCGGCTGCGCATGACGGCTGCATGCCACAGACGCTGAAAATGTGCGCAGCCGCGAAGGCGGCTGCGTTTTTTATCATTACTGTCCGCTCAGTACGCGAGCCGGATCGATTCGACTGGCACGCCGCGCCGGATACCAGCTGGCAATCAGGCTGAGCAGGATAGCGGTCACCAGCACCGAAATCACATCAATCCAGTGCAGTTCCGATGGCAGGAAATCAATGAAGTAGATATCCCCCGCCAGCAATTGATGACCGGTGAGATGCTCCAGTCCACGCACGATCGGCGTCAGGTTGAGCGCCACCAGCACGCCCACCACGACACCGCTGATGCTGCCGAGCAATCCGGCCAGCAAGCCATACCAGATAAAAATGGCGCGGATCAGGCCATCTTTGGCGCCCAGCGTGCGCAGCACCGCAATATCACTGCTCTTGTCTTTCACCGCCATGACCAGCGTCGAGACGATATTAAAACAGGCCACGCCAATCACCAGCACCATCGCCAGATACATAATCGCGCGGATCATCTGGATATCGCGGTACATGTAACCGTAGGTGCCAATCCAGCTCTTAATATAGACATAGGAGTGCGTGGCCTCACCAGCATCGCGCACCAGTTTTTGCGCCTGGAAAGGATCGCTCATCTTCAGCGCAATGCCGCTGACGCTGTCACCCATATCAAGATATTTTTGCGCATCCGCCAGCGGCACCAGCGCCAGGCTGTGGTCGAGCATCCCGCTGAGTTGCAGAATGCCTGATACCTGCAGACGAATGCGCTTCGGTTGCAGCAGCTTATTTTCACCGTCATTGTTCGGGATCATGATGGTGATCCAATCGCCCTGCTTCACGTTAAGCGATTTTGCAATGCCGCCACCGAGGATGATCTGCTGTTTATCCGCGCCGAACTGCTGCCACGCATCACCATCGACAAAACTCGGCAAGGCGCTCAGCCGCGATTCCTGTTGCGGATCGACACCCTTCACCTGCAACGCCTGCATCTTCGCGCCGCTCTCGATCAAGCCGGTAAAGTTAATGTAAGGCGCCGCTGCCGCAATACCCGGCACCTTTTCAATCGGTGCGATCATCGGGTGCCAGTTGCGGAAAGGCTGATTCACCGGTTCGATTTCACCGTGCGGGACCACGGCCAGAATGCGTTTGTTCAGCTCGCGTTCAAAACCGTTCATCGCGCTCAGGCCAATAATCAACACGGCAACACCCAGGGCGATGCCGATGGTCGAGATGATGGAGATCAGTGAGACCATGCCACCGCGCCGCCGACCGCGACTAAAGCGCAGGCCAAGCAGCAGGGATAATGACGAACCCATCAGATAGCTCCCAGCGTCAGATGCTCGCTCAGCTGACCATCGCGCATCTCCATCTGGCGATTCAGACGTTTAGCCAGATTCAGATCGTGCGTCACCACCAGAAATGCGGTGCCCTGCTGCTGATTCAGCTCGCCCAGCAGTTTGAAAATCGCATCGGCATTACGCGCGTCCAGGTTACCGGTCGGTTCATCCGCCATCACCAGGCGCGGACGGTTCACCAGCGCACGCGCAATTGCGACACGCTGACGCTCACCGCCTGACAGCTCAGATGGACGATGCGCAGCACGTTTTTCCAGTCCGACCGCCGCCAGCATTTCCAGCGCGCGCGAGGCGGCTTCTGCTTTTGCAGTTTTGCCAATCAGCAATGGCATCGCCACGTTCTCCAGCGCCGTGAAGTCTGGCAATAGATGGTGGAACTGATAGATAAAGCCCAGCTCGCGGTTGCGCAGTTCGGCTTTCGCTGCAGAGGACATGGCATTCAGTGATTTGCCGTCGAACACCACGTCACCCGAAGTGGGCGCATCGAGGCCGCCGAGCAGATGCAGTAAGGTACTTTTACCTGAGCCGGAGCTACCAACGATGGCCGTCAGTTCGCCTGGCTGCAGGCTAAAAGCCACATTGCGCAGCACATCGGTCTGCACGCTGCCTTCCTGATAGCGTTTGCACAGGTCACGACACTGCAACAAAGGGGTATTACTCATAACGTAAAGCCTCAGCGGGTTGAACGGCGGCAGCGCGCCATGACGGATAAAGGGTTGAGAGCAGCGCGACGATCATGGAGACCAGCGCGATAGTGACCACCTGCCAGACGTTGATATCGACCGGCAACGCCGCGCCATCCAGGAACAGGCCAATCACCGGCATCAAATTATTAAGCTGGCTGGCGAGCAGCACACCCAGCAGCGTACCGAGCAAGGTGCCGATAATGCCAGCACTGGCGCCCTGGACCATAAACACCGCGACGATCTGTCGGCGGGTTAAGCCCTGAGTTTGCAGAATCGCCACTTCACCCTGCTTTTCCATGATCAGCAGACCGAGTGAAGTAATGATGTTAAACGCCGCTACCGCGATGATCAGGCTCAGCAGCAGCCCCATCATGTTTTTTTCCATGCGCACCGCCTGGAACAGATCGCCTTTGCGCTCGCGCCAGTCTTTTAACGTCAGGCCATCCGGCAGGTGCTGTTCACTGAAGGCATCCACATTCAGCGGTTTATCCAGCCACAAACGCCAGCCGGTGATGTTACCCAGCGGATAGCGCATCATGCGGGAGGCATCCTGCTGATTAACCAGAATCTGATAGGCATCGACTTCACTGTTAGCAGCATAGGTGCCAGCGACGGTGAAGATACGCTGGCTTGGCAAGCGACCTACCGGCGTGAACTGGCTCACCGTAGGCACCATCAGACGCAACTGGTCGCCACATTTCACACCCAACTGAGACGCCAGTTGTTCGCCGAGAATTACATTATATTGGCCCGGTTGCAGCACGCTTTGCTGAGTATTGACGAGGTAAGGCGTCAGCGGATCCTGCTCATCAGGATTGATGCCCAGCATCACGCCCACAGAAACGTTGCGCGCACTTTGTAGCACCACATCCGCGGTGGTCAGCGGGGCAACACGCGTGACGCCCTGCAGTTTGAGGCTCTCCGCCGTCACCTGTTGTGGATTGATGCTGCCTTTGTCGCTGGTGACCAACGCTTGCGGCATCAGGCCGAGGATATTGCCCTCCAGCTCACGCTCGAAGCCGTTCATCACCGACAGCACAGTGACCAGCGCCAGCACGCCCAGCGTGATACCGATGGTGGAAAGCCAGGAGACGAAGCGACCGAAGCGGTCTGAGGCACGTCCACGCATGTAGCGCAAACCGATGAATAACGCGACTGGTTGATACATGAGATCCGTCTTGGCAGTTGCCTGAAAATAAGTAGTGGGATGATAAAGGAGCAGCCCTGTTTATGAAACCTCTAACCCTCTGAGTCTGTGGCAAAGTTGCATCCAAATACGTCGCAATCTGCGGCAATGCATAAAATTGCGACAAAATAATGATACTCATTGTGCGTTTATTAGGCATACCCTGCGGTAGACTCGCTCTTGCAGTTAAGAATTTATGTCCAACCGGCATCGCAGTCAGCCCAAAATAATTCGTGCTGTAGCAAGGTGGCAAGCCTGTGAATCCCCGGGAGGTTACTGAAGTCAGTGACGGGGGTTCGCAGACGCAGCCAATACCGCCACAGCGCGAAGTATGCAGGGCGAAAAGGAGTACATCTCATGTTCAGATATCCCAAAGGCAGTATCGTGAAGCACAAATCGGGAGAAATCAGAGGCGAGATCGTCAACGTCTTTGAACAGGGAGATGCGGCAACCGGCTATTACGTGAAGTGGGACGACGGCAATCACAGCTATCATCTGGAAAAAGAGCTGTCCTGGGCCAATGTCGATCGCCCACGCATGCACTACACACAGCAATCCAGTAAGTGACTGGGGTTCGCAAACGCAGCCAACGCGGCCACAGCGCGAAATATGAAGGGCGATGAGAAATAGCACCGCGACAGATGATCCTCAGGGCGGATTATGGAATGATGACGCCCTGGAATCCAAGGAGAGAATGTCGAGTCCTTATGTCGGAACAGAGTCGTTATACCCTGCCTGCGAAAGCGGGCGATCATCGTCAGCTCGGCGAACTGATTGGCGCCGCGCAGGCGGTTGAGTGCGCCAGTATCATCGAACGCCACCCGGGTCCGGTGTTGATGATTACGCCGGATATGCAATCTGCCCTGCGTCTGCAGGAGGAGATTCGCCAGTTCACCGATCTGCCGGTCACCAATCTCGCCGACTGGGAAACGCTGCCTTACGACAGCTTCTCGCCGCATCAGGACATTATCTCCGCCCGTCTTTCCACCCTTTATCAACTGCCCAATCTGACGCGCGGCATGCTGATTATGCCGGTCAACACGCTGATGCAGCGCGTCTGTCCGCACAGCTTCCTGCACGGCCATGCGCTGGTGATGAAACAGGGGCAAAAACTCTCGCGCGATGCGCTGCGTGATCAGCTGGAGCAGGCTGGTTATCGCCATGTCGATCAGGTGATGGAACACGGCGAGTACGCCACGCGTGGCGCGCTGCTGGATCTGTTCCCAATGGGCAGCGATCAGCCCTATCGCATTGACTTCTTTGATGACGAAATTGACAGCCTGCGCCTGTTCGATGTGGACAGCCAACGCACGCTGGAAGCGGTTGATGCCATCAATCTGCTGCCTGCGCACGAGTTTCCTACTGATAAAGCAGCGATTGAGCTGTTCCGCAGCCGCTGGCGCGAACTATTTGATGTGCGCCGCGAGCCGGAGCATGTCTATCAGCAAGTGAGCAAAGGCACGCTGCCGGCCGGGATCGAATACTGGCAGCCGCTGTTCTTTGAGCAGGAGTTGCCCACCCTGTTCAGCTATCTGCCTGCTAACACGCTGGTACTCAACAGTGGCGATCTGCATGGCAGCGCCGATCGCTTCTGGCAGGATGCTAACGCGCGTTTCGAAAATCGTCGCATCGATCCTATGCGCCCGCTGCTGGAGCCTGCAACGTTGTGGCTGCGCCCGGACGCGTTGCTTGGCGAACTGAAAGCCTGGCCACGCATGCAGCTCAGCAGCGAAACGCTGCCAGAAAAAGCCGCCAATACCAATCTCGGCTATCAACCGCTGCCGGAACTGACAGTGCAGGCCCAGGCTAAAGCGCCACTCGATCTGCTGCGTCAGTTCATGGAGCAGTTTGATGGGCAGATCATTTTCTCAGTAGAAAGTGAAGGCCGCCGTGAAAGCCTGCAGGAGCTGCTGGCACGCATCAAACTGCGCCCACAGCCGATTGAACGCTTTGAAGAAGCCGCCAAACAGCCGCACAGTTTAATGATTGGCGCCAGCGAACGCGGCTTTATTGATAGCGCGGGCCATCGTGCATTGATTTGTGAAAGCGACCTGCTGGGTGAGCGTGTCAGCCGCCGTCGCCAGGATAATCGCCGCACCATCAATCCCGATGTGTTGATCCGCAACCTCGCCGAGTTACACCCCGGCCAGCCGGTGGTGCATCTGGAACACGGTGTGGGCCGTTATATTGGCCTGACCACGCTGGAAGCCGGCGGTATTGTCGCGGAATATCTGATGCTCTCCTATGCGGGCGACGCCAAGCTGTACGTGCCCGTTTCATCACTGCACCTGATCAGCCGCTACGCGGGTGGCGCGGATGAGAATGCCCCGCTGCACAAGCTTGGCAGCGATGCCTGGTCACGCGCACGCCAGAAAGCGGCCGAGAAAGTGCGTGATGTGGCGGCCGAACTGCTGGATATCTACGCCCAACGCGCGGCCAAAACCGGCTTCGCCTTTAAGCACGATCGCGATCAGTATCAACTGTTCTGCGAAGGCTTCCCGTTTGAGACGACGCCGGACCAGGGCCAGGCCATTAATGCCGTGCTGAGCGACATGTGCCAGCCGCTGGCGATGGATCGTCTGGTGTGCGGTGACGTAGGCTTTGGTAAAACTGAAGTGGCGATGCGCGCCGCCTTCCTCGCGGTAGAGAATGCCAAACAAGTCGCGGTGCTGGTGCCCACCACCCTGCTGGCGCAGCAGCATTACGATAACTTCCGCGACCGTTTCGCCAACTGGCCGGTGCGTATTGAGATGCTGTCACGCTTCCGCAGCGCCAAAGAGCAGAGCCAGGTGCTGGAACAGGCGCGTGAAGGCAAAGTGGATATTTTGATCGGCACGCACAAGTTGCTGTCAAACGACCTGAAATGGCACGATCTCGGCCTGTTGATTGTCGATGAAGAACATCGTTTTGGCGTGCGTCACAAAGAGCGTATTAAAGCAATGCGCGCGGACGTTGATATCCTGACTCTGACTGCCACGCCGATCCCACGTACGCTGAATATGGCGATGAGCGGCATGCGCGATCTGTCGATCATTGCGACACCGCCAGCTCGCCGTTTAGCGGTGAAAACCTTTGTGCGCGAGTACGACAGCCTGGTGGTGCGTGAAGCGCTGCTGCGTGAAATTTTGCGCGGCGGTCAGGTTTACTATCTCTACAACGATGTCGAGAACATCGAAAAAGCCGCACAACGCCTGGCGGAGCTGGTGCCTGAGGCCCGCATCGCCATCGGTCACGGCCAGATGCGCGAGCGCGAGCTGGAACGGGTGATGAATGATTTCCACCACCAGCGTTTTAACGTGCTGGTGTGTACCACCATCATCGAAACCGGTATTGATGTGCCGAGCGCTAACACCATCATCATTGAGCGTGCTGACCACTTTGGCCTGGCGCAGCTGCATCAGCTGCGTGGCCGCGTCGGACGCTCACACCATCAGGCCTATGCCTGGCTGTTAACGCCGCATCCAAAAGCCATGACCACTGATGCGCAGAAGCGTCTGGAGGCGATTGCCTCGCTGGAAGACCTGGGTGCTGGCTTTGCGCTGGCGACGCACGACCTTGAAATTCGCGGTGCCGGTGAACTGCTGGGCGAAGATCAGAGCGGCCAGATGGAAACGATCGGTTTCACGCTGTATATGGAACTGCTGGAAAACGCGGTCGATGCGCTGAAGGCCGGGCGCGAGCCGTCGCTGGAAGATCTCACCAGCAACCAGACCGAAATCGAACTGCGCATGCCTGCGCTGCTGCCGGATGACTTTATCCCGGATGTGAACACGCGTTTGTCACTCTATAAACGCGTTGCCTCAGCCAGTGACGAGCAGGAACTGGCTGAGCTGAAGGTTGAGATGATCGACCGTTTCGGCAAATTGCCGGATGCGGCGCGCAACCTTCTGGATGTGGCGGCTTTACGTCTGGTGGCGCGAGAACTGGGCGTGCGTAAAATTGAAGCCAGTGAAAAAGGCGGATTCTTCGAGTTCGCGCCGCAGAACCATGTCGATCCCGGTTGGTTAATTGGCCTGCTGCAAAAAGATCCTAAACAGTGGAAATTGGATGGTCCAACCCGTCTGAGATTCACTCGTGATTTGGAAGAGCGCAAAGTACGGATGGAGTGGGTGCAGGGCTTCATTGCCGAACTGGCGAAGAATCGGGTTTAGCCGCATCTCGCCTGGCAAAGCAATACCTTGCGCTTCTGCATGCAACATTGTGGCTATCGGGACGCGAGATGAATCTCGCCGCTCCGGTTTACACCATAAAAAAAGCGCCTTACGGCGCTTTTTTCGATACTGCTGCTGTGACGTGTCTTTGCCCAATCAGGCCTGATTCGAATTCAGGATCAGCTGACCATTACGGTCAAGCGGAATGCGGGTGCCAGGGTCATTCTCCATACGGATTTTGCCCTGCTGGTCGCCTATTTTATAGGTCACATCATAACCCAGCATTTTTTCCTGTTTGTCATAAACGGTTTTGCAACGCTGCTCGTTGGTGGTGTAGGTATCACGATCCTGCAGTGCCCCCTGCACCTGGTTACCACCGTAACCGCCCGCCAGCGCGCCCGCTACCGTTGCGACATCGCGCCCACGACCGCCACCAAACTGGTGACCGAGCACGCCGCCCGCCACTGCACCCAGTACTGAACCGGCGATGCGGTTCTCATCCTGTACCGGACGACGATGCGTTAACGTCACATTGCGACACTCCTGTCGCGGTTGTTTAATGCTCTCTTTGATCGGCGTAGCCGAGAGAACTTGTGCATACTGCGGGCCGCGATCAAAGACATCCATGCTGGCGACTGCGGCAACCCCTAACGCTGCTGCCACGCCGATACCGATACCCGCTAACATTGATTTATTCACAGGAATGTCCTCCTGAATGTTGTTACCGCGCATTCCTGCCGCTACGAAATCCTGTGTAGCCGAGGCATAACCGGCGTGCGCGCCGCGCCGTGTTTGTGGATATAAGTTTTACAGATGGTCCGTAATTGCAACATCAGATTAATGGAGGAAACGCAACGGAAAGCCGTCAGGGCCAGTTTTTCGGAGAGTTCTGAGAGAAGCTGAAATACCGCCGTAACCTTAAACTGAATTGTCGTTTTTCAGCGGGTTACGGCGGGCGGAGCGGCATCGGGCGGCAGATAACCGCCCGGAAATCATTAGTGCAACTTGAGGCGAGGACGCAGCACGCGGTTCAGGCTACCGACCAGCATCATCAGGCCGGTTTTGAAGTATCCGTGGAGCGCAATCTGATGCATGCGATATAGAGAAATGTAGACGAAACGCGCAATGCGCCCTTCTACCATCATCGAGCCGCGCATCAGGTTGCCCATCAGGCTACCCACCGTGGTGAAGCGTGACAGTGACACCAGCGAACCGTGATCCTTATAGACGTAAGCTTTGAGCGGTTTGCCTTTGCGTTGTGCCAGAATATTTTCCAGCGCGCGTGACGCCATCTGGTGTGCAGACTGCGCGCGCGGTGGCACAAAACCGCCGCCCGGCAGTGCGCAGGAAGCGCAGTCGCCAATCGCGTAGATGTCATCATCCAGCGTGGTTTGCAGCGTGTCTTTCACCACCAGCTGATTGATGCGGTTGGTTTCCAGCCCACCAATCTCTTTCATAAAGTCCGGCGCCTTAATACCGGCAGCCCACACCATCAGGTCAGCATTGATAAATTCGCCGCCTTTGGTATTGAGCCCCTCTTCTGTCGCGCTGGTCACCATGGTTTGCGTCAGGACGCGTACGCCGAGCTTGGTCAGTTCCTGGTGTGCCGCAGCAGAAATGCGCGGTGGCAAGGCTGGCAGAATACGCTCACCGGCTTCCACCAGCGTCACGTTCAGTGCAGAGCTATCAAGGCCTTTGTAGCCATAGCTGTGCAGCTGCTTCACGGCATTGTAGAGTTCTGCTGACAGCTCAACGCCGGTGGCGCCGCCGCCGACAATCGCAATGTTCACTTTTTCCAGGCTACCTTCACTGGCGGAGAAGCGCAGGAACAGGTTAAGCATCTCGTTGTGGAAACGACGAGCCTGATGCGGGTTATCGAGGAAGATGCAGTGATCTTTCACACCCGGTGTGCCGAAGTCATTGGAAGTACTGCCCAGCGCCATCACCAGACGGTCATAAGCCATCTCGCGCTGCGGCACCAGCAATTCACCGTTAGCATCGCGGATTTCCGCCAGCTCAATGGTTTTGTTTTCGCGGTTGATTTGCGTCAGCGAACCCAGCTGGAACTGAAAACCGTGATTACGCGCGTGCGCCAGATAGCTCAGGGCATCGATCCCTTCATCCATCGAACCGGTTGCCACTTCATGCAGCAATGGCTTCCACAGATGGCTGTGGTTGCGATCGACGAGAATAATCTCGGCTTTTTTCTTCCGACCCAGCTTGTGGCCGAGCTGCGTTGCCAGCTCTAAGCCGCCGGCACCACCGCCAATAATGACGATTTTTTCCATAGATGTAGTCAACAAAGACCCCCTCAAAGTTGTAAACCAATAGTTAATTAATGGTTACTAAAAACCTTAATAAACATAGGGTTGGCGACATTAAATCGCGAGCTGAGGGCAGAATATCACGGCGCTAACGACATATCATAAGAAAATTGATGTACATCAATCTTTCAAGCGCATTATCAGAATGTTAAACGTTTTGTGCGCCGCATCACACGGCGCGCGGAGGCTCAGGCGAGGGATTTAAAGGCCTTAATGCGGTGTAAATGCGGCGAGATATTCTTGAATTTATGGCTGGCCTGTTCGTCCCACACGATTTCATAGAAAGGATGCAGTTGCGCGGCCGTGCGCTGATTATCCAGCGCCTCGTCATGACGGGACAAAATGGTCAGGCAGCGATCGCGATTCTTTTCGCGAAAATCACTGACGCACTTGGTGGCGATATCCAGATACTCTTCCGGACGATCAATCTTGCCTTCCATGTTCTCAAACGGAAACAGGTTGGGATTGAAGATCACCTGGCGCATACCGCAGAGAAAACCGATACGTTCGGCCCAGTAACCCCCAAGCCCCACCCCGCAAATCAAGGGATGCGCATCACCGCCCTGCTGCTGCAATTTATCGCACTCTTTCAACAGAAACTGCATGTCATGTTTGGGGTGTTGCGTGCTGTAACTGATGAGTCTGACGTCCGGGTCAATAAACTGCAGTTGCAGCACTTTTTCGTGGTTGCCCGGACTGTTGGAATCAAAACCGTGCAGATAGATGATCATGATTATCCTCAGCGTGGAATGAAATCCGGGCAGCGACGCTTATCTGCCCGACGCTTTATGCTCCAGCCAGCGCTCCTGCAGTGCGCTCAGCTGATGATGATTCTGCTTCCAGCGTTCACTGGATTGCAGCGCTTCTCGGGTATAACGCCCCTGATGGTATAACTGCGTCACACGCTCCGCCTGGATCGGCGTCAAGTTATCCAGCACACTCACCGCTCCGGCGCGCTGATTGCACACCAGGATCATGTCGCAGCCGGCATTGAGCGACTGCTGCGCGCGCTCAGCATAACTGCCCATTACCGCAGCACCTTCCATCGACAGATCGTCGGAGAAAATGACACCGTTGAAGCCCAACTCTTTGCGCAACACCGTTTGCAGCCAGTAAGGCGAGCCGCTGGCAGGTAACGGATCCACCTCAGTATAGATAACGTGCGCGGGCATCACCGCATCCAGCAACTGTTCATCAATTAACTGTTTGAAGATGGCCATGTCATGCTGGCGCAGCGTGGCGGCATCGCGCGGATCACGCGGGGTCTCTTTGTGGGAATCAGCACTCACCGCACCGTGGCCGGGGAAATGCTTGCCGGTGGTTTTCATGCCCGCTTCGTGCATGCCGTTGATAAAACGGCGGGCAATTTGCAATGCAATCGCGGGATCTTCATGGAAGGAACGGTCGCCAATCGCCGCGCTGATGTGGCCAATATCCAGTACTGGGGCAAAGCTGATGTCGATATCCATCGCAATCATTTCCGCTGCCATCTGCCAGCCCGCCTGCTGGGCGACTTCACCCGCCGTGGCGATATCGTGCAGGGCGGCAAAAGATTGCATCGCGGGGAGTTTGGTAAATCCTTCACGGAAGCGCTGCACGCGCCCGCCTTCCTGATCCACGGCGACCACTAAACGATTACGCGAAGCGGCGCGAATCTGGCGCACCAGTTCTGCCAGCTGATCCACATCGTGGAAGTTGCGGGCAAACAGAATCAGTCCGCCCACCAGCGGATGTTGCAGAATCTCACGCTCTTCGGCGTCGAGTTCGTAGCTTTCAACATCCAGCATCAGCGGGCCGGGAGTATTCATGGTCATGGTTACAATCCTGAGTTAAAGATCCTGCCAGCTGGCCTGCGCCAGCTGTTGTAAATGAGGGTCACCGCTCTGTTCAGCGCGCAGCTGATACCAGCTGGCCATCAGCAGGTGCAGCCACGGCTGCCAGCGCCGCATATGTCGCTTAAGTTGCGCTTCGTCAAGCTGGCTGCGTTGCGCGTAATCCGCAATCCAGTCGATTTGGTGTTCTCCATCGACCGCGCAGAGCGCCGCGAGTTCCAATGCCACATCACCATCGGCAGCATATTCCCAATCGATGAGACGTAAGCCATCTGGTGTGGCAATCACATTGCCGGCGTGAACATCCATATGAATCGGCACGAGGCGTAACGGCCGGGGTTCACCCTGCCTGATCAGGCGCTGGAGTTGATGTTGCCAGCGCCAGTGGCGTTGCTGGCACAACTGCCAGTAGTGCTGCAACAGCGGTGTCAGTCGCAAGCGATAGCCTGTTAGCGGCTGCTGATGCAGGCGATGCAGCAAGGCAAGCACCGCATCACGCTGTTGATTGAACTGCGCAGGGGTCAGCACCTCGCCGGGCAACCAGCTCTGTAATAACCAGGGATGATGCCAATCCAGTGGCGACGGCCCGAGGTGCGCAGCACGCATTTGACGCAAGATGCGATATTCGCGCTGACGATCAACAAACGGGAGCGGTTGCTGCGGCGCACGACGCGCCAGCAGCTCACCCTGCTCGGTTTTCACCCGAACACTGTTGCCACTCAATCCCGGCAGCGCGAAAAAATGACCGGCAGCTTGCGCCGTCGGCCATTGTTGCTGAATCCGTTGTTGCAGTAAGGGATCAGGGTTGAGCAATACCATTGCCTGACCAGATAATTTCACCGGTCTGCACCAGCATCAGCTGCATCTGCAGCGTTGGTGCTTTCACATCGCCTTGTGCGCTGCTGTAAAGCACATACTGCGCGTTGACATTGCGTGCCAGGCCAATCGCTTTGCTGCGCGAATTGAGGCTGTCATCGGCTGATAAGCCCAGCGCCTGTTTGGCCTGTGCCAGCTGTTCTGGCGTCACCAGCGTGAATTTGCCGTTGTTTGCCAGCGCATTCTGGATGGCATCGGTGGCTTTATCGCTCTGCAACGCGCCGTTGGTGCTGTTCTTGATGCGGTCCACCAGCAGCACACTGCCTGGATTCACACCCGCAGACTGCACCATATTCCCCACTAATGGCTGCACGCTGGCATTCCAGTTAATGGTTTTCAGCTTCGGTGGCTGCGGCACATTTTCCGGCGGCGGCACCGGCTGCACAGGTGGCTGCTCCGGTTGGGTTGGCGTCGTCGGCTGGGTCGGTTCAACCGGCGCCGGTGTTTGCTGTTTCACCACACAACCGGTGAGCATCAACGCAAATAACAGCGCGCTGGAACGTTTTACACTGCGAATCACAGGTTACTCCTCAGAGATAAAGATAGAGACGCACCTTACTGGCGGTCAGGTTACCGATTTGCGAGACAACTTCAGTGCTGCCATGCGCCGGGACAACTTGGGTCTGAGCCGGCTCTTCCGGGGTAATCTCCAGTCCCTTCTCGTCATACCAATAGAAACGGTAATGTACGGTCACTGGCGTTTCCCGCTGATTAAAGAGGACGCTCGAGGCTCGCATTTGCCCATCACGGCTGGCCAGCGCGGGTTCATCGGTGATGATGCCCGCAGAAAGCACGGAAGACTCCATCACCAGCGATTGCGACGTGTTGATCATCGGTTTGTCACTGCTACACCCGGCAAGGGACAGCAGCAGCAGGCCACTCAGCCATTGACGCATCACAAGGTCCGCCTGAGGTTAGATAGACAGCATCGGACCCAGCGGCTGACCGCCGACCAGGTGCATATGAATATGATAAACCTCCTGACCACCATGACGATTACAGTTCATGATCAGGCGATAGCCATCTTCGGCAATCCCTTCTTCTTTCGCAATTTTCGCCGCCACGGTAATCATACGGCCCAACGCATGCTCGTGTGCTTCCTGCACGTCATTAGCGGTGGGGATCAATACATTAGGGATAATCAGAATGTGCGTTGGCGCTTTAGGCGCGATATCGCGGAAGGCGGTGACCAGTTCGTCCTGATAAACCACGTCGGCGGGGATTTCGCGACGAATGATTTTACTGAAAATGGTTTCTTCAGCCATGGTGCATTTCCTTAAGCCTGAGTTCAGTCAGGCAGTATGCGCGAGGAATTCGTTTGCTTTCAACCTCCGTACCACTTTTCTTCTGTTAAATGGCTGCCTTTACGCCATTTCATCCCCCAGGCAGCATTGCTGTGCTCTCCCTCTCAAATTTATGCCGTCGCCGATCAATAAAATGAAACGCTGTTTTATAAATTAGAGATATCACGCCAGTTTCTTTGTGTTTTTGCCACTCAACCGTCAACCCTTGCCAAATCGCGAAGGTTTGCCGCTGCACGGCGCTCTACTTTCTATCCAATCCGGGCAAGCAGTACGGAGTAATGAGGGATGTGTCATCCGTCGATTTCAAGGAGAACCTGCCATGCAGTCTCGTAAAATTAGTCTGGGCCACTATCTGGCTTACGGTTCCGGGGATTTCCTCGGCGCCGGCACCACGGCGCTCACCGCTGCCTGGTTACTCTATTTCTACACCACCTTCTGCGGGCTTTCGCCGATTGAAGCCACCTTTATTTTTGCTGCTGCCCGCGTGATGGATGCGGTCGTCAGCCCGCTGATGGGCTTTCTCACCGATAACTTCGGGTCCACCTGGCTTGGCAAGCGCTTTGGCCGCCGCAAGTTCTTTATCCTGCTCGGTATTCCGTGTGTTTTCAGCTATAGCCTGATGTGGATAGGCGACATGAGTTTCTGGTGGTATCTGCTGACCTATCTGCTGTTCGATATGGTCTACACCATGATTCTGGTGCCCTACGAAACGCTGGTTCCGGAGATGACCGATGACTTTAAACAAAAGAGCCGCTTCTCCGGCGCGCGTATCGCGTTGGCGCAGCTCTCCTCCATTCTGGCGGCCTTCCTGCCAGGCATTTTGATTGGCTGGTTTGGCAAAGAGAATCCCATCTCCTTCTTTTATGCCAGCCTGGTGTTCTCGGTGATCTGTGCGCTGGTGCTAACCCTGGTGTGGCGCTTCACCTGGGAACGCGCACCGGAGGATTTTTCCGCCGAGTCACGTCGGGCTGAAGAAGAAAAGACGCAACTCTCGCTGTTCCAAAGCCTGAAACGACTGTATATCGAGCTCGCCTCCACGCTGCGCATCCGCATCTTTCGTCAGCATCTTGGCATGTATTTGGGCGGTTACATCGCTCAGGACGTCTTTAATGCAGTATTTACCTGGTACGTGGTGTTGGTACTGTTGCAGAGCGCGCAAATCGCTTCCAGCCTGATGGGCACGATGGCGGTGCTGCAATTTATCGCGGTGATGGCAATGATCCCGCTGTGTATACGCCTCGGGCCGGCCCCAGCTTATCGTCTGGTGGTGGTGCTGTTTGGCCTCAGCGCCCTCTCCTACGCCGGGCTGTGGTACAGCGGAATGAACGATAACTTCGCGCTGTTAGTACTGATCTCGGCCTTCGCCGGTTTAGGACGTGGTGGCATCAACTATGTCCCGTGGAATACCTATACCTATATCGCCGATGTCGATGAAGTGATCACCGGACAGCGACGCGAAGGTATTTTCGCCGGGATCATGACGTTGACACGCAAAGCCTCGCAGGCCGGTGCCGTGATGATCGTTGGCATTCTGCTGCAACTGGCCGGTTTTACCTCCGGCAAAGCTGAGCAGGTTCCTGCGGTGAGCCACAGCATTCTGCTGATCCTCAGCATCGGCACCGTTGGCGTACTGACCTGCGGTTTCATTGTCTCGCTGCGCTTCAAACTTAATCTGCATACCCACACCGTGCTGCGCGAAGAGACGCTGAAGATGCGTGAAGCCGGACGCGTTGTCCCGGAACGAATGACGCCGCAGGCACGTGCCATCGTCGAAACGCTAGCGGGGATGCCCTATGAAAATCTGTGGGGCAATAACAATGTCGGTTACCTCAACCGCAATAAGCCCCCGGCGCCCGCGCTATCCACACAGCGCGGCAGCTTACCTCCTCTCCCTACCCTGATTAACGATAGGAATGAACCATGACTGTATTTCCGGTAAAACACAGCGCTCTGTTACGCCAGCCTGAATACCTGTTGCCACGCAGTGAGTTAGTGCAACTGATCCACAAACTCACCGACAACCTGGTCAATATTACCGACCACAGCGGCGAGTTTTTGCTGCGGCTGGATGATGGCCGCGTCATTGATACTAAGGGTTGGGCTGGCTGGGAATGGACGCACGGCATCGGGCTGTATGGCATGCTGCATTACACCCAGCAGACCGGGGACCAGGCGACACTCAAAATCATCGATGACTGGTTTAGCGCGCGCTTAGCAGAGGGCACGCCGACCAAAAACGTTAACACCGTGTGCCCGTTCCTGACGCTGGCTTATCGCTATGAAGAGACGGGTAACGCAGCATGGCGCCCGGTGCTGGAACGCTGGGCTGAGTGGGTGATGTATGAAATGCCGCGCACTGAGCAAGGCGGTTTGCAGCACGTCGTTTACAACAACGAAAATACCCAGCAGCTGTGGGACGACACCCTGATGATGAGCGTGATGGCACTGGCGAAGATCGGCCAGCTACTCGATCGCCCGGAGTTTGTCGAAGAAGCCAGCTATCAATTCCTGATCCACACCCAATACCTGATGGATCGCCAAACCGGTTTGTGGTTCCACGGCTGGACCTTCGATGGCCGACACAACTTTGCCAATGCCCGTTGGGCACGCGGTAATAGCTGGCTGACCATCGTCATCCCGGATTTCCTTGAAATGATGAACTGGCCGGAACAGCATGCCACGCGTCGCTTCCTGCAGCAGGTATTGGCCAGTCAGGTAAAGGCATTAGCCGCTTGCCAGCACAGCAGCGGTCTCTGGCATACCTTGCTTGACGATCCACAAAGCTATCCGGAAGCGTCTGCCACGGCGGGATTCGCTTATGGGATTCTCAAAGCGGTGCGTAAACGATATTTGTCTGATGAATATCGCCCGATGGCGGAAAAAGCTCTGCGTGGCGTGATCGCCAATATTGATGAAGACGGAGAGTTAAAACAGGTCTCCTTTGGCACCGCGATGGGCAGCGATTTGGACTACTACCGCCAGGTGCCGCTGACGTCAATGCCCTATGGCCAGGCGATGGCGCTGCTGTGTCTGACGGAGTATTTGCGGGTTTATCTGTAGTCGTACCAAAGGTGAGGTGCGAGGAAGCGGCGGCAGAGGAGTAAAGCGTCCCGCGACAGAGATGTCGCGGGACGAGCCTCTAGCCCTTACATATTTCGAATATAATCATCCATCTCAGTTTTCAGGTTATCGGACTTGGTGCCGAAAATCGCCTGAACACCGGAACCAGCCACCACCACGCCACGCGCGCCGAGGTTTTTCAGTTCATTTTGATTCACTTTCGCCACATCCGCGACGCTCACACGCAAACGCGTAATACAGGCGTCAAGATTGGTGATGTTCTCTTTACCACCAAATGCAGTAACCAGTTTGCCTGCCATCTCGCTACCGGTGGCGCTGCTCTGTTCCATTGCGGTGTCCTCACGTCCAGGTGTTTTCAGATTCAATTTCACAATCAGTACACGGAAAACGGTGTAATAAATCAGGCCGTAAATGATACCGACAATCGGGAACAACCAGATCTTGCTGCTGTTACCGCTCAGCACCACAAAGTCAATCAGACCGTGTGAGAAGCTGGTGCCATCACGCATGCCCAGCAGAATACAGATTGGGAATGCCAGACCCGCCAGAATCGCATGGATGACATACAGAATCGGCGCCACGAACATGAACGAAAATTCAATCGGTTCGGTGATACCGGTCAGGAACGAGGTCAGCGCGGCGGAGATCATAATGCCGCCCACTTTGGCGCGGTTTTCCGGCTTAGCCGAGTGCCAGATAGCAATCGCAGCCGCAGGCAGACCGTACATTTTAAACAGGAAGCCGCCAGAGAGTTTACCTGCGGTTGGATCGCCCGCCATATAGCGTGGGATATCACCGTGGAACACCTGACCTGCGGCGTTGGTGAACTCACCAATCTGCATCTGGAAAGGCACGTTCCAGATATGGTGCAGACCAAACGGCACCAGCGAACGCTCAACCACACCGTAAATGCCGAATGCCACCACCGGGTTCTGATAAGCCGCCCATTGTGAGAAATCCTGAATCGCAGTACCAATTGGTGGCCAGATAAAGGACAACACAATACCCGTGAAAATCGCGGTCAGACCGGAAATGATCGGTACAAAACGCTTACCGGCGAAGAAGCCAAGATATTCAGGCAGCTTGATGCGGTAGAAACGGTTAAACATATACGCGGCGATCGAACCGGCAATGATCCCGCCCAGCACCCCGGTATCGGCAAGGTGTTTCGCCTCAATTTCCGCTGGCGGCAAGTGCAACACTAATGGTGCAACCACCGCCATGGTTTTCACCATGATGCCGTAAGCAACCACGGAAGCCAGTGCCGATACGCCATCGTTATTGGTAAAACCGAGCGCCACGCCAATCGCAAAGATCAGCGGCATGTTAGCGAACACGGAACCGCCCGCCTCCGCCATCACATGTGAAACCACAGCAGGCAACCAGCTGAAGTTAGCCGAACCAACACCTAATAAAATACCGGCAATCGGCAAAACCGATACCGGCAACATTAGCGATTTACCTACTTTTTGCAGGTTCGCAAATGCGTTCTTGAACATAGAAGCTCCTGAGTATGAGTGCATATTTGCGCAGTGCGCTGGCAAAGGGGGAGGATCCTTCACCGGGGTGACGCTGAGCGTCTTTTGATTTATTACGAAGGGTAAAATAAATCGATATTTGTTACTTTGACGGCTATCACGTTTCGCTCAAGACGAACGCTTGCTTTCTGTTATTTTTGACTGAATTGCCTGGAGAAACAGCAATAAATCACTGCCCGTGCCGCGTTATATGCCGCACAGGTCAGTGATTATGGATTTATTACAGAGTTTGAAATAAAGCGGATTAGCCGCCGAGTCGGCTCATTGGGACATGGAACAGACGCGAGAAGTTTTCTGTGGTGGCCGCGGCCAGGGTTTCGATATCCACACCTTTCAGCACAGCCATATAATCCGCGACATCGCGCGTAAAGGCAGGCTGGTTTTCTTTGCCACGATGCGGAACCGGCGCCAGATACGGCGAGTCGGTCTCTACCAGCATGCGATCCAGCGGCACGTAGCGCGCGGCATCACGAATCTGTTCAGCATTGCGGAAGGTCAAAATGCCGGAGAAGGAGATATAGAAGCCCATATCCAGCAACTGCGCCGCAGTCTCTTTATCTTCAGTAAAGCAGTGCAGTACGCCACCACACTTTTCCACCTGCTCTTCACGCAGGATCGCCAGCGTGTCTTCACGTGCATCACGAGTGTGTACGATGATCGGCTTATTCAGCGCGATGCCGGTACGGATGTGTTCACGGAACGAGGCTTGCTGCTGCGCTTTGGTCTCCTGCTGATAGAAGTAATCCAGCCCGGTTTCGCCCAGTGCAATCACCTGCTCTTCAGCGGCCAGTCGACGAAACTCTTCGACATCGTACGGCGCTTCCTGATTCAACGGGTGCACGCCGCACGCCAGAGCGATGTTTTCCCTGTCGCCGACCAGTTGCTTGATCTTGTAGTAATCCGGCAGCGTGGTGGCAATCGCCAGCATAAACTTCACGTCACGCGCTGCGGCTTTGGCGATCACATCGTCCAGATCGCGGTGCTGCTTCTCATAATCCAGGCCATCAAGATGGCAGTGCGAATCAACAATAAACATACTTCTCTCTTTTGCGCTTAGCCGACCGCCGAGGGCGACATTAAGCGTCCCCAGGCTAACAGGCGATCGGTCAAAATCAGTTCACGGTTCAGGGCGGCGACATGCAACAGTTGCTCACGACACTGCATCCACTGCTGGGCGCTGGCGTTGAGCGCGCTGCTGCTAAGCTGCTGAGCCAGTTGCGATACGACCTCAGGATGGTCGCCGTTGCTCAACCAGTTGCTGGCACCCTGCTGCACTTTCATGGCATCCACCAGTAACGAAATCAGCCAGCTGAGACGCTCTGCCACATCGTCGCTGTTCAGCGCGGGCAGCAGTTGCAGTACATCGCTGTTCAACGCGCTGAGCAAGGTTTCACACAGCTTCTCACGTGCCTGCCAGCGCTCAGGCTGTAGCAGGGTCAACGCCGCAGCAGGTGCGCCATTGCTCAAGCGCAAAGCGGCTCGCAGTACTGGCTCGGATTGCGGCAACTGTTTCTGCAACCATTGCAAACTGGGCAGCTCTTCCGGTGGGGAAAGATGCCATGTCATGCAACGGCTGCGCAATGTTGCCAGCAAACGTGATGGCTCACGGACGCTGAGGAAAAACCAGCAGTTGGCAGGAGGCTCTTCCAGGGTTTTCAACAACGCATTAGCGGCGGCTTCAGTGAGCTGAGCCGCATCCGGCAACCAGACAATCTTTGCTCCGCCCTGCTGAGCAAAATGGTAGAGCTTCTCGGTGACGTCACGTACCGCATCAATACCCAGTGAAGATTTGCCTTTTTCTGCTTCCAGGCGATACCAGTCAGGATGCGTCTGCGCCTGCATCAGCTGGCAGCCGTGGCAATGGCCGCAGCTCTTCAAGCCTTCTGGATGTTGGCACATTAACCAGCGGCTAACACCCCACACTAACGCATCGTCACCCATGCCATTAATGGCCTGTATCAGCAAGGCATGGTGTGCCTGACCGCTTTGATGACGGCTGATAATCTGCCGATAGGGCTGATTCAGCCACGGATACCAGTTCATGCCGCCTGACCTGCCAGCCATTTTTGTAGCGCTGATTTAAGTGACGATGTCACTTCTTCAATATTTTGTGTGGCATCAATGGTTAAAATGGTGTCATCGCAGGCAGCCAACGCCAGATAACGGTCACGCGTGCGTTCAAAGAAACGCAGTGATTCCTGCTCAATACGATCGAGTTCCCCTCGAGCACGCGCGCGTTGCAGGCCAATTTCCGGTGTCACATCAAGGTATAGGGTCAAGTCCGGACGGAAGTCGCCCAATACCGCATCGCGCAGGGTGGTCATCAACTGCGTATCCAGGCCACGGCCACCGCCCTGGTAAGCCTGGGATGAGAGATCGTGACGGTCGCCAACCACCCAGGCGCCACGCGCTAATGCAGGCTTAATCACGTTCTCGACTAGTTGAACACGGGCAGCATACAGCATCAGCAGTTCGGCTTTGTCAGTCACCTGTTCGCCATCAATTCCCTGCTTCACCAGCACGCGCAATTGTTCTGCCAGCGGCGTGCCGCCGGGCTCACGGGTGAATACCACATCGTCGATACCCTGCTCATGCAGCACCGCCACGATAGCATCACGCGCAGTGGTTTTGCCCGCACCTTCAAGGCCTTCAATGACGATAAACTTACTTTTCATTTTTTTCCTTCATGGCCAGCCGATAGACCTGCACCGCTTTATTATGGCTGGCGAGATTGGTGGTAAAGGTATGTCCACCTTTGCCATCCGCGACAAAATAGAGATAGTTGGTTTTTTCTGGATGCGCCGCCGCTTCCAGCGAGGCTCGACCTGGCATCGCGATAGGACCTGGCGGCAATCCGCTAATCGTGTAGGTATTGTAATCCGTCGGCGTTTCGAGGTCTTTACGCGTAATCGTACCGGTATAGTTATCGCCCATACCGTAAATCACGGTAGGATCGGTTTGCAGCTTCATGCCGGTGCGCAAGCGATTAATAAAGACCGAGGCAACGCGCGCGCGCTCTTCCGTCACGCCGGTCTCTTTTTCGATAATCGAGGCCATGGTGACCAGATCTTGCTCTTTTTTATAGGGCAAATTGTCCATCCGCCCCTGCCAGATCTCATCCACCAGTTTATTCATGCGCGTGTGCGCACGCTCCAGCAGCGATACATCACTGGTGTTAGCCGTATACAAATAGGTGTCGGGGTAGAAAGCGCCCTCAAGCTGATTTGCATCCATTTTCAGCGCAGCGGCGACGGTCGCAAACTGATCGTCAGTTAGCGTATGTTTGATATAGGGCGCTTGACGCAGTTCGGCCAACCACTCCTTCAGGCGAGAACCCTCGACAAACCGCACCGGAAATTGCGCTTCTTTACCGCTGGCCAGCAACTGCAGCAGCTGCCTTACTGTCATTTTGCTTTCAAGTCGGTAGGTTCCGGCTTTGAACTTCGCGAGCTCAGGCTCAAGTTTCAATAGCGGCCCAAACCAGATACTTTCCGGAATGATGTGCTGGCTTTCCAGTTGCGCTTCCAGCACGACCCGACCACTACCTGCGGGCAATGTGTAGATCGTTTCCTGATTAATAGTCAAAGGGGTATCGGCTAAACGTTCAATCTGCCAATAACTCAATGCCGCCGCGAGGCCGGCAATCGCCACAGCGCTGGCGAGTATTTTTTTCATTCGGGTCATGATGCTTCCATCTTCTGGCAACTGTTATACAGCTGCTGGTACAGCGTGCGTGCGGTGAACGAAACATCGTCAATTTTCCGCACAGGTAAAACCGGCATCAGGGCATTGCAGATCACCACTTCATCGGCGTTCAGCACATCGTCCCTGCTTCCTTCAATCAACTGACAAGCCTGGCCTTCCGACGCCATCTTCGCCATCAGATAACGGCGCATAATGCCATCGACACCCGCTTGCTCAAGACGCGGCGTGAAAACCTGATCGCCTTTGCGCCAAAATAAATTGGCCGCACAGCATTCCACCACCGTCCCTGCAGTGTCAAGCACCAGCGCCTCATCAGCATCGGTGTGGTCGAGCTGCTGACGGATCAGCACCTGTTCCAGTCGGTTAAGATGTTTGAGACCGGCGAGCAGTGGATTACGCGCCAGTCTCACGGGGCTGGTTATCAGCGCTGCACCCTGCTGCTGCAACGTGGCGTAGTGTTGCGGCCACGGAGAAAGGGAGAGGATGCGCGTCGGGGTTGTGCAACCGGTTCGGCTATATCCCCGTCCACCGACACCTGGCGTCAGAATCACTTTTAAAACCGACTGGGTTTGACCATTGGCGGCATGCTGCATCTCCTCGGCCAGCTGCGCCATATCCGGTAAGGGAATGAATAAACGCTCACAGCCTTCCTGCAATCGCTGCAAATGGGCGTTCAGCAGTTGTATCTTGCCTGCCACTACCGCAGCAGTGGTAAAACAGCCATCACCAAACTGCACCGCGCGATCGCGCGCAGAAAGTTCGAACTGCTCTACGCCGTTTATCCACATACCGCTCACCTTTGGCTACCCTGCCAGTCTGAATACCACTGACAGCGGTAAGAATCCACGTAACTGCGTGACAAAATATAAAAAAGGCCCGCATTGCGGGCCTCTGTTTGGCTGGGTAAAGCTTATACCTTGCGGAAGATCAGCGAGCCGTTGGTGCCGCCAAATCCGAAGGAGTTACACAGCGTGTACTCCAGCCCGCTCACCTGACGTGCTGTATGCGGCACGAAGTCGAGGTCACAACCTTCATCTGGGTTATCCAGGTTGATGGTTGGCGGAACCGCCTGGTCGCGCAGCGCCAGAATCGAATAAATCGCTTCTACCGCGCCTGCTGCACCCAGCAAGTGCCCAGTCATGGATTTGGTAGAACTCACCATCACGCTGTGAGCCGCTGCACCAAATACAGACTTGACCGCCTGAGCTTCAGCTTTGTCACCCGCAGGCGTTGAAGTACCATGCGCGTTGACGTAGCCAATCTGTTCAGCGTTCAGCTGCGCATCACGCAATGCATTCACCATCGCTGCTGCGGCACCTGAACCATCCTCCGGCGGAGACGTCATGTGGTAAGCATCGCTGCTCATGCCGAAACCGATGATTTCAGCATAAATTTTCGCACCGCGCTTTTTCGCATGCTCGTACTCTTCCAGCACCACAATGCCTGCACCATCACCCAACACGAAACCATCACGGTCTTTATCCCACGGACGGCTTGCCGCCTGAGGATTATCGTTATTGGTTGAGAGCGCACGTGCAGCACCAAAGCCACCCACACCCAGCGGGGTACTGGCTTTTTCAGCACCACCGGCCAGCATGACATCGGCGTCGTTATACGCAATGATACGCGCAGCATGACCAATGTTGTGCACGCCTGAAGTACAAGCAGTTGCAATAGAAATGCTTGGACCTTTCAGACCGTACATGATGGTCAGGTGACCTGCCACCATGTTAACAATGGTAGAAGGAACAAAGAACGGGCTGATTTTGCGCGGACCGCCGTTAACCAGTGAACTGTGGTTGTCTTCAATCAAACCCAGTCCGCCGATGCCGGAACCGATAGCTGCGCC
Organism: Pantoea sp. C8B4; assembly: GCF_051336905.1. NCBI lineage: Bacteria > Pseudomonadati > Pseudomonadota > Gammaproteobacteria > Enterobacterales > Erwiniaceae > Pantoea > Pantoea sp. C8B4. The sequence goes on from NZ_JBGMNK010000001.1 coordinate 551,895, forward strand.
GATGCGACCGGCATTCTCATCAGTTACGACCAGACCGGAGTCCGCCATAGCCTGAATACCAGCAACAATGCCGTATTGGATGAAGTCATCCATCTTGCGCTGATCTTTGCGCGAGATGAATTCATCGCAATTAAAATCTCTTACTAAGCCCGCAAAGCGTGTTGCGTAGGCACTAGTATCAAAATGGTCGATCAGGCTGATGCCGCTCTGACCGGCAAGGAGAGCACTCCAGGTAGACTCTACGGTATTGCCGACAGGAGACAACATGCCAAGACCAGTCACAACTACACGACGCTTAGACACGTACGTCCTCCAGGGAGGGAAAAAATAACGCTATGTGGGGCAAACATAAAACTCAGGCGGTCGAGGTGACCGCCTGAAGATATTCATTAGCCTTGGTGGCTATTGATGTAATCGATCGCTGCCTGAACGGTAGTGATTTTCTCAGCTTCTTCGTCTGGAATTTCAGTATCAAACTCTTCTTCCAGAGCCATTACCAGCTCAACGGTGTCAAGAGAATCTGCACCCAGGTCTTCAACGAAAGAAGCAGTGTTAATCACTTCGTCTTCTTTAACACCCAGCTGCTCAGCTACGATTTTCTTAACGCGTTGTTCGATATCGCTCATACTATTTAATTTCCTATCAAAACTCGCTTTCGCGATGGTTTTCGTAGTGTATAAAATGTTGAAAAAGATGCAACAAAATCCCGGCTGGTCGAACCACGATTTTGCGCTATTCTGCGGTGTTTACCGCAGATAATGCAAATGTTTTCGTGATTATCAGACCATGTACATGCCGCCATTGACGTGGAGCGTCTCACCCGTGATGTAAGAGGCTTCGTCAGAGGCTAAGAATGCAACAGCATTGGCAATCTCCTGCGGGTCGCCTAAACGACCTGCCGGCACTTCTGCCAAAATGCCCGAGCGCTGATCTTCGTTCAGTGCACGCGTCATGTCCGTCTCAATAAAGCCCGGAGCCACGACGTTTACGGTAATGCCACGTGACGCGACTTCTCGCGCCAGTGATTTGCTAAAGCCAATCAAACCAGCTTTTGCTGCCGCATAGTTTGTTTGACCCGCGTTACCCATGGTTCCAACTACAGAACCGATGGTAATGATACGGCCCACGCGTTTTTTCATCATGGCACGCATAACCGCCTTAGAAAGACGGAAGACAGATGTCAGGTTGGTATCGAGGATATCCGCCCACTCATCGTCCTTCATGCGCATCAACAGATTGTCACGCGTAATGCCTGCATTATTGACTAAAATGTCCACTTCGCCAAATTCAGCGCGAACTTTCTCGAGCACGCTCTCAATAGAGGCCGCATCGGTCACGTTCAACAGCAGACCTTTGCCGTTATCGCCGAGGTAAGCACTGATTGCTTCCGCACCGCTTTCGCTGGTGGCGGTTCCCACCACTTTCGCACCGCGCGCAACCAGCGTTTCCGCGATTGCACGACCAATGCCGCGGCTTGCGCCAGTCACCAGCGCTACTTTACCTTCAAAGCTCATGTTTTTCCTCTTATTCCTGTGTAAGCGCAGCAGACAGTGAAGCAGAATCGTTCACGGCTGCAGCGGTCAGGCTATCCACAATACGTTTGGTCAGACCGGTCAGGACTTTACCTGGACCGATCTCCAGCAACTGGCCAACGCCTTGGGTGGCAATAAATTCAACAGCTTCGGTCCAGCGCACCGGGCTATACAACTGGCGAACCAGTGCACTGCGAATCGCAGCGGCATCGGTTTCACACTTGACGTCTACGTTATTGACGACAGGCACAGTCGGTGCATTGAAAGTGATGCTTTCCAGTGCCACAGCCAGTTTATCTGCTGCAGGCTTCATCAACGCGCAATGCGAAGGAACGCTCACCGGTAATGGCAACGCACGCTTGGCACCGGCCGCTTTACAGGCAGCACCTGCACGCTCAACCGCTTCTTTGTTACCCGCGATGACCACCTGGCCTGGCGAGTTGAAGTTCACCGGTGAAACCACCTGACCTTGCGCGCTTTCTTCGCACGCTTTGCGGATAGACTCATCATCGAGCCCGATGATTGCCTGCATGGCGCCGGTCCCTTCAGGAACCGCTTCCTGCATCAGTTTGCCGCGTAATTCGACTAACTTGATCGCGTCCGCAAAGTTCAGTACGCCAGCACACACCAGCGCAGAGTATTCACCCAGGCTATGGCCGGCCATCAGTGTAGGCTGCGGGCCATTTTTGCTCTGCCAGACGCGATAAATCGCGACGGAAGCCGCCAGCAACGCAGGTTGCGTCTGCCAGGTCTTATTCAGTTCTTCAGCTGGACCTTGTTGTACCAACTGCCATAAGTCATATCCCAGTGCGTCAGAAGCTTCACGGAAAGTGGCTTCAACCTGCGGGTTTTCCACAGCCAAATCGGCCAACATGCCGACGGTCTGTGAACCCTGTCCTGGGAAAACAAAAGCAAATTGTGTCATCTGTCGTTCCTGTCAATCAAAAGCGAACCAGCGCAGAACCCCAGGTGAAACCGCCACCAAAGGCTTCCAGCAAAATCAGTTGGCCAGGCTTGATACGGCCATCTCGCACCGCTTCATCCAGTGCACTTGGCACCGAAGCCGCTGAAGTGTTGCCATGACGATCCAGCGTCACCACCACTTTTTCCATGCCCATGCCGAGCTTTCTGGCTGTTGCGCTGATAATGCGCAGGTTGGCCTGATGTGGCACCAGCCAATCGAGCATTTCGCGATCAAGGTTATTGGCTTGCAGCGTCTCGTCCACGATATGGGCAAGCTCGGTCACAGCAACTTTAAAGACTTCATTCCCGGCCATCGTGAGATAGGCTGGTTCATCCTGATGTTCACGGTCCTGATACGGCAGCGTCAACAGCTTGCCATAACGACCATCAGCATGCAGATGCGTTGACAGGATGCCCGGCTCTTCACTTTGACCCAGTACCACAGCGCCAGCGCCGTCACCAAACAGGATGATGGTGCCACGATCGTTAGGATCGAGGGTGCGGGCTAAGACGTCCGCACCGATCACCAGCGCGTGTTTGACCACACCGTTTTTGATGTATTGATCGGCAACACTAAGTGCATAAGTGAAACCTGCACAGGCAGCAGCCAGATCGAAAGAAGCGCAGTCATTAATTTCCAGCATCTGCTGGATCATGCACGCTGAACTTGGGAAGGCATGGCTGGAAGAGGTGGTCGCCACAATAATCAGGCCGACATCGCTGGCCGCAACGCCCGCCATCTCTAGCGCGCGCTGTGCAGCCGCAAAGCCCATAGTGGCAACCGTTTCATCTGGCGCAGCAATGCGGCGCTCACGGATACCGGTACGCGTGACAATCCACTCGTCCGAAGTCTCCACCATTTTTTCCAGATCCGCATTGGAGCGAACCTGCTCAGGCAAATAGCTGCCCGTACCGATAATTTTGGTAAACATCTACGCTTTGTCACTCCTGGCTAATACAGCGTCAAGGCGCGCCGCAATCCTCTCTGGGACTTGCCTGCGCACCGCCTGCTCTGCCTGCTCTATCGCCACGGCAAACGCACGTTGATTCGCCGCACCGTGGCTTTTGATCACTGTTCCGCGCAATCCTAACAGACAAGCGCCATTGTACTGGTCGGGGTTGAGATGGCCGAAACGTTTAGCCAGACGCTTTTGCAGCCAGCGCCCTACCCATTTCAGCCACCACGCCCGTTTTTTCCCATCCTCTGACGACTTGAGCAGAGAAAGAAACATTCTTACCACGCCTTCCATGGTTTTAAGCGTGACGTTTCCCACGAAGCCATCACAGACCAGCACATCCGTCTTGCCGGTGAGGAGATCATTCCCCTCAAGATAACCAATATAGTTGATTTGCGGCGTCTCCCGCAGAACCGCAGATGCTGTGCGAATCGTTTCCAGCCCCTTGGTCTCTTCCTGCCCAATGTTGAGCAGCGCGACACGCGGTCTGTCGATTTCCAGCACTTCCTCAGCCATGACAGCGCCCATGATGGCAAACTGCACCAACATATCGCTATCCGATTCCACATTTGCGCCGAGATCCAGCACCACCGTTTTACCCTGCTGCTGATGCGGCAGAACGGTCATCAACGCCGGACGCTCAATGCCATCCAGCGGCTTCAACAACATTTTTGCCAGCCCCATTAACGCGCCGGTGTTGCCTGCACTGATACAGGCTTGCGCGTTACCCTCTTTCACCAGTTCGAGTGCCACACGCATCGAGCTGCCGCGGCTGTTCCGAATGGCTTGTGAAGGCTTGGCATCACTTGCAATAACCGATTCGGCAGGGATAACCTGCACACGCCCCAGTAACGAGGAATCCGCTTTGGCAAGAAATGACGAGATGATGTCGGGATCACCGACCAGAAGAAGAACCAGATTCGTATGAGAGGCCAGTGCCTGCAAGGATGCAGGCACTGTCACGCAGGGACCGAAATCCCCGCCCATGGCATCAACTGCCAGGGTCAAACGTGTCAAGGTATCGCCTTGCGTAACCGCAAAGAATTACTTGGTGATAACCTTGCGACCGCGGTAGTAACCATCCGCAGTGATATGGTGACGCAGATGAGTTTCACCAGAAACTTTATCTACTGACAGAGCTGCGGTGGTCAGCGCATCGTGCGAACGACGCATACCACGCTTAGAACGGGTTGGTTTATTCTGTTGTACGGCCATGGACCTTACTCCTATTACTTACGCTTTAAACTGGCTAATACGGCAAAGGGATTTGGTTTTTCTGCCTCTTCAGGCAACTTGCCAAATACCATGTCCGCGTCGGACACTTCACAGTGTTCAGAATCATGCACCGGAACTACAGGCAGCGCGAGGATGAGTTCATCTTCGATAACTGCCAGCAAGTCGATTTCGCCGAAATCATTGATATCAACTGGCTCGTAAGCTTCCGGCAGTGCCTCGGCCTGCTCATCAGAAGAGACAGGACTGAAGCAATAGCTTACGTGAACAGCATGCGGGAATGACTGGTTGCAGCGTTGACACGACAATGTCACCTGCACATCAGCTGTTCCTTGCAGAACCGCTAAGCGCTGGTTGTCAATCGCAAACGACATGGTGCATTCCACATCACTGTCCACACTCACGACCGTTTCGGCCAGGCGCGCCACCAATTCAGGTGCATACACACCTTGGTAATCAAGGCGCTTTTGCGCGGCGCGGGCCAGATCGATCGTCAGGGGTAATTTTACCTTTTGCATAGGGCGCGCATATTAACTTTGTAACGTCATAGAGTCAAAGAAAAAGGCCGGTTTACAGCATCTTTCACCCGTTAGTCGCATCCAGTGCGGCGCATAGTTTAAAATGCCTGTCATCTTTACGCTATCTATTCTGAAAAAAAATCATGACACCGTTAATTCTGGCCTCCACTTCCCCATTCCGTCAGGCCTTGTTGAGTAAGCTGGGCCTGCCTTTTATTGCCGTTGCGCCCGATTGCGACGAGACGCCGCAACCGGGCGAAACCGCACCGCAGTTAGTGCAACGCTTAGCACTGGCTAAAGCCCAGGCGCTAGCCGCTCAGCATCCACAAAGCTGGATTATTGGTTCCGATCAGGTCTGCGTGCTTGATGGCAACATCACCGGAAAACCGCATACGGTAGAGAATGCCTGCCGACAACTGGCTGCGGCCAGCGGCAAAGTGATTACGTTTTATACCGGGCTCGCCCTGATTCAGCCACAAACGGCACAACAGCAGGTGGTTTGTGAACCGTTCAACGTACATTTTCGTCATTTAAGCCAGGAAGAAATTCGTCATTATGTGGAAAAAGAACAGCCGTTGAATTGTGCGGGCAGCTTTAAAAGTGAAGGTATGGGAATTTGCTTGTTTGAGCGGTTGGAGGGGCGCGATCCCAATACGCTGATTGGATTACCGCTGATAGCGTTAAATAAGATGCTGATTAAAGTGGGCATCAACGCGCTGGGTTGATGCCCGGAAAATCAGGCTTTTTTCTGACGCAGCTGCGCCAGGCAGTGTTTCAGTGCATTATCCAGCGGCGCTTCCATTCGCAGGACTTCCCCGGTATTCGGATGGGTAAAGGTCAGCGCTGCAGCATGCAGGAACAACCGCACCAGGCCCGTTGATGCAAGCTGACGATCAAAGTCCCGATCGCCATAGCGATCGTCAAAGGCGATAGGATGGCCACCATGCAGCGTGTGCACACGGATCTGGTGCGTGCGCCCGGTCACCGGACTGGCTTTCACCAGGGTGGCGAATCCAAAACGCTCTTCCACTTTGAAACGGGTTTCGGATGGCTTGCCTTCCGCACTGACGCGCACCACGCGCTCACCGCTTTGCAAAATATTTTTCAGCAACGGTGCCTGCACGACTTTCAAATGCGAAGGCCAGTCACCACGCACCAGCGCCAGATAATCTTTCTGCATGCCTTTTTCACGTAACTGCTCGTGCAGCGAACGCAGCGCAGAACGTTTTTTTGCCACCAGCAAAATACCGGAAGTGTCGCGGTCAAGACGATGTACCAGTTCGAGGAAACGGGCTTCAGGACGCAGCGCGCGCAGGCCTTCAATCACACCAAAGCTAAGACCGCTACCACCATGTACGGCGGTACCCGATGGCTTGTTCAGCACCAGCAGATGATCGTCCTCATACAGAATGGCGTTCGCCAGCGCGGCAACCTTATCGAGTTTCGGTGATACTGCTTGCTCTTCACGCTCGGCCACGCGCACCGGCGGAATACGGACTTCATCCCCTGCCTGCAGTTTGTATTCGGGTTTCACGCGCCCTTTATTTACGCGCACCTCGCCTTTACGCAAGATGCGATAAATCATACTTTTCGGCACGCCCTTGAGCTGAGTGCGCAAAAAGTTATCGATACGTTGTTCGGCATTTTCAGCCGTAATGGCGACATAAAGTACGCCGGGATTCTCTGTTTTCATGGCGGCGATTCTAAATAGTGTCCCTGGATAGCGCCACCCCTTTTTCTGTGCTTAACTCTCTCTTTGTCGCGCCGGAAAAAGGTCATAATGATGACTTTTTCACCGATGCGATGTTAAGCCCTGCAAATGAACAGGTTAAGGATGCACAAACTTCACAGCTCGGCAAAAGTCGCCTTGCTATATGTGAGTGAGCAATGGAATAATGCAGGGGTTTCTGCCCTGGAAAAATTCAGGCAGGAAAAAAGAGCGAAATAAGTCATTTTGCCGGATTGAACGGACACGCAGCAATGGCGTAAGACGTAATGTTAAATCAGGCACTTAGCGGGCTGCGGGTTGCAGCCTGGACGACAGACTGGGATGTGTGGATTTCTGAATTTTCTATAGCTATTCCACCTTCAGGCGCTGTTTTTCCTTATGAAAAACAGGCCACCGACAAGATTTGCGCCCCTTTAGCCGACGACAGCCGTGAGGTTGACGTCAGTGCATTAAGACACGGGGCCATCGGTTGATTCTCGTCCAGGGTAACGATGCCCGCAGCTACATCACTCATGTGAGAATAACGAGTAAGTCACGATGAAAAGAATGTTAATTAACGCATCTCAGCAGGAAGAGTTGCGCGTTGCCCTTGTTGACGGCCAACGTCTGTACGATCTGGATATCGAAAGCCCCGGACACGAGCAGAAAAAAGCCAATATCTACAAGGGTAAAATCACCCGTGTTGAACCCAGCCTTGAAGCGGCATTTGTCGATTACGGCGCTGAACGACACGGTTTCCTCCCTCTGAAAGAAATTTCCCGCGAATACTTCCCTGCTAATTACAACGCACACGGCCGTCCAAACATCAAAGAGGTGTTGCGTGAAGGTCAGGAAGTTATCGTGCAAATCGATAAAGAGGAGCGTGGAAATAAAGGTGCGGCCTTAACCACCTTCATTTCTCTGGCCGGTAGCTATTTAGTCCTGATGCCGAACAACCCGCGTGCCGGGGGTATTTCCCGCCGTATCGAAGGTGACGATCGTACCGAGCTGAAAGAAGCGCTGTCCGCACTGGAATTGCCAGACGGTATGGGCTTGATCGTGCGTACCGCAGGCGTTGGCAAATCTGCCGAATCGCTGCAGTGGGACCTGAGTTTCCGACTGAAGCACTGGGAAGCGATCAAAAAAGCTGCGGATAGCCGCCCTGCCCCGTTCCTGATCCACCAGGAAAGCAACGTCATCGTGCGTGCCTTCCGCGACTATCTGCGCCAGGATATTGGTGAGATTCTCATTGATAACCCGAAAGTGCTGGAGCTGGCGCGTCAGCATATTGCTGCGCTCGGTCGCCCGGACTTCAGCAGCAAAATTAAACTGTACACCGGTGAAATCCCGCTGTTCAGCCATTACCAAATTGAGTCGCAGATTGAATCTGCATTCCAGCGTGAAGTGCGCTTGCCTTCCGGTGGCTCGATTGTTATCGACAGCACCGAAGCGCTGACCGCCATCGATATCAACTCCGCCCGTGCAACACGCGGTGGCGACATCGAAGAGACGGCCTTCAATACTAACCTCGAAGCGGCTGATGAAATCGCTCGTCAGTTGCGCCTGCGCGACCTCGGCGGCCTGATCGTCATCGACTTCATCGACATGACACCGGTTCGACACCAGCGCGCGGTTGAAAACCGTCTGCGTGAAGCGGTTCGTCAGGATCGTGCACGCATTCAAATCAGTCACATTTCACGTTTCGGTCTGCTGGAAATGTCGCGTCAGCGTCTTAGCCCATCATTGGGTGAGTCCAGCCATCACGTCTGCCCACGTTGTAGCGGCACCGGCACCATACGTGATAACGAATCGCTCTCGCTGTCTATCTTGCGTCTGATTGAAGAAGAAGCGCTGAAAGACAACACCAAAGAAGTGCATGCGATTGTACCTGTGCCCGTCGCCTCTTACCTGCTGAACGAAAAACGTGATGCAGTCAGTGCGATCGAGAAACGCCAGGGTGGCGTGCGTGCCATCATCGTGCCAAACGATCAGATGGAAACGCCACATTACTCTGTGCTGCGCGTGCGCAAAGGCGAAGAAACGCAGACACTGTCTTACCACCTGCCGAAACTGCATGAAGCCGAGATGGCGCTGCCTTCGGAAGAAGAGCATGCCGAACGTCGTCGCCCTGAGCAGCCAGCCCTGGCCGCATTTGTGATGCCTGATGCGCCGCCTGCGCCGGTTGAAGTGGAGAAAGAGAACCGTTCTGCGGTTAAAGCGGATGCAAAACCAGCAGCAGCTGCCGCGGCGCCTGCCGTTGCCAGCACTGGCTTTGTCGCTCGCCTGTTGGGCGGTTTGAAAAAACTGTTTGCTGGCGATGCACCTGCTGCTGCACCTGTTGAAGCTAAACCGGAAGAGAAAGCCGCTGAAAGTGAGAACAATCAGCAGCGTGGTGACCGCCGTAACAACCGTCGTAGCAATAATCGTCGCGATCGCACTCCGCGCAACGGTGAAAATGCTCAGGGTCGCGAAGGCCGTGAACCGCGTGAAGCTCGTGAGCCACGCGAATCGCGTGAACCACGTGAAGCCCGCGAGCCGCGTGACAATCAGGACAATCGCCGTAACAAGCGTCAGAACGAGCCTCGTGGTGAACGTCCAGCGCTGACCGATGAGCAGCTGCAGCAGCGTGATGAACAGCAGCAACAGCGTCGTGAGCAGCGTGCTGAACGCCAGCGTCGTCGTCAGGATGAGAAACGTAATCAGCAACAGGATCAGAAAGTCGCTGAAGCCGTTGCTCAGACCGATATCGCTGATGAAAACGTTGCGCAGGAAGAAGAACGTGTGCAGGTCATGCCACGTCGTAAACAGCGTCAACTGACCCAGCGCGTGCGCGTGGGTGATACCGGCGAAGTGGCGGCAGCCATCCCGGCACCCGCAGCCACTGAAGCGGTTGTAGAAAATGCACAGCGCGCTGCATTCAATGAGCAACCTGAAGTCGCTCAGGATGAACTGGATGATAACGAGAACCGTGATAGCGCCAACATGCCGCGTCGCTCACGTCGTTCACCACGTCATCTGCGCGTGAGCGGCCAACGTCGTCGTCGCTATCGTGATGAGCGTTACCCAACGCAATCTGCTATGCCGCTGGAATCGGCTGCGTCTTCTCCAGAGATGGCATCCGGCAAAGTCTGGATTACCTACCCGGTTGCCCAGGCCCACGATCAGTTCTCCTCTCAGGAAGCGCTGAACGAAATGCCAGATTACAGCTATCAACATACCGGTGAAGCGGACGCACTGCCGGTTGCGGCAGCAGCAGAACAGGTTGCTCAGCCAGCAGCGCAAGAGGCTGTTCATCAGTCTGAGCCACAGGCACAGACTGAAGTGCCTGTGGTGAACACCGATGACCTGACCCCAATCGCTGCGCCTGTCAACGAAGAGCCTGCCGTGATTTCTGCCGCTGTTGAGCAGATTGCACAACAAACCGCTGCTGAAGCCGTACCGGCCGATGAAGTGACAACGGCACCGGCTGAAACTGCCATCACTAATGAAGTCGAAGATGTGCAGGCTGACGTCGCACCGGCTGCGGATGTTGTTGCTGCATCGTCTGAAGTGGCACCGGCTGCTGAAGTGGCGCCTGCATCGACTGAAACGGTTTCTGCTACTGAAGTGACACCGGCTGAAGCGGTTCCTGCTGCGGAGACTGCCGCACCACAGGCAAGCGAAGCAATAGTAGAAGCAGCGCAAGCGCCTGCTGAAGTTGAGCCTGCTGTTGTAGCGGCTGAGCAAGTGCCTTCTGAAGTTGAGCCAGCTGTTGCAGCGCAAGTGGAAGAAGTACTGGCTACACCAGTAGCTGCTGAAGCGCCTGCTGCACCGGTGACTGAACCGCATGCGCCTGTTGCTGCACGTGATACCGCAGTGAGCAACGCTGAAACCCGCTGGAAGCATCACGCCACGGCGCCGATGACCAAAGCACCGGCTCCGGCATGGGAGCCAGAAGTCGTTCGTCACAGCGATTGGGTTCGCCCACCGTTTGACTTCGAAGGCCGTGGTTCTGCGGGCGGCCATAGCGCCACGCATCAGGCGACGGCACCGGCAACACGCCCGGAAAGCGTTTAAGTCTTAGTCGCTAATCAGCGTTAACAAAACCCCGACTGGTTCGGGGTTTTTTATTGCCTGTTGATCCTGCTCTTTCGCAGCATTAGGTGGTGATCTGGCAGAGTACACAAACAGACTGCAGCTCTGCAGGAGGCAGGTGCGAAGAGGTAGTGAACTGGCAGATGACACAAACAGACCGCTGCTCCGCATGAGGCAGGCGCGAAGAGGTAGTGAACTGGCAGATGACACAAACAGACCACTGTTCCGCAGGAGGCAGGTGCGAAGAGGTAGCGATCTGGCAGAGTATGCAAACAGACCGCTGCTCCGCAGGAGGCAGGTGCAATAAACTTTGCGACGAAATGACAGGCAAAAAAAATCCCACGGACCCAAAAGGCAGTGGGAGAAACTAAGCGCGCCCGGTTTAAGCACGCTCAAATTTTCAAGTCAGATCTTATGAATTCAGCTGGAACAGTGACATCTTCGACATATCAGTGAAGGTCTTGTAAGACGCTTGCAGTGCTGTCTGTTGCATGGTGTAACTGGAAATGGCGGAGGTGTAATCGACATCCACCAAATCACTCATTTGCGAGGTCATAATAGTATCGCGATCGTCACCCTGCGCATTCAGCGTGTCGAGTTCTGACAACTGGGTACCAACTGCAGAACGCACGGTCAAAACGTTGTTCAGTGAATTACTGAGGCCACGGTTGGTTTTATCCATCGCATCCTGGAACGTTTGTTTGGTCGCATCATCCGCATTGTCTTGTGGCACTTTAAGGGCCGCAATGGCGCTGTCGAGCATATTAAAGACATTGGTCTCGCTCGCCGTTCCATCTGGCTCAGCTTTCGCATTGCTGGTAATCGACATGAACACAGAAGATCCCGTGCTGCTTACATCCATTGTGCGGCCATCATCGACTTTCTGCGTGATAGCCTGATCGCCGCCCACATAGCTCACGCCAGTGCCGGCAGTATCGGTGAATGGCGCCGTATCGGTTTTGTATCCGGCAAAGATATAGCGACCATTACCATCCTGGCTGTTGGCCTGATTGAGCAATTGGGCGCGAATACCTTCCAGCTGGGTGGCGATAGAGGCACGGTCATCATCGCTAAGTGTGCCGGTAGAGCCATATACAATCAGGGTTTGTGCATCCTGAATGCTACTGGTCGCGCCTTTAAGCGCATTCTCTTCCATCGACAAGCTTTGATCCGCGAAACTACGCGCTGTCGCATATTGGGTACTTTTCGCCTGAGACTGCGACAGCACCACGGCACGAGAGGCCGCAATCGGATCATCCGATGGGTTGTTAACACGACGACCGCTGGAAAGCTGTTCGCCCACTTTTAACCAGGAAGATTGCGAGTCAGTAATCCCGCGCACCTGCTGGTCAAAAATCATATTGGTACTAAGACGCATGGTTTTTATCCTCTATGCTTAGCCGCGGATGTCCATCAGCGCATTGAAAATCGTGCTGGCGGTTTGCAATACCTGCGCATTCGCCATATAAAACTGCTGATATTTGGTCAGGTTGGCGTACTCTTCATCAAGGTTCACCCCTGAGACCGACTGCTGACGGTCGGTAAGCTGATCGACCACGTTTTTCTGCGTGGTACTGGCCGTTTCCAGTGTGCTGGTTTTGTTACCCACCGTGCTGACGATGCTGGCATACGCTTGCGCAATCGTTGCGTTGCCGTTAACCAACTTCGCATCCTGCAAATCCAGCATTTTTTGGGCGTTGGTGTTGTCACTTTCGCCACTGGTCGCACTGGATGCAGCCGCGATTTGCGATTCATTCGTGATAGCCACAGACATACTGCTAATCACGTTCTGGACCGGTTTTACCAGGAAACTATCTTTATTATCAGGCGTACCGGTAACGGTTAATTTCAGGCCATCAAAGCTCAGGGTGCCGTCTGTCGCATCAGGCGTAACGCTAAATTTTACGTTGTCAGACAAGCGAGTCACAGACCAGGTACTGCTGGCGCTGTCATAGCTCATGGAGTAGTTTGAGGCTTTAAGCGCACTGGTATCAGACCATTCTGCGGTCACCGTTGCAGTGGACGTATTCTTGCTGTTACTCACTACGTTCGGTGAGCCGATGTTGAAGAATTTCGTGCCCAGATCGCCGTTACTGTCATAACCTGCAGTTTGCACGGCGTTAAAGCTGGTGGTGAAGGCTGCCGCTAACTGGCCAAGCTGATTCTGTGCGGTATCTAAATCCTGCGTGCGGAACGCCAGCAAACCACCCAGTGAACCGGTCGTCAGGGTTTTTTCAGGAATTTCGACATTACCCGCTTGCTTGTCGACATAACCGACAGTGATACGCGAGTTATCGGCGCTGGAAGGCATCGCGACCAAATTAGTCGAGTTTTTGCCGTTAACCAGAGTGACACTCCCCATCGAGACGATATAGCTACCATCTTGCTGAGAGACGTTTACCCCAACGATGTTATTGAGGTTGTTCACCAACTGATCGCGTTGATCCAGCAGATCATTCGGTGCAGCACCGTTGCCGGTGGTGAGTTTTGCGATCTGGGTGTTGAGGTCGGCAATCTGGCTGGTGTAGGTGTTAATCTGGTCAACGTTGGACGCAATGTCCGTATTCACGCTGGTTTGCATATTATTCAAGTACTGCGCCGTGGTCTGGAACTGATTGACCAACCCCTGGGCATAGCTCAGCATTGATTGACGTGCAGACGGATCGTTTGCATTACTTACCACGTTTTGCACATTGGTAAAGAAGCTTTGAATCGACGTTGAAAGGCTGGTAGTCGATGTCGACAGCAGGTCATCAATGTTTGAAATCTGACTGTATTGGGTATTCACCGCGCTGTAATTGGCACTGGATCCGCGCAACTGAGCAGTAACAAACTCATCATATTCACGCTGCACGCCATTCAGCGTCACGCCATTGCCATAGTAGCTGTTGCCCTGCAGGGTGCTATTGGCCTGCGACAGAATGGTGGTCTGACGTGAGTAACCCGCTACCGTGTAGTTGCTGATGTTGTTACTGGTGGTGCTTAAGGCGGCCTGTGCGGCGCTCAGCCCACTCATCGCTGAGTTAATTATGCTGGACATCTCGGTTCCTTTATTTCCCGTTAACCGGGCTGGCAGTCATCAGTGCGATTGGGCGGGCTAAAACGCCCGCAGCTTATGATGGTTATCGGCGTGCTTAAGTGAAACTTGAGGTAAAAAATCAGAACAAATCGGTAATATCCTGGCTATACGCCTTCACCACTTTTTCGCCCATGTTTTTGAATTGCTGGATCATTCCCACCAATTTCTGCGCATATTTCGGATCGGTGGCATAGCCCGCAGCCTGCAGAGCTCGTGCGCCCTGCTCCGGCGTTGCGGCGTTGGCAACGGCGGCATAGCGCGGGTTATTGGACAGCAGTTTGACGTAGTCGCTGAGTGCTTCCATATAGGAGCCATAAACACGGAAGGTGGCACGCACTTTCTTCGCCACGCCACCTTCATATTCGGTGGTCATGATGTCGGTGGTTGCGCCCTTCCAGTCACCACCGGCCTTGATGCCAAACACGTTGTAGCTCGGCTTGCCGTCGCGCGTCAGAATCTGGCGTTGTCCCCAACCCGATTCCAGCGCCGCCTGGGCAAGGATCAAGTGATGAGGAATACCACTCTGCTGACTCGCGGCCTGCGCGGGTTGGGATAACTGGGCAATAAAGTCGTTGCTATCCGCTGGGAAGCTGGATGGCGATACCGGCAGACGCGGCACCGCTTTGCGTACCATCTGCTCCAGTTGGTTGGAAGGCAGATTGCTATAAATGAAGCTGTTATCCAGCTTCATCGGTACCGTGCCCGCGGTTTCATCAGGCTCTTGCGCGGGCTGCATCTGTTTGACGATCAAATCCGCCATACCCAGCCCGCGTTTACCGATTTCCTGCGCAATCTGCTGATCGTACATTGAGGTGTACATCTTTGTTGAGTCGCTGCTGAAGATGCCATCCTGCGGCAACGCTTCACGCATGCTCTTCAACATCATCTGTACGAACATTCCCTCAACCTGTTTTGCCACTTGCAGCGCCTTCCCTTTCGGGTCGGCGGCGGCTTCGCGTTTCAGGTTGTTCAGTGAGCGGCTGTCATAAGCCGCACTCATCAGCGATTGCGTATCGGTCATCAGATGATTTCCAGTTTGGCGCGCAGACAGCCTGCACTTTGCATCGACTGCAGAATCGACATCAGCTCAATCGGCGTTGCGCCCAGGGCGTTAAGGGCACGGACCACGTTATTAAGGTTGGCGCTGGCGTTAACACGCTGCAAGGCTCCGCCGCTCTGGCGCAAGTCGATCTGCGTCTGCGTCGTCGCCACGGTTTGTCCACCGGCGAACGGCGTGTTCGGCTGGCTGACGTTCTGCTGCTGATTTACTGTCACCGACAAGTTGCCTTGCGCCACAGCACAGGTATTGAGCGTTACCTCGCGGTTCATGACCACCGAACCGGTACGCGAGTTGATGATGACTTTGGCATCTTCAACCGGCACGGAAACGTCTATATTCTGGATTTCTGACAGCAGGCGCACCTGCGAGCTGTTGTTTGGCGACACACGAATTTGCACCGTGCGCGCATCGAGCGCTTGCGCTGAACCCACGCCACGGCTATTAATCGCATCGGCAATACGCTGCGCCATGGTGAAATCTTCAGTATTCAATTGGAGATTGATGGTGTTTTGGCTGCCAAAGTTACTTTGCAGCTCGCGCTCTACCGTTGCACCATCAGTAATGCGGCCACCGTTTAGCTGGTTAACCTGCACACTGCTGCCGCCCGCAGATGCACCCGCACCGCCCACCAGAATATTTCCCTGCGCCAGCGCGTACACCTGGTTATCGACCCCTTTCATCGGCGTCATTAACAGCGTGCCACCGCGCAGGCTTTTGGCGTTACCCAGCGAAGAGACCACCACGTCAATATTCTGCCCCTGCCGCGCAAACGACGGCAGCTTTGCCGTGACCATCACCGCCGCCACGTTTTTCAGCTGCATATTGGTGCCGGTGGGCACGGTGATACCGAGCTGCGACAGCATGTTGCTTACCGTCTGGGTGGTAAACGGGGTTTGCGTTGTCTGGTCACCTGTCCCATCAAGCCCCACCACCAGGCCGTAACCGATCAGCTGGTTTTCGCGCACGCCCTGCACGGATGTCAGATCGCGAATGCGGTCAGCCTGGGCCATCAGACTGACGCCGAGCAGCAGGCTCAGGCTCAGACGCAGCAGAGTGTTCATTTTCATCATTACCTCGATTACATCGGCGACACGTTCAGGAAGAAACGCTGGAACCAGCCCATGGTTTGCGCCTCATTGATATACCCGTTTCCGACATACTCAATACGTGCATCGGCCACCTGCGTTGACAACACGGCGTTGCTGGCGCTGATGGTGCGTGGGTTAACCACACCGGAGAAGCGAATAAATTCGGTTCCCTGGTTAATTTCGATCTGTTTCTCACCGACCACGCGCAGGTTGCCATTCGACAACACCTGATTCACGGTGACGGTGATGGTGCCGGTAAAGGTGTTATTGGCCGTTGCGCCACCTTTGCCAGCGAAGTCATTTTTACCATTGGCATCCAGACCGGCTTTCTCACCGGCGGCGCCGACCAGACCGCTCAGGCCGGTTGGCACAGTGCTCACGCCAAAGCTGTTGCTGCCATCACGGCTCGCATTGGCTGAAGAACTTTTGCTGGCGCTGACATTCTCTTGCAGCGTAATCGTCAGGGTATCGCCAATGTTACGTGGACGGCGGTCTTCGAACAGCGGCTGATAGCCGTAGTTCAGTGGCGCAACGCCCTGGAAAATAGAACCGTTTACCACTGGCGGTGCGGAAGGCGTGGGTTCTGCCGTTGTGGCACCCTGCACCAGAGGCGTACGCGGGACTAACGCACAACCGTTTAATGTCAGTAGCAGCGTGGCTACTAACCAATGCCCAGGCTTGAGAATCACTTGCTTCGCCACGGAGTTCTGACCTTATTCATGTTCTTAATCGGGCCAGCCAGGCTGGCCCAACGACCCCAGATTAAACCTGGGTTAATTTCTGCAGCATCTGATCAGAAGTGGTGATCGCTTTGCTGTTGATTTCATAAGCACGCTGCGTCTGAATCATGGTGACCAACTCTTCCGCCACGTTGACGTTAGAAGTTTCAACATAACCCTGATACAGCAAACCCGCGCCGTTCTGGCCTGGCGTACTCTGCGTCGCCGCACCGGATGCCTGCGTTTCCTGATAGAGGTTTTCACCCAGGCTATCGAGGCCTGCATCGTTCATAAAGGTGCTCAGCGTCAACTGTCCCACCTGCGCTGGGTTGGTCTGCCCCTGCTGTGTCACGCTCACCACACCGTCACGCGAGATGGTGATGCTGGTGGCGTTCGCCGGGATAGTGATCCCAGGCTGAACCGGATAGCCGGCGTTGGTCACCAGCTGACCGTTCTGATCCACCTGGAATGAACCGTCACGCGTATATGAAGAGGTACCGTCTGGCATCTGCACTTCGAAATAACCCTGACCGTTGATCGCCACGTCTTTTGAGTTGCTGGTCTGCGACAGGTTGCCCTGGGTATGCAGACGCTCGGTGGTCACTGGGCGCACACCGGTACCAATCTGCAAGCCTGAAGGCAATGTAGTCTGTTCCGATGACTGCGTGCCCGGCTGACGCAGCGTCTGATACATCAGGTCTTCGAACACGGCACGCGAACGTTTAAACCCGTTGGTTGAAACGTTCGCAAGGTTGTTCGAAATGACGTCCATATTGGTTTGCTGGGCGTCAAGGCCGGTTTTAGCGATCCATAAAGAACGAATCATGTTGTTTTCCTTACGCCTTAGCTGCTCATGTTGAGCAGTTGATTGGCTTTTTGTTCGTTTTCATCGACGTTAGTGATGACTTTCATCTGCATCTCGAAACGTCGGGCGTTGGCGATCATGTCGACCATGGTTTCCACTGGCTTAACGTTGCTGCCTTCCAGCACGCCTGGCATGACCGCGACCGTTGCATCAGGCGCTAGAGCCGCACCGCGTGTCGCCTGCGTCGCCTGGGTTGGACGGAACATACCGTCGTCACCGCGCTGTAACTCTTTGCCCGTGGCCTTAACCAGCTTCAGCTTGCCAATCTGTACCGTGGCGTTTGGCGCATCACCCGCATTACGCGAGGTGATGGTACCGTCAGCCGCGATAGTCAGCTCGGAGCCTTGTGGAATGGCGATTGGACCGCCATCGCCCATCACGGGATTGCCCTGAATGGTCAAAATACCGGTCGAGCTGATCTGCATGTTGCCGTTGCGGGTATAGGCTTCAGAACCGTCAGCGGTACGCACCGCCAGCCAGCCATCTTGCTGTACGGCCACATCGAGCGGGCGTCCGGTGTTGTCCATCGCGCCTGGCGTCATATCGGCACCCGGCGTTGAGGCAGCCACTAAGGTGCGCGTCGGCAGCGACCAGCCGTTGACCGGCACCGCGCGCAACGCGTTGAGCTGGGCGCGGAAGCCCGGCGTTGAGGCGTTGGCGAGGTTGCTGGCGGTCACCGATTGTTGTTCCATCGTCTGACTGGCGGCGCCCATCGCGGTATATATTGCGTGATCCATAATGCAATCCCGTTAGCGAATTAACGTAAGTTGATCAGGGTGTTGAGGATCTGATCCTGCGTTTTAATCGTCTGGCTGTTCGCCTGATAGTTACGTTGTGCAACGATCATGTTGACCAGCTCTTTACTCAGATCGACGTTGGAGGCTTCCAGTGCACCTGAAGTCAGTGAACCGTAAGTGCCGGTGTTAGCCAAACCGATAGCTGCCTGACCCGAAGCGTTGGTCGCAGACCAGACGTTATCGCCTTCTGACTGCAGGCCTTCCGGGTTAGAGAAGCTGGCCAGAACGATTTGACCCAGCAGCTGAGTTTTCTGGTTCGAATAGGTACCGGTAATGGTGCCGTCATCGTTGATGGCGTAGCTGGTCAGATCGCCCGGCGCATAACCATCCTGCGTTGGGTTTCCGAATGAAGTGGTGCCGGTGTTTTGTTGCTGGCTTCCAAGTACGCTCAACGTGATGGCCTGATTAGCCGCAGCACCATTAGATCCCTGAATAGTCAAGCCAACAGTGGTTGCACCTGCGGTGGTTGTCCCGCCGCTTGTGATTGATTGCAGCTTACCGTTGGAGTCGAAGGTCATGGAGAAATCACCTGCTGACGTTCCAGTAGTGGAATCAATCGCGTGCACAGTCCAGTTGTTATCACTGGTTTTCACATAATAGAGGTCGAGAGCATGATCGTTACCCTGTGAGTCATACACAGTGACGGTGCTTTTGGCATTGTAGCTATCGACGTCTGACGAGCTGAAAGTTGCCACTGATGGCACGCTATCTGTGGAGTTCAGGTTTGACACCAAACCGGCGGTCGTGGTCGCGCGCGCCGACATCTGCGTCGTCGGTACGCTCAATGCCACCGGGTTTGCACCCGTCTGAATGGTCGGCGGGGTACCGGTTGCCGGATAGCCGGTCACGCTCATGCCCTGGGTGTTCACCAGGTTACGGTTGGCATCCAGCGTGAACTGACCATTACGAGAGTAGTACACGCTACCCGCAGCATCGGTCATACGGAAGAAACCGTTACCGCTCAGTGCCACGTCCAGACCACGGCTGGTTGAGGTCGTGGTACCGTCATTGAAGTTCTGAATAACCGCAGCGACCTTGGTACCCATACCGATATTGGAACCAGCAAACATATCCGCGAACGAAATGGTGCTGGATTTGAAACCCGCGGTCGCGGAGTTGGCGATGTTGTTACCAATGACATCCAGGTTACTGGAGGCCGCATTCATACCACTGACAGCTTGAGAAAAAGACATAACGTGTCTCCTGCTAAAATTGAATTAGAGAATCTGACGAACTTCATCAAGAGTGGCGGAGCCCATGGTGCCGAGGTCCAGTTTTGAGGTGTTATTCACCGTACTCACGCCATTCACGTAAGCGTAATTAAGCGGTTGTGCCACCAATTGTGTGCTGCCATTACTGGCGGCAATCGATACAGAATATTTGCCATCAGCCACTGTCGTGCCATTCGCATCTTTGCCGTCCCAGGAGAAGGCGTGAACGCCGGACGTCAATGCGCCCAAGTCGACAGTGCGAACCACAGTGCCGTTCGAATCTTTGATGGTCGCGGTGGTGGCGGTAGAGGCGGTACTCAACTCCACCCCGAATGGGGTCGTGGTACCACTGCCAACCAGGATCTGGCTGCCATCAATCATCACACCATGTCCAATCAGCGTCGTACTCTGCAGTGACTGGCTGGTGGTGAGCTGACCAGAGATAGAACCCAATGTGGTATTCAGCTTCTCAATGCCGCTCAGGGTGTTAATCTGCGCCAGCTGAGTAGTGAGCTGGCTGTTGTCCATTGGGTTAGTGGGATCCTGGTTCTGCAACTGCGTCACCAGCATGGTCAGGAATTGGTTCTGCAAGTCCTGAGCACTGTTTCCCGTCCCTGTTGAACTGGACGAACTCAGTACCGTTGGGTCAAGATTGGCATTAACGCCGACTGCTACGCTCATGTTCGTGCTCCGTTATTGACCCATCGTCAGGGTTTTCATCATCATTGATTTCACCGTGTTCAACACTTCGACGTTGGCCTGATAACTGCGGGACGCTGACATGGTGTTAACGGTTTCTGATACGACATCGACGTTTGGCATCTTGACGTAACCCTTCTCATCCGCCATCGGATTACCTGGGTCATACACCAATTTGGCCGGGGTAGGATCGTTCACCACGCCCGCGACTTTGACACCACCGGTCGCCGCGCCAGGGGCGGCATCGGTCTGGAATATCACCTGTTTTGCCACATAAGGCTGACCATCCGGCCCGGTGACACTATCGGCGTTGGCCAGGTTACTGGCGCTGACGTTGAGGCGCTGTGATTGCGCGGTCATCGCAGAACCGGCGATATCAAAAATATTCAGCAATGCCATGGTTATTGCCCCTGCAGAACGCTCATCATGCCTTTGATTTGGCTACTGATGAGGGTGAGATCGGTTTGGTATTTCAGGCTGTTATCAGCAAACTGTGTACGTTCACGATCCATATCCACGGTGTTGCCATCCGCGGCAGGTTGATCGGGAATGCGGTACATCAGGTCCATGGATGGCTGAGAGTTGGTTTCAGCGGCGATGTGGCGTGAAGAGGTGACTTTCAGCGCCATCCTGCTCCCCTCCGCGCGACCGTTTTCCATCACCTTGCTCAGCTGGCTGGCAAAGTCGATATCCCGTGCCTGGTAGCCCGGGGTATCGGCGTTGGCAATATTGGACGCCAGGATTTCCTGGCGCTGAGCACGCAGATTTAACGCTTCTGTACCAAATCGCAGCGCGGCATCGAGTTTGTCGAGCATGCTTCCTCCGCGAATGAGAATTTCGAGCTGACAGCTTAAGTGGACAAATGCAAGGGTGATCGTCTGAATAGCAGCAAAAATCACGGCTATTTTTGACATTGAATTTTTCGCGCGAAGAGTAGACTCAGGCCATCTTCTCGACAGGAGGCGTTTATGCGCAGATCTTTACCTTTGCTGGCCACGTGGTTGTTGGCCTTCGCGCTGCCCGGCCATGCGGCGGACCTGACCGCACAGTTAACGCAGTTTTTTAAAGCGCGCGATCCGCAACATGCCGCGGGGATGACCGTGGTGGTGCGCACGCCCAAAGAGCAGTGGCCGACCTGCGAGGCGCCGGCGTTACAACTGCCGGGCAACAGTCGCCAGTGGGGCAATCTCAGCATTGCCGCCAGCTGCGATCAGAATCGTCGTTTCCTGCAGGTTCAGGTACAGGTGACCGGTCAGTATTTAGTTGCCAGCCGTCAGGTAGCACGTGGCAGTACCCTCGACCCGAATGATTTCCGTCTTGAGACCGGGCGTCTGGATGAACTGCCTCCGCGTGCCCTGTTCGATAACAACAGCGTGGCCGATGCAATTGCGCTGCGCGATATCCCGCCTGGACAGCCGGTGACCGCGATGATGCTGCGTCAGCCCTGGCGGGTAAAAGCAGGACAAAATGTGATGGTGGTAGCCAGCGGAAACGGGTTTAATGCCAGTAGCGAAGGACGTGCGCTGAACAACGCCAGCGCGGCACAAATGGTGCGCGTGCGCATGGGAAATGGTCAGGTTGTCAGTGGGCGCGTCGACGCGGATGGGAATATTCTGATATCGCTATAAAGCGTTAAAGAACCCTGTTGTTCTGCCGATAGAGATATCAACAAAGACATTACCCTATGCTGACTCAGTTGACTGACCCTCAACTGACCTTACAGGAGCAAGACCATGAGCATCGACAGAACGCAGCCTTTAAGCCCGGTGAGCACTGTACAATCCCGCGACACCAACGATAACAACGGCAAGGTGCGCCAAAACGTGACTGCTTCAACCAACGCCAGCACCAGCGAAAGCGGTGCCGAAGTGAAGTTGAGCACGGCTCAGGCGCAGTTAATGCAGCCGGGCAGCAAAGACATCAACACTGCACGTGTTGAACAACTGAAAACCGCTATTCGTAATGGCGAACTGAAAATGGATACCGGTAAGATCGCCGACGCGCTGATCGCCGATACCAAGGCGTATTTAGAGGGTAACTAATCCCAATGGACAATCTGCTGACCACCTTAGATAAAATGCAGGACGTGCTGGCTTCACTCACTGTGGTGATGGATGAAGAGCAACAGCAACTGTCTGCCGGCCAGGTTAATGGCAACCTGTTGCAGCGCATATCAGAAGATAAAAGCGCGCTGCTGACGACGTTGAATTATCTGGACGAAATGCGCCGAAACACCGAAAAGTCACTCGGTACTCAGGCGCCCTATGGTGGTCACAGCGATCGTGAACGCCGCTGGCAGAGCATTCAGCAGCATACCCGCCGTTTGCGCGATACCAACACTCATAACGGTATTCTGCTGCAGCATCAAATCAGCTTCACCAATGATGCGATCTCGATACTGAAGCCGCACCAGACTCAGGCGTTTTACGGTCCCGATGGGTTAGGCAAAGGTCAGTCGACGCTCAGCCGCAAAGGTTAATAAAGAAAAATCCCGCCGAGGCGGGATTTTTTTATGCCAGCGTACGGCGGGCAAAATCTCTCGGGCGGAAGCCCAGCAGACCCAGCATGACAAAGTAAGCACCACCGCCAATGGCGCAGACTGCAGCCAGACGCAGCAACCGCCACCACATCTGCCCTTCTTCCCAGGCCGGCATCACATGCAGAATGCCCAGCAGTGCTGCCGCCATGACCACAACCGCAATCATCAGACGTACCAGGAAGCTAAACCAACCCGGCTGCGGCTGGAAGATATCCTGTTTACGTAATTGCCAGTACAGCAGCGCGGCGTTAAGACAAGCCGCTAATCCGATCGACAACGACAATCCGGCATGTTTGAGCGGGCCGATAAACGCCAGGTTCATCACCTGCGTCATAATTAACGTCACAATCGCAATCTTCACCGGGGTTTTAATGTCCTGACGCGAATAGAAGCCGGGCGCCAGCACTTTGACCACAATCAGTCCCATCAATCCCACCGAATACGCCACCAGCGCACGCTGCGTCATGGCGGCATCGAACGCGGTGAATTTGCCGTACTGGAACAACGCCACTGTCAGCGGGCCAGAGAGGATCCCAAGAGCAACGGCGCTCGGCAGGGCCAGCAGGAAGCAGAGGCGCAGGCCCCAATCCATCAGACGCGAATACTCATCATGATTGCCGCTGGCGAAACTCTTCGCTAACGATGGCAGTAAAATCGTGCCCAAAGCGACACCCAATACGCCCGACGGAAACTCCATCAGACGGTCGGCATAGTACATCCACGACACTGAACCCGAGACGAGGAATGAGGCGAAAATGGTGTTGATGATCAGGGATATTTGGCTCACCGAGACGCCAAGAATCGCCGGTCCCATTTGGCGCATGACGCGCCATACGCCGGCGTCACGCAGGTTGAGGCGCGGCAACACCAGCATGCCGATTTTCTTCAGGTGCGGCAGCTGGTAGAACAGTTGCAACACCCCACCGACGACCACAGCCCATGCCAGCGCCATCACCGGTGGATGGAAATGCGGGGCCGCAAATACCGCAAAGCCAATCATGCTGATGTTTAATAACGTCGGCGCAAATGCCGGAACCGAGAAGCGATTCCAGGTGTTGAGTATCGCACCGGCCAGCGACGCCAGAGAGATCAGCAGAATATAAGGAAAGGTGACGCGCAGCAGTGAACTGGTCAGTGCGAATTTATCGGCAGTATCGGCAAATCCGGGTGCGGTGACCATAATCACCCAGGGCGCGGCAATCATGCCGAGCACCGTCACCACCGCCAGCACCAGCGTCAGTAAACCGGAAACGTAGGCTATAAATACGCGCGTGGCCTCTTCGCCCTGCTTGCTTTTGTATTCAGCAAGAATGGGCACAAACGCCTGAGAAAAGGCGCCTTCCGCAAAGATACGGCGCAGCAAATTGGGCAGTTTAAAGGCCACGAAGAAGGCATCGGTGGCCATACCGGCACCGAACACGCGTGCCACAATGGCATCACGGGCAAAGCCCAGCACGCGAGAAAAAAGGGTCATCGAACTGACCGCAGCCAGCGATTTCAACAAATTCATTTTGAGTGGCGCATCCTGAAAAGTGTCGGATAAATGAGCAACTTAGCGCGGACATCTGCTGATGTCCGGCGATAGTCTACTGCCACTGCGGGAAATGACCAGCATTGAGTGTTACAAGGGGTTATTCCTGTTCGGCATCGCGCCACAGTTTTTCCACCAGACGCTGCGCCGCCAGCGCCTGTTCACCGCTGGTTTCAGGCATCGTCTGATTTTGTACACATTGGATAAAATGCTGTGCCGCACCGCTGAAACCGCGCTGAACAAGATGGCTTTGCCAGGAGGCTATCGGATCGGTGCGTAAGCCGCCGAGGTTCTCCTGCTGCCAGTCACGCATCTCATTAATTTCGATGTAATCACCGTCGCAGATGGCGCTCACCACTTCGCGCTGTGTGCCGGCGCGACGATGCATACTGGTGGTGATTTGCAGCGCCCCTGCTGAGAAGTGATGTTCAGCGTACAGCATCGCCCCCTCCTCATTGGTTTCAATAAAGCCCTGCTCACGCGTCAGTTTGCCCCCTGCCAGCCACAACGCCGTATCCACCACGTGCAGGTAGTCATCCAGCAGAGTAAAGCGCAAATCCCCCGGACCCACGCTATCCGCGCGATGCTTTTCAATACGCAGTGAAGCCGCTCGCGGCATTTCCGCTTTCAACTGTTGATAGCGTGGCGCAAAGCGACGATTAAACGCCACCATCAGTTTGCGTTTGCGCTTCTCCGCTAAAGCCACCAGCGCTTCCGCCTGCTGCAGGGTTTCGGCTAAAGGTTTATCCACGCAAACATCTTTGCCCGCCAGCAGCAACGCCTGCACCACCTCAAAATGGCTGGCGGTACTGCTGTGCACAAAGACCGCATCACTGGCGGCCGCCAGCGCGTCCAGCTGATTGAAATAAGGCATGCGATAACTGTCGCAGATGGGCTGAGCTTTTGCCTGGCTCGGCGAAAACGCCCCCGCCAGTTGCCAGTCGGTGGCGTGAGACAACACCGGCAACCAGGCTTTTTGCGCGATGCCGCCTAATCCAACAATACCGATACGTAGCGTCATGTTATTGCTCCTTCTGCAACAGGTGCTCCAGCTGGGATTGCAGCTGAGCCACCTGTTGTTCCAACTGCGCAACCCGGCTGACCAAATCTTCACTGTCCATCTCATCCGTGCTCGCGGCGGGTGCTTCAGCCACATCGCCGCCGAACAGATGCATATAACGGCTTTCGCGTTTACCCGGTTCGCGTGCCAGACGTATCACCATCGGCCCGTCATCACGGGTGATTAAGCCGTTTAACGTCTGCTCAACCTCGTTCATATCGCTGAACTCATGCAAACGTCCACTGCGGGTGCGCAGTTCACCCGGCGTTTGTGCGCCGCGCAGAAATAGCAAAGCCAGTACCGCCACTTCCGCGCTGCTGAGTTGCAAATGACCGAATGCGGAGTTACAGAAGCGCTGTTCATACTTGCTGACCCGTTGACCGAATCCGTTGTTGGATGTCACCAGGTGCTTCTTCACCAGCTCATCAAGTTGAGATTGCACCTCCATTTCACTCAGATTCATCACCGGTTCGCGGTTGGACTTTTGATTACAGGCGGTGACCACGCCATTGAGGGAAAGCGGATATTGATCCGGAGTGGTGACCTGCTTTTCTAGCAGGCAACCGATCACACGCAGCGCCTGCGCGGATAAAGCCATTTTCATGCGTATTTCCTTATTATTGTCCACGACGATCCGGGGTCCACTCCTGCCAGGTCAACGCGGTCAACACGTGATCCTGCCAGCGTCCATCGATCAGCAAATAATCTTTGGCATACCCCTCTTTCTCGAACCCAAGACGTGCCAGCAAATCACCGCTGCGCTGATTGTGCGGCATATAGTTGGCCATGATGCGGTGAATGCGTTGCTGCCGCTGCATGTAGCGAATCGCTGACTGCAACGCTTCAAACATCATGCCTTGCCCCTGCCACTTTTCGCCTAATGAGTAACCGAGGTAACAAGCGTGAAATGAACCGCGCAGCACGTTGCTAAAATTGGCCACACCGCGCACTTCATGCTCTTCCGGGTCCATCAGCACAAAATAGTAGGCTGAGCCCTGTTTATGCATATCCGCGATCAGTCCAAGGCGTGCCTGCCAGCCTGAGGGGTAGCAGTGGCTTTCGTCGCGCACCGGCTCCCAGGGTTTAAGGAAGACGCGGTTCTCTGCATAATAATCTGCCAATCGCCAGGCATCGCGCTCGTGAACTAAACGGACCACCAAACGATCGGTAGTCAGGCGCACGCGGGGTCCAGCAGAACGATAGCCAAACATCATGACTCCTGAAATCCATAACTTTAAGAAAGATGTACGCCGGAGGCGATACTTCTCACTATAACCGTCACCTTCGCTACGGTAAAACCCTCGACAACATGCAACGTGATTCATCCTTAATCAGGATTAATTTTTCTGCTCATTCGATGAAAAAATATCATCCTGGATACGCTGTCTTTCCCGTCAGCGCAGGCGGAAAATAGACCAACTGGTCACTTTTCTCATCACTTGCTCAGGATTAAGCATGTCTCGGGTAGCGCGGGCACGACGCCTCGGTAAAACATTCCTCTTAATCGATAACATGTTGGTGGTGTTAGGCTTTTTCGTGGTATTTCCACTGATTTCCATCCATTTCGTTGAACAGCTGGGCTGGGCGGCGTTAATGGTGGGTATCGCGCTGGGTTTGCGTCAATTTGTGCAGCAGGGGCTGGGCATTTTCGGCGGCGCGATTGCCGATCGTTTCGGCGCACGTCCGCTGATCGTGACGGGTATGCTGATGCGCGCAGCCGGGTTCGCTTGCATGGCGCTGGCGCATCAACCCTGGATGCTATGGCTGGCCTGTTTGCTATCCGGCCTCGGTGGCACCCTGTTTGATCCTCCCCGCAGCGCCATGGTGGTGAAACTGGTACGCGCTCGCGAGCGCGGTCGTTTCTTCTCGCTATTGATGATGCAGGACAGCGCGGGCGCCGTACTGGGTGCGCTGGTTGGCAGTTGGCTGCTGGCGTGGGATTTCCGTCTGGTGTGCTGGGTAGGTGCAGTGGTGTTTGTCGCCGCGGCGATATTTAACGCCGTGTGGTTACCGGCGTGGCGCATCTCAACGGAACGCATTGCGATGCGCGAAGGTATGCAGCGCGTCTGGCAGGATAAACGTTTCCGCCTTTATGTGCTGACGTTGACCGGCTACTACATTTTGGCCGTGCAAGTGATGTTGATGTTGCCGGTGATGGTGAATCAGGTGGCTGGCGCACCCGCCGCCGTGAAATGGATGTACGCCATCGAAGCCATGTTGTCGCTCAGCCTGCTCTATCCGCTGGCTCGCTGGAGCGAAAAACGCTTCCGCCTGGAAACCCGGCTGATGGCGGGTTTATTCCTGATGACCTTTAGCCTGCTGCCAGTCGGCATGGCCCAATCTCTGCCCTCGCTGTTTTTGTTAATCGGCGTGTTCTACCTGGGTTCCATCATCGCCGAACCGGCACGCGAGACGCTCAGCGCATCGTTGGCCAGTTCACGCGCGCGGGGCAGTTACATGGGATTCAGTCGTTTAGGTCTGGCCATCGGCGGTCTGATTGGCTACTCCGGTGGCGGGTGGATGTTCGATATGGGCCAGCAATTGGCTCTGCCTGAACTGCCCTGGATGTTGCTGAGCAGCGTTGGCATCATCACCCTGCTGGCCTTGTGGTGGCAGTTCCAGCCGCGCCCGGTGGCACCGATCATCTTCAGCAGCTAGTTTGCCCCTTCGAAGGATCTCTTCCATACTTCCCGCACGTCCGGAAAAAGGGTGACCTTTGTCACCCTTAGATTTACACAGGAGAAACGGGATGAAACTCTACATCTACGATCACTGCCCTTTCTGCGTAAAAGCACGCATGATTTTTGGCTTAAAGAACCTGCCGGTTGAATTGATCGTTATGCTCAATGACGATGAGCAGATGCCTAAAAAGCTCATCGGGCAGAAGATGGCGCCCATTCTGCAAAAAGCCGATGGCAGTGCGATGCCAGAAAGTATGGACATTGTCCGACTGGTGGATAAACAGGATCGCGAGCCGCTGCTTAACGGCAAAAACAACCCCGCCATCAGCGAATGGCTGCGCCGCGTTAACGGCTATATTAATAAGCTACTGATTCCGCGCATCGCTGATGCCTCGTTTGCGGAATTTGCCACGCCGGAAGCGCGTCGTTATTTCCGTGAGAAAAAGCAGGCCAGCGTCGGAGATTTCACGGAGCTGCGTAAACACGCACCCGGGCTGATAAAAAACATCAGTGATGACCTGCGTCAGCTCGATAAGCTCATCGTCAAACCCAATGCCGTGAATGGCGAACTGTCTGAAGACGATATCAATCTGTTTCCGCTCCTGCGTTCGCTCACCTTAGTGGCAGGCATCGAATGGCCGAGTCGCGTAGCGGATTACCGCGACAATATGGCGAAGCAAACCCAGATTAATCTGCTCTCTTCCATCGCGGCATAGCCCCGTCCGATGAGAAACGCTGCGGCGTTTCTCATCCCTCTCCTGGTGACACCTGGCCCGGTTTCAGGCAGGCTATGGCTGTTTTGCCGTATCGTTCAGGATGAGGATCTATGAAAAAGGCGATGTCTGGGCTATTGGCCCTATTTTTAGCCGTGCTGTTGAGCGGCTGCAATCAATTGACGCAATACACCATCAGCGAACAGGAAGTGAATCAAGCGCTGCAGAAGCGCAATAACTTCGAAAAAGACGTCGGCGTATCCGGGCTGGTCAATGCACACATCGTGCTCAGCGATCTCACCAGTCAGATTGGTCGTGAAGAACCCGGCAAGATTACCCTGTCCGGCAAAGCAAACATCAACGTCAGCTCGCTATTTGGTCCGCAGCAGGCTGAGATGCAGCTCAAGATGAAAGCGCAGCCGATTTTCAATGCACAGGAAGGCGCGATTTATCTGCATGATATTGAAATTGTCGACGCGCAAGTACAGCCTGAAAAGATGGCGTCCATCATGAAAACACTGACGCCTTATCTTAATGAGTCTCTCAAACGCTACTTCAATGAGAAGCCTGCCTATGTGCTGAGCGAAGACCGTAGCAAAGGTGAAGCACTGGCGAAGAAATTTGCCAAAGGCATTGAAGTGAAGCCGGGACAATTGGTGATTCCGTTTACGGATTAACCTCAACCACCGCACCTTCGGGTGCGGTTTTTGTTTCTGGCAATAAAATCCCGTGCAAACGGTTGCTCACACCCTTATGATTACTCCCCGGCCTAAACGTGCCCATTCGTTTTTTCTCAGCCGGAGCCTTTTTGAATGACAGCCCAACCCCAGCAAATCACGATTCGCCGCCCTGACGATTGGCATATCCATCTGCGCGATGGCGCGATGCTCAATGCCGTTTTGCCTTATACCAGTGCGGTCAATGGTCGTGCGATTGTCATGCCAAACCTGGTTCCACCGGTGACAAGCGTAGAGGCCGCCATTGCCTATCGCGAGCGCATTATGGCTGCGCTGCCTGCTGAACACGCTTTTACGCCACTGATGACCTGCTACCTCACTGATTCCTTAGATCCGGATGAAATTGAGCGTGGCTTCCGCAACGGGACCTTCACCGCAGCGAAACTCTATCCCGCGCATGCCACCACCAACTCCAGCCACGGCGTCACCAATATTGATTCTATCGCCAGCGTGCTGGACCGTATGCAGCAGATCGGCATGCCGATGCTGGTGCACGGTGAAGTCACGGATTCGCATATCGATATTTTTGACCGCGAAGCGCGTTTTATCGAAACCGTGCTGGAACCGCTGCGTCAGCGCTTCCCTGCCCTGAAAGTCGTGATGGAACACATTACCACTAAAGAAGCGGCAGAATATCTGGCCGCGGGCAACGACCTGCTGGGTGCCACCATCACGCCGCAGCATTTGATGTTTAACCGCAATCACATGCTGGTGGGTGGTGTACGTCCTCATCTCTATTGCCTGCCAATTCTGAAACGCAACATTCACCAGGAAGCTCTGCGCAGCCTGGTGGCCAGTGGCAATCGTCGCGTATTCCTCGGTACGGACACCGCACCGCATCTGCGTCATCTGAAAGAGGCGAGCTGCGGCTGTGCCGGCGTGTTTAACGCACCGACATCACTGCCTGCCTATGCCACGGTATTCGAAGAGTTGAATGCGCTGGAACATTTCGAAGCGTTCTGTTCAGAAAACGGGCCTAACTTCTACGGCCTGCCGCTGAATGAGGGCACACTGACGCTGGTACGTGAGTCCTGGACAGTGCAGGACACCATCAACGTGGCCGATGACACGCTGGTGCCGTTCCTCGCAGGTGAAACCCTAAACTGGCGTATTAAAGAATAATATTGCACAACTTGCCTTTGGGATAATTTTACTGTACAAATAACCAGTATATTATCCCGGAGGCTTTTATGCGTGTTGAAATTACCGTAGCGAAAACTCAGCCCCTTCCCGCAGGTGCACTGGATGCACTCAGTGCCGAACTCACCCGTCGTATTTCCCGTGATTTCCCCGATGACGATCACCATGTCAAAGTCCGTTATGCGGGCGGCAATCAATTGAGCGTATTTGGTGGCTGTAAAGCGTCACGCGAACGCATTAGCGATATTTTACAAGAAACGTGGGAAAGCGCAGACGACTGGTTTATTACTGATTAACTGCCACTGTGCCGTTTTTGCCGGGTTTCGCCACCCGGTTTTTTTGTTTTAATTTCCCTCTCGCCAGATAAAGTCGCTGCATCTAGACTCATGTTTAACGATCCCCTATCCTTGCCTCGTCATGCTTACGGGAGGTGTTTTACATGACTACTGAAAAACCAGAAGAGGCGATGACCTTCGGTGAATTGCTGGCATTAATTGCTGAACAGCAGCGACGTTTAACGGTGCTGGAAAATGCCTTTGCCAGTTTGACGTTCTGCCTCGACGATCGCGCCAGTCAGTTACTGGTGCATAATCTGTCGCTCGAAGCGCAAAACCAGAACCACGACGCACAGCTACAACAGCACTTTACTCGGTTGGCAGAAGAGATTCAGCGGCGTAATGGTCAGGTACCTCCGGCAGAACAAGCCTGAAGCCTTCCCCTTTTTTCGGCATAAAGTTTTCCCTTAACGCCGCCGATAACTACGCTATAGCCGCTGTTCAAGCTATTGAATAAATGCCCAGCACACCGGGCACTTTATTATTCGACAAAAGTCGCATTCTGAACGCATTTATTATCGTTCTCTTTTTAATCGCCACACGTTTTAACTATTGTACCGCCTGTTTCATGTTATAATTGTCCCGCTAGTGCAAGAAAAGCCGCATTGAACCTCAAGAAGCACTTCGTTTAACGAGTAATAAGGAGGTTATAATGGACAGAAATAAAGACGTCATTCAGACTCATCCGCTGGTTGGATGGGACATCAGTACCGTAGACAGTTATGACGCCATGATGATCCGCCTGCACTCGCTATCATCGCAGGATCAGAAAGAAGAAGAAGCTGACGTGGGCCCCACCTACTGGCTGACTACTGATGTAGCCAGACAGTTCATCTCGATACTCGAAGCTGGCATTGCAAAGATTGAGTCCACAGAGCAATACCTACGCGATAATCAAAAGCACTAATTTCTTACTTCGCGTGAAAGGGCACCCAATAGGGTGCCTTTTTCATGGGCGTGATTTTTTTGATATGCTGTTGAAAAATTTCGTCGTTTGGCAGGAGTGATGTGGTTATGGTTTATGATCTGATTGTGGTGGGCAGTGGATCGGTGGGTGCCGCCGCCGGTTTTTACGCAACCCAGGCAGGCTTATCGGTATTGATGATTGATAGTGCCCATCCTCCGCACAGCCAGGGCACACACCACGGTGAAACACGCCTGATCCGCCATGCCTATGGCGAAGGTGAACGCTACGTCCCGCTGGTGCTGCGCGCACAAACCTTGTGGGATGAGCTGGAACGTCAGAGCGGTGAACGCATCATGCATCGAAGCGGCATCCTCAATCTGGCCCCCCTCACCTCCTCATTTATCCAGAATGTCATCGACAGCGCCAAAACATATCAACTGGAAGTAAAAATCCTGCAGGCAGACGAAGTGCGCAAGCGCTGGCCGCAGATCTCTGTGCCCGACGGCTACATTGGGGTATTCGAACCTCACTCCGGCTTCCTGAAATGTGAGCAGGCCGTTCGTAGCTGGATACAGCTGGCTGAACAGGCGGGTTGTGCGCAACTGTTTAATTGCCCGGTGAGTGAAATCGCACGCGATGGCGATTTGCAGCAAGTCACTACCCGCGACGGCGTGTTTCGCGCGCGTAAATTATTGGTCAGTGCCGGTACCTGGGTGAGTGAACTGGTAAAAGATCTGCCGTTACAACCGGTGCGTAAAGTCTTCGCCTGGTATCAGGCAGATGGTCGATACAGCGAGAACAACCAATTTCCTGGCTTCACGGTGGAGATGCCTGATGGCAGTCACTTTTATGGCTTCCCTGCCGACAATAATGCATTAAAAGTGGGGCGTCACGATGGCGGGCAGCTGATGCAGAAACCCGAAGATCGTAAACCTTTCGGCAGTATCGCTGCAGACGGCAGTGAAGCCTTCAGCTTCCTGCGTCAGTTCTTACCAGGGGTTGGCGTTTGCTTACACGGTGAGGCCTGCAGCTATGACAACACACCTGACGAAGACTTTATTATAGATACCCTTCCAGGCGAGCCCAATCGATTAATTATTACCGGCTTGAGTGGACACGGATTTAAATTTGCCAGCGTATTAGGTGAACTTGCCAGTGAATTTGCCCAGGATAAGCCCTTCTCCTTTGACCTGAAGCCATTTTCACTTTCGCGCTTTACTTAACGTTGTCTCGCTGGCGCCCCAGGCGCCAGTATTATTGACGCAAGCTGACATTAATAGTTTTTTCCTGACATTTTAACGTTAAGATTGCCGCATTAGGTGTAGCAATATTCAATTCAATTTTATTTCCCCGCCAGCCGTACAGCCATCGTCAATATTTCTGACGCAGACATCGATATAAACGCACAATTTCCGAATGTCTTGTTAAATTTTATAGAAAGGTAAGCTTAATTGCTTTCATATTTCAAAATATGGATGCTTATTACCCTCTATTTCCAGATATGGATTCACTTTTATGTGGCGTAACTCCAAACAACATTTCGGGCTAGTGACCATTATGTTGCATTGGCTAATGGCGCTGGTCATTTACGGCATGTTTGCTCTGGGTCTGTGGATGGTCGGATTGGGATATTACGATGGCTGGTATCACAGCGCCCCGGAAATCCACAAAGGTATTGGCATCCTCCTGTTTGCCACATTACTGCTGCGCCTTGGCTGGCGTGTTATCTCTCCCCCGCCCGCGCCCTTACCACACTATTCCCCCTTAGTTCGCCGCTCCGCCAGCCTGACTCACGGGCTGTTGTATGGCTTGTTGTTGCTGCTACTGCTAAGCGGCTACCTGATATCGACCGCCGATGGCAAAGCTATCTCTGTGTTTGGATGGTTCGAAGTGCCCGCCCTGTTAAGTGGAGCAGGTGCACAGGCCGATTTGGCTGGCGCTCTGCATTTGTGGCTGGCCTGGGGGTTAGTGCTGTTTTCCGCCCTGCATGGGCTGGCTGCATTAAAACACCATTTTATTGATCGAGACGTCACATTGAAAAGGATGCTGGGTTACCGCATCCCGTTAACCTCTGAAAAGGAGAAGTAAAATGCTTAAGAAGACGCTACTGACACTGAGTGCCGCCAGTCTGTTAGGCACCAGTTTGCTGGCCAGCGCAGCAGACTATAAATTTGATAAAGAAGGCCAGCACGCCTTCGTACAGTTCCGTATTCAGCACCTGGGTTATAGCTGGTTATACGGCACATTTAAGGATTTTGACGGGACTTTCACCTTTGACGAAGCCAACCCTGCGAGCGATAAGGTTAACGTCACCCTGAACACCGCCAGCCTCGACACTAACCATGCCGAACGCGACAAGCATATTCGCAGTGCCGATTTCCTTAACACCGCCAAATTCCCGCAAGCGACTTTCGCCTCAACGGCAGTCAAAAAAGAGGGTAACGATTACAAGATCACAGGTGATCTGACGCTCAATGGCGTGACGAAGCCGATCACCCTGGATGCACGCCTGCTGGGCGAAGGAAAAGATCCCTGGGGTGGCTATCGTGCCGGCTTTGAAGCTAACGGTGAAATTGTCTTGAAGGATTTCAATATCACTAAAGATCTTGGACCGGCATCGCAGAAAGCAGAGCTGATTATTTCAGTGGAAGGTGTGCGGCAGTAAGGCAGTAAGGCAGTAAGGCAGTAAGGCAGTAAGGCAGTAAGGCAGTAAGGCATTAAGGCATTAAGGCAGAACCAGCCTAAGGTCATGCGATCTCAGGCTGGATGTCGTTTACTTTTTCTCTGGCGCGGGAATCGCCATCGTCATATTGAGTAAACCACGCGACTTGTTGAACACTTTATTACCGTTTTCACGGCCTGCGCGGCGTGAACGCTGCTCTTCCGGTGTTAATGTCGCCTCTTCCATGCACAGCGGGCTGCAGCAGTTGTGGTATTTCTCCGCACAGCTCGGGCACTGGATGAACAACAGATGGCATCCGTCATTGACGCAATTAGTGTGACTGTCGCACGGCACGCCGCACTGGTGGCAACTGGAGAGGATATCGTCAGAAATACGTTCGCCCATACGTTCATCAAACACAAAGTTTTTGCCTTTGAAACGGACAGGTAAACCCTGCTCACGCGCACGGCGAGTATATTCAATGATGCCGCCTTCAATGTGGTAAACATCATTGAAGCCTTTGTGTTTCATCCACGCACTGGCTTTTTCGCAGCGGATCCCGCCGGTGCAGTACATGACAATTTTTTTGTCTTTATGCTCCTGCAGCATATCCACGGCCATCGGCAGCTGATCGCGGAAGGTGTCGGCGGGGACTTCCATCGCCTGATCGAAATGGCCCACTTCGAATTCGTAGTGATTACGCATGTCGACAAACACCGCATCGGGATCATCCAGCATCGCATTGACGTCTGCGGCTTTCAAATAGGCACCGACATCGCTGGCATCAAAGCTTTCATCTTCAATGCCATCGGCCACGATGCGCTCACGAACTTTCAGGCGCAGTACCCAGAAGGATTTGCCATCATCGTCCAGCGCAATGTTCATTCGCAGGTTATTTAACGCCGGATCAAACGCATACAGTGCGGTTTTCATGGCTTCATACTGGCTGGCAGGCACGCTGATTTGCGCGTTGATCCCCTCTTTTGCCACGTAGACGCGTCCAAATACCTTGAGCTTTGTTAGCGCAACGTAGAGGGCATCACGGAAGGCTTTCGGGTCGGCAATCTGGAAGTACTTATAAAAAGAGACTGTGGTACGCGGCTCGTTTTCAGCCAGCATACGTTCTTTCAGCTCTTTATTGGAAACAAGGTTATGTAACACTGGCATGGTGTTCGATCCTGTTAGCAATCAGAGAAATTTAGCGCGCACATGATACCTGAATTCCGCTCGATGCAAAGCCCCTGGTCAGATAATCCTGAATGGCGTGATTACCGACGCAATTCTCCGCCGCCGTTGTAGATTAATGCGCAATCTGACTGCCTTACACCCGCCTGCAGGCTATGCTTGATTTCAGTCAGCACGAAAAAATGGCATAATCACGACAAATAACAGAAACCGGACTCTCTGGCACAAGACGCAGGATACTGACATTTCCATGACTCAACTTCCCCAATTTTCCCGTGAACTTCTTCACCCGCGTTACTGGCTGGCCTGGATAGGTATCGGCTTTCTTTATCTGCTGGTGTTACTTCCTTACCCGGTGCTGCATACGATTGGCTGTGGCCTGGGCCGCATTGCCATGCGCTTCTTAAAACGTCGTGTGCAAGTCGCGCAACGTAACCTGGAACTCTGTTTTCCGGATATGCCTACCAGCGAACGTGAAGCCATGGTGAAGCACAACTTTGAATCGGTTGGCATGGGGCTGATTGAAACCGGTATGGCGTGGTTCTGGCCTGACTGGCGTATTCAAAAATGGGTGGCCACTTCCGGGCTCGAACATGTCAGCCATGCGCTTGCGGAAAAACGCGGCATTTTATTGATTGGCATGCATTTCCTGACGCTGGAGCTAGGTGCGCGCGTGTTTGGCATGCACAACCCAGGCATTGGCGTGTACCGACCGAATGACAATAAGCTCATCGACTGGCTGCAAACCTGGGGACGCATGCGCTCAAATAAGAGCATGCTGGATCGTAAAGATCTCAAGGGCATGATTCGCGCCATGAAGAACAATGACATCATCTGGTACGCTCCTGATCATGATTACGGCCCGCGTAGCAGCGTGTTTGCCCCTTTCTTTGCCGTGCAGGATGCCGCAACCACCACGGGCACGCATATGTTGATTCGATTGGGCAATCCCAGCGTGATTCCGTTTCTCGCTCGCCGCCTGCCCAACGGACGCGGTTATGAGCTCAAAATGATGCCTGACATTCGCCATAAGTTCTCGCTCGAGAATGAACTCGATACCGCTATCGTGATGAATAAAGTGGTAGAAGAGACCGTTCTGTTGGCACCAGAGCAGTACATGTGGTTGCACCGCCGTTTTAAAACCCGCCCTGAAGGTCAACCATCGCTGTATTAATGTGATGTGGAGCACAGTCCGTGCTCCACGCTTTCCTGAGAAAATTTGCGTTATTTCACGACGATAGTCTGTCAATTTTAGTCAAACCGGACCAGTCTGAATTCAGGCTGATGGCATTGTTCGGTCCATATTTAACTTTATCCATGGAGCAGAATAACCTGTAGAAATGCAGAATATTAATCTTTGTTAACGATATGTAAACACTAAAATGCGCATCTCTTTGAATTCTCATCCAGCAGCATCAAAAAGCTTCATCCATCGAAACAGGTGGTCACGGATCTAATTTTGACGCATTCCAGGCCTATTCCTATTTAATATTGCTGAATGCTTTTGATCCGCTTATCAATCCAGTAAAATTAACTTACATAACAAGGTATTGTCTTAGTTCACCCTCTCTATATTCTGTTTCTATAAAAGAAGAGCTATGCTTATTCCTTTCTGGAATTTGTTAGCGAAATCGATTCCAGTTAATTTCAACCGTGACAGTTAGCCAAATAACTGCCCTTCTAAAAATATAAAAAGATTACACACAGCAAATATATCGCAGGAACCTATAATATGAATAAAGGCATCTATTACTACGTGACAATCAGTACTGATCAAGAGGGCTACCACCTCTTGCATCGGAAAGAGTGTAAACGTCTACCCGTTAAGGAGGATATGGTTTTTATCGGTACGCTCTATAATTTAAATCAGGCTTTATCAACCGCTCGTATTAATTTTAAAAAGGTGAAACCCTGTATTAAATGCTGCATTCGTTACTCTGCTCCTATTATTCGCGAGTCAGTACGTCCTGTACTGCATTTCCCGCAAAAGATGATCTAAACGGTTTGGGCGGTTGAATTGCATTCATCCGCCCGCCGTTATTCTATGCCCGTCCTGCACACTTCCATTTTTCGTCTATTCTTCTGTGAAATCCCTTTCAACAGACATGGAGTTCATTATGAGCTTATACAGCACGCTTGAAGAAGCTATCGACGCCGCACGCGAGGAGTTTCTCGCCAGCCAGACGGATGTACACGAGGACGATGTCAGCGTGAGCCAGTTCTCGCTACAAAAGTACGTGATGCAGGATGGCGACATCATGTGGCAGGCAGAGTTCTTTGACAGTGAAGGTGAACAAGGTGAGTGTTTACCGATCTGCAGCGGTGAAGCAGCTCAGGCGGTATTTGACGGCGATTTCGACGAGGTGGAACTACGTCAGGAGTGGCAGTCGGAAAACACCCTGCACGAGTGGGATGAAGGGGAATTCCAGCTGGAGCCACCACGCGATCTTGAAGAGGGTGAAGCTGCGGCAGAGGAATGGGAAGATGACGATAGCCCATCGGATAAATGGGCGTAAGCGTTACTCGTAAGGGCCGTGGCTGGCATCGACGGGCAGCAACAGCGTATCCATCACCAGCGAGAGTGGCAGATCAAGGATGGTCAGCACGCGCCATGGCCCGTCACGCACATCCCATTGCACACCGGGATAATACTGGCTGCCATGTCCCTGTCCTGGGATGGTTCGGCTGATAATACTGCCGCAACCGCTCAGCACGAGTGTGGTGGCACACAATACGGTTAATTTAAGGAAATAATTCACAACATTTACTCACAATGAACTGGCGTTAGTTTAACCGGGTCACGGGTGGAATAACTACACCTGCGCGCGTAAAGATTGTGTTAGTCAGAATGTTGGCAAAAAAAAAGCGGCATCGCTGCCGCTTTCAGGGTTTTCAAGGTTAGCGCTGTGGAAGCGCCTCAGGATTGAGTTTCAATTTCTGATAACTCTCCACCCATTGATGATATTTCTCTGCACTTTCCCACAGGCGTGAGTGCACGCGCGCCAGCACTACTGGGTCACTGATCAACTGCAAACGTTGTTCACGGTTGAGTTTCTCAGGCGCATCGCTCAGAGCCTGGTCGACACGACGGTCACGCGCATGATCAAGCAACGCACTCTGTTTATGGCGCGACGTGGCCATTGCGGTTGCCAGGGCGTTGAATGCCGGGTTGAACAAGGCGTGCATAAAGCCATTCTTCAACGCACGTTCGCGATTCAGTTGCAGGTAGTGATCGGTATCAACCAGTTCTTTCGGTGGTTCATACTCTTCCGGGATCAGGAACAGCTTCGCATTCTTACTCTTCTGCCCCACCGTTGCACGGCTCGACATCACCGACACAAACGGCGACAGGATCAGTGAGAATACAATCGGCGCCAGCCACCACAGGAAGTTCAGATCGAGCACACCCATACCGGCCGCCCAAACAATACCTAACAGCATCTGAGAACCATGACGACGGAAAGCTTCGCCCCATGGTGTGGCATCGTCATCACGCTGCGGTGAGTTCCACACCACTTCCCAGCCGAGGAACGCGCTGACCACGAATACCGTATGGAACAGCATACGCACCGGTGCCAGCAGCACCGAGAACAGCATTTCCAGAATCAGCGAGCAGAACAGGCGAATGGCACCGCCGTACGGCTTGGCACCTTTGAACCAGATCAACACCACACTGAGCAGTTTCGGCAGGAACAGCAGGACCAACGTGGTAGAGAACAGCGCGATCGCCAAATCAGGACGCCACTGCGGCCACACCGGGAACAGCTGGCGCGGTTGCAGGAAGTAGGTCGGTTCCATCAGCGTATGTACCACCTGCAACGCGGTGGACAAGGCGAGGAACATAAACCACAACGGCGCTGACAGATAAGACATCACACCGGTCAGGAACACTGCACGGTGAACCGGGTGCATCCCCTTCACCAGGAACAGGCGGAAGTTCATCAGGTTACCGTGGCACCAGCGACGGTCACGCTTCAGTTCATCCAGCAGGTTCGGCGGCAGTTCTTCATAGGAGCCCGGCAGATCATAGGCGATCCAAACGCCCCAACCCGCACGGCGCATCAGCGCGGCTTCAACGAAGTCATGCGACAGAATTGAACCGGCGAAAGAGCCTTCACCTGGCAGCGGCGCTAGCGCACAGTGCTCGATGAAAGGCTGAACACGGATGATTGCGTTATGCCCCCAATAGTGCGATTCACCCAACTGCCAGAAGTGCAGACCGGCGGTAAACAGTGGACCGTAAACACGGGTGGCGAACTGCTGGCAACGTGCATACAGCGTATCCATGCCTGACGCTTTTGGCGACGACTGGATAATACCGGCGTTCGGATTGGCTTCCATCATGCGCACCAGGCCGGTGAGACACTCACCGCTCATCACGCTGTCGGCATCCAGCACCACCATGTAGCTGTAATTGCTGCCCCAGCGACGGCAGAAGTCATCGATGTTACCGCTTTTACGCTTCACACGACGACGGCGACGGCGATAGAAAATCTTGCCTGCGCCTCCGACATCACGCACCAGCTCCATCCAGGCTTTCTGCTCAGCGATGGCGATATCCGCATCGTAGCTGTCGCTCAGAATATAGACATCGAAGTGCTCGGCATTACCGGTGCGCTGCACCGATTCCCAGGTGGCACGCAGACCGGCGAATACGCGTTCAACGTCTTCGTTACAGATCGGCATGATCAGCGCAGTACGATGCTCCGGATTGAGCGGCTCATCACCGGTGGTCGAATACGAAATGCTGTACTTGTCGCGACCCATCATCAACTGCAGGAAGCCCATCAACGCGGTCCAGAAACCCGCGGACACCCAGCAGAACAGAATGGCAAACAGGAACAATATCCCGGTTTGCAAAATGTAAGGCAGGATCAGCTCTACCGACTGCAGCCAGTTCTGGTTAAACAACTCGATCGGATCGAGCAGCGTCCAACCCTGATAGGGCAGAATGGTTTTCATGTACCAGGTCGCCACTACCGTCTGCAAAATCGTCAGAATCAGCAGGACATAACGGCGCATAGAACCGACATGACGCCACTTATCCTCGGTCTTTTGCTCTTCCGCTGTGGCATAACGCGGCGTGGATTTTTTCCCACGCACAGAATCCCATGCACGCGCGATAGGGTTGGTGCGCCAGATCTCAGGGAACATCAGCGAGCGCTTCACTTTAGGCATCGCCTTCAGCGTAGTGCGGTCGAGATAATCCTTACTGAGTTGTTGACCCTCAGCCAGTGAATCCGGCCAGGCCATCTGTACGCGTGATGACACCGATTTTAGCGGCGCATCATCCGGGCGATCGCTGGCGGCAACATCTTGCCCCAGCGCCGTATGAATAGCGTGAAACGCCTGGGCATTCTGTAACGAATCACTCAGACGAGCGCGCCCCGCCGCATCAAGCGGCAGGGCCTCCACGTAAGATTGAGGTAAAAAAGTCGATTTATTCATTGGCAGGTAGCTGATAGCTCCAGGTTTCCGTCAATGTCTTGTCGCCGCTCACCAGCGCCGCACGCATTTCGGTCGGCTGCTTGTTATCTTTCACGCGCAGACGCAAGACCAGACGCCAGCCTTTAGTCACCGGGTTGTAGCGCACACTCTGCTCAACCACGTCGGCGTTGTTGCCCACACTGACCTGAGGCGCAACCTGGGTATTGTCCGGCAGTTTGCTCATCGCTTTACCGACGAAGTCGATGGTAAAGGCGATAGAACCATCCGGTTGACGCACCAGGTTAGACTGCTTCACATCACCCGCAGAACGCAGTGTGTTTTTCACCCAGGCCACATCATCCTGATGCAGTTGGTTTTCATCACGCGTGAAGTGCAGACGATACTGGAAGTTCATCTCTTTGCCCGGCTCTGGCAATGACTCTGGCGTCCAGAAAGCCACAATGTTGTCGTTGGTTTCATCCGCTGTCGGGATTTCGACCAGTTCGACACGGCCTTTGCCCCAGTCACCCTGTGGCTCAACCCAACCGCTTGGACGCAGATCGTAGCGATCGTCGAGATCCTGGTAATGGCTGAAATCACGGCCACGCTGCAGCAAACCGAACCCTTTCGGGTTTTCGATGGTGAAGGTGCTCACCGCCAGGTGTTTCGGGTTGTTCAGCGGACGCCAAATCCACTCACCGTTGCCCGCGTGAATGGACAGCCCATTCGAGTCATGCAACTCGTTACGGAAATTGGTCACCGGTGAAGGCTGGTTAGCGCCAAACAGGAACATACTGGTTAGTGGTGCCACGCCCAGTTTGCCGACGTTATCACGCAGGTAAACTTTAGACTGCACATCCACCGTCGACTCTTTGCCAGGTTTGATAATGAAGCGATAGGCACCGGACGCACGTGGTGAATCCAGCAGTGCGTAGATCACCAGCTGCTTGTCCTGAGGTTTTGGACGTTCAATCCAGAACTCTTTAAAGCGTGGGAACTCCTCGCCTGATGGCAGCGCGGTATCAATGGCCAGGCCACGCGCAGAAAGACCATACACCTGACCTTCGCCAATCACGCGGAAATAGCTGGCGCCCAGGAAACTGGTGATTTCGTCGTCTTTACCCTTTTTGTTTAAAGGATACAGCACTTTGAATCCGGCAAACCCGAGATTCTTGACGGAATCAGCATCGTGTTTCACGTTGCCGAAGTTGAAATAGTCAGGGTTATATTTGATTTCACGTACCGATGAGGCGGTGACTTCATTAATTTTCACCGGCGTATCGAAATACATGCCCTGATGGTAAAACTCGAGCTTAAACGGCGTGCGCAGTTTGCCCCAGTATGCTTTGTCGTGGTTAAACTGGATCTGCTGATAATCCGCAAATTTCATATCACGAAACTGAGAGGGTAAATTGCTCTTCGGCGCTTCGTAACCTTTCCCTGCCAGCGCCTTGGCTTGTTTTGCCACATCATCAATGTTGAACGCCCAGCTATTGTTGGCGTACAACGCCAGCAGAACTGCCGCGCCTACCCAGCGCATTTTTAACAGTCCCACTTTTTTATTCACATTATTTAGCACATCCCCCCCTTTCGTGTGCTCAGATCAAACCCGTTTATCTTAAAGGATTATTCGGTTTTCCGACAGCTTATGCACAAGATTGTTCCGCTGATTTGTAAGCTGAAAGTGTGCTTTTCGGATAATTAAACCCTTCAGGTTAAGATACAGAATCACCTGATAGTATACGCTGTTTACAGGCGGTAGAATTTTCATCCAGCATAATCCGGTTTCAGGGTGAAACCGGCAAGTAAACTGACAAATTGGAAGCTTATGAGTTCAGCAAAACCCGAACGCGAATATTTTCTCGACTCCATTCGAGCGTACTTAATGTTATTAGGCGTGCCCTTTCACGTCTCGTTGATTTACTCCACACAGCGCTGGGCCGTGAATAGCCACGATGCCTCGATGTGGTTAACCGTTTTGAATGACTTCATCCACGCCTTCCGCATGCAGGTGTTCTTTGTTATTTCTGGTTATTTTTCCTACATGCTTTACCTGCGCTATCAGCCTCAAC
The DNA here is from genome assembly GCF_051336905.1 of Pantoea sp. C8B4. Classification (NCBI taxonomy): domain Bacteria; kingdom Pseudomonadati; phylum Pseudomonadota; class Gammaproteobacteria; order Enterobacterales; family Erwiniaceae; genus Pantoea; species Pantoea sp. C8B4. Next base: position 595,386 of record NZ_JBGMNK010000001.1, read on the forward strand.
GCTGGCTGAAGGTCCGCATGGAGCGCGTGGGGATCCCGCTGTTAACCGCCATTCCGCTCATTACCCTGCCGCAGTTTTTTATGCTAAAAAATCTGACCGACAAAGTGGGTAATTGGGACAGCTTTTCTCTGTATGACAAGTACAACACGCTGGCGTGGGAACTGATTTCTCATCTGTGGTTTTTACTGGTTTTAGTGATTCTGACGGCACTCGGCATGCTGACCTTCCGCTGGCTGCGCACTCAGCAGCGGAAGATTGATTATCAGCAGGTAGGCTGGGGGAAACTGACGCTGGCATTGATGGCTTATGCATTGGTCTGGTGCCTGTTCCGCCGCGCGCTGTTCTATGCCGTACCGGCCGTGTTCGCCGATGGTCTGTTCAGCGTGGCCGTGATGCAAACCCTGACGTTCCTGCCGTTCTTTATGCTGGGCGCATTAGCATGGAAACATCAGGCGCTGAAAGCCTTGTTTGTGCGTTTCAATCCGGTGATGTGTTTTGGCGCCATTGCGGTATTTATCGCTTACAGCCTGAATCAGCGATACAGCAGCGGCGATGGCTGGCTGTATGAAATCGATGAAGTGATCTCAACCCTGATGGGACTTTGTATGCTGAATGTCTGCTTTAGCTTTGGCCACAAGCTGCTGAACAGCCATTCACCGCGCATCATGTATTTAGTGAATGCCTCGCTGTTTATCTATCTGGTGCACCATCCACTGACGATTCTGTATGGCATTTACGTTACCCCGCATATTAGCAGCAACACCCTGGGTTTCTTTGTCGGTCTGCTGATGGTGTTTGGGATTGCCTTTATGCTGTATGAAATCCATCTGCGCATCCCGCTGCTGCGTTTCCTGTTCTCCGGAAAACCACAGCGCAATACGGTTAAAGCGCCCTCTGCCACACGGTAATCTGCATCAGCCCCTGCAATGCGGGGGCGATTGTTGTCCGGTGCGCCGGGATGTCCTTGTCATTTACAACAACCACTCCACCGGTAAGCGCCACACCAATCGCACCAGCAGTCGTTGTATCCACGTACACTGCGGCTCATGCTTGTGCACCATCTCACCGGCTTCACCGGCATACTCAACCCAGTTCACCCGCCCCCAGTTGTCCAGACGCAGTGTCCAGGCGCGATCGCGCATCCCGGCTATAAAGCGCTGATGAGTTTGCTGCGCCAGGGCTTCACTCTCAATCACCAGTCCCATTTCGGTATTCAGCACCGCAGAGCGGGGATCAAAATTAAACGAGCCGATAAACACCTTTCGGTTATCGACGGTGAAGGTTTTCGCATGCAAGCTTGAGCCGGAATTACCGGTTAACCCACGGTCATGCGGGGCTTCACTGGCATTAGCTTGTGGCTTCATTTCATACAGCGCAATTCCATGACGCAGCAGCTTTTTACGCCAGCGCGCATAACCTGCGTGCACCACGGACACATCATTGGCCGCCAGTGAATTGGTGAGTATGGCGATTTTGACACCCCGCCGCTTCAGTGCGACCAGATGAGCCACGCCGGCACGCGTGGGCACAAAATACGCTGAGATGATATCGAACTGCTGCTGTGGCGTGCCAATCACCTCCAGCATACGTTGCGGCAACAGGCTGGAACGTTTCGCTTTGCCCAGTCCCTTGCGCGGATCATCACTCAACAGACGCGATTCGGCCCACGTCATCTGCATTGATCCCTGTTCCATTTGGCTGACAAAAGAAGAGTGCTCCAGCCGCGCCAGATAACGCTGAACGGCTTCACTCTGTTGCCACTCTGCCGGTAAACGCACCGCCTGATGGGCATCGCCCGAGACATCCACCACCGTGCGCAAGGGTGAAACCGCTTTGCTCTGCCAGTAGCGCTCGAAATCGTGCGCGACCTGATGTACCACCGGGCCAATCGCCAGCACATCCAAATCGGTAAACAGCGGCTCATCGCCAGTACCGAAATATTCGTCACCGATATTGCGCCCACCGACCAGTGTCACGGCCCCATCCACCGTCAGGCTCTTGTTATGCATGCGTCGATTAAGTCGGGCGAAATCGGTCAGGTAGCCGAGCGCGCGTAGGGTGCGAAAGGAAAACGGATTGAACAAGCGCACCGCAATATTCGGATGGCGATCCAGTTCGGCCAGCGTGTCATCCAGGCCCGGCGTATTGTTGTCATCTAATAGCAAGCGCACTTTGACGCCCCGTTCGGCAGCATCGAGCAGCGCGCTAAACAGCAAACGCCCTGACATATCGTTGTGCCAGATGTAGTACTGCACATCAATGGTGTGTTGCGCCATGCCCATCAACAGATAGCGCGCGGCAAAGGCGTCCAAACCATCGTTGAGGGGATGGACGCCACTCATTTCGGGATGCAGCGCACAACGTGCATCAACAATCTCTCGTAACCCTTCGCCCGATGGCGGCTGCTGAACGGATGCTGCTTCACTCATACCGAATCCCTGAATTCACTGGATCTATTATTGTTGGTCTTGCTCGCGGCGGATGGCAATCAGAGACATCTGCTACTGCTCGCTGACGCGCCTTTAATTTACAGTCTAGACTTAGGCTTGCGTTCTGCCCCCGACGTTTACCGTGAGGAGAGGATGATGACTCAGCAATCCCCGCGCCATCACCCGCAGCTTTTCCGCAGTTTTTTCCAGGGTAGCTTCCCCTGCTCCACCGCCTGTCGCAGTGGTGGCCGGCGTATGGATATGGTGATCAGTAGTGGTCATGACATGTTACTGGAGAAAGATTACGCTGCACTGGCGCAGGAAGGATTACACACTGCCCGCGACGGTGCACGCTGGCATTTGATCGAAGCCACGCCTGACAAATACGACTGGCGCAGTTTTGTACCCATGGTTCATGCCGCCGCACGTCATGATATGCAGATTATCTGGGAGCTGGCGCATTTTGGATACCCGGAACATCTCGATATCTGGCGCAGCGCCTTTGTCGATCATTTTGAGCGTTTCGCACGTGCCATGGCAAAACTGATGCGTGATGAAGGCGTTGAACACCCTTTTTTCACCCCGATAAACCAAATCTCGTTCTGGTCATGGGCAGGAGCCGATGTTTCCTGGCTTGATCCCTATGCCAGCGAGCGCGGCCGCGAACTTAAACGCCAGCTGGTGCGCGCCTCGCTGGCGGCGATGCAGGCGATTCGTGAGGTTTATCCTGACGCGCGCTTTGTGCTCACCGATCCGCTGGTACAAATCGCCGCCGATCCCGACAACCCCGACAGCAAGCCCTATGCAGATGCACAGCATCAGTCCCAATTTGAAGCCTGGGACTGGATTGCCGGGCGCGATGCGCCGGAGCTGGGCGGACGTGAAGATTTCCTCGATATTCTCGGCCTGAATTACTATCCCGATAACCACTGGTTCTTTTCCGGCGATACCATCCCTGCTGAACACGCGACTTATCAACCGCTGCATCGCCTGATGCTGCAGTGCTGGCAGCGCTATCAACGTCCACTATTACTGGCAGAGACCGGTGCGGAAGGTGACGCTCGCGCTCCCTGGCTGCGGCATGTCACGGAAGAGGCGCTGTTAGCACTGGATGAAGGGGTGGCGCTGGAAGGGATTTCGCTCTATCCGGTAGTCGAATATCCGGCCTGGGCAGACGATCGACGTTCACCTGGCGCGCTGTTTGGCCTGGGCGATCCGAATGGCAATCGCACGCTGCACGAAGCGCTGGCGCTAGAGTTGCGCAGTCAGCAAATTAAGTGGCACAAGCGGGAGCAGCAGGATTAAGAGTTTTGCGTCGGATGAACTTTTGGCGGACAGGTTTGTACATCAAGTGTGGGATCGGCGGGATGGCGCACATCAGTCAGCCACGTCATAGTGAACAGAAACACCACGCCAATTAAACAGGCGGAGAGCAGGCCAATTATGGCGATCAGTTTGTCATCTCGGGCTTCCATCGACATCTCCTTGCAGGCTTCCATGAACTGTTGCTGACCTTAGCTCATCCATAATGTCACCATCAGGACGAAGATTATAAGGGTAACAGAGGTCACTGCAAGTACCACAATAGCGAAGTGCGCATCATCCAGAGATTGTCGTAAAGGCTCGTCGTGATCGTCAGGTGGCGCGGGTGAACTCATGTTGACTCAATAACAAAGGACTTTTATGCGCAGGATTGCCGCACTGAGTGTAATGGAATGCGTGGCAAGGTACAGAAATATTTCAGTATAAAAGGACAACAGGGACGCGATGGCGTCCCTGTTAAGCGCGGATTAGAAATCGTAGCTCATGGAGACTTTCAAGGTGCGAGGATCGCCCTGGTAAATGTAGGTGCCGTAGCTTTCTACGCTTGACCAGTACTTCTCATTGGTGACGTTATCAACGCCCACGCGCCAGACCATATCATGGTCGTTCAGCTTGGTGCGGTAACGCACACCGAGATCCAGCGTGGTGTAACTATCCAGCGACTTGGTGTTCTGCGCATCGGCATACTGTGAGCCTGAATGGTTAACATAAGCCGTGGCCGTTAAGCCATCCACCGGTTTGATGTCGTATTCGGCACCCAGAACAAAGTAGTAACGAGGAACGCCAATCGCCTGTTTGCCATTCAATGTGCCGTTAGCAGATTCGGTGATCTGTGCATCCAGCCAGGTGGCACTGCCGTTCAGACGGAAACCTAAAACCGGTTCGCCAAACAGATTCAGCTCAACCCCGCGGTTACGTTGCTCGCCGTTCAGCGCATAAACATTATCGCTGTTAGTGATCGCGTTAGGTTTGCGGATATCAAACAGAGACAACGCTCCACCAACACGATCAAAGTCAACCTTCACGCCCACTTCATTCTGCTTAGAGTGCGCGATCCCGGTGGTTTTACCGTAGTTGGCGGCGGTATTTGGCGCCGCGCTACCCGGTTGCAGGGCTTCGGTGTGGTTAGCATAGAAAGAAACCTCTTTCCATGGCTTATACACCACGCCGTAAGTTGGCATCCAGCGGCTGGCATCAAAGCGAGAATCGGTATCTTCCGCACCTGTGTTGTTATCGTAGCTGCGTACCACGACTTTCTGATGACGAGCACCGGCAGTGAACAATACGGTGTCATCAAAGAAGCCTAAGGTATCGCTGAGCAGATAACCCTGAGTACGCGTGCGGCCCGTGGTCAGCGGATCGTGGTAATCACCACTGCCTGAGGTCGTTTCCGGGACAGCAGTGGTCGGGGTGTTATAAATATTTGTGTCTACTGACGCTGCGCCATAACGCCACGCCGTTTTATTCGCCTGAGTGACAGCAGAATAACCAAAGTTAACTTTGTGGGTGACAAATCCGGTGGTGAAGTTACCGCGAATACCCGTCATGCCACTGAAAGCATCGCTGATACGGTTGGTATCTAAGCGGCCATACTGCGCATCGCCGCTGGCATCGGAGACCGCCGGGCTGGCATACAGGCCAATTTCATGGGAGTGCTGAGCACCCACCGCACCGTACCAGGTCCAGCTATCGGTTAAATCATACTCGGCCTTCGCCATACCGAATTCACTCTCGATATTGCTGTAGACCCAAGGCTGGCTGGTGTTATGCGTGGCAGCTGTGGGGGCAGGAATGAAGTCCAGCCCACTCACGTTGACGCCGATACGGTCACCGTGGAAGGTCTGTTTCTGGTAGCCGACATCCAGTGAGGTACGCAGGCGATCGCCACGGAAATCCAGGCCAAGGGAAGCGGCAGTGGTGCGGCGTTTAGCGCCATGCACTGCGGTATCACCTTCACGATCCAGTACATTGACGCGAACGCCAAACTGATTGTTATCACCAAAACGACGTCCGGCATCAACCGATCCGCCCACCTGAGAAGACGACGTGTAATCCAGGCCGACACGCGCCATTGGCGTATCTTCCGCGTGTTTTGGCTCAAGGTTGATCATGCCGCCAACGCCTGACGTTGCCGCACCGTTAACCAGTGAGTTAGCGCCTTTAAACACTTCCACGCGATCAATCAATTGGGTATCGATGACCTGACGCGGCACGACACCTGGCAGTCCGCCATAGGTCATGTCATCGCCATCCAGCTCAAAACCACGAATGCGATAGGTTTCAGCGTAGTTGCCGTAACCCTGAACGTTCTGCACGCTGGCGTCATTGCGCACGACGTCAGCGATGGTTTTCGCCTGCTGATCCTGAATCATTTTCGAGGTGAAGCCGATGACGTTAAACGGCACGTCCATGGCATTTTGCTCACCCAGCATGCCGAGGCGGCCGCCGTGGGCAATTTGCCCGTCGAGGTATGCGGGCACTAAATCATTGCCGCCGGATTTGAAATCAGCTTGTGGCGTCGCGGTCACGGTCAGCGTCTGCTGTTCGTTTTTGGCCGCGGTTGAAGACGTTGTGGTGTTGGTGGTAGCAGCCATCACTGGCAAACAACCGGCACTGACCAGAACAGCAAGCAGCGTCGGTTTCAGTCCGGGATTGAAAGGCGAAGTACGCATGGATATCCCCTGATACGAAATATATTGATAATCATTTTTATTACGGTTTGCGATTATGCGGAGAGCGAATGCGAAAGCAAGCAAATTCGCTGAACTTTCTTCATCACACGTGGTCAGGTACGCCAGATCGTTAAGAAATCGCAAAGATTGCGACTTTTATAAGCAATAGCCTGCATTTTCACGCATATTTTGTGGGGATTTGAGGCCGGTAAAAATCAGAGGCCAGCGGCTTTATGACCATCGCCGCTGGCTCAAGGAGGGGTTAAGCGTCGCGCCAGCGTTTAAACACCAGCGAGGTGTTGATACCACCGAAGGCAAAGTTGTTGGATTGAATATAATCGGTATCAATTGAGCGTGATTCGCCAATGATGTAGTCAAGATCGCCGCACTCTGCTGCGGGCTGTGTCAGATTCAGCGTGGGCGCAAACCACCCTTCTCGCATCATCTCAATGCTCATCCAGGCTTCCAACGCGCCGCAAGCACCGAGCGTGTGACCAAAGTAACTTTTCAGCGATGAAATCGGCGTGTCATTGCCAAAAATTGCCGCCGTCGCCTGACTTTCAGCGATATCACCCCGGTCTGTCGCCGTGCCATGGGCATTGATATAGCCAATCTGCTCCGGCGTGACGCCCGCCGTTTTCAGCGCGCGTTCGATGCAAATCTGCATGGTTTCACGCTGCGGCTGGGTAATATGTGCCGCATCACAGTTGGTGTGGAACCCTACCAATTCGGCGTAAATGGTGGCGCCGCGTGCCTGGGCATGCTCCAGTGATTCGAGGATCAATGTTCCCGCACCCTCGCCAATCACCAACCCATCGCGCTGTTGATCAAAAGGTGACGGCGATGAATGCGGTGCATCGTTGCGTTGACTGGTGGCAAACAGCGTGTCAAACACCGCCGCTTCGGAAGGACACAGTTCTTCCGCACCGCCTGCCACCATCACGGTTTGATATCCATGGCGGATCGCTTCCCACGCATAGCCAATCGCCTGGCTGCCTGAGGTGCAAGCGCTGGAAGTCGGGATTACCCGGCCGCGCAGGCCAAAGAACAGCCCGGCGTTCACCGCCGTGGTATGCGGCATCATCTGCACATAGGTGGTGCCGGTAATGTTATTGGTGTGCTTTTCCGTCAGCATGGTGGCAAATTCACTGACCGGGCCGGTGCTGCCAGTCGATGAACCATAGGCAATGCCGGTTTCACCGCTGGTCAGCACCGGGTGATCGATCAAGCCGGCCTGTTCCAGCGCCAGCTCGGTGGCGCGCGTTGCCATTAACGAAACACGCCCCATGGAACGAATGCGTTTACGCGTGTAATGCGCAGGCAGTTCGAAATTATCTACCGGGGCACCAAGCAACGTGTGCAATCCGTCGTAAATTTGCCACTCCGGCATTTTCCGCACCGCGTTTTGCCCCTGCTTGATGCGTGCGGCCACCGCGGGCCAGTTTTCGCCAAAGGCGGTGACGCCACCCATGCCCGTAACCACGACTCGCTGCATCACAGCATACCTCCGTTGATTGAAATCACCTGACGCGTAACGTAGCCCGCAATATCCGATAGCAAATAGCTGGCCAGTCCGGCAACTTCCTCAGCCGCCCCCATGCGCTTCATAGGAATGATCTTCAGCGCTTCGTCGATCACCATCGGCTCCAGATCCGTCATGCCGGTGTCAATCAAACCTGGCGCAATACAGTTCACGGTGATTTTGCGTTTTGCTAACTCGATTGCCAGCGCTTTGGTGGCACCAATAATCCCCGCTTTGGCCGCGCTGTAATTCACCTGGCCGCGATTGCCCATGATTCCGGACACCGAGGATAAGGTGACGATTCGGCCGCCTTGACGCAGACCAATCATCGGCATCACACAGGGATGAATCACGTTGTAGAAGCTGTCGAGGTTGGTGTGGATCACGCTGTCCCACTCATCTTCGGTCAGGGCCGGGAAAGCGCCGTCGCGCGTGATACCGGCATTGTTCACTACGCCGTAATAGGCGCCGTGTTCGGCGATATCGTTTTCAATTGCGGTGCGCGTGGCCTCGCGATCGGCCACGTCAAACTGCAGAGTGCGCCCCACTCCGCCCGCATCCGTGATCTCCGCCAGCGTCTGTTGTGCACCCGCTGCATCACGGTGGTAATGCACCACCACGTTGAAACCATCCTGCGCCAGGCGAAGCGCAATGGCGCGGCCAATCCCTTTACTGGCGCCGGTCACTAATACGCTGCGCGTCATGGCTGCATCCCTTGTTGTAATTGATTAAGTTCCTGTTCATCCGGCTGATAGGTATTCAGCCGACCGCTGGCAATGACCGCATCCTGACTGCGGATCTCGCCTTCGAAGCTACCGAGCTTGTCATCACGCATCAGCAAGTGCATCTCCACCCGCAGCGTGCTGTCTGCGGCAAAGGTGGCAGCAGCGGCACGATAGCCGCGTCCACCCAGTAACATACCGGGGCGGATATCCCGATCGCCGCGCTGTCGGGCATGAAAGCCTGACCAGACGCCAACGGTCTGCGCCATGATCTCGACGCCGAACCAGGCGGGCAGTTCGCCCTGCGCATTAAGAAACGGAGCGAGTACGCCCTGGTGGTTGATGGTCACTTCACACACCACGCGCTCGTTGCTGACCTGAATCACGCGATCCAGCAGCAGCATCGGTGCACGGTGCGGCAGATAGTCGCCCACCGGCAGAAAATCAGTCATGAGGCTTTCCTACAATCAGGCAGGTGTTGTTCCCGCCAAAAGCAAAAGAGTTTGAGGCGATGATGGGACGCGCCAGCGGCTGTGGCAAAGTCAGCAGTCCGCAAACCGGCAACGTGCTATCCAGGGTAGTGGCGCTAAAATCCTGCGCCGGTAACGCCAGATTCTGCTGCACGATAAGTGCCGCCAGCGCCGCCTCGGTCGCACCCGCCGCGCCGAGCGTATGGCCCGTTAGGTGCTTAGTGGAACTACAAGGCACGCTATCGCCAAACAAGCGATGAACCACGCCCGACTCGACCTGATCGTTGAGTGGCGTCGCGGTGCCGTGCAAATTAATGTAGCCGATATCCTGCGGATGCAATTCGGCCTGCTTCAGCGCCATCTTCATCGCTTGCTCTGCGCCAATGCCTTCAGGATGCGGAGCCGACATATGCCAGGCGTCTGATGACTCACCCGCACCAAGCAGCGCCAGCGGCTGCGGCTCACGCGTTAGCAGCAGCAGCGCCCCCGCTTCACCGATAGAAATACCGTCACGTTCTGCACTGAACGGCGCACACTGACGCTCGGATAACGAATCCAGGCTGGCAAAGCCGTTAATTGGCATGCGGCTCAATGAATCCGCACCGCCCACCAGCGCCACATCCACCAGACCGGCCTCAATCAAGCGCTGTCCGCTGATTAACGCGCGGGCGCTGGAGGAACAGGCAGTAGAAATCGTGTACGCCGGGCCATCCAGCTCAAGGTAGTGCGCCAGGAAGCGCGACGGATCACCCAACTCTTGCATGCGGTAATCGTAACCCGGCAAGCCTCCGTCGACTTGACGATCGCCCTCGTCCACCCCTGACGTGCTGGTGCCCAGCACCACCGCCACGCGCTCACGACCAAACCGGGCAATCGCCGCATCCACGGCCGGACGGATCTGCGCCAGTGCCGCCAGCAGCAGCTGATTATTGCGCGTGTTATGCGCGGCAAGTGCGTCGGGCACTGACGGCAATTCGCCCGGCACCTCGCCCAGCCAACAGGTTTTACCTTGCTGCAACCAGCCTTCGCGCGGTTGCATACCGGGGGCATAGCCTGACGTCAGCTGCGCGGCAATCTGCTCCAGTGAGTTGCCGAGCGCATTCACCATGCCAAATGCCGAAATGTAGATCATGAGGATGCGTCCAGATGCTGGATTTGAATTTGATAACCGAATGCGCGCTGGTCGATGCTGATCGGTTCACGCACGGTTCCCCGTTGCAGATAGCGAATCAACGTCACTACGTTACCGGCAGGATCGCGCAACTCACGACGATCGCCATCGTCGATTAACTGCCAGCCTGGCGGCAACTGCGGCTGCCATGCACTCAGCGGCCAGTGGCTCAGCATGACATCCGCTAGCACCTGGCTGGCTGGCGGCATTTCGGGCAGCGCCATCATCTGCTGCGTATGAATCCCGTTTTTATCATAGGTCACGCGGAACAAGCGAATGCCCAGTGAGGACAATCCCGCCAGGCTGATTTGCTGTGAATCGGCGCTTAACAGCACCAGCAGTGACTGGGTTTTGCCTTTGGCGTGGCCGGTCAGCAGTTGCTGCTGCTGAAACGCGGGTGAAATGCCCGGCGCAGGCAACGTGACGCGCACGCCCGGCTTCAGCCACGCGGTGGGCCGATTGGATGCGCTGTCATGCTGTGCGCAACTGCTCAACAGCAGACTCAGCATCAACAACAAAGCACCTGTTTTCATCGTTGCTTCCTTTTCCCTGGGGCCAGCGCCAGTGGGGCCAGCAAGAATGCACAAAAGATTCCGCTGCACAGCACCGTGCCAAAACCACTGATCGCCGCCGTGCTGCTGAACACCAGCATGCCCAACGTCAGCAGTGTGGTCATCATCGCCAGCGTGACGGCCAGCATTGAGGTCAGTGGCGTACCGCGCGGATTACTGAAGAACAACGTGTAATTGATGCCGATGCCCAGCACCAGAATCAGCGCCAGCAAGGCAAATAAGTTCAGGCTGGCGCCAATCCAGCCTAATGTTGCCAGCGCTGCCGCCAGCGACAGCCAGGAAGGCAACGCGCTGCGCAAACCTGCTTGCAAACCAAGTCGTACGATATAACTGACGGTAATCAGCAGCAGCGCGAGTGCCAACAGGCCACTCAGCAGTGTACGCCAGAAGCGGAACAGCTCATCGTAGCTGGCTTTGCGATCGACCCAGCTCACGCCCGCCTGCTGCGTGGCTAAGTCTAATAACGCCGCACTGTTTTTCACGCCATTGACCGGCACCAGCACACTGCTGCGTCCATCCGGCAACGAGAGCCACAGCAAACGCCAACCCTCACTCAGCGGACTCGCCAGCCAGTTATCGGCTTTGACTGGCATCGCCGTTAAGTCGGCATGGGTTAACGTGATGCCTGCCTGCGTTAACCGCGCCAGGATAGTTGGCGCGGCCTGCTGCAACAGCTGCAGATCCTGCTGTTGCTGATCCAGCGAATTAAGCGGCAATACGCGATAACCCGCCATCCAACCCTGCTGCTGCGCCAGTTGCAGCTTTGGTGTTAATTCGCTGAGACGCTGCAATGCCTGCTGTTCGTTATCGCCCCATACCACAAACCAGGTTTGATCGGCCTGCTGTTCCGTGAGCTGTGCCAGTTGGCGATCCTGCGCCAGCAGTTTCGCGGGAGCGCTCTGCAGATGGGCAATATCGTCATCGACATGCAGTTGCAGGATACCGCTCAGTGCATAGAGCGCCACCAGCAGTGGCAATCCGACTTTTAACAGCGTGTTACGGCGCCATGCCGCTAACCAGCGCGCCAGCCACACCATGCCGGGGATGGGGCGCACCGGCAGGCCGCGCACCAGCCATGGATAAAAACAGATCACCGTCAGGCAAGAGGCACTTAACCCGCTGGCGGCAAACACCGCCAGCTGGCGCAAACCGGGGAACGGTGCCAGCAACATCAGCAGCCAGGCAATCGCCGTGGTGCCCAGTGCCAGCAGTAAAGTGGCCCGCACCTTGTGCAGGCTTTGCCATGGCGTGGATTGTTCGCCGTGTACCATGCGTTCCGTCAGATAGTACAAGGTATAATCGGCAGAGATGCCGACAATGCTGAGGCTCATCACTAACGTCGTGAGATGCAGCTCACCAAAACAGATCAAGGTCAGCACCGTACCCGCCATCGCGCCTATCGCCACCGAGAGCGCACACAGCGCCAGGGGCCGCAGCGAGCGAAACACCAGCCACACCAGCAGCAGCAAGCCGGCCAGTGTGACGCTGCCGAGCGTTTCGACATCATGCTGCGCGCGCTGGCTGGCATCATCGCTAAACAGCACTGTGCCACGCGTTAACAGCTGCGCATCTGGCCTGCGCGTTTTTAACTGCTGTTCAAGCTGATTGAGGGCGGTCACCAACTGATGACTTTGCTGAATGCTAAAGGCATTGCTCGCCAGTTCACCGTGCAGGAAATACCAGCGGCGCTGTTGGGCGTCATTCACGGTTAACCAGCCGTTATGCAGCACCATTTTGCTGGCATTCTGCTGCAGTGCCAGCTGCGCGCCACGCACCAGCATCAGCGGGTCGTTTTGAATTTCTTTACTGCTCACACCAGCAAACGCTGAGAACAGTTGCGCCAGAATCCAGTCGGCTTGTGCCGTACCGCCGTTTTGCAGACGTGCGCGCGTCAACGGATCGATCAGGCCGTTACGATGCTGGAAGGCGTAGGTGCCCCAACGCTGCAACTGGTCATCATCCAGCGCACCGCTAACCTGTTTCAGCATCGGCAGCGCCTGAAGCTGCGCTTGCCACCACTCTGCCACTTCATCGCCATGCGCATCATCGGCGCTCACCAGCCACACCAGTTGGCGATCCAGCCGTTGCATAAAGCCTTGCTGGATCTCAGCGGGTGCTTGCCCAAGATTTTGTTGCGGCAATAAAGCCAGCACGCTGCTATTCAGCTGGCTGCGCGGCAACAGGATGGCCAGTGCCACCGCCAATGCCAGACATACCGCCAGCCACAGCAGCGCAGCGGTTTTCTCACTGCGCTGGGACAAAACGCGCTCGCTCTTCATCAGTCAGTTGTTTCGGCTCGGTGCGGGTATCACTTAAAGTGATGGCGGTTTTATCGCCCTGCTTATCATCCAGCGTAATGCTGTTAAGGAAGGCTGCGCCTTGCAGATCGATGCGGTTGAAGATTTTGTTCAGCGGTGCCGCCTTAGGCGTCAGGCTGAGCTGCCACTGGTCATTCCCCTTATCGTGGAAATCGAGTTCAAAATTCTCGCGCAGCACCTTTTCGTCGGCCTGAAACAAGGCGCGCAGCAGATGATTGAACTGAAACATCTGAGGATTGCTGTCGGCGGTGATCACCTGCGGCGGCTGACCGCTCATGCTCTGAACCATCCGCTTATCATCGAGAATCAAGGTCATCACAAACGGCGTGGCCTGATGCCACCACAAACCTTGTTGCTGGGCGATTAATAACTGGCCGCGCGACACCAGCGGCTGCGACATACCAGAAATGGTGCGCACCTGCTCGAAGTTGGCGCGGATCACCGGCTGGCTGGCAAAACGCTGCTGCAGCTGATCCAACGTGATGGCCTGTGCACTGGCACACAGCAACGTCAGCATCAGACAAAGAGTTCTGATCACGGTTTGACTCCCAGGCGTTCAAATAAAATATCGGGTGAAACGAAATTCATCTCCTGACTCGCCGCATCGACCGCCACTTGCAGCGTGTGTGCTTTGGTGGTGATCTGGCCCGCCACATTGCGGATGACATAATCGATACGCAAGCGGTTCTCGTATTCCGTAATGCGGGCTTCCACGCGGATCACCTCTTCACAGCGTAACGGCTGGCGGTATTTGACACGCGTGTCCACCACTGGCCAGACAAAACCGCTGGCGGTCATCTCACCGTAGCTATAGTTGATGCTGCGCAATAGCGCTTCACGCGCCACTTCAAAAAAACGGAAATAGTTGCCGTGCCACACCACGCCCATCGGGTCGCAGTCGTGGAACGACACGGTTAATTCAACCTCAGCGCGCCAGATATGTTCACTCATCGCGGCTCTTCTCCTCTGGTAACGTCCAGAAATCGTAAAAGTTAAACCAGTCCAGCGGCGCCATCAGCGCATGCTGTTGCAGTCGTTCGGCGTAGCGATCCACCGTGGCCTGCAGCGCCGCCTGTCGTTGGGCTCGCGGCAGCAGGATCGGATCGGCAAAAGGCTCACAATGCACACGCAGTCTGCCCTGTTCCCGCAAGGCAAACATCAACAGCACCGGACAGCGTAAGGCGGCGGCCAGCACAAAAGGCCCCTGCGGAAACGGTGCCGGACGGCCCATAAATGCACTCCACACCACGCGGCGTTCGCCCCCGCGCTGACGATGTACGGCGGTACGATCGCCGACAATCGCCACCCATTCACCGGCATCCAGTTTTTGCTGCAGCAGGATGGCCGTATCCGGGCCGATATCGGTGACCGGCATTAGATTTACCCCAGCCTGCGGCGCGATGCTCTCCAGCACCTCGCGAAAGCGCTGGGCGTTATCGGTAAACACCAGCGCGTTGATCACCAGCCCGCTGACCTGTTTTGCCATCGCGCGGCAAGCTTCGATATCACCCAGATGCGAAGCGAGGATCAAATGTCCTTTGCCATCCGCAGCACGGATGACCGCTTCGGCACCCGGCGCAAAATCAATATCGCGTCCCCACTTCACCTCTCCGCGCCAGCTGGCGACTTTATCCAGCATGCTGTAACCAAAGCGCAGAAAGTGGCGATAGCTGTTGATCGGCGCCGGCAGGGCAATCTGCTGTTTACTGGCTTCTGCCTGCACCCGCGTCAGCCATTGCTGAGAAGCGTTACGCGCCTCACGTCCGCTCAACCAGTAAACCGCCACCACCGGCCAAAGCAACAGCACAAACGGCAGCCGCCCGGCGCGACGATACAACCACAGCATAAAACGCAACCCGCTCTGACCCCGGCGTTCTGGCGTGGCGGCCCAGTGCTGCGCCGTTTTACCCCGGCTCAGTAACTGTGGGATGCGCGGCACCATGCCAAAGAACAGGCGCGTGTGCATCCATGAGATACGCAGGTTGTCGTGCAAGGCATCAAAATGTGACAGGCCGCTTTCCGGATAGGTGACGCGCGTGCTGATAAAACGGCTCGGCGTACCCTGCCAGTAGAGTCGCACCATGATTTCGGTGTCGAAATCCATGCGCTGGCCAATCGGGTGGCGATCGCAGAGTGCTAATGAAGGTTGCAGCGGGTAAACACGAAAACCGCACATGCTGTCTTTTAGCGAGAAGGAGAGCGTTTCAATCCACACCCAAAAATGGGTGATGTAACGGCCATACAAGCGGGATTTCGGAATGGAATCATCGTAAACAGGCTGGCCGGAGATCAGGCAATCGGGATGGCTTTCCGCTTCCGCCAGCATGCGCGGCGTGTCTTCCACCTGATGCTGACCATCCGCGTCGAGTTGCAGCGCGTGGCTGTACCCTGCTGCGGCGGCTCGGCGCATTCCGGCAATCACCGCCGCACCTTTGCCCTGATTCACCGGTAAGGTGAGGATATCCAGCTGTGGGGCCTCAAGGGCGGCGATCTGCTGCTGAGTCTGCGTATCACTGCCGTCATCGACGATAATCACCGGCAGATTAAAGGGAGCCAGGCGCGCCAGCACCGAGGCCAGCATGGCGCCGTGGTTGTAACAGGGAATCAGAACACAGGGGTTGAAAGGCGCATTCAGCACAGGCGAATCTTCCCGCTGCTGGCAATCTCAATGCTGTCCACGCGAATCAGGCTGTAGCTAAAACTCAGCAGTGATTTGTCTTCCTGCCAGCTCAACTGCAGCTCCAGTTCCGCATCAGGCGGCACCGGCTGCTGAAACTTGATGTTCTCAATAGAACGGAAGTGTTTACCGATGGCCAGGCGTGACAGGCCGTAATGTAAAGCCCAGTCGAGCTGCGCCACGCCGGGTAAAATCGGTAAGGTCGGGAAGTGGCCGCGGAACCAAAACAGATCCGCGGCAGCATGCAGGCGCAACGTCAGTGTTGCGCCCTGCTGCAGGGCGTTGAGTTCAACCGGCAACATCAAACAGTTCCTCAATTTGGGGCCAGGCACGTTTACTCTGCGCCGTCACCGGAATCGCGTTGACGACACGCCAGTAACGCGGCATGGCGACCGGCTCAAGCCAGGGTTGCAGCGCGATTTTCCATTGTTTCTTGCGTTGGGTCAGCGTTGCGGCATCCAGCGTGTCCGGCAAAGCCAGCACCACGCCAATCGCCTGGCGTCCGTGACGCTGAATCGCCAGAGCGGCAGCATCTTCCACGCCGGGTAAGGCCAGCAGTCGTCGCTCGATCTCACTGAGAGAAACGCGCTTATCTTCGATCTTCACCACCCGATCCTGACGCCCCGCCAGCTGAAATACGCCGGAGGGCTGTTGCACAATACGATCGTCGAGCGGCCAACCCTCAGTGGTTTCCAGCAACGCCGAAAACACCCGCCATTCAGCAGATGCCTGCTGCTCCAGCCTGACCTGTGGAAAACAGTGCCACGGGGCGTTTTCTTCCTGCGCACAGCGCCAGCCCATCACGCCGGTTTCGGTGCTGCCGTAAATCTCATCCACCGCACAAGCGAAGGCATTCTGAGCACGTTGCGCATCAGCCCAGGGCAAAGCCCCGCCTGCCGAAACAATCAACGCACACGACGGCGCATCCAGGGCAGGATCAAGGCGTCGCAAAAAGGCCGGACTGCTAATAAAGGCGTAGCGGCGATCGCGGCGCTGATCGGCCAACTGCTCACCGTAAAAAATTTGCTGGGCGGCGAGTGGCAAACTTAACGCCATCGGTAACACAATGCGAAACGTCAGGCCATACAGATGCTGATGGCTCACTGAGGCAATGACGTGGCATTGCTGCAGACGCTCGGCCCATAACGCCGCCAGCCACTGCGCTTCGAGATCGAGTGCACGCAGTGATTTCACTACGCGACGTGGGGTGCCCGTGGAACCGGAGGTGAACAACACCAGCGCGGCATCCCCGGCGATGGCAGGCAGCTCACCCAGCGCCAGTGCACCGTCCCAGCGCAACTGTGGCAGGGACACCGCCAGCGGCATATCGCTGATCACGCCATCCAATTGGTCTGCCATCTCTTCCAGCTGCGCGGCACGACAATGTCCGGGGATCACCGGGGTTTTACCGGCGTGCCATAACGCCAGCAGCGCAGCCGTGAAGTGATAACTGTTATCGAAGCATAACGCCCAGTGCTGGCCCGGCAGCCGTTGCAATGTCTCCACTAACGCCATCACCTGCTGGCGCATTTCCGATAACCAATGCTGTTGCTGCCCTTGCCAGGCCACGACACGATCCGGCGCTTCGAGCCAGTCGCGGATACTCACCACCTTCATGCCTTGTTCCTCATACGCTGACGCAGCAGCCATTCGCCGCCCATCAGCGTGCCCATCAGCAGATAGCTGATGCACCCATTCCAGAGTGTCCACAGCGAGAGATCATTGAGCAGGCAAGTGACCAACGCCACGCTGCCGTTAAAAATGAAAAACCCACACCATACCTGTGTCACGCGCCGCGTATAGCGCACTGCCCGCGCAGGCAAATCCGCTTCACGCAGCCGCGCTAAACGTTCGACCAGTGGCATGGGGCTCCACAAAGATGTGCCAAACAGCAGCAGCATCAGCGTATTGACCACCACCGGATACCACAGCAACAAATGCTGGCTGCGCAGTAGCATGCTGGCAAGGCACAGTAAGGTGCCCACCAGCGCCAGCAACAGCATCACTCGCCCCATCGCGCCCTGCGCGTGACGTAATTGCCAGATACGCCAGCCAAACAGCAAGGCTAACAGAGCAATCACACCACGCCATTGCGGATGGGTGACAGCGAGCCACACCAGAAATGGCCAGGCCAGCAGGGCCAGACCATTTAACAGGCGCAGAAAGGCTGGCATGCCGGAAATCAGGCTTCGTCGCGCATCAGTTGATCGACGGCATCCACCACATCCTGCACGGTGCGAACCGCACGGAAGGCTTCAGGTTTGATTTTACGGCCGGTACGCTTTTGCAGGTGCACCACCATATCCACCGCATCAATGCTGTCGAGTTCGAGGTCTTCATACAGACGGACATCCGGGCGGATATCATCGGCATCAATTTCAAACAGCGAGGTGAGTAGCGAGGCCACTTCCTGGTAAATTTCGTCTTTATTCATCATTTTGACTGTTCTCAGGCTTGCTGTTGTTCAACAAACGCGGCCAGCGTGGCCACGGAAAAAAAGTGCGCGCGTAAGGTTTCGCTTTCTGCGGAAAGCTGTACGCCGAAGCGATTTTTCACCGCCAGTCCCAGCTCAAGGGCATCGATTGAATCGAGTCCCAACCCTTCGCCAAACAAGGGTGCGTCGGTTTCTATATCGTCCGGGCTGATATCTTCCAGATTCAGCGTGTCGATAATCATCAGTTTGATGTCGTCAATCAGTGCTTGCATAACTTACTTTGTCTCTTCAGGGACCAGTGCCTGTTGCAGGTGACGCGTCAGGCGACGCGCGGCGAGCGGCTGCGCATCTTCTTCGGCTTCACTGAAGGCCTGGCTATCAATACGCGATTGTACGCGTACAGTAAAAACGGGTTTAACCAGCGGAATCTGATACCAGCGACTTTGCTTATCGAGCATACGCTGGGTGCAGCTAATATGTACCACGCGCAGATCGCATCCGGCACGCACCGCGATATTGGCGGCACCGCGTTGCAGCTTCAACGGTTCACCATAACGGGTACGCGTACCTTCAGGAAAAATCAGGATGGTATCGCCGCGCGCTAAACGCTGCTGGCTATCTGGCAATAAGGTATCGGCTTCGCTGTTAATCAGGTAATCGGCAGATTTGATTACGCCATTAAAAAAAATGTTGTGCTGCAATTCGGCCTTAACCAGACAGTCCATTTCCGGCAGTACCGAAGCAATCATCACATAATCGATCAGCGAGGGGTGGTTGGCTACAATCAGGCAGCCGCGATCCTCGCGCAGTCGTTCCGCACCGATGATCTGATAATCGTAGACGCCGACAAAGCGACAGAAGCGCAGGAAACAGCGGAAGCTCCAGGCAATGCTACTGCGCGCAATCTGACGCCGGCGCAGGCCATCGCGCTGAATCAACAGCAGCAGGTTAAACCAGGTCACAGACAGCAGCAGACCGCCAACGCTGAACAACGTAAAACTCACGGCGGTCATCACCAGTCGCCAGTAAAAGTTGCAGCCAGCACGCCAGCGCAGGGCTAACGAATTATCCGCCATGATCACGCTCCCAGTGCCACAGGTGACGCTCACCGGCAATCGTCATTCGTTCGTTACCCTGCAGCATCGCCTGCAGGAATTGCAAACTTTGCGGCAAAGTCTCGGCGTCGGGGCGCGCGGGCTCTGCTGTGCAGCGCCACTCATTGCCGGATTGCAGCAACAGAGCCACCGCGTAAGGGGCGTTGAAGCGGTCAATTTCAGGTAGCCACGGCTGATAATAGGCAGGTACAACGCCGTCAAAATCCACCAGCAGCACCTGCGCGTAGCCCGCCTGATGCAAAGCCGCGACCTCAAGCAAACCCTGTTGAAAACTGTCCATGCCCGCTGAAATCGACGAAGAGACCAGCGGCTGTCGCGCCGCAATGGTTAAGCTACCCACCGCAGAATTGTGTACAGACATGGCAAAATCGGTCGGAGACAGCGCCTGCTGATCTTTTAACGCCGTGAGTATGCGCAGATTACGTTCCAGCTCACCGTGGCGGCTGGTAAACACAATGGCATCCACCGTTTGACGTGCCAGTAACGCCAGCCCGCTCTCCACAGCCGCACGGCTGCCCGCACTCAGGCGACGTGCAGTCATCATCGGCAAAAATTGGGGTTTGGCGATCGGTAGGGTGGCGTCTAACGCGGTTTGCTGCCCGGCCCAGTGCTGCCACTCATCGGCAGTGCTGTGACCTGGTGCAATCGCGTGCCAGTCAACCAGGGTGTAAGCGAGTTTCATACCTGTATTCTTTCTTCAGCCTCAGGGATGGTCAGATTTTCGCTGTGCGGCATCCCTTCCC
Source organism: Pantoea sp. C8B4 (assembly GCF_051336905.1). Taxonomy (NCBI): domain Bacteria; kingdom Pseudomonadati; phylum Pseudomonadota; class Gammaproteobacteria; order Enterobacterales; family Erwiniaceae; genus Pantoea; species Pantoea sp. C8B4. The sequence continues at coordinate 615,554 of NZ_JBGMNK010000001.1, forward strand.
TGCTTGCGTTCGAGTCCGTCATCCGTCTCATGCGAATGTCGCCGATTAACAAGGCGGGCACATGGCCCGCCTGTTTTCTCTTTCGGCAGCGTTAGCGCTTTCTTTAAAACATTATGTCAGCGATCACGCATGGCGCTTATTTTACGGCCTGAACCGCAAGACGCGTCTGAATACCCTGGTTCAGATTCTGAATCCAGCGGTTGTAGTTACGATGGATCTGGCCGCTGCCCGCTTTCAGATTGGTACTGCTCACGTAATCAATGCGGTAGCTGTTTGCAGCATAAGTGATGCGAATGTCGGCCGTATGACCGCGCTCGGACAGCTTACCGTTCATCACGCCCGGGCCTGCTGGGGAAATCACCCAGTGGTTGGCCGCACCGGCTTCAACGATGGCGCGCTGCATTTGACTATCCGTGTAGCTCTGCCCAACGGTCTGGCTCACGTTCTGAATGGGTGCGGTGCGCGGTGCGCAACCCGTCATTAATGCCGCTGTCACGATTAAGGCAAGCGCCGCTTTTTTATTCATCATTTCCTTTGTTTCCCCTGTCGTAGCCAATCACCACAAATGGCGACCGTGTGCGTAATTGAACTTGCACTGATCCGTTCAGACTTTGTAAAGCGCGCGAATAATACCACTATATGTAAAGACAAGTAAAAAAAAGCACGAATGACTTAAGCAGCGCCTCATTCCATGGCAAAAGCGGACATTGCCGGGTTTACAGCGTAAAATCTGCCGCAAAACCGGCTTGTGGCATGATGTTTAGCCCTGCCAGCCGCCGCCGAGCGATCGGTAAAGATCGATTTGTGCGAGCAACAGAGTGTTTTTCACTGAGACAATATTGAGCTGAGTGTTAAACAAGGTGCGCTGCGCGTCCAGTTCATCCAGATAAGAGGCATAACCGTTCTGATAACGATTACGTGCGATGCGGTATGCTTCTGTCACATAGCCTTCTTGCTTCTGCAATTCCGTCAGCTGTTCCTGACTGCGACGAATGGCATCCAACGCGTTATCCACATCCGAAAAGGCACCGCGCACCACTTTCTCATAGCCATAAAGCGCCTGGTTACGTGCGGCCATCGCCACATCCACCTGCGCCGTCAATGCTTCGCGGTTTAATAGCGGTGCGAGAATGCTGCCGCCGATGCTCCACAGGCGGAAGGGATTGTCGAGTAACTGATGCAATTGATAACTTTGCAGCGTGCCGGTCGCCGTCAGATTAAGCGACGGCAATAAATCGGCCTGCGCCGAGGCCAGCGAGGCATCCGCTGCAATCAACTGGCGCTGCGCCTGCACAATATCCGGGCGGCGGTTCAGCAGCTGAGACGGCAATAACGTCGGCAGCGTCTGCGGTTTGATGTGGTCGAAGTTGCGGGTACGGGCAATCTCGCGCGGATTCATGCCCACCAGCACGCTGAGTGCATTCTCTTGTTGTTCGATTTGATGCTGTAACTGCGGCACCTGCGCTTTGGCGGTCTGATATTCCGATGCCGCCTGCATCCACTCCAGTCGCGAGGTATAGCCGGTTTCAAACTGGCGCTGTGCCAGATTTAGCGAGTTTTCACGCGTGGCCAGCGTGGCTTCTGTGACGCGCAATTGTTCGTCCAGCGCGCACAAACTGAGGTAACCGGAGGCCACCGAGCTGGCAACCGTTAATTCAGCCGCTGAGGCTGCAGCACGCTGGGCATCCAGAGACGCTTGCGAGGCAAGAATGCTGTTGCTGCGACTGCCCCAGAGGTCCACGTCATAGTTTGCCTGCAGCAGTCCCTGGAAGACGGCATTCTCATACGGCTGCCCGGTCACAGCCGACAATGCGCGCTGATGCGTGGCGGCAACCCCGGCGGATAGCGTGGGAAAATTATCCCCCTGCGCAGCACGCAATTGCGCGCGGTACTGATCGACCCGTGAACGGGCAATCAGGATATCGCTGTTATGCTGCAACGCCTGGTTCACTAAGCGGTTAAGGTTATCGTCGCCAAAGCGTTGCCACCACTGTGCTTCGGGAGCTGCCGATGGGCCAACCTGTTGGCGCCAGCTGTCCGGGATCGGTAAAGATGCCGGGGCCTTTTCCACTTCGGTCGCGCAGCCGCTGACCATCAACGCCATCAGCGAGGCAAGGATTAACCGCTTCATGGCGCATCCTTGTGCGGCTCTGCTGCGGTATCAATATTGACTTCAACCGACATGCCGGGACGCAATCCTTCGGTATCGCCGAGGATTTGAATACGTACCGGAATACGCTGTGCGATCTTCACAAAGTTACCGGTGGCATTGTCCGGTGAAATGGCACTGAATTCCGAACCGGCGGCGGGGGAAATAAATTCAACCCGGCCGTCAAAACGCTTGCCGTCCAGCGCATCAACCCGAATCGTCACGGGTAATCCTGGGCGCACACGTGCCAGCTGTGTCTCTTTCAGATTGGCGATCACCCATTTGTTATCCGGCACCACTGACGTCAGGCGCGTACCCGCCGTGACATAGGTCCCTTTACGCACCGACAATTGCCCCAACTGTCCGCTGTCGGGCGCAATAATCCGCGTATTGGCCAGATCGATATTGGCCAGTTCCAGTGCGGCTTTGGCACTGGCTACATCACCTTCCAGGGAACCGCGATTCACGATGACCGTTTGTAAACTCTGCTGCGATACCGCAACCTGCGCATCTGCCTGGCGAAGTTGCGCTTGCGCCTGCGCGTTAGCGGCACGCGCCGCGTCACGTTCACGTACAGAGAGCGACCCATCGGCCGCCAGATTTTCGACACGCTTCAGGTCAAGGCTGCTTTTCAGCGCCTGGGCTTTGGCATTCTCCAGCGCAGCTTTATTGCTGAGAATATTGGCTTCCGCACTGCGGCGCTGCTGTTGGTTATTGTTTTGCGCAGCGATTTTCATATCCAGCTGCGCTTGCGCCTGATGCACGCGCTGGCGATAGATCCGATCGTCAATGGTCATCAGTAACTGCCCTTTGGTGACCGGTTGTAAATCCACCACATTGACGTCGGTCAGATAGCCGCTGACCTGCGGGCTGATAAAGGTGACCTGCCCGCGCACATAGGCATTCTCCGTTGACTGAATCGTGCTGGTAAACGGCCACAGCTGCCAGGCGTATAAAATCACCAATACGCCAACAATCACAATGCCGCTGCCGAAAGCGATGGAAAGAATGCGTCGGCGGTTGGCGCGTTCGCGCTCCGCAGCCTGAATATCGTCCTGTTGGCTCATGAATTCTCCGTCGGGTTTGAAGCTTGCTGACGCTGTTCTGTCAAATTATGGCGTGCCTGACGCCAGTTGATATAACGCAGCCGCGTCAATCGCCACAGCACCCACATCAGGGTGATCAGCGCCATCGCGGCAGTCAATAAATAGGTGTCGTTGTAGGCCAGCACGTTAGCCTGTAGTGTGGCCACGGCTTGAAGCTGGCTGCTGCTTTGCGCACTGAGCAGGACGTTGTCGGGCAACTGGCTGCTAAACAGTGAACTGTATTGGCTGAGGCGCTCGGTGACATTGGGATCAAGCTGTGACAGCTGGTCGCCCAGCAGGCTGGAATGGTACTTCTCCCGCCACGTCTGGAAGGTGCCGAGAATCGCCGAGCCAATGAGCCCGCCCAGATTTTGGCTCATGCCAAACAGCACCACAAAACTCACCAGATTTTTCGGCTGCGTCACCACACCGCCAATCCCTAATAGCATCGCGGGTGCGAGGAAGAACGCGCTGCTAAAGCCGAGTAAAAACTGACTGACATACAAGTTGTTGCCGCGTGTCACTGGGCTGGATTGTGCATCCATGTACGAGGCAATGATCATCACCACCAGAGAGGTGACGATCGGCCAACTGAGATGCGTCGGTTTGATGGTCAATGCACTGGCGATCATGCCAAAAATCACCCCAGCGATAATCGCTAAGGCCAAGCCACGCATCTGGTCATTCAGCAGCCCAAGCTGTTGCAGGAAGCCCACCGCGCCGGTGTTTTGCTCGGCCAACACAATACGCATCATGATCATGACAATGCCCAGTCGCACAATCATGCCGTTGCTGAGCCATCGGGTGTTAATCAGTGGATTCGCGCGGTTATGTTCCACCACCACTGCCGCAACAATCAGCACCAACGAAATGGCTAATGAAATACCTAACCACGGCGTGGTAAACCACCACTCGATGCGGCCCAGCGATAGCACGCCGCACAGCAGTGCCATGCCGGGTGCCAGCAGGATAAAGGTGACAAAATCCATCTTCTCAAAGGCCTTGATACGATCGCCCGGCGGCAACTTCACCACCAGAACACAACCGAGCGCTATCATCGCCAGCCCTAACTCAAACAGATAAAGACCGCGCCACTCTTCCAGCTGGAGCAATTCGGTAGAGAACAAACGGGCGAGCGGGATCGCCAGCTGGGATGCGGTAATGCCGATCACCAGGGCTTTGAGTCGGTGTTTCGCCGGCCAGGCCTGAATTTGGTAATAGATACCAAGCGAGCTAAGCGCCGCACCCACCATCCCGTGAGCGGTGCGCACAATAATGGCGGAACTGAGATCGTTTGCCAGGATATGGAAGAACGCCACGATGACGTAAAGCACGAGAAAAGCTTCGGTGAACAGCCGCAGGCCAAACTGCTGACGAAATTTAACCAGCAGCAGGTTGATGGAAATGTTGCCCATCACGTAGACAGCCGGCAGCCAGGCAATCTCATTGCTGTAAGCGCCAAAGGTGCCCTGAAGATTGGTGAGGTTGGCCGTAACCAGCGCATTACTGAGCGCGCCGGTGATGGAGATCAGCAGTCCAATAATGCCAAACGCCACGCGCTTTGAGGGCGAGTGGATTGGGGTGGAAGGTGAACCCGGCAGCATCGGTTTTTCATGAGGCAGCCATTCACGTTGTGCATAAGGATTGCGTTTTGCCACGATTAGATACTTCCCAATCGAGCCAGCAGCTGTTGCAGCACCTTCTCGGTCACCGCCAGCGCTTCAGGATCGATGTCTGCCAGCAACTGTGCGCGCAAGCTGTCTGCCTGGGTTTTCACTTCGGCAAACGCCACGCTGCCTTGCTCAGTCAACACCAGCAGGCGTTTACGGCGATCCTCTTTCGGCTGAACGCGCGCCAGTAACTGCTGTTTTACCAGTCGATCGACCAGTGGCACTACGCTCGCTTCTTCTAATCCCAACAGTTGGGCCAGCGCTTTCTGGGTCGGCGGCTCCGTGGCCGTGGCCACTGTCGCGATGGCCATCCAGCTGCTCATACTTAAGCCACTCTCTTTCAGGCGACGATCGACCGCCAGCCGCCATGCATGTGCAGTAAGATGTAATAAACGCGAAAAAGGTTGCGGATAGTCACTCAAAACGTAGTAGCCTAATGATTAGATACCTAACTAAACAAGTGCGTTATTATAAACAAAGTGTCAGCCTGATGAAAAGTTTGCTTACATTAGCACTGTAGTTCGCGCGCCTCAGCCCTTCCACTTTGTTCTCAAATTGATACAGCCTGCGTTAAAGCCTATTCCTGTACAGCTATTTTGTATAAGTTTCCCGTCAGTCAAATTTATTAAATCATTGATAAACAACAATAAGCACAAATTCCTTAAAAATATCATTGTACAAGTTAGGCTTCATTGTATAAGTTTACTTCCCGTGAGCCAGCGACTGGCTCCGTAACGAATGATGCACTTTGCGTCGCCTCTGAAGGTGTTTTTGGATTTCCACCTTCAGAGGTGTCTTTTTTGCGTTGGTTGATGAGTTTGGGTCTTACGCGCCTGTCCGCGCGTAAGTTTTTTCATCATGGAACTGAAGGCCAGGTTGCCATCAGACCGATCTGAAGGGCTTCATACATGCAAAACGCCGCCACCAGCAGTGACGCTATCGCTGACTATTTTAAACTCGCCGGTAACAGCGACAGCACCGAGATGGAAGTTTTCGGGCAGATCATCGCTGAAATCCTGCAAGCCGGCATGCCGGTCACCAATAAAGCCATCATCGCTTCGCTGATTAATCGCCTTGAGATGGAAAGTGATGTGATCCAACTGGATATTTATCGTCATCTTCTCGAACTGGTGGTTAACAAAACGCCTGACGATCTCTCGGTGTAATACCGGATTCCAGGGACGGAATCACTCTCTTCTTCGCTCTCCCGCTAGCTTCATCCCTCAATGCCCGCTAACATCATCCGCGTTTAGTGTCCAACTGGTTGCTGCCATGCCGTGACGGTATGCGCAAAATAATAAAAGAGCCTGCACATTTATGAGCCCATCTACAGAACACGCCCCTGCGGCGAACGATATTACCGTGGGCAGCGTTTTACGCTCGCCTGCGCTGCTTACCCGTGAGTGTCTGGCTGGGGTGATTACCGCTCTGGCACTGATCCCAGAAGTGATCTCCTTCTCTGTTATAGCGGGTGTCGATCCCAAAGTGAGTCTGGTCGCCTCGGTGGTGCTGTGTCTGACCTTGTCGATTTTAGGTGGCCGCCCAGCCATGGTCACGGCTGCAGCGGGATCGGTGGCACTGGTGATTGGACCGATGGTGCACGCGCATGGGGTTGAATACATTCTTCCTGCGGTAATCCTCGGCGGTATTATTCAGATTATTTTTGGTCTTGCCGGGCTGTCCCGCATGATGCGCTACATTCCGCGTTCAGTGATGCTGGGCTTTGTGAATGCGTTGGGCATTCTGATTTTCTTCGCGCAGGTTCCCCACGTCTGGGGGCAATCGGGATTAGTGTGGGTGCTGTTTGCCGTGACTCTGGCGATTGTGCTGCTGTTACCCAAAATCCTGAAAAGCGTCCCGTCACCGCTGGTCGCCATTGTCGTCGTCACCGGGGTGGCGTTGTTGCTCGGTTATCGCGTGCCTAACGTCGGCGATGAAGGGCCAATGAGTTCAGGCTTGCCGGGATTCACCACGCTGCTGGTGCCGTTTAATTTACAGACGTTGCAGATTGTCTGGCCTACCGCTCTGAGTATTGCCTTCGTGGGTTTGATGGAATCTCTGCTCACCGCCAAGTTGGTGGACGATATCACCGACACACCTTCGGGTAAGCGCCGCGAGTCCTGGGCACTGGGGGTCGGTAATATTTTGGCCGGTTTCTATGGCGGCATTGCTGGCTGTGCCATGATCGGTCAAACCATTGTTAACGTTGAGCTGGGCAAAGCACGCACGCGCATCTCAACCGTTGCGGCAGGTATTGTGCTGCTGCTGCTGGTTACCGGACTGAGTCAGATCATGGCGCAGATTCCTATGGTGGTCCTCGCGGCAATCATGATGGTGGTCGCGGTGAAAACCGTTAACTGGCACAGCCTGCAACCCGCCACGCTAAAACGTATGCCGTGGTCAGAAACCTCGGTGATGGCCCTGACGGTCGTGGTCACCGTTTGGACAGGCAACCTGGCGCTCGGCGTGTTAATTGGCGTGATCCTCGCTATGATGCTGTTTGCACGTCGTATTGCCCATGTTATCCATGCTGAACGCAAGTTAAGCGATGACGGTGAACAGGTCTATTACACGGTACGCGGCCCGCTGTTCTTTGGCAGCAGCAATGATTTGTTCGAACATTTCGATTACGGACACGATCCAAAAGTTGTCACCATTGACCTGACGCATGCACAAATCTGGGATGCATCCAGCGTCGCGGCACTGGATGCCATTGAATACCGCTATCAACGTCACGGTGCGACAGTCACCGTCATCGGGCTGGATAACCGCAGTAGCGATTTCCGCGATCGCCTGAGCGGTAATTTGGGGTGATGATTTCAGTGAAGTGATTTTGAGTCACTTCGTCCAGATTGATTTTTCTCTCAGCTGTCATCTCCAACGAGATGGCAGCTTTTTTATGGGCTTTCGTCAGCGATATATCGACTACGCTTAGGAAGCAACGCTCGGTTGCCCAAATAAAGGACGTGATTAATGAAGAGTTTATTCGGTGGAATGCTGATTATCACTTGTCTGGTCTCGCTGATGGGTTGCCAGCAATCTGACAGGCCAATTGGGCCTGATGGCCGTCCGAATGTGCCCACAGAGCAACCTGTTCCGGGCGGCCCGATGAGTAAAGGTCCCGTAGGGCAACCGCAAGCCTGAGGCTTATCGCGCCCAAAGCAGATGAGCAAATGAGCAGATGAGCAGATGAGCAGATGAGCAGATGAGCAGATGAGCAGATGAGCAGATGAGCAGATGAGCAGATGAGCAGATGAG